>JBBPIN010000001.1:0-65896 GCA_038040285.1 Actinomycetota bacterium
TGTAGGCGGAGACGTCGTTTGCCTGCGTCTCGATGATCGGCAGCGCGGTCAGCGACCCGCCACCGAGCTCGTCGGAGAGCTTCACCGCCCGCTCCAGCAATCGCGAGTGCAGGTAAAACACGTCGCCCGGGTAGGCCTCGCGGCCTGGGGGCCGGCGCAGCAGCAGCGACATTTGACGGTACGCGAAGGCGTGCTTGGTGAGGTCGTCGTACACGCACAGCGCCGCCTTGCCGTTGTAGAGGAAGTGCTCTCCCATCGCGCATCCGGAGTAGGGGGCGATGTACTTGATCGGCGCCGCCTCGTCGGCGGGCGCGGCAACGATGATCGTGTTCTCCATCGCGCCGTTTTCCTCCAGGGTCTCCATCACCTGCACCACGGTCGACATCCGCTGGCCGATCGCGACATAGATGCAGACCAGGTCCTTGTCCTTGTTGTTGATGATCGTGTCGAGGGTGATCGCCGTCTTGCCGGTCTGGCGGTCGCCGATGATCAGCTCGCGCTGACCGCGGCCGATCGGGATCATCCCGTCGATCGCCTTCAGCCCCGTCTGCACGGGCTCGCTGACCGGCTGGCGGTCGACGACCCCGGGCGCCTTGAACTCGGCCGGCCGCTTCTCGGTGGCGTTGATCTCGCCCTTATCGTCGAGCGGACGGCCGAGCGGATCGACCATCCGGCCCAACAGCTCCTCGCCGACCGGAATATCCAGCAGCTCTCTGGTTCGTTTGACGGTGTCGCCCTCGACAATCTTCTCCCACTCGCCGAACAGCACGACCCCGACGTTGTCCTGTTCGAGGTTGAGCGCCAGGCCGGTCACGTCGTGGGGCAGCTCGAGCATCTCGAGCGCCATGCAATTGTCGAGACCGTGGACGCGGGCGATTCCGTCTCCGACCGAGAGCACGGTGCCGACCTCCGAGAGGTCGGCGCTGCCCGCATCCAGGCCCTCGATCCGCTGGCGCAGGATGCTGGCTATCTCGTCTGGTTTGATTTCCATCGGGTGGCTATTCCTCCTTACGCCGCGCTGGCGACGGTCTTGCGAAGCTTCTCCAAGCGATTGCGGATGCTTGCGTCCAGGACCATGTTGCCGACCTGGAGCACGATGCCGCCGAGAAGATCCTCGTTCACCGTGCTCTCCAGCTCGACGCTGTGGCCGGTCTGCTTCTCGATCTCCGAGCCCACCCGCTTGACCACCTCGGGATCGAGCTCGACGGCGCTGGTCACGGTCACGTCGAGCTTCCGGTTCTCCTCCTTCCAGGCATCCTCGAACTGGCGCTGGATGCGGAAGATCACCGGCATGCGGTGCTTCTCGACCAGCAACTCGAGGAAGTTCAGCAACTTGGGGTCGGCGCCGCTGACGGCGCTCTCGATCCCCTCGCGCTTCTCGGCCGAGGAGAAGTAGGGGCTGAAGAAGAAGATCTGAAGATCGCGGTCTCCCTGCACCGCCTCGGCGAACTGGTTCAGCTCGTCGTGGATGCGGTCCAACTTGTCCTTCTCCTTGGCGACCTCGAACAGCGCCTCGGCGTAGACGCGTGCGATCTCCTCCACTAGCTGCCTCCGTTGCGATCGGCGCTCAGGGCCGAGAAGTCGACCTCGGCGAGCGCCTCCTCGACAAGTCGCTTGTGGTCGTCGCCGGTGAGCGTCTTGCGGGTCAGCTTCTCGGTCGCGACCACGGTCAAGTCGGCTACCTCCTGGCGGATCCGTTCCAGCGAGCGGCGCGTCTCGGCCTCGATGTCGCGGCGCGCGGCCGCGACCAACTCCTCGCGGCGCTGCTTGCCCTCCTCAGCCGCCTCTGACTTCGACACGTCTGCCGCCTTGCGCGCCCGCGCGACGATGTCCTCCGCCTGCTCGCGCGCCTCGGTGAGGCGCTCGCGGTACTCCTCGAGCAGCTTCTCGGCCTCCTGGCGCTGGCGCTCGGAGGCCTCGATGTTCTCCCGGATCGCGTTCGCCCGCTTGTCGAGCGCCTCCTGGATGCGCGGGAAGGCGACCTTGCTCAGCACCCACATCGTGATCCCGAACAGCAGCAGGGTCCAGATCATCAGCCCCAGGCCAGGAGAGACCAAGAAGCTTCCCCCGCTGTCCTTCGCGGCGACCACCAGCGATTCGCCTATGTCAGCGACCTGCAGCACGGCTAGAGCGCAGATCCGGTCACTTCGGGGTGGACGTCAGGAAGAAGGCGATGAGTCCGAAGATGAACGTGTAGAAGGCCACGGCCTCGGTGAGGGCGAAGCCCAGCCAGCGAATCTGCTGCAGCTCGTCCTTCATCTCCGGCTGGCGGGCGACCGACTCGATCTCCTTGCCGAAGATGATGCCGATGCCTATCCCGGCGCCGATCGAGCCGAGGCCGGCGCCGACACCGAGCGCGATCGCCTTGCCGGCGTTGGTGATGCCGGCGGCGGTGGTGGTGTCGGCGGCCTGGGCAAGCGGAAGCATCAGATCGGTCATTGCAGCTCCTTTTCTAATGAGTTTCGGCGGTCGCGCCGCCGATGTAGATCGCGGTGAGGATCGAGAAGATAAACGCCTGAAGCGTGGCGATAAGCCCCAGCTCGAAGATGAAGAAGGCGAAGGCCATCGGGAAGGTGAGAGCGCCGAGGGCCGCGAGACCGAGCAGGACCGCAAGCCCACCGCCCATGAAGAGCAGCAGCAGGTGCCCGGCCAGGACGTTGGCGAACAGTCGCACTGAGAGCGAGATCAAGCGCACGAAGTGCGAGACCACCTCGATCATGAAGATCGCCGCCTTGCCGACCGGGTTCATGTCCTCCAGGCCGGCCGGCAGCCAGGTCCTGAAATACGGGATGAACCCCTTGGCTCGGATCCCCTCCACGTTGTAGGTAATCCAGACCACCAGAGTCAGCGCCAGGGGCATCGAGATGTTGGCGGTCGCGGCGTAGATCGCGAAGGCGGGGACCCCGACCCCGAAGATGTCGATCGTCTCCTGCGTTTGGGTCGGCAGCGGCAGGTAGCCGATGATGTTCGAGAACCAGATGAAGAAGAACAGGGTGGCGACGAACGGAAACCACTTGACCGCCAACTGTCCCTCAAGGCTGGTGCCGACGATGTTGTTGCGGGTTAGGTCGTAGGCGACCTCGACCGCCGTCTGCACCCGGTTCGGCTTCTCCTGCATGCGGCGTGAGATCCACACCATCACCCAGATCGTCAGCGCGCTGGCCAGCAGCAGGTAGAAGACGAAGCGGTTGATGCTGAGGTCGATGCCGCCGATCTTGATCGGAATCCAGGGCTCGAGCTTGAACTCGTCTTGGGGCTTGAATGCATCGTTCTTGCCGGCGTTGCCGAAGGCGAGCAGCAGCAGGATGATCAAGGCGAAGTACACACCGAGCCCGATCAAGACCTTGGTTCGGGTTTTCATTGCCGACCCCCCTCGGGGGAGAGCACGTGTGCGATGCCCTGACCGGCGAGGTACACGGTGAACAACGCGACGGAAAGCACCGCGGCGGCGAGCCCCGCCTCACGCTCGGCCACCCCCACCAGCAGGACCGCCAGCGCCACCAACCAGACGCGTCCCAACCTCGCGAGGGCCACTGCCCCGAGCGCCGAGCGGCGATTCCCGCGAGAGAGGGCGCTGCGGGCATGGCGCTCCGCGGCGAACTGAATGCCGCGCGCCACCAGCCAGGCAACCGCCGCGACCGCATAGCCGAGAATCGGGAACCCGGCCACAAGGAAGACGACGAGCGCGACAACGAGGAGGCCCAGGTCCGCGAATCGAAGCGCCGCGGAGAGCCGGCTCGGGCCGATCCGGTCAGATCCGTCTATAGCGAGCGTGGACAAGGAAGAACCCCACGACCAGCCCAACGAAGAGCCCCCCGAGACCGAGCGGGACGGCGAGGCCGAAAAGCGATCCGAGCCCGAACCCGACCGCTGCACAGACGAGCATCGCGGCGATCAGAAGCCAGCCCGCGGTCGCCGCGTCGGCCCCTGTCGGGGGACGCGCATTCATCGGGATATCGACGGGGACGGCCTGGCAATTGCGGTCGTTTCGGGCACGAAAAGGGACGAAGAGCCGTCGTCGCTCCGGCAATCTCCCGGCGCTCGGGCGGCCGGCCGACTATATCCGAAGCGCCGATTTCCCCGCCCAACGACAATTGCGGCGGCTGCGCCGCCTGACGAGCCAGTGGCGGCGCCTAACGGCACCGCCCAACACCACTAGGGCTCGCGCACGGCCTCGAACTCCCCCGTCTCCGGATCGATCGCGGGGAAGCTCCCGGTCTCCAGCTCCTCGGCCACGGCGCGATCGACTTCCGCGGGTGAGGGGGCGGGCCTGCCCGCCTCCTCGCGCAGGCCGAATACCTGGCGTAGGCGCTCGCGGCGCAGCTTGAGGATCTCCAGCACCACCACCAGGTAGATGCTGGCGGCCAGTGCAGCCAGCCCGCAGACGAGGATCACCGCGGTCCATCCGGCGTTTAAGTGCCCGTGGTTGTCGCTGTAGGGGACGAAACGCAGCGCGAGCGCAAGGGCGGCCAGGATCAGGGTCCAGCCGTACATGTAGGCGAGCGTGCGCCGCTGGGAGAAGCCGAGGGCGGCCATGCGGTGATGAAAGTGCGAGCGGTCGGCCTGGTAGATCGGCTGGCGGTACTTGATCCGCTTCGCGATCACAAAACCGCCGTCGAGGATCGGCACCGCGAGCACAACGAGCGGGAAGGCGAGCGCGACCACCGCGTTGGTCTTCAACGCCCCCTGCACGGCGGCGGTGGCCAGCAGGTACCCGAGCAGGTTCGACCCGGTGTCACCCATGAAGCTCGATGCGGGCGGGAAGCCGTGGCGCAGGAAGCCGACCGCGCCTCCCGCGGTCAAAGCCGCGAGCACGCCGGCTGCGTTGCGGTCCAGCGACAGGGCGATGATCGCCAGCGCTGCGGCCGAGATCGCGCAGACGCCGGCCGCCAGCCCGTCGACGCCATCGGTGAAATTGATCACGTTGACCACCGCGACGATTCCGATCACCGTGGCCGGGTAGGCAACCCAGTCGAGATCGAATCCACCGATGAACGGCAGCGTGACCGCATCGACGCGGACGCCGCCCAGGACCGGGATCAGCGCGGCGCCGACCTGGCCGATCAGTTTCACCGGCGCCGAGAGGTCGAACACGTCGTCGACCACTCCGACCAGCGCTATCACCGCGGCGCCGCCGAGGATCGCCCGGCTTTCCCCATCGCCGGGCAGGAACAGGGCTCCCGAGACGAGCACTCCGATCAGGATTGCGGCGCCGGAGAGCTTCGGCGTCGGGTGGTCGTGCAGGGAGCGCTCGTTGGGGTAGTCGATGGCGCCGATCCGGCGCGCGATGCGCTCGGTGAACGGGACCAGCAACCAGGCGATGGCCGCGGCCACGAGGAAGGCGAAAACGGCGTCGGATGTCTCAGCCATTTCGAGGGCCCCAGGTCCCCGCCGGACCGGCGCGCTGGGTACGCGGGACGGGTCGAGACTACTCGACGGCCCCGAGGACTCCGTCGACCAGCAGCGCCGGGTCGCGTGGGTGGCGCACGCCTGGCGGCGAGTCGCGTTTGCGCAGCTCGATCTCGCCTGGATCGCCCAGCACCCGCAGGCGCCCCTCGGAGATCAGCTTCTCGTCGACCCCGCCCATGCGACCCGCGAACGTCGTGTAAACGGGCGTGCCGAGGGCGACCGCCTCGCGGTTCATCGTTCCGCCGGCGCTGACCACGAGGTCGGCGAAAGCGATCAGGCTTTGGGCGTCGATGGCATGGTCGGGTACAACGAAACTCGGTGCTCGGTGCTCGGTGCTCGGTGTTCGTCGTCCGCGGATCGCCTGCCCCTGCCGATCGGTTCGCGGGATGACCACCGTCTGGACATCCGGCTCAGCTGCCAGGCGGTCGAGAACGCCTTCGTGGAGCGGATTTTCCTCGTGATACTCGGAGGTCTCCGGCGGCGGGCGCAGCACCACGATCACGGAGTCGAGATCGAGGTCCAGCTCGTCCAGCACCGCGGGGTCGGGCTCGAAGCCGGCCAGGTAGTAATCCTCCTTCAGGCCGGGGTAGCGAATCAACTTGCGCTCCGGGGCGCCGACGGCGGCCAGCCGCTCGACCGGTATCGCGTCGGGCGCCAACACGCGCCGCGCGACCCGGAAGCTGATCCGTCGCTGGCGGCCGGCGAACTCGTAGTCCTGCATCTGGATGGAGGGGATCCGGAGTGTCCCGCAGACCGCCGCCAGGTCGACCGACCCGTGTGCGAGCCCGAGGTCATAGCGCTGGCCCCAGGCGCGCCGCGCGAGGCTGCTCGAGCGCCCGGCAAGGGCCCGGGCCTTGCCGAAGGACGACGCGCCACCGTGCGACCCGACCCGCGTGTATGGGATGGCGAGCCGATCGAGGATGCCCAGCGTTTGCCCATACTCGCGCGCGGTCACGTCGACGCTGTGGCCGAGCGCCTCGAGGCGCTCGATGATCGGCCGCAGGACCAGCGGGTGCGCCGCCGCCGTGCAATCAACCCAGACCTTCATGGCGAGGGCCGATCTGTCATCGCGCAGAGCGCGATCACCGGGGTCACGAGAGCGCCGAGGCCGATCGCGAAGACGGCCTTGAAGGTCACGAATTCGCCCTTGGTCAGAGTGCCGAGGTCGAGCGCGACCAGCGCCAGGGTGACCGGCAGCGCCAGGGCGACGAAGGCGAGCACCCCGAAGCCGAGGCCGCGCCGAAATCGCCCCTCCGGCCTTGCGGCCAGCCAGCGCCCGTAGGGGTGCTCGGTGCTGAGCGGGGGCAGCGCCCCATTTCGCAGGTCACGCCGCACCACGGTGGTGGCGAGGACGCAGGTGATCAGCGGAAGCAGAAAGATCGTGCCGAGCGTGTCCCCAAGCGTGCTCGTCTCCGACAGGGGACGTGCCCATAGGGGCACGTCGGACTGGCCCTGGACGAACAGCCAGGCGATCACCGCGTTGACGATCAGGTTGATCAGCGCCGTGCCAAGCAGCGCGTTGAGAACGATCCAGCGCCTGTGCGGCGCCGGAAGCGACCTCCAGAGCGCCACGGCTCCCAAACCTAGGCAGCTGTAACTGCCGAGAGCTGCGGGTAGAGGGGGTAGCGGTCCATCAGCGCCTTGGTGCGCTCTGTAAGCGAGTCGCGCTCGGAGTCGAATCGGTCGGAAAGGGCGACCGAGATCACCTCGGCGATCTCGCGCATGTCCTCCTCGACTAACCCCCGTGTCGTCAGCGCAGGGGTCCCGATGCGAAGCCCGGACGGGTTCATCGGCGGGCGCTCGTCGAACGGGATCGCGTTGCGGTTCACCGTGATCCCGACCTCCTCCAGCCTCGACTCGGCGGTCTTGCCGTCGAGGCCGGTCGGGGTCAGGTCGACCAGTACCAGGTGTACGTCGGTTCCGCCGGTCAGCACCTCCACCCCGCCCTCCTGTAGCCCCTCGGCGAACGCCTGGGCGTTGCCGATCGTCTGTCGCTGACGGGCGCGGAACTGCTCGGTGGAGGCAATTCCGAGCGCAACCGCCTTGGCGGCGATCACATGCATCAGCGGGCCGCCCTGCTGACCTGGGAAGACCGAGCGATTGACGTCCGCGGCGAGCTCCTCGTCGCAAAGGATCATTCCGCTGCGCGGCCCGCCTAGGGTCTTGTGGATCGTCGTGGTGACGACATGGGCGTGCGGTACCGGGTTGGGGTGCTCGTCGGCCGCGACCAGACCGGCGAAGTGGGCCATGTCGACCATCAGCTTGGCGTCGACCGAGTCGGCGATCTCCCGGAAGGCGGCGAAGTCGAGCTGGCGCGGGTAGGCGGACCAGCCCGCCACGATCAGCTTCGGCTTGTGCTCCTGCGCCAGCCTCTCGACCTCCTCCATGTCGACGCGCAGGTCCTCGCGTCGCACGTGGTAGGCGACCACGTTGTAGAGCTTGCCCGACACGTTGAGCTTCATCCCGTGGGTGAGATGGCCGCCGTGGTCGAGCGCCATCCCCATGATCGTGTCGCCAGGCTCGATCAGCGCCATGTAGGCGGCGTTGTTGGCCTGGGCGCCCGCGTGCGGCTGGACGTTTACGTGCTCGGCGCCGAACAGCGCCTTGGCGCGATCGATCGCCAATTGCTCGGCGACGTCGACCTCCTCACAGCCGCCGTAATAGCGCTTGCCGGGGTAGCCCTCGGCGTACTTGTTGGTCAGCACGGAGCCGACCGTGTCGAGCACCGCCTGCGGGACGAAGTTCTCCGAGGCGATCATCTCCAGCGTGTTCTGCTGGCGCTCCAGCTCGCGTCGCAGGACCTGTGCGATCTCCGGGTCGACCTCCGCGAGCGGGGCGGTCTGGAGACTGTCGGAGAGCTCCTCGGCCACGGCGGCGACCATAGCAGCGGCGGAATACGCTTCGGCTGTGGCCGAGTCGGACGTCGAGCTGGTCAAACAGGCCTTCGAAGCCCTTGCGCAAGGCGGCTACGAAACGCTTCTGCCCCTGATCGACACCGACTTCGAGATGACAACGCCACCGGGCCTCGCCGCCGAGCCCGACACCTACCGCGGGCCGGAGGGAGTCCGCCGCTACTTCGACTCCTTCTACGAGGCGATGGACGAGATCCGCTTCGAAGCGCACGACTTCCGCGACGTGGGCGAGTGGGTCGTCGTGTCGACGACGCTGACCGCGCGCGGCCGCTCGAGCGGGCTGGAGTTCGACCAGAGCATCGTCCAAGCGTGGCGGGTGCGTGGCGGCAAGGCGATCCGGCTCGAAGTCTTCCCCGACGTCGACGAGGCGATGGCGGCGATCGAGAAACGCGCCGACTAATCGGGGTCGCCGAGCGCCAACTCCAGTGCCTCGCGCGACAGGCCACCGTCGCGCAGCACTCGCCAGGCGCCGGTCGAGTCGAGCTCTGTGAGGTCGACGACCGTCGACGGCGCGCCGGTCAGCTCGCCGCCGTCGATCGCCAGGTCGGCGCCGGCGAGGATGTCCTCGGCGACGTCGGCGAAGCGGTGCGGGGCCGTCCCTCCGCTGGGGTTGGCGCTGGTCTGTAACACCGGGGTCATCGCGCCCGCCAGCGGGCCCTCGATGTGTCGAACTCCGAGCCGCTCCGGATCCTCACGGCAGGCGAGCGGATAGCGGCGGCGCCGGTTGGTGACCACGAGGGTCACCGGGCCCGGGAGCAGCGCGGCGGCGGCATTGCGGGTGCGCGGCCCGAGGTCATCGACCAGCTCCCGGATCGCCAGCGGCGAGAAGTACATCACCGCGGAGGGCTTTCGCTCGTCGCGACCCTTGAGCGCCTGAATGCGCTCCACGGCGTCGGTGTTCAGCGGATCACAGGCAAGGCCGTAGAGCCCGTCGGCCGGGAACACCACAACGCCGCCCTCACCGACGCAGCGCTCCAGCGCCAACCGCGCCGCGCCCTCTCCGTCGACCCCGATCGACACTCGTTCGCTCAATGGTGGTGCTGGTGGCGACGCGGATGCCGGGGTCGGTGACGGTCTCGATGGCGCACGCGCGCCACGTAGCCGTCGATCACGTTGCCGGTCAGACCGTAGAGGCCGACGCGAGTGCCGTAGGTCTCCGACGGCCAGCGCGCCGCGCGGCGCATCGCCCGGTGCAGGCGGTGTCGCAGGTGCTGCCGCTTGCCCACGGTCCGCACCTGCAGCAGCTCGGTGGCCAGCAGGCCCGCGCGCGCGTTGAGACGGACCGAGCGCAGGAAGGGACGCGCCTGGCGAACGAACGGCTGCAGCGACTTGACCCGGAGCAGCCGCCGCCGCGCGCTCGCCGCCAGCCGAAACTGATGGGCCAACCACGCGGCGGCCCAGGCGTGGCGCCTGCCGCCACTGCGCAGGAAGCGATGGATGCTGCGCCGCAGGGTGGGCGCCTCGACGCTCCCGCGCAGGGTCGAGGAGTAATTGGCCTCGGCGAATGCCCGCAGGGCCGGCGCCTGGCGACCAGCGAGCTTGCGGGTCTCGCGCAGGAACGCCCGGCGGGGCCGATAACGGGCCGGGTGTCGCATCCAGTCGCCGGCTGTTGCCAGCGGCAGGAAGTTGAGATCCGACTGGTTGGCGGGATTGAAGAAGAACCCCTGCACGTGGCCGACGACGTTGGGTCGGCGCGCGTAGGGACCGAGGAACACGCGTGAGGGCCAGGAACCGGGAGGGCTGAGAATGTCGTTGGCGGTCCAGTTCTCCCACACGATCGGCGCCCGCCCGACCAGGCTCCCGTAGGCGTCGGCATCGGCGGGGGTGAATGGGCGCGACTCGGTGGTGGCTCCGGTCCACATCACCTCGACGCCGGGCGCCAGCCTGCCCCGCAAGCCGCGCAGGTACTCGCTGTCGTCGCTCCCGTCGTAGTCGGAGGTCACAGTCAACAGCCGCGCCGAGGGGTCGAGGTCGAGCAACCTCGCGTAGAGCCGGTTGAGCAGATCGGCGTTGGCGGCCCCGAAGGCGCGATCGCCCTCCCCGTAGGCGGCGTCGTCGGCCGCGCAGCTGAACTCGCGACGCACGTCGTCGAAGCTGACCATGAACGCGTCGGACCCCGCCTGGCGGAAGGGCTCGAACTTGCCCAGCAGCTGTCGCAGGTCGGCGTCGTTGGAGAAGCAGATCGGCGGGCTTGGCGAGGTACCTGGAGGGGCGGCATCGCCGGGGCTGGAGACGGCCGCGGCGGCGGGGCTGACGTTGGGAATCCACTCGATGCCCAACCGCGTGGCCAGCCACACCTCCGAGCCGAAGGAGGCCTGCTGGTCTGGCGGATATGGGTCGCGCCAGAGGGTGCGCTGGTAGGGGTCGCCCTTGGGTGCATGGACGTAGGCGTTGAAGCCGTTGTGGGCCATGAAGCGCAACAGCCGCCGACGTTGCGCGGAGTTGAAGTGGGGCCCGTACTGGCCCTGGATCACGCCGCGCCACTCAAACGGCGAGGCGGCGGGGGCCGGGAGCGGGTCCAGCGCGTCCCCGAGAGCGAGTGAGGTGATCGCGCACAGGATCGCGAGCCCCAGTGCCCGCACCGGCCCAGGCCGTCTCCACCGCGAGCGCGCGGGCGGGCTCATCGCCGGCCCAACACGACCCGTTCGATCCCAGCCAGATCGGCGCGGGCCTCGGTCTCTCCGTAACCGGCTTCTGCGAGCAGCGCGGCGACCGCCGCGGCCTGGCCGGCGCCGACCTCGAGCGCGATGACGTCCGCCACCTGCCCGCCGCTATCGGTTCGATCGGCAATCGCCGCCAGCAGCTCGCGGATCGCCGCCAGACCGTCGGTGCCGGACAGCACTGCCTCACGAGGCTCCCACTCCCGTATCTCGGGATCCAGCCGGTCCCAATCCCCTTCGGCGACATAGGGAAGGTTGGCAAGCAGCAGATCGAACTCCCCGTCGGGGAGCGTCCCCTCGAAGAAGGCGACCCGCCCGGAGAGGCCGAGTCGATCGGCGTTGGCTCGCGCGACCTCCAGCGCCGCGGCCGAGCTGTCGCTGGCGGTCAGCTCGACGCCGGGCAACTCGGCGGCGAGCGCGAGGGCCACCGCTCCGGAGCCGGTGCCGACCTCGAGCGCTCGTCGCGGCCGCAGCTCGAGGCCGACCTCGACCAGCAGCTCGGTCTCCGGGCGCGGGATCAGCACCCGGCGGTCAACCTCCAGCTCCAGGTGACGGAACCACTTTCGCCCCAGGATGTAGGCGACCGGCTCGCGCCGCAGCCTCCGCCGCACCATCTGGCCGAACGCCCGGCCTGCAGGCGGCGCAAGCGGCGCCTCCGGCTCGGCGAGCAGGCGCTCGCGATCGGTTCCGGCCGCCGCAGCCAGAAGCAACTCGGCGTCGAGGCGCGGCGAGTCGACCCCTGCCGCGGAGAGCGCATCGACCGCGGCGCCGAGAGCGTCCCCGATCGAGTCCACGGTCCGCACCGGGCTCACGATCAGCCGGAGCCCGACTCGCCGTCAGCCTGGGCTTCGAGGCGCAGGCGCTTTTCCTCCGCGGCCAGCTCGTCGCTGAACTCGTCCAGCTCTCCGTTCAGCACCCCGTCGAGGTTGTGAGAGGTGTGCTTGACGCGGTGGTCGGTGACCCGACCCTGGGGGAAGTTGTAGGTGCGGATTTTTTCCGAGCGCTCGCCGCTGCCGACCTGGGCGCGGCGCTCCGACGCAATCTCGGCCTGCTGCTCGGCGAGCTTCTGCTCGAGGATGCGGGCGCGCAGCACCCGCATCGCTCGCTCGCGGTTTTGAAGCTGAGACTTCTCGTCCTGCATCGAGACCGCGATGCCGGTTGGCTTGTGCGTGATCCGAACCGCCGAGTCGGTGGTGTTGACCGACTGGCCTCCCGGGCCGGAGGAGCGGAAGGTGTCGATCTGCAGCTCGTTGGGGTCCACCTGCACCTCGACCTCCTCGGCCTCCGGAAGTACGGCAACCGTCGCCGTGGAAGTGTGGATGCGCCCCTGCGACTCAGTCTTCGGCACGCGTTGGACGCGGTGGGTCCCCCCTTCGTACTTGAACACCGAGTAGGCGCCGTCGCCCTTGATCGCGAAGGTGACCTCCTTGAAGCCGCCGACCTCGGCCGGGGACTGCGACAGCACCTCGGTCGCAAAGCCGCGCTGCTCGGCGTAGCGGGTCAGCATCTTGAACAGGTCGCCGGCGAACAGTGCCGCCTCGTCGCCGCCGGTGCCAGCGCGGATCTCGACCAACACGTTCTTGGCGTCATTGGGATCTCGCTCGACCATCGCCAGTCGGATCTCCTCCTCGAGCTGCTCGAGCCGGGCGGGCGCCTCCTCGACCACGCTGCGCAGCTCCGGGTCGTCGCCGTCCTCGGCCAGCAGCTCCCGCGCCCCCTCGAGATCGTCGCGCAGCGTCCGGTACTCGCGGGCAAGACCGTGGGCCGGCTCGAGCTCGCGGTACTCGCGCCCGACCTCGGCGTAGCGCTCCCGGTCGCCGATTACGGCCGGGTCGGACATCTCGCGCTCCAACTCGGCGAAGCGCGCCTCGATCTGTTTCACCAGCCGCTCGATCATGCCCAGCGAAGGCTAGGCCACGACAGAGCTAGGCGACGATCTCGATCGGCTGCTCGGCGGCGGCCTGCTCGGGCGTCTCGACCGCGAGCACCGCCTCCAGCGCCGCGATCGCGACCTCGAGTTGCTGCTCGTCGGGCTCGCGAGTGGTGAGGTTCTGAAGCATCAGCCCCGGCCACATCAACGCTCGCACCCAGCGCTTGCGGCGGTTGCGCCCCGCCCACTTGATCACCTCATATGAGAGCCCGGCGATCAGGGGGATGCCGAGGATCCGGGAGGCCAACAGCCAGTACCAGGCCGGGAGCCCGATCGGCGCGAAGACGAAGATCGCCAGCACCATCACGATCAAGAGGAAGCTGGTCCCGCAGCGAGGATGCAGGCGCGAGTAGAGCTTGGCCCGCGCCGGGATCAGGCGATCCTCGGCCTCGTAGCAGGAGATCGTCTTGTGCTCGGCGCCGTGGTACTCGAACACGCGGCGCAGGTCTCCCAAGCGGCTGATCAGGGCGATGTAGCCGATGAAGATCACGGTCCGCAAACAGCCCTCGACGAGCCAGAACAGCGCCGCGGAGCCGAGCTGGTCCTTGATCAAGCTGGTCGCTCCGACCGGGATCACGAAGAAGAGCCCGATCGCCAGCACCAGCGAGAGCGCGATCGTCAACCCCCAAGTGAAGCCCCCAATCTGCTCCTGCTCTTCGGGGTCGAGCTGGGCGTTGGCGGAGATCGCAAGAGCGCGAAAGCCGATCTTCATCGACTCGGCGAGGGCAACGACGCCGCGGATCACCGGCAAGCGCCAGACGCGGTGGCGCTTTGCCCAGGAGACCAGCGGCTCTGAAGTCACCTCGATCTCGCCCTCCGGTTCGCGCACCGCCACCGCCCAGACCGAGACGCCGCGCATCATCACTCCTTCGAGCACCGCCTGACCGCCAACCGGGGCGTCGCGCTTCGCGACCAGGGCCCCGTCGGGCATGCGCATGGTTGCCGAACCTGCGTCCGACCCTCTGCCGTCGAGCCCCGCTCCCGGGCCTGGCATCAGACTTCGCCCTCCCTAGGGCTCAGGGCTCTACTTCCCGGCCTTGGACCGTTTTGCGGCGCGGCGCTGGAAGCGCTCAACCCGTCCTCCGGTGTCGACCAGCTTCTGCTTGCCCGTGTAGAAGGGATGGCACGCCGAGCAGAGCTCCACGTGGAGGTCCGGCTTGGTGGACCGCGTGTAGAACTGGTTTCCGCACGAGCAGTGCACGTTCGCGAGCACGTACTCCGGATGGATCGAGGCCTTCATCGTCTCTTCAGTCTAGCGACGGCCCACCGGCTGCCAACCGCCTCACGGCCGCAGGCCCTCGAGCAATGACTGAAGGGTGGCCGCCACCTCGACCCGCATCGCCGCCGGGTCCTCGGCCCGGGCGACCACCATCGCCGCCTCGTCGAGGGCGCCCATCAGCACGTGCGCGAGCGGCTTCACCGGCTGCGGGGCGATCGCCCCCGCGTCGATCGCGCTCTGAAGGGTCAGCTCGATCAATCCCAGACCGTGCTCGGCTGCGATCTCGCGCCAGCGTTCCCAGCCCAGGACAGCAGGGGCGTCGAGCAACACGATCCGCTGCACCTCGGGCTCGAGGCAGGCGTCGAGGAACATCTCGGTTCCGGCCCGCATCGCCTCCAGCGGATCGGTGGCGCCAAGCGCCGCGGAGGCGATCCGCTCGGCCAGCTCCTGCTCGATCTGCTCGTAGACCGCCGCGAGCAGCTCGCGCTTGCCACCGAAGTGGTGGTACAGGGCCCCACGGGTGAGCCCGGCGGCGCGGACGATCTCCTCGGTGCCGACCTCGGCGTAGCCGCGCTTGGCGAACAAATTGCGCGCCGCGCCTATCAGCGCGTCCCGGGTGGCCTGCGAGCGCTCGGCCTGACTGCGCCGGCTCGCCCCACCTGGGGTGCCGCTTCCCTCCTCCTTGACTTTCATACTGATTGTATGTTATTACCTACCGTCTGTATGTAACTACCACGACCGGACGCGATCCGCGTTCCGACAGGAGGCCAGGATGATCCGCAGCGAAGAGGTCCAACTTCCGCAGGGCACAGTCCGCTACCGGGAGCTTGGGGAAGGTGAGCCGATCGTCTTCGTGCACGGATTTCTCGTCGACGGCCGACTGTGGACCGGAACCGCCGAAGCGCTCTCGGCGACCCACCGCTGCATCCTTCCGGACTGGCCGATGGGCGCCCACCGGGTGGCAATGAACGCCGACGCCGACCTCTCCCCTCCCGGGATCGCCAACCTGATCGCCGACTTCCTCGAGGCGCTCGATTTGAGCGGCGCGACAATCGTCGGCAACGACAGCGGCGGCGCGATGTCGCAGGTCCTGGCCACACGACGTCCGGAACGGATCGGGCGCCTGGTGCTGACCAACTGCGACACCCACGACAACTTCCCGCCCTCGATCTTCAAGGCGATGCCGCCGCTGGCCAAGCTGCCCGGAGGGATGACGGTTTTGGGACTGCCCTTCCGGATCGGCGCGATTCGCCGGGCGGCATTTGCCCCCTTTGCGAAGACCAAGATCCCTGGGGAGCTGATCGACAGCTGGATGGAGCCAGGGCAGAGCGACGCCGGCGTGAGGCGGGACACCGCGAAGCTGACCGCGGGCATGAACAAGCGCTACACGCTCGAGGCGGCCGAGCGGCTGGCCGACTTCGATCGACCGACGCTGTTCGCCTGGGCGCCCGAGGACCGCATCTTCAAGCTCTCCTACGCGGAGCGGCTGGCGGAGACGATCCCCGATGCGACGATCGAGACGATCTCCGACGCCAAGACCTTCGTGCCGCTCGATCAGCCCGCGCGGCTGGCGGAGCTGATCGGGGCCTTCGTCGGTGCTCCAAGCCGTGCGCCTCAAGGCTGACGGAAGCTCTAAGTGGCGGTTGTGGACTGAACAGGTTGCTAGTTGCTGGTTGCTAGGGCAACGGACCCAATCCCCGAGCAACTAGGAACTAGGAACGAGCTACTTAGGTTTCTTGATACAGGGGGCCGTCGCCGCCCTCGGGGAGGGTGAGGCGGCCCCCCTTGGCGGTGATCCCGCCGCACTGGATGCAGTTGGAGGCGGTGACGTTGACGTCGACCTCGGCAGCGCCGTTCTCGAGCTGTTCGTCGGGGATCTCGTAGACCTGCGCCGGGCACATCGAGACCCATGCCTGTGCGACCTCGCGCGGGACGTGGGTCTGGACGCGGACGTGGTTGGGCGCGTCGTCGCGGGTCGCGTTGCCCGAGAGGAAGACCGAGGAGAGCTTGTCGAAGGTGTACTCGCCGTCGGGCGCCGGATACGCCTCCTGCGCTCCGTCGATTTCGACCGGGGCCTCGGCGTCGTCCTCGTTTTTCCAGTGCCCGGCCGGGAAGGCGCCGCGTGTCAGCACCATCGCGCTCCCCATCGCACCGCCGAACAGCAGCCCTCTGGAGAGCGGCTGGCGCATGTTGCGCGAGCGGTAGAGGTCCTTCTCGATCACCGAGTTGTGGACCTTCTCGTCGTAGGCCTCGAAGTTGACCGAGTCCTTCTTCAGCGCCTCGACGATCGCCTCGGCGGCGTACATGCCGGCGTGCATCGCGTAGTGGATCCCCTTCAGCTCGGCGATGTTGACCATTCCGGCGTTGTCGCCGGCGATCACCATCCCCGGCACCGCGAGGCGCTTGGGCATCGACCAGTAGCCGCCCGAGGGGATCGTCTTCGCGCCCCAGGCGACCCGCTTGCCGCCCTCCAGGATCTTGCGCACGAAGGGATGCGTCTTGAGCAGCTGCAGGGCATCGTGGGTGGAGAAGGTGGCGTCGGTGGTCTCGAGCCCAACCACCAACCCGATGCAGACCTTGTCCTCGCCCATCGGGTAGATGAAGCTGCCACCGGCCTCCTTCCACTTGGCGCCCCAGCGCAGCGGCCAGCCGAGCGTGTGGATCACCCTGTCGAGGGGCTTCTCCACCTCCCAGACCTCCTTCACGCCCAGCTCCCAGCACTGCGGGTCGGCGCCGTGGAGGTCGAAGTAGTCGAGTGCCGCGTAGGTGAGATGCCCGATCGTCCCCTCGGCGAGCACGGTCGCCTTCGCGACCACGTCGGAGCCGGGCTCGAAGTTGGACAGCTCCTCCCCGTCGCGGCCGCGGCCGCGGTCACCGGAGCGCACGCCGCGAACGATGCGGTCCTCGACCAACAGCTTGGTGGCGGCGGTCTCGGCGAGGATGTAGACGCCAGCCTCCTCGGCCTTCTCGCCGAGAAAACGGCCCAGCTTCGCGACCGAGGTGACGTAGTTGCCGTGGTTGCGGAAGTTGGGCGGCATCGGCACCACCGGCGCGGCGTGGCTCTTGGTCAGGAAGTAGACGGCGTCCTTGGTCACCTCCTGGTAGACCGGCCAATCAGAGGGGTCGAGATCGGGGAACAGCTCCCGCATCGCCGAGGGCCGCATGTTGGCCCCGGAGAGCAGGTGCGCCCCAGGGACCTTGCCCTTCTCGATTACCGCCACCGGGACCTCGCCCAGCTTCTCGGTCAGCTCGGGCTCGTCCTCGAGCAGCTGCATCAGCTTGATAGCGCAGGCGAGGCCCGCCGGGCCGCCGCCGACGATTGCGACGCCGACCTCGATCCGGTCGTCGGGCGCGTCGGTTGGCGGGCCAACGACGTCGGCGGAGTCAAAGGGCGGTGGGAATTGCTGTGGAGCTACTGCCATTGCGAGTCACTCGTCACTTGTCATTCGTCATTCGGGCTTCGGGATAAACCTCGAATGACGATTGACGAATGAGGAATTACGAGCCCTTCTTGGCCTTGATCGCCTCGGTGAGCTTGGGGACGATCTTGTGCAGGTCCCCGACCACGCCGAGGTCCGAGAACTCGAAGATCGGCGCGTTGGGATCCTTGTTGATCGCCAGCACGTTCTCGGAGCTCTGCATGCCGACCTTGTGCTGGATCGCGCCGGAGATTCCGCAGGCCAGGTACAGCTTCGGCGCCACCGTCTTGCCCGTCTGACCGATCTGGGCCGCATACGGGTACCAGCCGGCGTCCACCACCGCTCGCGTCGCGGCGACGGCGCCGCCCATCGCCTCGGCGAGGTCCTCGGCGAGCTTGAAGTTGTCCTTCTCACCCAGACCGCGGCCGCCCCCGACCAGGATGTCGGCGTCCTCGATGTTGACGTCCTCGCCGCGCTGCTCGCCGCGCTGGACCATCTTCGCCTTCGTAGACCACTCCGAAAGCTCGACGTCGACGTCGACGACCTCGGCCGATCCGCCGCCACCCTCGTTGACGTCGAATGCGTTGAGCCGCGAGATGATCACCCCCGGCTGATCGACATAGCCGACGTCGGCGATTTGGGAGTCCTGGAGGATCGGGCGCTCGGCGACCAGCTTGCCGTCCTGCACCTTCACCTCGGTGACCTCCATCGTGACGCCGGCGTTGAGCCGCGCGGTGAGCCCGGCGCCGATCTCGAAGCCGAGCAGGCCGCCGCCGAACAGGGCGTAGTCGTAGCCCTCGTCCTCGATCACCTTCGCCATCACGTCAACCACGGGCTGGGCGAGCCCCTCGGGCACGTTCTTGGCCCGGAACACCTTGCCGCCACCGTAGGCGCCGAGGCCCTGGGCGGCGTCGTCGGCGACGTCGCCGACCACAACCGCGGCCGCCTCGGACCCGAGCTCCTTGGCCAGCTTCGAGGCCTCCGAGAGCGCGCCCAGCGAGTTGTTGTTGAAATTGCCCTCCTCGTCGTGCAGGGCGTAGACCAGGATGCCCGCCATTAGTGGCTCCTTTCGTCGGTCAGGCCCGGATCTGGCCGCGAAAACCGAGCGGGACTAGGACGCAGGGAGCGAAGCGTGCCTGACGGCACGCGAGCGACCGAGAACGACGCTCCCGCGAAGGTTTGCAGCGAGGCAGAACGGGTCTGACTGGCGGAAGTAGCCACTTAGATCAGCTTCCTTTCGTCGAGCCAGGCGACGATCTTCTCGACCGTCTCGTTGGTGTCCTCGTCCTCGATGATCTCCCCGGCCTCCTTCTCGGGCGGCGGGTTGAGCGCCAGCACCGAGGTGCGCGAGCCGGACTCCCCGACCCGGTCGCCCTCGATCCCCACCTCGCCGGTGGCCTTGCTGTCGAGCGGCTTCTTCTTCGCCCCCATGATCGCCTTCAGACTTGGGTAGCGGGGCTCGTTGATCGCATCTCCGACGCTGATCACGGCCGGCAGCTCGACCTCGACGGTGTCGTAGCCGTACTCGGCCTGGCGCTCGCAGCGCAGCTTGCCGTCCTGCACATCGATCTTGATCACCTGGGTCAGCGAGGGCATCTTCAGATGGTCGGCGACCACCGCACCGATCGTGTAGCACTCGCCGTCGTCCGACTGCTGGCCGAGCAACACCAGGTCGGGGCTCTCGACCTCCAAAACCTTGGCCAGCGCGTAACCGGTCGCGCAGACGTCGGAGCCGGCGAGCGCGTCGTCGCTCAGGTGCACGGAGCGGTCGGCGCCCAGCGCCACCGCCTTGTGCAGGGCGCGGACGGCGCCGTCCGGCCCCATGGTCACGGCGACGACCTCGTCGACGTCCATCTGGCCGCCCTCCTTGATCTGCATCGCCGCCTCGATCGCGTGGGTGTCGAACGGGTTGAGGTTGGTCTCGCCGGAGCGGTCGAGGCGCATCGTGTTGGAGTCGATGCGCTTGGTGACCGCGGCGTCCGGCACCTGTTTGACCAGGACGCAGATCTTCAAGTCAATGCCTCCTTGGGGTGGTACGAGAAGGGCCCGCGAGGTTTCGTCGGGCGGGCCGGGCTCAGTTGGCGGGCGGGCATATTACCGAGCTAGATGCGCTCGCCGACGCCGCCGCGGATGAACTCGACGATCTCGTCGGTCGCAGCCCCGGGGGTGAACACCTCGGCGACGCCGAGCTTCTTCAGCTCCGGGACGTCGTCAGCGGGGATCGTGCCCCCAACCGTGATCAGCACGTCCTCCACACCCTGCTCGCGGAGCAGCTCGACCACACGCGGTACAAGCGTCATGTGGGCCCCGGAGAGGATCGAGAGCCCGATCGCGTCGGCGTCCTCCTGGATCACCGTCTCGGCGATCTGCTCGGGCGTCTGGTGAAGCCCGGTGTAGATCACCTCCATGCCGGCATCGCGTAATGCCCGGGCGATTATCTTCGCGCCGCGGTCGTGACCGTCGAGCCCAGGCTTGGCGACAACGACGCGGATTTTGCGCTCAGTCTTCGGTTCGGTGGCGGCCGTCATGGGGCTCGCAGCTTAGACGCGCGACCGTGCTCGCGCCGCCATTTCTCCGCCAGCCGAGGCTAGGGAATCTTCTTGGTGCGCTCGCAGCCGGAAGCCTTGTCGTGCTTGCCTGCGCCACCGTTGCATCGGTCCTCGCTGCCGTTGCCGCGCAGATCGTCTTTGCCGCCCCCGCCCAGCAGTTTGTCCGCGCCGTCGCCGCCGGCCAGCAGGTCATCGCCGCCGTCGCCGATCAGCTTGTCCTTCCCGGTGTCGCCGTGGAGCAGGTCGCGGCCGGGGCCACCGACCTCCTTGTCCTTGCCGCCGGCGCCGCAGAACACGTCGCTGCCCCCGAGGCCAAACGCGGTGTCGGTCCCGCCCAGCAGCAGGAACGCATCGGGGGCCGCGGTCCCGGTCAGCACGTCGCGACCGTTGGTGCCGACGTAGTTGACGATCCGGCCCCGGCAGCGGACCAACTCGTAGGCGCCGATATCGCAGGCGCCGCCTGCGGCGCGCGGGACCCCACGCTGGTCGTCCCTGGCGCAGCCGGCGCCCTTGTTGAGCGCCGGTGAGCCGGTGAGCAGGGCGTGGGTCGGGGTGGGGCCCCCGTTTTCGGCCAGCGGCCCGAGCTTCGCGTCTACCCCGGTGATGTCTCCCAATGCCGCCGTGTACGCACAACCGGCCAGGTTCCCGATCAGCGTCTGGCCCTGGGAGACGAGGGTGCCAGTCGCCTGGGTGCAGTCTGGAGACTGGCCGCCCCTGTCGACGTTCCCAGCGACGAGCGTGTCGTGCATCGTCGTCGTGCCTCCGAATTGCCCCACCCCACCCCCCTGACCGAACCCGTTGCCTTCGGCGTCGGTGGTATTGCCGGTGATCGTCGCGTTCAGAAGCGTCGTCGTCGCCCCCGTGTTGTCGATGCCGCCGCCGTCGCCATTGGCGGAATTGCCCGAGACGGTCGTGTTGACGATGTTCGAGATAGCGCCGGGGCTGGACTCGATCCCTCCGCCAAAGCTGGATGCGGTGTTGTTGGCCACGGTCGAGTCCGACAGGTTGAGCACCCCGGCGGTGTTGAGGATGCCGGCGCCGCTCGTCACCGCCGCCGCGTTCCCGCCCTGGATCGTCAGACCCGAAATCGTCACCGCTGCGCCACCGGGGGTGTTGATCTCGAACACTCGATCGATGCCCTTGGCGTCGACGATCGCCGGCCCGGCTCCAATATGCCGGATCGTCGCCGGTCCGCTCACGTCGAGGTCTCCGGTCGCGTCGCCCTGTTCACCGGCGCCGGGGATTGTCAGGTTGTAGGTCCCGGCGGGGACCGTGATCTCGTCCGTGCCGCTGCCCGCCGTGCATCCCGCCTGCAGGACCAAGTCGCGGTTGGCCGCCCAGATCGCCTCGCGCAACGAGCATGCGGCGGGATTGGAGTTGAACTCGTCGGCCGTCGTCGTCACCGCAATCGTCGCGGCGCGCGTCGCGGCGGGCGCCAGCAGCGCGATCGCGCTCGCAATCGACGCCAGCCAAACGCTTCGCAGGGCATTCCTTGCCCGCGTTCTGCAGCTCGTCCTCATGAGTCCTAGTGGGCGATCCCGCCTTCAATGCAGGCTAGTTGGCCAGGGGGACGCCGCCCAGCGAAGCGGACGGAATTGCGAGTCAGCCGCGGTGCGCGGTGCGCCGGTGGCGCTGGCGCTTGTGCAGCAGATGCTTCAGCTGCTGGGCGAAGGCACTCGGCTGGCCCAGCGCCTCGTTGCCACTCTCGTCCCGCCCCGCGCTGTCCTCCGCCGACGCATTCGGGCCTGGAGGCGGCGGCGCGGAACCGGCTCCATGCCGGTACTGCCAGAGGATCCCATCGAGCTGGCGCTGCGGCACCTGGTCCACGGCGTTGAGCGGCAGCCCCGCCGAGGCGCGCACGTTGGCGGGCGTGGCGGGGTTGGTGGCCGTCATGTTGACGCTCGGCATGATCGCGCTGTAGGGGGCGCTGTTGCCCGGATTGGGAGTGATCGCCTTGTACAGCGGCACCGCCAGCGCCTCCGCGAGATGGAGCGGCCTCAGGCCCACGATGATCTCCAGGGTGCGCAGGAAGGAGAGTTGGTCATAGCGATCGTGGACCACGGCCCCACGCTGCGTGTAGGGGCTGATCACCAGGGCGGGGATGCGGTGAGCGTCGACATGGTCGGCGCCGTCCTGTGAGTCGTCCTCGACGACCAGGATCAGCGAGCTGTTCCAGATCGAAGAGTGCGAGATCAGGTCGACGATCTGGCCCAGGCCCCAGTCGTTGGAGGCGACGTCGGCGTCGGGGGTGCGGGCGCCGGGCAGAACCCCCTGCGTGTGGTTGAGCGGCAGCACCATGTAGTTGAACGCAGGCACCGAGTTGCTCGCCAGCTGCACCTGAAACCTGGACTTGAAGCAATCGAAGCGGGAGTGGGAGCCGGACGCGGCACCCGGCGGAGGCGAGGAGTCATAGACGTCGATTGACGACCCGAAGCTCGTGAAGATCGCGACGTCGGAGTCGTAGCAGCCGCCGACGATCTGGATGTCGGAACGGGAGCCGTCGAGGACCTGCGCGTTCTCCGCTGTCGCCTCGGGGGTGCGGTCCTTGTCGGGAAACGGTGAGACGCCGGCCAGCGCCTCGCCGTAGTTGTAGAACGAGACCCCCTCGTGCAGCGCGCGGTGGAAGAGGTAGTCGTTTGGCGGTTTACTCACCTCATAGGCGCCGAAGTCGTAGGGGCGGCCACGGCCGGCGTAGTTCTGGGGCCAGTTCTTGATCACGTAGTCGGACACGGCGCCGGCGGCCGTCCAGTAGTGGCCGTCGATCGAGGCCTCGGAGTCGGCGTAGACGTGGTCGAGCAGCGGGAAGCGCCGCACCAGGGCGTGCATGTTGGGGGTGAAGTGCTCGCCGAACAGGGTCAGGTTGGGATCTCCGTCGCCGCGCGGGTCGTCGCCGAGGGTCTGGTCGTAGGTGCGGTTCTCGCGCACGACGTAGAAGACGTGCTTGATCGGCCCGCCGGGACGAATCGGCGTGCCGGCCGGAGGGCTCTCGCTGTCGGTAGGGACGATCTGGCGGTCGACATCCGGGGTGAGCCTGCGGATCGTGCGATCGCTGGGGAAGTCCAGGATCCCGGAATCGCCGCGGACGATCGAGGGCAGATACTGGAAGCTGTTGATGAAGTCATCGCTGTCGTTCGGCGAGTTCGGGTTGGGGCCGTTCGGGTTCGGCCCCACGCCGAGCCCCCGGGCCGAGATCCAGGCCAGCTGGCCGAGTGAGTTGGCCGCCGCCATGGTCGGATAGGAGCCGACCGGAAGCCGGCCAATCAGCTCGAACGGCTGCCGCTGGGGCTGGGACCCATTGCCCCGCCCCTGCGACGGCGAGCCGCCGCAGCGATCCGCGTCGGAGAGGGCGAAGACCGCAACCGCGTCCTCGCCCGAGTCCGCCGACAGCAGGTCGCAGCCGTCGGGAGTGACGCTCACATAGGTCGGTGTGGTCCCAGTCCCCTGCGGTCGCGCGAGCGACAGCGTCCTCACCACGCTCATGCTGTTGGTGTCGATCACGGCGATCACGTCCTGGCTCGCATTGGCCACGAATGCGAGCGGCGCCTTGGGGTCGACCGCCATCCCCTCCGGATGCGATAGATGCGGCCCGACCTGAATGGTCTTCACCACGCCGGCCGTGTCGAGGTTGATCACCGACACCGTTCCTTCGGTCTCGCTGGTCACGAGGCCAAAGCGTCCGTCGCCGGTGACCGCGGCGCCGTAGGGGTAATGGCCGACGCTCACGTAGCGCACGGTGCGGGTCGCTGTATCGATCACCGCCGCCGCGTCAGCGAGGTTGAGGGCCGCCAGCAGGGTCTTGCCGTTGGGGCTGACCGCCAGGTCGCGGGGCCAGGATTCGGTCGCCGTGCCGGGCGGGAAGGTCTGGTACGGCGGCGTGCCGGGCGGCGGCGGCACGGGCATCACGCCGTTGCGCTGGGCGATCCCGCTCTCCGGGTCGTAGGTGAACACGTGGATCACGTCGCCGCCTCGGCCCGGCACGCTGGGCGGCGTCTGCTGGTCCTTGTGCGGGGAATCGGCAAGACCGGACACGTACGCGGTGTGCCCGTCTGGAGCCATCGCGATGCCCCCACTCAACCCCGGCATCGGGATCGTCTGGACGACGTCCCCGACCCCCGCGTTGCCGTTGCCGTGTCTCGGTGCGACTCGGACGATCCGGATGTCGTTGCGGCTGCGGCCGGTGGAAAGCGTCCACAGGAAGCGGCCGTCGGTGGTCAGGGCGCCGCCGGTCGGGAAGTTCCCCAGCTGGGTCAACCTGCCGACCGGATCCAGCTTGCGACCGGTGGGCTGGATCCCCGTCTTCGGCCCAATCACCCAACCGGGGCAGCCCAGGCCACCCCTGCAAGCAGGAGGCCCGCCGCCATCACGGCCACTGCCCTCGACCGGCGCGAGCTCAGCATGCGAGTAATCCTCTCACGCGCGGCGCAATTCGGTTGTGAGCGGCTCCTTACGCGCCGCCTCTGGCGGCCGGGCCACTCAGAACACCGGCGTTTCTGCGTAGGTCCCGAAGACCTCCTGCAGCGCGGCGATCATCTCGCCCTCGGTGACGCGGGCCCGGGCCGCCTCGACGATGTGCGGCATCAGGTTCTCGCCCTCGGTCGCGGCGGCGGTCTTCAACGCCCCCAGCCTGCGCTCCACCTCGGCCCCCTCACGGCGCGCTCGGGTTGCCTGAAGCCGCTCGGTCTGCTTGCGCTCCAGCGCCGGGTCGATGCGCAGGATCGGGATCTCCTCTTCGTCTTCCTGCACGAAGTCGTTGACCCCGACCACGATCCGCCGCCGCTCGTTGAGCTCGGTCTGGTAGGTGAACGAGGCCTCGGCGATCTCGCGCTGCGGGAAGTTCTCCCGGATCGCCTCGACCATCCCGCCCAGCTCGTTGATGCGCGCGAAGTACTCATACGCCGCCCGCTCCATCTCGTCGGTCAGCCGCTCGACGAAGTAGGAGCCGCCGAGCGGATCGACTGTGTTGACGACCCCCGACTCGTGCGCGATCACCTGCTGGGTTCGCAACGCCAGGCGCACCGAGTCCTCGGTCGGCAGCGCCAGCGCCTCGTCGTAGGAGTTGGTGTGCAGCGACTGGGTGCCACCGAGCACCGCCGCGAGCGCTTCCAGCGCGGTGCGGACGATGTTGACCTGGGGCTGCTGGGCGGTCAGCGAGACCCCAGCGGTCTGGGTGTGAAAGCGCATCCGCAGCGACTCCTCGCGCTGCGCCCCGTATGTCTCCTTTATCTCGCGGGCCCAGATCCGCCGTGCCGCGCGGTACTTCGCGATCTCCTCGAAGAAGTCGATGTGGGCGTTGAAGAAGAAGCTGAGGCGGGGCGCGAAGTCATCGACGTCCAGCCCGCGCTCGATCGCCCGCTCGACATACGTGAACCCGTCCTTGAGCGTGAAGGCGAGCTCCTGCTGCGCGGTCGAGCCGGCCTCGCGGATGTGGTAGCCGGAGATCGAGACCGGGTGCCAGCGCGGCATCGCTGTCGCGCACCACTCGATCATGTCGCCCAGCAGCCGCATCGCCGGGTCGATCGGGAAGCACCACTCCTTCTGGGCGATGTACTCCTTGAGGATGTCGGTCTGGATCGTGCCCCCGAGCTTGTCGGCGGGAACGCCCTGCTCCTCCCCCACCAGCACGTAGAAGGCGAGCAGGATCGCCGCCGGGGCATTGATCGTCATCGAGGTGGTGACCTCGCCGAGCGGGATGCCGTCGAAAAGGGTGAGCATGTCGTCGAGCGAGTCGACCGCGACCCCCTCGCGCCCGACCTCGCCGATGCTGCGGGCGTGGTCGGAGTCAAAGCCCATCAGGGTCGGCATGTCGAAGGCGGTGGAGAGCCCCTTGTTGCCGTGATCGAGCAGGTAGTGAAAGCGGGCGTTGGTCTCCTCGGAGGTGCCGAAGCCGGCGAACTGACGCATCGTCCACAGGCGACCTCGGTACATCGACGGGTAAACCCCGCGCGTGTAGGGAGACTCGCCCGGGTAACCGATCTGGGCTGAGTCGGGGAGGTCCTCCTCGGTGTAGATGGGCTCGATCGGGTGCCCGGAGACGGTCGAGAACTCCGCCTCGCGCTCGGTCTGGCGCGCGTAGACTTCGTCTTCCCACTGGTGGGCGCGACGGCGCGCGTCGGGCTCTATGGCCATGCGCCAAGGATAGATGCGGGGCCCGCCGCCCCGATGAGTAATTCCACGATCCCCGCACACCTGGATGACGCGCCTGACCATCGCATCCAGCGCCCGCAGGGCGCGATGCGAGCGCGCAGCGCGAGTTCCTCGGGCTCGCCTTTGGCACCACCAAAGGCTTCGCCCTGTGTCCTAGAGCTGCTCGGCCACGCGCACCCCCAGTCGTACGCGGCCGTGGAAATACTCGTCCGTGGGTCAGCGGCTGCGCGAGGGAACCGGGATGCGGCGGCGCGGAGCGCGTCGCGCTGAGAGCCAACTGGCAATGCCCCCCACCGCGACGGCGATCACCGTGGTCCCGGCGATCGCCAATCGGCGCCCGAGCTTCTCGAACCGCATTACGTCCCAGCCCTCCTGCGCGGCGACCGCCGCCAGCTCGGGGTCGGGGTTGACTGCCACCGGATGCCCGACGGCGCGCAGCATCGGCAGGTCCGAGGCGGAGTCCGAGTAGGCGTATGAGGCATCCAGGTCGATCCCGTGCTGATCGGCGAAGCGCCGCATCGCGTCCACCTTGCCCTCCCGGTAGACGAACGGGCCGTCGAGCCGCCCGGTGAACCTGCCCTCGGCGTCGACCTCGTAGCGAGTGCCGATGCCGGCGTCAGCCCCCAGGACCCGGGCGAGGGCGGAGACGAGATCGTTGCCGGCCGCGCTGACGATGAAGGTCGGACGATCGGCGTCCTGATGGGAGTAGAGCTCGTCGAGCATCTGCGGATAGATCCGAGGCAGGATTGACGCCATCACCTCGGCCCCCATGCGGTCGATCTCGACGGCCGGAACTCCGGTGATCAGCTCCCGCGCCACCTGCAGCACCTCCTTCGTCTCCTCATCACTGGCGCCGCGCAGCCGGTAGCGCAGGTGATCGCGACCCCAGCGCACAAGCTGGCGGCGGCTGACGATCCCGTGGCGGCTGGCGACCCGGGCGAAGTGCATGCCGCTCGACCCCGCCATCAGGGTCTTGTCCAAATCAAAGAAGGCCGCGGCGCGGCCGGCCATGGTCTTAGCTGCCGTTGACTTCGAGGATGATTGCGTCGCCCTGGCCGCCGCCGCTGCAAATCGCGGCGCAGCCGAGGCCGCCGCCCCGACGCTTCAGCTCGTGGACCAGTGCCCCGACGATGCGGGCGCCGGAGGCGCCGATCGGATGCCCGAGCGCGATCGCGCCGCCGTTCACATTCACCTTCTCGTCGTCGATGCCGAGCATCCGCATCGAGTTGATCGCGACCGAGGCGAACGCCTCGTTGATCTCCCACAGGTCGACGTCCTCGGGCGACTTGCCGATCTTCTCCAGCGCCTGCTTGGCCGCCCCGGCAGGGGTCTTGGCGAGGTAGGCAAAGTCGTCGGCGACCGTGCCGTAGGAGAGCACGCGTGCGAGCGGCTGTCGACTGTTGCGCTCCGCCCAATCGTCGGAGGCGACGACCACCGCTCCGGCGCCGTCGTTGACCCCCGGGGCGTTTCCGGCCGTGTGGGTCGCGTCGTCGTCGCCGATCGCCGGCAGCTTGGCGAGCGCCTCGATGGTGGTGTCGGGGCGGATCGCCTCGTCTGCCTCAACGGTGTCTTCGCCCTTGCGCGACTTCACGGTGACGCCGACGATCTCCTCGGCCAGCCGCCCCGCGTCGGTGGCCTCGGCGGCCAGCCGATGCGAGCGCTCGGCGAAGCGATCCATGTCGGGCCGCGTGATCTCGAGCTCGTTTGAGACCTCGCTCGCCTCGTTGATCATCTGCTTCTCGGTGAACGGGTTGGTCAGCCCGTCGTGGGTCATCGAGTCGACCGCCTGCACGTCGCCCATCCGGAAGCCGAAACGCGCGCCGGGCAACAGGTAGGGCGCCTGACTCATCGACTCCATGCCGCCGGTCACGGCCAGCGCCAGGTCACCGGCGCGGATCGCCTGGTCCGCGAGGCCGATCGTGCGCATGCCCGAGGCGCAGACCTTGTTGACGGTCTCGGAGGGCACCTCGCGTGGGATGCCACCCTCCATCTGGGCCTGGCGGGACGGGATCTGCCCCTGGCCGGCCTGAAGCACCTGGCCGAAGATCACCTGTTCGACCTGGTCGGCCCCGACCTCGGAGCGCTCCAGCGCCGCCTCGATCGCCTTGCCCCCCAGCTCCGTAGCGTCGAGCTTGGCGAAGCCGCCGCCCATCTTGCCGAACGGCGTTCGCGCGCTCCCGAGGATCACTGTGCTGGGCATCTGTCCCTTTCTCTCGAATGCGGAACTTGCGACCTGACGATACCGAGGCGCGCCTCAGGTCCGGCGACTCAATCCGAGCCGCAGTCGATGTCCGCCTGCAGACAGCGGGCGACGTGGAAGGCCTGCATCCCGGGGTCCCAGGCGCTGAACACGTCGCCGTGAATGGTCCGCACCGCCCCCGACGCGAGGCGCGCACCGCGCCCGTCGCGGATCGGCCAGGAGATCGAGAAGGTGATCGCCGGCACCGGCACTGGATGGCTCGATGGGCAGCGCGCTTCGCCCGCCGACCACTCCGAATAGAACATGTGGGACTTGTGGTCGGCGCTGTCGAGGCGCCTCCCGTCCCAGCAGTCGGGGAAGTTAAGCGAGAGGTGGATGCGCGACTCGGGGGGGCAGCTCGGCAGCGAAGACGGCTGGAGGTCGAGGCTCGCCTCGTCTAGGTCCTCGCGGGCGAGGCGCAGCGAGCGGCTGACCGCGGCAAGCCCCTGGCCGCCGCCGGAGCGGATCGCGTCGCGGCGATGCCGCAGGCGGCGAACCCGCGCACGCGCCTGGCGGAGGCGTTGCTTGGCGGCGCCCCGGCCCAGCACCGTGTCGTCGAACGCCTGGCCGTCGGAGCAGCTCCAGTCGACGAAGTCGTCGTCCTGGACCTCCTTCGCCTCGGCGTCGCCAGCGATCATCTGCAGGCCGTCGGGCAGCGGCTCGACGGTGGCCGGGTTGCGTCCGGCGGTCCGGTAGTAGACGGTCATCCCGGTCGCCGCGACCGGCTGGCCGTACTTGTAGAGGGTGGGGATCCAGTAGCCGGACTTGTCCTCCCCCCGCTCGCAGGTCGTACCCCCTTGCCGCATGCTCCCCAGGGTCGAGTTCGCGTTGGTGGAGCGGCTGCCGTAGAACTCGTGCGAGTGCGACGCGCCGTGGTGGTGTGGGTGGACGATCGGGTCGTCTCCAAGACGGTGCGAGAGGTCGCAGCTCACCGAGAAGAAGCCGTTGTTCCCGGGCGCAGCCACCGCGGCGGCGGAGCCGACGAGAGCGATTCCCCCGAGAGCCGCGGCAAGGATCCCCATCCGTGGCATCGCGGCGATTCTAGGCGCCGTCCTAGACGTCTGGCCGAAATCTCGACGAATGAACCAGTCGCGGCGCGGGTGCTCAGCCGCGATTAGACTGGCCGCCGAATGCAGGTCGACGTACGCGAGATATCGCCCCAGCAAGCCGATGCCGACCTCCTGGTGATCGGGACGTTCAAGGAAGTCGGCCTGCCGGATGCCCTGAAGGACGCACCCGGCGCTGAAGATTTCAGCGACGGGTATCGAAAGACGACCGTCCTGCACCCGGAGGGACAGGGTCGGGTGCTCGCAGTCGGGCTTGGCGACGAGGAGGAGTTCGACGCCGAGCGCGCCAGGGTGGTGGCGGCCGTCGCGGCGGGCAAGGCGGGCAGGCTCGAAGCCGAGTCGGTGGCCTGGGTCGTCCCCGACACCGACAAGGCAGAGGCGGTCGCCGCTGGCCTCGTCGAGGGAACGATCCTCGCCTGCTGGCGCTTCGACCGCTTCCGCAAGCCCGAGGAGGATGAGTCCCGCCCCAGCATCGAGCAGCTGACGATCGTCGGCGCCGAGGCGCTGTCGCCGGCGGTCGACGCGGCCCGCATCGCCGCCGAGGCGCAGAACCGGGCCCGCGAGCTTCAGCAACTGCCCGCCAACGTCGCGACGCCCAGCTTCCTCGCCGACCGCGCGGCCGAGATCGTCGCCTCGCACGACAAGGTCAGCTTCGAGGTGTTCGGCCGCGAGGAGATCTCCGACAAGGGGATGGGTGGGCTTGAGGCGGTCAGCCAGGGAACCGCCGAGGACCCGAAGCTGATCGTGCTCCGCTACGCGGGCGGCGGCGGTGGACCGACGGTCGGCCTGGTCGGCAAGGCGGTCACCTTCGATAGCGGCGGCATCTCGATCAAGCCGTCCCAGGCGATGCACGAGATGAAGATGGACATGTCGGGCGGCGCAGCGGTGCTGGAGGCGATCGCCGCGATCGCCGAGCTCGAGCTGCCGGTCGAGCTGATCGGCGTCGTGCCGGCGACCGAGAACATGCCCTCCGGGACCGCTATCAAGCCCGGCGACGTGATCACCCAGTACAACGGCAAGACGGTCGAGGTCAACAACACAGACGCGGAGGGGCGGCTGATCCTCGCCGACGCGCTCGCATACTGCGTCGAGCTCGGTGCCGAGCGGGTGGTCGATCTGGCGACTCTGACCGGGGCGGTGCTGATCGCGCTCGGCTCCACCTACGCGGCGCTGATCTCCAACGACGACGAATGGGCCGGCGAGGTCACCGAGGCGGCGACGCGCAGCGGCGAGCTGGCCTGGCGGCTGCCGCTTCACGCCGACTACAAGGAGCTGACCAAGGGAACGATCGCCGACCTCACCAACGCATCGGCGAAGCGCAAGGCGGGCACGATCTACGCCGGCTCCTTTCTCGAGGAGTTCGTCGACGGCAAGCCCTGGGTGCACCTGGACATCGCCGGCACCGCCTGGGACACCGATCGCGCCTACGTCGGCAAGGGGCCCACCGGGTTCGGCGTGCGACTATTGGTCTCGCTGGCGCAGGACCTTTCGAAGACCTAGGAGACGGAGCAAGTGGAATCTCGGCTGAGCGAACGGCAGCTTGCGACGCTGAGCCTGCTCTGCGACACCGTGGTGCCGGCGATCGAGCGCCAGCACGACCCGGACGGGTTCTGGGCGCGCAAGGCGACCGACGTCGGCGCGGACCTCGCACTCGCGGACGTCCTCTCCGCGCTGCCCTCTGAGGAGCTGGAGGGAATCGGGCAGCTACTCGACGAGATCGAGGGCCAGGGATTCAGCCGCGCGTCGGCGCGCTCGCGTGAGCAGATCCTTCGCACCTTGGCCCTGGTGAGCCCCGAGGCGGCGGTCGGCGTCGACGCGCTTGTCAGCGGGGCGTTGTTCATGGCCTACGGGATCCCCGATCCGCAGACCGGGCAGAACCCGATGTGGCGAACCTTCGGCTATCCGGGCCCGATCAGCGCCCCGCCGCAGGAGCCGCGCTCGCTCGAGCCACTGCTCCCCGACGCCGACGAGCTGAGCCTGGACGCCGACGCGGTGGTGGTCGGCTCCGGCGCCGGCGGAGGGGTGATCGCCGGCATGCTGGCCGCCAGCGGGCTTGAGGTGGTCGTTCTGGAGGCAGGCGGTTATTTCGACCGCGCCGACTTCAACATGCTCGAGCTTTGGGCGTTCCAGAACCTCTACTACCGCGGCGGCCCGACCCCGACCGCGGATCGCAACGTCAGCATGCAGGCCGGCTTCACGGTCGGGGGCGGCACGACCGTCAACTGGACCAACTGCCTGCGCACGCGGCCCTGGGTGCGCGAACAGTGGGCACAGGAGTTCGGGCTCGAGGGCGTCGACGGCCCCGAGTTCGACCGCCACATGGACGCGGTCATGGAGCGGATCGGCGCCAACGAGCAGTGCAGCGACTTCAACGGCCCGACCCAACGCATGAAGGAGGGCGCCGAGCGGCTCGGGTGGTCGTTCGAGCGGGTGATTCGCAACACCGACCCGGCGACCTACACACCCGAGTCGGCGGGCTATCTCGGATTCGGCGACCAGACCGGCTCCAAGCAGAGCACGGCGCGCACCTACCTGCGCGACGTCGCCGAGGCCGGCGGCGTGATCCTCGCCCGTACCTCGGCGAAGCGGATCCTGGTCGATGCAGGGCGCGCGGCGGGCGTGGAGGCCACCTATCACGACCCCGAGAGCGGGCGCTCGGCCGCGGTCACCGTGCACGCCTCGATCGTCGTCGTCGCCTGCGGGTCGCTCGAGTCGCCGGCCCTGCTGTTGCGCTCGGGCATCGGCGGGCCGGCGGTCGGCCAGAACCTGCGCTTGCACCCGTGCACCGCGGTGTTCGCCTACTACGGCGAGGACCAGCGCTCCTGGTGGGGTGCTCCCCACACCGGCGTCGTCGACGAGTTCGCGAACATCGAGGACGGCTACGGCTTTCTGATCGAGACGGCCCAGTACACGACCGGGCTCGGCGCCTCGGCGCTGCCCTACACCGACCCGCGACGCCACAAGGAGATGACGCACGAGTTCGCGCGCGGCGCCAGCTTCATCGGCCTACTGCGCGACCGCGGCGCCGGCCAGGTGACAATCGACGCCGACGGCAACGCCGTCCACCTCTACTCGTTGACCGACGAGCTCGACGTCCGCAACAGCCATCGCGCGATCGACGCCCAGGCAAGGCTTCACGAGGCGGCCGGCGCCCTGGAGATCTACTCGCTGGCGGCCGGCCTGCCGCACTGGCGGCGCGGCGAGGATCTCGACCGGTTCATATCCCATGCCCAGCGGGTCCCGCTCGCGGCAGGCGGTCAGAAGCTCTTCTCCGCCCACCAGATGGGCAGCTGCCGGATGGGAACCGATCCCGGGACCAGTGTCGCCGGCCCCTGGGGCGAGCTGCACGACATGCCAGGGGTCTGGATCGGCGACGGCAGCGCGATGCCGACCGCCTCCGGCACCAACCCGATGATCTCGATCATGGCCCTCGCCCACCGCACCGCGGAGGCGATCACAGCGGCGGCGCCATCGGCCGTCGAGCCGAGCCAACAGACTGCGACACCGAGAACAATTGCGGCGGCTTCGCCGCCTGACACGCCTGTGCCGGCGCGCAACGCGCCGGCCAACACATAGGAGGATCAGTGGCGACCACCACTCAGCAGGACGTACGCGAGAAGCTCTTGATCGGGGGACAGTGGGTCGATCCGCAGGGATCGGAGCGGATCGAGGTGATCAACCCGACCACCGAGGAGTCGATGGGCTCGATTCCCGAGGGATCGCCGCAGGACGTCGACCGCGCCGTGGCGGCGGCGCGCGACGCGTTCGAGGATTGGTCGCAGACGAGCCAGGAGCAGCGTGCCGGCCTGCTGAGGGCGATCGCAGCCGGCCTCGACGAGCGCGCGGACGAGGTCGCCGCGACCGTGTCGGCGGAGCTGGGCATGCCGCTGAAGCTCTCGCGCCGGATCCAGGCCGGGCTGCCGATCGCGTCGTTCGCGTCGATGCCGGAGTTGATGGAAGAGGTCGCCTGGGAGGAGGAGGTTGGGAACTCGCTGATCGTCCGCGAGCCGATCGGCGTGCTGGGAGCGATCACGCCCTGGAACTACCCGCTGCACCAGATCTGCGCCAAGGTCGCGCCGGCGCTGGCAGCCGGCTGCACGGTTGTGCTCAAGCCCAGCGAGGTTGCGCCGCTGAACGCCTTCATCCTCGCCGAGGTAGTCGAGGCGGCCGGCCTTCCCCCCGGAGTCTTCAATCTCGTCACCGGAACCGGGCCGGTCACCGGCGAGGCGATCGCCGCCCACCCCGGCGTCGATATCGTCTCCTTCACCGGCTCGACGAAGGCCGGCAGACGGGTCAGCGAGCTGGCCGCGGAGACCGTGAAGTCGGTGACCTTGGAGTTGGGCGGCAAGAGCCCCAGCCTGATCCTCGACGACGCGGACCTCGCCGCGGCGGTGCCCGACACGGTCAGCAAGTGCTTCCTCAACTCGGGCCAGACCTGCAACGCGCTGACCCGGATGCTGGTGCCACGCGAGATGCTCGCCGAGGCCGCCGGGATTGCCGCCGCCGCGGCCGAGAAGTTCACCCCCGGCGACCCCTTCGACGAGGCGACACGTCTCGGCCCCCTGGTCTCCGACCCCCAGCGCCAGCGGGTGCGCGGCTACATCGAGAAGGGAAGCGAGGAGGGCGCCGAGCTGGTGACCGGCGGTGCCGAGCCGCCCGAGGGGCTGGAGCGCGGCTATTTCGTGCGGCCCACGGTCTTCTCGGGGGTCGAAAACTCAATGACGATCGCCCAGGAGGAGATCTTCGGGCCGGTGCTCTCGGTCATCCCCTACTCCGATCAGGAAGAGGGGGTGCGAATCGCCAACGACACGATCTACGGCCTTGCGGGTGCTGTCTGGTCCGCGGACTCAGAGCGGGCCGTGGGCGTGGCCCGCCGCCTGCGCACCGGCCAGGTCGACATCAACGGCGCCGCGTTCAACCCGCTGGCCCCGTTCGGCGGCTACAAGCAGTCAGGGCACGGTCGCGAGCTGGGGCGCTTCGCGATCGAGGAGTACCTGCAGCCGAAGGCCCTGCAGCTCTGAATCTGTGAACTTCGAGCCAAGCGACGAGCAGCGGCTGCTGCGCGACACGGTGCGCGCCTTCGCGCGCGAGGAGATCGCGCCGGTCGCCGAAGAGTTGGACCGAACCAAGAGCTTTCCCTACGAGCTGGTGGCGAAGATGGGAGAGCTGGGGCTGATGGGGATCCCGTTCCCGCAGGAGAGCGGCGGGGGCGGCGCCGACACGCTCGCCTACACGATGGCGATAGAGGAGCTGGCGCGGGTTGACTCCTCGGTCGCGATTACGGTTGCGGCCCATACCTCCCTTGGCACGATGCCGATCCACCTCTGGGGAACCGACGAGCAGCGCTCCGAGTGGCTGCCCATGCTTTGCCGCGGCGAGAAGCTGGCCGCATTCGGGCTCACCGAGCCCGGGGCGGGCTCCGACGCCGGCAACGCCAGCACGACGGCCGAGCTCAGCGACGGCGAGTGGGTGATCAACGGCGCAAAGCAGTTCATCACCAACTCGGGCACCGAGATCTCGGGCTGCGTGACGATCACCGCCGTCACCGATCGCTCGGACGGACGCAAGGAGATCTCCGACATCATCGTCCCCAATGGCACGCCCGGCTACGAGCAGGGCGAGCCGTACCGCAAGATGGGTTGGAACGCCTCCGACACCCGCCCACTCTCATTCGACGACTGCCGGGTGCCGGAGTCAAACCTCCTCGGCCGGCGCGGCGACGGCTTCAAGCAGTTCCTGCAGATCCTCGACGGCGGGCGGATCGGGGTGTCGGCGATGGGGGTTGGCCTCGCGCAGGGGGCGCTCGACGAGGCGATCGCCTACGCGAAGGAGCGCCGCGCCTTCGGTCAGCCGATCTCGAGCTTTCAGGCGATCCAGGCAAAGATCGCCGACCTCTCGGCCCAGATCGAAGCGGCGCGGCTGCTGACCTACCGCGCGGCGATGGAGAAGGACCGCGAGCAGCCGTTCACGCTCACCGCCGCGCAGGCGAAGCTGATCACCGGCCGGCTCGCGGTGCGCGCGACCGAAGAGGCGGTGCAGATCCACGGCGGCTACGGCTATATCGAGGAGTACCCGGTCTGCCGCTTCTATCGCGACGCCAAGATCCTCACGATCGGCGAGGGCACCGACGAGGTGCAGCAGATGGTGATCGCGCGCCAGCTCGGCTGCTAGACGGCCGGACAGGCACGCTGATTCCGCAGCTTGCGGAGTGATTTCAGGCACCCCCTGGCGCGCCGACCGACGGCGCAGCGAGACTTACGTCCGTTCTGTCACGAGTCGTGGAGGTGGAGATGGACGAGGAGAGAGACACCCGCTGGCAGGAGATCATGGATGCCCAGGCGGACTTCGCAGATCAGCCTGGTAAGTTGCACGAGGTTGGGCAAGGCAGCCCGCCACGGCGGCGCGGTGGCCGCAAATCGGAGCAGTTCAACGAGGCACTCTCCGATTTGGGCAGCTGGTCGTCGCTGGACGAGCCCCGCCGTCGACTGTCAGCCTGAAGCGGACCTGATCAGCCTTGGCCGCCTTCGGCGGCCGGCTTCGCGGTGGCCGACTCCTCGTCCCGCTCCACGACCTCGCCGTGCCGCCCGCGATCGGGGCGGATCAGGTAGTGGTCGTACAGGTCCATCTCGAGCTCGCGGGTCAACGGTTGTCCAGGGTCGATCGGTGGAGCGCCGCGGACCGTCTTACGCCCGTGCGCCACCCAGAGACGACCGGGACCGTCGGCGCATTCGGCGTAGGGGATCGCGGTTACTTTGCCGAACCGCCCCAGCTTGACCACCACCCAGACCGGCTCTTCGTCCTCGGCGTCGACGTAGATCCCCTCCACGCGGGCGACCCGCGAGCCGTTCATGTCGTCGACCCGAAACCCGATCCAGCCCAGCGCCTCCTTGAGCGGCGCGGGGGCGCTGCCGGCTGGTTTGGGCTCTGTCTTGGACTCAGCCATCGATGGGCCTCTCCAGCAGCTCGCCGGCAGCTGTAGCCGGATCTAGCTCACGTCTCACGACGCGCTCCAGAAGCTCTTCGACCTGGGGATCGTCGGCCACGGCATTTGTGAGGCGGCGGCGCAGGCGCGCAGCCGCGATCCCCAACACCTCGTTGCGAAGGTTGCGCGCGCGTCGGCGCTCCAACGTCCCTTCGGCCTCAATGTGCGCCCGGTGCTCATCGATCTTGCTCGCAAGCTCCTCGATTCCCTCGCCCTTCAATGCCTCGGTGCGAAGAATAGGCACCTGCCAACCGCCGGCGTCCTCGGCCAGCGAGAGGACGCCGCGGATCTCGCGCACCATCGTGTCGGTCATCGGGTGATCGGCCTTGTTGACGAGGATCAGGTCGGGAATCTCCATTACCCCCGCCTTCAGCGCCTGGATCGAGTCCCCGGACCCCGGCATCAGTGCGAGGACGATCGTGTCGGCATGGTCGACGATGTCGATTTCCCCCTGCCCGACGCCGACCGTCTCCAGCAGCACGTCGTCCTTGCCCGCCGCGTCCATCACCAGCGCCGCCTGCAGAGCGTGCTCCGAGAGCCCGCCGAGCGCCCCGCGCGACGCCATCGAGCGGATGAACACGCCCGGGTCAAGGAAGTGCTCGGAAAGCCGGATCCGGTCGCCGAGCAGGGCGCCGCGGGTGAACGGGCTCGAGGGATCGATGGAAAGCACGCCGATCTCGCGGTCGGCGGCGCGCAGCTTCGCCGTCAGAGCGCCGATGATCGTGCTCTTTCCGACCCCGGGCGGCCCGGTGAAGCCGACGATCCTGGCGCGGCCGGTGCGCGGATAGACATCGCGCACCAGCTCCCAGCCCGCCGGGTCATCGGACTCGATCAGCGTGATCGCGCGGGCGAGGGCGCGCTTGTCGCCCTCCAGAACCCGCTCGGCCAGCGAGGCTGATTTGGCGGCTTCGGCCATCACAATGGAGGTTCGCGCTCGGCCTCCGACCAAGCTCTCTTGATGAGCCTCGCGCTCATCACACATTGTTCGCGCTCGGCCCACGACCAAGCTCTTTTTCTGAGCCTCGCGCTCACGGCGGCTGAGTCTAGACGCGGCCTCTACAGTGCGGCTCCCCGTGATTCGCCTCGCCCGCTTTCTGGCCCAACACAGGATGCTGACGCCCAAGTACGCGCGCCTGCTGTGGCGCTATCTGTGGCGGCGCCTGCTCACAAGCGCCGGCTGGCACTGGCAGACGAATGGCCTGGTCTTCTTCGGTCCGCATCTGCAACTGCAGATCGGGCGCCGGGGCACGATCCGCTTCGGGCGCTTCGTCTGGATCGGCGACGCGACCAAGATCCGCTGTCACGAGGGAGTGGTCGAGATCGGCGACAAGACGGTGATCGGACAGGAGTGCACGATCTCCGCCTACCAGCGGGTGCGGATCGGCGAGCAATGCGTGATCGCCGACCGCGCGATGTTCATCGACTTCGATCATGGCGTCACCGATGTCGAGCGGCCGATCCGGGTCCAGGGCATCTACAAGCGCGACACCGTGGTCGGGTCGAACGTCTGGATCGGATACGGCGCCTGCGTGCTGCGCGGCGTGCGGGTCGGCGACAACTCGGTGATCGGTACCAACGCCGTGGTCACCAAGGACGTACCGGCAAACGCAGTGGTCGGGGGCGTGCCCGCGAAGGTGATCCGCATGCGCGAGGCGCCAAGCGAGCTGCGCTGGTCCGATCCGGTCGAGCCCTGATCAGGCGCTGGCCGTCTTGCCGACCACCTGTTCGTAGACGCCGACGGTCTGCTCGGCGATGTCCGCCCAGTCGAAGCGGCGGATGTGCTCGAGGCCGTCGCTCACCAGGCGCTCGCCGAGCTGCTCGTCGCCGAGCACGCGCACGGCCATCTCCGCCAGCGCCTCGGGGTCGCGAGCGCGGAATCGCAGCCCCGCCTCCTCGTGCGGGACCACTTCCCGCAGCCCGCCGGTGTCGGCGACGAGGCATGGGCACCCGGACGCCATCGCCTCAAGCGCCACGAGCCCGAACGGCTCGTAGATCGACGGAACGACGCAGATGTCGGCGATCGGGTACAGCGAATGCAGGACGTCGTCCCCGATCCAGCCCAGGAACGTCCCGTGCTCCATCAACCCGAGGCCCTCCGCCTGGCGACGCAGCTCGGCCTCGTGGGTGCCCGATCCGGCGACCAGGAAGCGGGTGCCCGGCACGCGCTGGATTACGCCCGGCATCGCCTCCAGCGCCAGCTGGAACCCCTTCTCGTAGACCAGCCGCCCGACCAGGAGCACCAGCTTCTGATCGGGGTCGGCGAACTCAAGCCGCAGGCGGCGAAGCTCCGCTGGGTCCTGCGGCTGCAGGTCGCGGGGGTCGATGCCGTTGGGGATCACCGAGACCCGCTCTCCCTCGACGCCGAAGATGTCGGCGATCTGCTCGCGCATGTAGTACGAGCAGGCGATCACGCGGTCGGATCGATTGGTGATCCAGCGCTCGACGCCGTGGATGTAGGACTGCGGGTGCTTGTCCACCCATCCCTGGTGGCGACCGTGCTCGGTGGCGTGGATCGTCGTGACCAGCGGCGCCCCGAAGCGCTTCGCGAGATGGTCGCAGGCATTTGCGACCAGCCAGTCGTGGCCGTGGACTAGATCGAAGGAGAAGCTATCGCCAAGCTCAACGCCGGCCGCCAGCATGTCGGAGTTCATCCGCTCGACCCAGGTGACGAACTCGCCCAGGTCCGTGGGCCGCTTCGGCTCGCGGATGCGGTAGATGGTCACCCCGCCGGCCTGCTCCTCGGCGGGCGACTCCTCCCCGCCACGGGTGAGCACGTGCACGTCGAGGTCGAGGTCGACCAGCGCCTCGGCGAGCTTGCGCACGTGGCGCGCCAGCCCGCCCTCGATCAACGGCGGGTATTCCCAGGAGAGGATCAGCAGCCGGGTCGCTAGGGCTCCAGCAATGGGACGAGGCTGAGGTCTGGTGCCAGGGCTCGCATTCGCGGGTCGGGCTCGCGGGCTGAGTCTATGGCCTCCAGCATCGCCCCGGCGTGCCCGGTGGCGCGCTGAAACGGATAATCGCCGGCCTGCCGGCGGGCATCGAGGAAGGCCCAGTCGCTCGATTGAAGGGCGAGCAGCTCGCGCGCAGCGCGCAGCGCCCGCGCGCCGTTGAGGCCCTCCCCCAGGGCGCGCAGCAGCCGCAACTCGCAGCGCCGCGCGGCCCAGGCCAGGTCGGCCACCGCCGGCGCGTCCCAGGTGCGGAAGTCCTTTCCCTCGCCCCAACTTGCGGCGCCAAGCGACCGATGCTCGGGCTCGTGCTCGGCGAGTGCTTGCGGCAGGGTCAGCAGCCGCATGCCGTGTTCGGGCGCCAGCCGCAGCACCTCCCGCAGCCAGATCGGGCCCTCCGACCACCAGTGGCCGATCAGCTCGGTGTCGACCGCGAAGACGATCAGCCCGGCCCGTCCCTTGTCGCGTCGGAAGTCTTCCAACCGCTCCGCGGCTGCCTGCGCGAACTCGACCGCGTGGCGGCGGGCCGCTTCAGCCGCAGCGGCCGGGTCGTAGGCCCCGCCCCCAATCCGCCACAGCCTCATCCCGCGCATCGATTTGGCCGCAAACTGCAGGTAGGCCGGATCGGCTGGGTATCCGGTCTCCGACCACAGCCACGAGACCGCCTCCCAGTCGATCGTGAAGGCGACCGGGCCCGCCTCGGTGGCGACCGGCGCAAGCGCGTCGAGCCCGTTCTCACGGGCGCTCTGGTCGACGCAGAAGTGGGAGACACCCTGCTCGGCCAGCTCCCGCTCCAGTCCGGGCACATAGGCGCACTCGGGGAGCCAGGCGCCCCCGTCCCAGCCGAAGCGGCGCCGGTGCGAGCGCAGCCCGGCGTCGAGCTGCAGCCGCAGCCCTGCCCGGGTCGCCAGCAGGGGCAGTACTGCGTGGGTGGCGGCGGACCCCATCAGCGCGATCCGTCCTCCGTCCCGGGCGCTGCGGAAAGCCGCCAGCAGGTCGCCTTCGCAGGCGTCGAGCGCGTCCAATGCGTTGCGGTACCGCTGCGCCTCAGCCCGAACCGCGTCGCGGTTCTCAGCCGGCACCTCGTCGAGGTCGGCTTCCGCGGCCCCGATCCGCAGCTCGACCAGGAAGCGGCGCAGGCGCTCCCGCACGCCGGGGTCCTCGAGCTGATCGGCGAGCACCGGCGTCACGGTCATGGTCAGGTCGCGTGCCACCTCGAGGACCGGCAGGTAGGAGCGCACGGCGGCGTCGAACAGCCACTCCTCGCCGAACGGATAGGTGCCGAAGCCCTCGACGTAGGGCATGTGCGAGTGCAGGACGATCGCCAGGTCGCCGACCGGTTCACGCATGGCAGATCGCGAGGAAGTCCAGCGCACGCTCGAGGCCGTCCTCTCGCAGCTTGAAGTCGGAGGACGTGATCGCCGGGACGAAGCGCGAGTAGAAGGGGCCGGTGAGGCCCAGCACCGGGTGGATACGGTCCCAGCCGAGGCGCAGCGCGATCTCGTGGGCGCGCAGCTTGCCGGCGTGGACCAGCCCCAGCACCTCGACCCGCGAGAAGCAGGGCTCCAGCAGCTCCCTGTATTCCTCGAGCGTGTATTCGCGCAGGTGCCAGGGGTTGTCCGACTTCGTGGCGCCGGGGGGCGCCAGGGTGAGGCGGTTCGGGGTCGAGACGTAGGAGACCGGGGCCAGCTCCGCAAAGCGACGCAGCAGCTGGTCCGGCCTTTCGACATGCTCAATGGTCTGCAGGAAGACGATCGCGTCCTGCGGCTCTGAGAACTCCTCGACCAGCCCGCGTTGGAAGCGAAGGTTGGAGCGGCGGTAGCGCAATCGGGAGTGCTCGAATGCCTCCGGGTTCGCGTCGACCCCGATCACGTGCGTCGCCCGCCTGGCCAGAAGGTCTGAGCCGTAACCCTCGCCGCAGGCGAGGTCGGCGACCCGCAGGCCGGCGCAGCGTTCGGCAATCCACTCATAGGCGGCGACGTGGCGCCGGTACCAGTAGTTCTCCTCCGGGACGTCGGGCAGGGTTCGCTCGCCGGTCAGCTCGAGCGGCGGCACGTCGGGTGGCTGATTCTGCTGGAGGTGAGGCACGGCGCGGAGGGTGGTCCGCAACGGACCCCGACCCTAGACGATGTAAAGGGAGGGGTGCTGATCTAGCATTGCCGGCCATGCCAGCGGCCCTCCGCGAGGGCGCGGACCGCATACGGGACGTCAACACCCGCTACCACGACGCGGCCGCCGCCTCATACGACGGCAAGTGGGGAATCGACTTCGGGGCCGTCGGACAGCAGCAGGTGCTCGGCAAGCTCCGCAAGGCGCTGGGCGGGCCCCCCGAGCGCCCGTTCGGCGACGCGCTCGAGATCGGGGCAGGCACGGGCTACTTCTCGCTGAACCTTCTCCAACTCGGCATGATCGAGCGCGCCACGGCAACCGACATCTCGCCCGGGATGCTGGCGACCCTGGGTGCGACGGCTGGCGAGTTGGGGGTCGCGGTGCAGACGGTCGCGACCGGTGCCGAACAGCTCCCCTTCGACGACGAAAGCTTCGACTTCGTCTTCGGCCACGCGGTCCTGCACCACATTCCCGACCTCGAGCGGGCGTTCGCAGAGTTCGCGCGCGTCCTGCGGCCGGGGGGCCGGGTCGCGTTCTGCGGCGAGCCCTCGCGGTACGGGGACCTGCTCGCGGCGCTGCCAAAGCGCGCCGCCCTGGCCGTCTCGCCGCTATGGCGCCGCGCGCTCGGCGCCGGCCGCCGCGTCAACGGTGCCCCCGACGGCGACGGCGGGGCCATTCTCGAATCGCAGGTCGACGTGCACTCCTTCGCCCCCGGCGATCTGCGAAGGATGCTCTCCGCCGCGGGCCTCAAGCGGCCGCGGGTGCGCGGCGAGGAGCTGCTCGCCAACGTCTACGGATGGGGCGTGCGCACCCTCGAGTCGACCGCCGAGCCGGACGAGGTGCCGATGCGCTGGCGGGTTTTCGCGTTTCGCACCTATATGACGCTGCAGCGCCTCGACGGTGCGCTGCTGGAGCCGCGGCTTCCGCCGGAGCTGTTCTACAACTTGGTGCTCTCGGCGCACAAAACGACCGCAGCTCCCAGCCGCTAGCCGAACGCGAAGGCGGAGCCGGAGATCAGTTACGCGAAGCCGGTCTCCTCGCCCAGCGTCAGCTGACTCTGGCGGCGCTGCTCTCCGAGCAGCGCGAAGGCGATCGCAGGGAACGCCACGACCGAGATCAGCCCAGCGCCGACCAGCGCCGTCGCGGTGGCCTGCACCATGATGTGAAGCTGAAGGCCGATCTGGGTGGCGACGATGACGAACGAGAACGAGGTCGCCTGAAGCAGCCCGGCGGCGATCGCCATCCGGGTGCCCATCGTGCGCCGGTAGATCAGCGCCGGGACCACGTGCACAGCCAGCAGGGCGAGCACGAACACCGGTAAGCGAATCACGCCTCCGATCGTCGCGAACAGTTGGTCGAGCTGGAAGTCGAGCCCGCTGCTGACGAAGAAGAAGGGCACGAAGATCCCCAGCGCGACCGCCTCTCGCTTCTGTTCGGCGCCCTCGTCGCGTTCCTCGGTCATGCCCCGGATCACCCCGACCGTGAAGGCGGCCAGGATCGACTCGAGTCCGAGCTGGCTAGTGATCCCTACGACGATCGCGATAAGCGCCAGGTCGGCGCGGGTCTGGATCTGGGCGCTGGACTCCCGCAACCTCTCGAGGGCCGCGCTGAGCCGCTTGTTGCGCCCGCCCCGCGACACCGCGACGAAGACGACAATCGCGAGCAGGGCGAAGGCGCTGAGGTGGAGGATCTCTGTGCCCGGCCCGGTGCGCTCGTTGGAGTAGAAGAAGGAGATCAGGATCACGGAGGAGAACTCGGCGATCGCCGCGGTGGCGATCACCTGCTGGCCGAAGGGCGTGTTGACTTCGCCGGCGTCGCGCAGCGGCACGATGATCACGCTGAGCGACGTGGCGACCAGGATCACCGCGACCAGCAGCGGCGTCTTGATCAACCCCACCTCGTGCAGCGGGGCCGCGATCGCCGCCGCAATCATGAAGCCGAGGGCAAAGCAGGCCAGCCCCCGCTCGAGCACCTCACCGCGAAGCCTGTTGACGTCGATCTCACGCCCGGCCAGGAACAGAAGCGCCGCCAGGCCGATGGTGGAGAAGAGCTCGACCGGTTGGCTGGAGTGGGCGATGTCGAGGACCTGCGGCCCGACGATGATCCCGCCGACCAGCTCGAGAACTATCGCCGGCACGAAGAGCTTCGGGATCAGCTCCCGGAGGACCGGGGCCGTGAAAGCGATCACGGCCACCACCACGAAGCTGAAGTCGGGCATCTAGGTCGGCTCGCTCTCCTCGCGACGGACGCGGAACAGCCTCGCCGGCTCGGCGATCCCCTTGAGGCGGCGCTCTCCGGCGAACGAGTAGTGGAAGCGGTCGCCCAGCGCCTCCTTTGCCTCCTTGCTGGCCAGCACGCTGCCCGGGCGGGCGATCGCCGTGATGCGGCTGGCCAGGTTGACCGGCCGGCCATAGAAGTCGCCGCCCTGACCTATCGCAGGCCCGTGCGACAAGCCGACCCGGAGTTGCGGGAAAGCCTCTCCTTCGGCGTCCGCGGCTTCCACGAGGCTCAGCGCCGACTCGCCCAGCGGCTCGGGCTCGGTGGAGACCAGCATCGCGGCGTCGCCGATCATCTTCACCAGCCGCACCGGGGACTCTGCGACCGAGGCGGCCATCTCCTCCAGCCGTACCGCGACCACGCCGAGCTCCTCGGTCGGGACCTGCTCCCCAAGCTTGGTGAAGTCGACCAGGTCGGCGAAGCAGACCGAGACCTCGTTGATTCCGCTCACCTCGCCCGACGCCAGGTCGGCCTGCGCGATCACGTCGCGGCGAATCTGCTCCAGCAGATGGGTCTGCAGCGCGTAGGAGAGGACCGGGCCGACGAGAGGCAGCGTGACCTTGGCGGCCGCCTCGAGGCGCCGCGCAAGGTCGTGCTCGTTGTCGCCGGGCTGGACCACCGTGCGCATGATCAGCTCGCGGTTTGCCTGCGCGATCCGCGCCGTTGCCATCCCGATCGTTCGGGAGACCTGAAGGATGCCCTCCTCGGGAAGGCCGAGCTCGCGAAACGCCTCCAGACGCTGCGCCGCCTCGAGGTCCGCATCGCTGAGCACTCGCTCGTCCGGGTCCGCGTTGGGGATTCCCAGGGCAACGTTGGTGCGCTGGAGGACGGATAGCTCGACCCCGGAGCGCTCGGCGATCTCGCGGGCCGTGTACTTCGGCCCCTCGCCCGCCAGCTCTCGCTCCACCGGCAGCAGCGCCAGGCGCCCCGCGGCGACGGCCTCGCGCAGGTCTTCGATCGGCACACCGTCGTCGGTCAGCTCCTGCAGCAGCGCGAGCCGGGCCTCCCGCGCCTCACCCTCGAGCCCCTCCAGCATGCCCTCCGCCTCGAAGTCGATCTCCGGCATCGGCGGATTCTCCATCACTGCTAGTCGACCAGCACGACGGCGCCGCCCCGCCGCGGGTCGCCGCCCCCCTCACGGGTGCCATCGGGGTCGCGAGCCACCGTCTGGACACCCCCGAAGTAGAGGTTGGGACGCCGCCAGCGCACCACGGGCACACCGCTCTGCTCGAGCCGCCCCAGCGCCGCCTCATCGATCCCGGGCTCCGCCTGTAGGACGCCGTCCTCGAAGTGGACTCGCGGCGCGCGTACTGCGTCCGCGGCACTCATTCCATCGACGACCAGGCGCAGCACCGTCTGCAGGATCGCGGAGCGAATCCGGTTGGAGCCGGCGCTGCCCAGCCCGGCGATCACCTCGGCGTCGCGCATCACCACCGTCGGTGCCATCATCGAAGGCATCCGGCGTCCCGCTTGAGTGAGGTGGAAACCGTGCGGGTTGAGGTCCTGCTCGCCGAGCATGTTGTTGAGGTGGACGCCGGTCCCCGGCACCACGACGCCGGAGCCGGAGCCATTGGAGCAGGTGACCGACGCGCACATCCCCTGCGAGTCGAGCACCGCCAAATGTGTGGTCGAGCCGAGCGCATCGCCCGGCGCGGCGTCGCCGCCCCCCAGTGACTCGCGCAGACGGGAGGCGGTCTCGTCGAGCTGCTCGGGGTCCAGGAAGAGGTCCGCGAAGCCGTCCTCGTACAGCCCCTCCTGAAAGCGCTCGCCGCGGCTGTCCTGGGCGGCCCCCATCGCCGCCACGGTTGCCTCGACCCCAGCGTCGCCGAGGCGCTCGAGCAGCTCCAGGCAGAGGGCGATCAGGATGCCGCCAGAGCATGGCGGCGGGTTCGTCAGCACCTCGGTACCGCGAAACTGAGCCCGAACCGGGCGTCGCTCGATCGCCTCGTAGGCTGCCATGTCCTCGCGCGACAGCGTCCCGCCCAGCGCCGCGACCCGATCGGCGACGGCCGCTCCGACCTCGCCCGAGCAGAACGGCTCCGGGCCCTCGGCCCCGTAGCGCTCCAGGGCCTCGGCCAGCTCCGGGAAGCGGAACGTCTCGCCCTCGGTCAGGACGCGGCCGGCGGGCGCGTAGAGCCGGCGGCACTCCTCATCGAGGGTGAGGATCGGAGTGAGGATGAGGAAGATGTAGGCCTGCTGGGCGTTGAGCGGAGCGCCGTTGAAGGCCAGATCGATCGCCGGCTTGACCAGCTCTTCGAGCGGCGCGGTGCCGAAACGACCGAGGGCGTGGGCAAGACCCGCCGCGGTGCCCGGCACGCCGCAGGAGGCGGCGCCGACGTGGAACGTCTGCGGGACCTCGTCGAAGTAGACCTCGATCGGCACCAGCTCTGCGCGACGCTCGACCCCTCCCAGGCCCGGCGCCTGGACGAAGAAGTCGATGAGGACGTCACTACGCTCAGGCTTGGTTGATCCCGAGGGATCGTGCACGAGCATGAAGCCGCCGGCGCCGAAGCCGGTCAGCGGGCTCTCGACCGCGAAGGAGGCGAGCACGGCGCAGACCGCCGCGTCGACCGCGTTGCCACCCTCGCGCAGCACATTCGCGCCAGCCTCCGCCGTGAGCGGGTGCCCAGCGGCGACGACTCCTCTCACGCGCTGCTACCTCGCCCGGGATGGGGGCCGGACCGGACAGGGCGGTGGTGTTCAGGCGAGCGAGAACCGAGCATGACTAGGACGCAGGAAGCCGGTATAGCAGCGCTATACGGTGACCGAGGACGACGTCAGGCGAGGGTTCGCAGCCGCCTGAATGCCGCTGCAATGGAGGGTTCGGCTCCTAGCCCGGGAGAAACTCGGGAACTTCGACGCCGCCCAGGTCGTCGCTGCGCGCCGGTTTGGTGCGCTCGCCCTTCGTAGCGCGGATCGTCGGCTCTTCGATCTGACGTCGCGGCCTGGTCGTGCCGTCGAACCTTGTCGCGACGACGGTGACCCAGACCTCTTCGGTCAGCTCTTCGTCGATGTTGGCGCCGAAGATGATGTTCGCGTCCGCGTGGGCAGCCTCGCCGACCACCTTGGCGGCCTCGCTGACCTCGACCAGCGAAAGGTCCGGCCCGCCGGTGATCGAGAGCAGGATCGAGCGCGCTCCCTCCACCGAGGTCTCCAGCAGCGGTGAGGAGATCGCCTTGTCGGCCGCCGCCATCGCCCGGCCCTCGCCGGTCGACATGCCGATTCCAAGAAGGGCCTGGCCGGCGTCCGACATGATCGTGCGCACGTCGGCGAAGTCGAGGTTGATCAGCGCCGGGAGGGTGACCAGGTCGGAGATCCCCTGCACGCCCTGGCGCAGGACGTCGTCCGCGACCTCGAAGGCCTCGACCATCGACGTCTGCTCGTCGAGCACCGACAGCAGGCGGTCGTTGGGGACGGTGATCAGCGTGTCGACCTCCGCAGCCAGCGCCTCGATGCCCTTGTCGGCCATGTTGGCCCTGCGAGAGCCCTCGAAGGAGAACGGCCTGGTGACGATGCCAACCGTCAGCGCTCCCACCTCGCGAGCGAGGCGGGCCACGACCGGCGCCGCGCCGGTGCCGGTGCCGCCACCGGCGCCAGCCGCGACGAACACCATGTCGGAGCCCTTCAGCAGGCGCTTGATCTTGTCCTGCTCGTCGAAGGCGGCCCGGTGGCCGAGATCGGGGTCGGCGCCGGATCCCAGACCCCGCGTGGCCTCGGCCCCGATATGAACGGTCACGTCGGCGGTGCAGACCTGGAGCGACTGAAGGTCGGTGTTGACGGCCATGAACTCGACCCCCGGAATCTGGGTCTCGACCATGCGGTTGACCGCGTTGACACCCGCGCCACCGACGCCGATCACCCGGATGATCGGGCTGCGCGGTCCGGCGGCGGCCGGGTGGTACTGCGGCTCCTCGCGCCCCCAGCGCGGCGTCTTTACGACTTCCGGGGACGTGCCCGCGAAGATCTTCTGTAGCCGCTGCCTGGGCTCGGGAAGCGTTGGGGCCTCTGGCTGGCGCATCTGCGGCGCCGGCGGCTCTGGTTCCGGGCTAGGCGGCTCGGGCTGGGGCGTCGGCGTTCCGGGCTGCGGGGAGGGCGCTGGATCGGGCGACGGTGCCGGAGGCTGCGGGGTCTCGGAGCGAGGCTCGACCGCAGGAGCCGGCTCCTCGCGGCCAAAACGGGGTTGGTCGCGCTCACCCTGAGGCTCGTCTGCCCGCTTCTCACCCGGCCTGGGGGCCTCGGGCGGGTCGGCGGGTGGGTCGTCGTCGATGGTCGAACGGAAGAGGTCGGCTAGCGGCCCCTCGCGCATGCTCGCGCGCTTACGACGACCCATTCGTCAGTACCTCCTTCGCCAGCTCCCGGTAGTAACTCGCCGCATTGCTGTCCGGATCGTACTTGAGCACCGACGCGCCGCGCACGGGCGCCTCGGCGAACTTGATCGCCTTGCGGATTCGCGATTTGAAGACCAGCTCTCCGAAGTTTTCCTCCAGGATCTCGACCGCCTCCTTGGCGTGCACGGTGCGCGAATCGAGCATCGTCGGAAGAATTCCCTCGATCTCGACGCCCGGGTTGAGGTTCTCCTGGATCATCTTTAGCGTGTTCTGAAGCTGCACCAGGCCCCGCATCGACAAATATTCGCATTGCACGGGGACGATTACCTTGTTGGACGCGGTCAGCGCGTTGATCGTCAGCAGCCCGAGACTGGGTGGGGTGTCGATGCAGATGAAGTCGTAGTCGCCGCGGATCGGCTTCAGGGCCTTCTCCAGCGACCGCTCGCGGCCGATCTTGGTGCTCATCGCGATCTCGGCGCCGGCCAGGTCGATCGAGGCGACGGCGATGTCAATCTCGCGCGTCTGGATCACGTCGACCAACGGTATGTCGTGAACGAGCACGTCGTACATGCTCTTCTCGACCTTGTCGGGGTCGATGCCCTGGCTCATCGTCAGGTTGCCCTGTGGGTCGAGGTCGATGCAGAGGACCCGGTGGCCGGACTCGGAGAAGGCGACGGCGAGGTTGAGCGTGGTGGTGGTCTTCGCGACGCCGCCCTTCTGGTTGGCGAAGGAGATCACCTTGGCGCCCTCGGTCTCGGCCTCCTCGTCGTCGGACCGACCGTGGCGGCTCGGGGTGATCAGCTCCTCGGCCTTGAGACGCATGCTCTCACTGTTGGAAGATTCATCTGCCGCCTCGTCCTCGCCTTGCGGTTCGGGAGCGACGGGGTCGTCAACGACCTCCGGCGTACCGTTCGACGAGCTCTTCGAGATCTTGATCTCGCCGCCCTCGTCGGGCGTCTGCTCAATCGTCTCCACGGGCGAATCGGGCGCTTTGTCCTGCTCGGCCTGGGGTTCGTCCTCAGGCGTCGATTTACGGCTCAGAAAACCCATATGCGCGGATTATTCGCATGCGCAAGGGGTTTTCCTGCCGTCCTCAATATTTGCTAGATGGCCTGCAGCGGGGTATGGGCTCAGTCTGCGTTGATGTAATGGCCCGATGCCCGAGATGCTCGAAAAACGGCTGCTCTTCGTCACCGGCAAGGGGGGCGTCGGCAAATCGACCGTGGCCGCTTCGCTTGGCCTCGCGGCCGCCGCGCGTGGCAAGCGGACGATCGTCTGCGAAATCGGCTCTCAGGAGCACACGTCGCGCCTCTTCAACCGTGCCCAGGTGGGGTTCCACGAGGTGCAGCTCGAGGAAAACCTGTGGACGATCTCGATCGATCCCGACGAGTCGATGCGCGAGTACGTGTTGTTGCAGCTCAAGGTGCGGGCGATGCGCGACCTGCTGTTCCGCAGCCGCGTCTTCACCTACCTGACGGCCGCGACTCCTGGCCTCAAAGAGCTGGTGACGATCGGAAAGATCTGGGAGCTGGCGCAGCTCGACCGCAAGGTCAAGAAGGGGCGCAAGTACGACCTCGTGATCGTCGACGCGCCCGCGACCGGGCACGGGATCGGCTTCCTGCAGACGCCCCGCACCTTCGCGAACATCGCCCGGGTCGGCCCGATCCACGCCCAGGCTCAGGAGCTGGATCGGTTCATCACCGACCATGCCTCGACCGGAGCGGCGATCGTCTCCCTGCCCGAGGAGATGCCGGTCAATGAGACCGCGACGCTCGAGCGTGAGCTGCGCGAGGAGATCGGGGTCTCGGTGGATCGGGTCTACATGAACGCGCTCTACCCGGAGCGCTTCTCCAACGCCGAGGCGGAGCGGCTCGAGGGGGAACGGCCGCAGGCCACCGGCGCGGTCCGCGAGGCGCTTCGGGCCGCCGTCTCCGAACATCGGCGGGCGCGCTCGCAACGCGCTCAGCTGGCGCGATTGCGGCGGCGAGTGAGCACGCCCGTGAAGACCCTTCCCTTCATCTTCCAGCCCGAGCTGGGCGTCGAGGACGCCCGCGAGCTCGCCGCGAGACTGGGCTAGCCAGTGCCCGCAGTCACCGACATCCTGGAGGGCCATGAGGTCTGCATCTGCGCCGGGTCGGGCGGCGTCGGCAAGACGACCACGGCGGCTGCGATCGCGACCGGGATGGCGGCCCGCGGGTTGAAGGTCTGCGTGCTCACAATCGACCCCGCGAAGCGGCTCGCCGACTCGCTTGGGCTGGAGGAGCTGGGCAACGAGGCGAGGCGCGTCGACCCCTCGCTCTTTGAGGCACAGGGCATCGAGATGGAGGGCGAGCTGTGGGCGATGATGCTCGACGCCAAGGCGACCTTCGACGAGCTGGTGCGGCGTCACGCCCCCGACGAGGAGACGCGCGACCGGGTGCTGTCGAACCGGATCTACGAGCAGATCTCCAACGCGCTGGCCGGGTCGCAGGAGTACATGGCGATGGAGAAGCTCTTCGAGCTGCACTCCGAGGGGCGTTTCGACCTGCTGGTCCTCGATACGCCGCCGAGCCGCGACGCACTCGACTTCCTCGATGCACCGCGACGGCTCACCCAGTTCATCGAGGGGCGGTCGATGAAAATCTTCATGAAGCCGACCGGCATCGGGATGCGAATCGCGGGTCGCGGCGCCTCGGTGATGTTCGGGATCCTGAAACGGCTGGTCGGCTTCGACCTGCTCGCCGACCTCTCGGAGTTCTTCACCGCCTTCAGCGGCATGGTCGACGGCTTCCAGGAGCGGGCGAAGCGGGTCAACGAGCTGCTCGCCGACCCGGCGACGAGCTTTCTGGTCGTCTGCGGTCCGCAGGGCGAGCCGATCTCCGAGGCCGTCTACTTCCATCGCAAGCTGGTCGAGGCCAAGCTTCCGTTCGGCGGCGTGATCGTCAACAAGGTGCACTGCTCGAACAACCCGCTGCGCGGAGACGGAGAGGACCTGCGGCGGGCGCTCGCGGAGCTACTCGATGACAAGGACCTGGGCGATCGAGTCGCCGCCAATGTCGCCGACTACCAGGCGCTCGCCGCCCGCGACGCCACCAACATCGATCACCTGGCGGCGGAGCTGCGGACGCAGAGCGTGATCCGGGTGCCCTACCTCGACGAGGACGTGCACGACCTCGCCGGGTTGGCCGAGATCAATCGCTACCTGTTCGCCCCTGAAGAAGAACGCGCCGCGCTGCTGGCCGGCTGAAGCCGGCTAACTGACGCGGGTCTTGGAGCGGTCGTAGTCCAGCTCGCCGATCTCCCAATCGGTGTTGTCGGGGACCGGGAACAGATGGCGCACGCGGGGCTCGTCGAGCGGCTCCTCATCCTCCGCCTCGGGGCGCCTCTCCGCTTCCTGCGGCAAACGCTTTCGGACTGCCGGCCATTCCAGAGTCTCGCTATCGGCCCCCGAGACCTCGCTCAACCAATCGCGCTCGGTGGTGGTGTTCACAGTCGTCTCCTCGTAGTCGTGGTCGTCGTCGGGGCCGTCATCGGCCTCATCGTCGTAGCCGTCGGCGTCTTCGTCGCCCTCGTAGTAGATGCCGTCCTCATAGGCGCCGTCTGGCTCGGGTACCTGCTCGGCTGGTTCGTGCTCCTCGGATTCGCCCTCGACGTCCTGCGCCCGAGCAGCCCTGATCCGGATCGCGTCCGGGTCGGGGACGGTGACCTCGTCGGGTGCTTGCTCGGCAGATTCCTCGCTCGTCGGCGGGCTCCACTCGTCAACCTCGCCCATCTGCTCGACGCTGCCCTCCCCCGCTTCCAGCCCGCTGGCGACAAGGCTCTCGTCGGCGCTGGCAGCGACGTCGCTGCCGTGCTCGCCCAGCGCCGCGCCGCGCACGATCGACCGTGCGGCGTCCTCCAGCCATGCAGCCAGACCCATCGCGCTGCCGATGTCGAACTGACGCGAGCTCATCAACGCCCGCTCAAGCTCAAACGCGCCCTGTAGGCGCTCGCGCGCCTCGGCGCGCTCCGCCGGCTCGGCGATCAAAGCCGCCGCCCGCATCGGCAGGCTGGCTCCGACCGGCCCGTTTCCTTCGAACAGGGCCCGCATCGCAAGCAGGTGGTCGCTGAGGCCCTCCAGGGCCGTGGGGCGATCGCAGCCCATCTCGAAGCGGGCGACGGCCCAGGACAAGGCCCCTTCGGGGTCCGGTCGCGCCTCGAGGCAGCGCGCGAAGTCGGCCAGCTCGGTCGCCTCCGCCTCGCTCAGCTTGTAGCCGCCCAACCGGGTTGACGGAACACCTGTCGCGATCCGCCTCCAGGTCCCCTCGCCGGTCGGGGTATGGGCGTACGGCCCGAGTCCGACACCGCCCTCCTTGAAAAGCCTCAGCACGCTGATCAGCTCGCGCAGCATCCGCATCGCCGGTGCGGCGCCCGCAACCCCTTCCTCCTTCTCTGCGAAGGCGAGGAACTGGGGCTCCCAGGCGCTGCGCTGCATGCCATCGCTGCGGGTCACCTCGACCGGGGCATCGACCGTGTCGGCGCGCACGATCTGCACCCCGCTCGGCAACTCGAGGCGCGCCAGCGGCATCTGTAGCCCGACCAGCGGCGCAAGCAGGACCTCCGCCTCCGCGACGTCGCGCGCCTCGGTCTCCAGCTCGTGCAGCGCGGCGTCGAGGCGCGGCTTGTCGAGCCTGAACTCGGCCGATCCGTCCCACAGCCTGGCGATGAACGCGACCAGCATCTGGTCGGCGCGCTCGACCTCGTCCTCGGGGACCGCTTCCCCTCTGGCCTCCAGGAAGGGCGCGGCGATGCCCGCGGCATCGATGGCGCTGCAGGCGGGCCCGAAGGCCGGTAGGGAGCGAAGCTCGTCGGCGTGCTCACGGACGAATCGCGCGGTCAACGGCACGTAGCGATAGAAGGTGTGCTCCCCGGCGTTTTCTGCTACGTCAAAGGGAAGCTCCTCGCCGGTGGCCACCAGCGAGGTGAAACGGCTCGCCGCCTCGGCGGCGAGCCTGCGAAGTGCCTCTTGCAACATCGGGTCGGCGCGCACGCCGACACGCTTCTTCCGTGCCCGAGCGCCTCCTGCGGCTGCACGGGTGCTTGCAGCGCGAGAGCGGCCCTAGGCCGCGGCCGGAACCTTGTCCGAGGCGCCGCTCGGAAGCCAGCGGCGACCGTAGGTGCGCATGTCCTCGATCAGGGGGACCAGAGCCTCGCCCTTCTCGGTCAGCGCGTATTCGACCCGGGGCGGAACCTCGGGATAGGTGTTGCGCTTGACGATGCCCTGCTCCTCGAGGGCCCGCAGGCGCAGCGAGAGGGTCCGCGGGCTGATCCCTTCGAGCGAGCGCTCGAGCTCACAGAAGCGCCGGCTGCCGTCGGCGAGGTCGCGGATCACCAAGAGAGTCCACTTGCCCGAGATGATCTCGGAGGTGCGGCAAACTGGGCATCTGGCGTTGCTGATCGCGCTCATAGAAGCAGAGGAAACTCGACGTCCTCTCCTCGCTTCAGCGAGTATAGCGCCGATGCTTCAGAAACTGAAGCATGGTGTGGCGCGGATTAGTCGGTGTGCGGCCGCTTGCGCCGCTGGCCGCCGGCCGAGGAAAGCTTGCTGCGTGTGATCTGCTCGAACTTGACCAGCTCGAGCCTGTAGGTAAGACCGTCTGTCCAGACCAGATCCTCGTACTGGCCCGGCTTGAGGGAGAGCATCTGGCAGGGGCTCCCGAGGATGCACACGCCCTCGCCGCCGATCAAGCTGACACTGGAGGAGAGGAGGAAGGAGGCCGTCTTGGCGTTCAGGGATGAGTCCATGGTTACGCCGATGAAGGCGAGTGCCGGCACCGACTGGCTGGGCAGCGGGACAAAGGTGCCGACTTTGTCGAGCGTCTCCAGCGTGCCGTCCGCCGGGCCGGTCCGCACGTCGATTCGGTAGGCGACGTACTTGGTCTTCGTGCTGGTCTTGGAGACCGGCTGGGAAATCGGACTGCCACTGGGAACGCTCGTCCCGGTGGTGCTCGGGGCCGTCGTGCCACTGGACGACACTGGGCTGACCGCGCCCGTGTCGCCGCCGCCGAGGGCGCTGGTCTGGCCGAGCTGTGCCGCTGCGAGGCCAGCGGGCGCCGTGTATTGCTGCTTGAAGGGGTCCTTGGTCGGGTCTCTCTTCAGGCGCCGGCGATAGTCCCGCAAGCCGGGGTTTGCGGCGACGACTTGCACCGCCGGGGTCGAGGACTTGCGTGCTGCCGGAAGCGCGGCCCCCGCAGCCTTCGGCTCGGGGCCCTTCGAGGAGCTGCCCAGCGCTATCGGGACGATCGCAATGCCGGCCAGCAGGACTATTGCCAGTGCCAGCAGACGCCGGTCCCGCAGGTCGCGATAGAGGTCGGTCAAGAGCTGTGGAACCTGAAAACCGGTCATGGTGTGGGGGCCGACGCGGTGGTCGGATTCGTGGGCGTCGAGCCCGTCGTCGTGGCGCTCGCCGGCGCCGCGGAGGCGGCCGGCGGGCTGGACGGGGTCGCTCCAGACGTCAGGCCCTGGTCGCTGGGCGTGACGTAGGTCGTGATCACCATCGTCGCCATGAGGACCGGAAACTGCTTCAGGTCATCAGGGCCGAGAGCAAACCCATCAACCGTCACCAAACGACCGTCGGAGATGATCCGCGCCTTGTCGGTCTTCACGAGCCTGTCGACGCCGGCCAGGAAGTCGGCGAGCTGGAAGAAGTTGCCCCCGAAAGTCAGCTGGTAGGGCAGCGTGGGCAGGCCCGCCGACCCGACCGTTGCCCCAATCGGAAGCGATGCCGCTGCGGTCTCGGTGGCCGGGGCCGAGCTGGTGGAAGCCGGTGTCGTCGAGGCGCTGCCCGACGTGGTCGAGGAGCTGCCGGAGCTGGCGCTGGCTGAACTCGGAGGCGGGGCGGTCGGTATCGAAGTGGACGCCGCTGAGCCACTGCTGGTCAGCTTGATCGCCCGGAAGCTCACCCCGTCGCGCTTGGCGATCTGGCTGATCTGGACCAGCAGCGACGCCGTCTGGTCATCGGCGGGAACAGCCTTGCCCATCACGACGAGACGGTGGTAGTCGCGAGGGAAATGCTTGCGGGCCACCCGGCCTTCCTGCGTGGCCTGCCGCTGCTTGGCGATGTCGCTCTGCAGCTTGCTGACCTGCGAGTCCAGCTCCTTCGCCTTGTCCTGCTTCGGCGACAGGGCAAGGAACCAGAACGCTGCCACGGCCGCGATCAGCGGCACCACCAGGAAAACGTTGCGATCGCTCAGGTTCATCTCATAACCCCGTATTGGTCGCCCCGGAGGTGGGCGTGGCGGTCGCGGTTGAGCCGGTCGACGTCGAGGGCGGCGGGGTAGTCGCGGAGCTGGGAGCAGCTTCCGGGATCGCGGGCGTCGGCACCTCGTCGAATGCCGCGACAATCTGGAACTGGCTGATGAAGTCCCGGTTGCGGCAATCGCTGGCCGTTCCGCCGCTACTGCTGCTCGTTGTGGTGCTGCTGCTTGAGCTCGAGCCGGCGTCGGCTCCGGGGCGTTGGGAGTCCGACAGGCCGACCCGGGTGACGCCGTCGATGTCCTGAAGCGCGGAGAGGAACTCCGCCACGCCCTTGTGGTCCTTCGCGCAACCGCTGAGCTCGAGGGCGGGGCCCTGGACGGAGGAGCGGGTGTCCACGTTGGCGCCGCCGTCGATCGCGACCTCGCTGGACACCGTGCCTGTCAGCCCCGTGAGCCAGACGTCACTGGGGATGACGCGCGCCAGCTCGCGCATCACCCGCTCCCAGTCGAAGCGGCTGTCGGCGAGGCTGCGGATCGTCGCGGTGCGCTGCTCTTCGACGGTGCTGAACTGCGCAAAGGGCGCCAGCTCGTCGGCCTGGGTGTTGACGATGGTCTGGCGCTGGTTGAGCTCGGCGACTTTCGCCTCGCGGTCGGAGATCTTGTTGTTGGTGAGCACCAGCAGCGTCACCGCCCCGAGCGCGAGTGCCAGGGCTCCAATGACCAGATATGCGACCGGGCCGGTGCGGATCGGGGCGTGCTCGCCGCGGCGCTCCTCGGGGGGGATCAGGTTGACCGGACGCATGTCTATTCCTCCAGCGCCAGGCCGTAGGAGACGGTCAGGCGGGCCGCCGCCTCGTCTCCGAGCTGTGCCAGCGCGCTTGGCCGTGCGGTCGAGAAGGTTTGGCCAAGCTGGCTCTGCAGACGGTCGATCAGGCCGGGAATCGTGGTGCCCGGCCCGGCCACAACGATGCGCTCGACCGCCGGCGCGCCCTCCTGGGCTCCGTAGAACTCGAGCGAGAGGCGAAGCTCGTCGGCGAGCTTGGATGCGCCCTCCTCGAGCACCTCCCGGGTCGCCGCGACGATCTCGGCGTCGCCCTCGACGTCGAACGTAGGCCGCTCCAGTCCCACGTGGGCCAGCCACTGGCGGGCGTGGTCGAGAGCGAGGGTGCGACGCTCCGCCAGCCTCTGGGCGATTACCTCGACCCCGAAGGGCGAGATGCGCGTGAACAGGCAGGTCGAGCCGCGCGCTACGGCGAGGTTGGTGACGTCGCCGAGATTGCAGTACAGCGCTGTCGGCATGTACTCGCCGTCGGTCGGGGCCGCGTTGGGATCAGGCTCGGTCGCGGCCGCGGCGGGGTCCGCCGCTTCGCGGGCCAGGGCGCGGATCATCGCGAAGGCGGAGAGGTCGATCCCAATCGGCCGCAAGCCCGCGCCCCGCACCGCCGAGAGCAGGGTGCTCAGCATGTCGCGCCGTGCCGCCACCGCGACAACGTCCATGCTGCGGGTGCCGTCGTCGTTGGTGTGGCGCGCCGCGACCTGGTGGTCGATCACGGCCTGGTCGTCGGGCATCGGCAGGTGCTCCTGCGCCTGGAAGCGGATTGCTGTATCGAGCTCCTCGGGGTTCTCGATCAACGGCAGCCGAAGGGTCCTCACGCTGACCCGCTGGTTGGCCACCCCGACCCGGACCGTCTTGGAGAGCTTGTGCGTAGCGAACAGCGAGCGCAGCGCCTCCGCGAGGGCATCGGCATCGACGACCTCCCCCTCCTTGAACACGCCGGGGTCGAGGGGCGCGATCGCTGTCTGCGCGACCGCGGCCGTCCCGTTGGAACCGACCTCGGCCGCTGCCACGCTGCCCGCCTCGATGTCGAGGCCGACGACTGATTTTTCTTTGCTGGTAGAAAGCATCGCTGGTACGCACGTCCAGGGAACTGAGACACCATCGGCCGGATTCGACGTCAGCTTGAGAACTCCCGTCGTTTGGTGAGCCGCGTCTTGCAGGCGTGCCGGCCGGGCCGACCTGGGAACCGTGGTGCGCGCCCTCAGCGGCCGAGGAAGGCGCTCAGGTACCAGTCGACGATCTGGTTGCCGGCGAGCAGCCCAACGATGCCTCCCAGCGCCAGGAAGGGACCAAACGGCACGCCCTTCTTACGGGCGGCGGCGCCCTCTCGCAGCAGCATCCCGACGCCGACCAGGGCGCCGGCCGCGAAGCCGACCACCAGCGCTGGCGCGACCGCCCGGCCGAGATAGAGCCCCATCAGCGCTGCCAGCTTGACGTCCCCCATCCCCATCCCGCGCGGGTAGGCGAGCGCCGCCACGAGCAGCAGACCGCCCCCCGCTGCCGCCGCCATCGCGCGCTCCGCAAGGCTCGCAGGATCGGCGGCCGCAGCGATCGCCAGGCCGGCGATCGCCGCCACGAGCAGGATCCGGTTCGGGATGATCCTGAGCTCGAGGTCGGTGATCGTGATCGCCGCCAGCGTGACCACGAATACCAGGCCGAGGGCGAGCTGCGCAGGATCGTCCCATAGCACCAGCACGGTTGCCAGGAAGGCCGCCCCCAGGCCCAGCTCCAGAGTCGGATAGAGGGCCGAGATCCGTGTACCGCAGCGGCGGCAACGCCCGCGCAGCATCAGCCACGAGGCGACCGGGACGTTGTCGTAGGCTGCGATCTGCGCGCCGCAGGACGGGCACTGTGAGCGGGGTCCGACGATCGAAAGACCGCGAGGCACGCGGTGCGCGACCACGCTGACGAAGCTGCCGGCGACCAGACCGCCGACGAACGCGAAGGATGCTGCTGCCGCCATCATCTCCTCAATCGGGGCCGTGGGGACACGGCTTGAGGTTAAGGCGCCGCCGCAGGCGTCGAGGTCTCGACTTCGAGGCGGGTCGGGTAGCCCGGGTGGTCGTACATGAACTCCAGCGAGGCTGGGGTCACGTCCTTGTTGACGCTGATCGCAAGGCCCAGACGCTGGCCGGTCGACACGGTCTGGGCACCGACGTTCATGTTGAACCGCGTCGCCGTGCCGCCGAAGCTGGTCGGCCAGTTGCCGGTTCCGCCTGGCGCGTAGCTGAAGGGAGACCCGGTGAGCTGGGTGTCCACGTTGCTCGCCGAGCGCTTGAACACCCAGACGCAGATCTTCCCCGCTTGCGTCACCCCGTTGATCGTCTTCGAGAAGAACGAGAGCGAGACGTTCCCGGTCGCAGAGAAGTTCGACAGCATCGGGTCGCCCAGCCAGCGGTGGACCTTCGACTGCGGGTTGGTGCCGGTCCCCGCGAAGTTACAGCCGTTTACGTCCTGGGGCTGGATCTGCACGCCCTTGTCGTTACCAGGATTCACAGCTGGCTCGAGATAGGCGTCGTTGGAGTAGTCGTAGAGCGGCGTCGTCAGCGGGTCGCCCGCTGGCAGTGAGGCGAGCATCGCGTCGGGCGCCCCCGCAATGGTGCCCGTCTGCAGCCCGTCCGCGCAGATGCCGAGCGTGTTGTGCAGCAGATGGTCGCCGGTGGGGGCTGGGTGCGAGGTGGGGGGCGTCGAAGCGCAGGACTTGTCGGTGAGCCAGAACTGCACCCGGGTGGAAGGCACGCCGCCGTCCGGGGCGAGGTCGCTCACCGAGCTGTCGTCGGGATCGATGAAGTCGGAGTGGGCCTCGATGTAGGGCCGGGCGCCGGCTCCGGGGGTGGTCGTGGTGGGCTTGACCGCGATGATCACCCGCTTCAGGTCCTGCCCGGTGCAGGTCGGGGAAGGGCAGCCGTTGTTCTGCTGCCAGACCACGAAGCGGTAGATGTTCCCGCTCACGTCGCCGTTGGTGAAGGCCTCAGGCCCTGGGTTGATGATGCCACCGCTGACCGGGTCGTGGCCGACCTGTGTTCCGCCGTTGACAACCAGGTCGGGGTTCGTGGTGGCCGAGTTCTTGTCGATGTCGAAGGTGCCGCTGGAGACCCGGTTGCGAGGATCGCTGGTGTCGCTGGAGAACGCGGGCAGGGAGGTAAGCGCGATCTGGTCGTAGTCCAGTGCCCGGATCTCCTCCATCTCCTGCTGGGCCAAGTCGAGCGCGACCTGGGACTCCCTGGCGCGGGCGGTGCCCGCATTCCCGGCGTCGAAGGCGCTGAAGGTGGCGAGGACGCCGATGATCAGCACCACCGCCGCGACCAGCACCTCGACGATGCCGAAGCCCTCCTGCCCCGTGAAGGAGCCGAGGCGCCGCTGGATCTTCCGCTGGAGCTTCATCAGTGCGGGACGTTGCGCAGCCCGATGCCGTCCCGGAGGGTGATGGCGTCGCCGCCGATGTTGGCCACGTTCGGCATCACGACGTTAAGGCCGACGAAGGTGGCGGTGGCCGGGGCGGGCGAGTAGCTGAAAACGTTGTTGTTGTTGTTGCCGTCGAGGCCGGTGATCACCGCTCTCGCCAATCCGCCTCCCGTGCCGTCGGGGTTCATCTCCTGGCGGGTGCAGGCGTTGCTGGCGCAGGACCAGATCACCTGGCACTGGATCGCGGCGGCGTCGGGAGCCGACACCGTGTCGTTCCCGCAGGCCGTCCGGCGAACGTAGGTCTTGACCGTGAGGCTGGTCGAGGTCGGGGTTCCGACCACCTCGTAGGCGGATCGCAGGTCGCGTCCCACACGCTCGAGGAACGACCGTGCCAGCCCGATGCTGGCCGCCTGCTTGGAGATCATCGGCTCGTGGCAACCCGCCGCATCGATCACCGGCAACGCCGCGACCATCAGGCCGATCAGCATCCCCGTGGAAACGAGCAGCTCCACCAGCGTCAGCCCGCGGGGGTGACGCAACCGCCTGAGGATTTTTGCCGGAGTCTTCAATTCAAGTCACCCTGAATGGACGGCCAGTGCGAAGGGCGAGCACATGGCTCGCCCTTCGCTTGGCCGCGATTCCGTACTAACTGCTCCAGTCGCCGCTCGTCGGGCAACCATTGGTGCCCAACGGCGTGCAGGGGTAGGTGACGGTTCCGCCGTTGCGGTTGATACTGAACGTATCGGTCGTTCCCGCGGTGGACGTCACTCTGTACGCGGTGACGGTCGGGGAACCGGTACCACCGGAACCTGTGACCGTGATCGCGTTGTTGCCCGTGGTCTGCAACGTCGGCTCGATGTTCGCCAGCGATGCGTTCGTTGCGTTTACGTACGAACCGTTGTTGCCGGTCGCGTAGGTCTCCATCGCCGTCTGTGCGGTGCGCGCAGCAGCCTTTGCCTGCGCGTCCGTTGCCTTGTTCCGCTGGTTGAAGAACGACGGAATGGCGATTGCGGCGAGGATTCCGAGAATCAACATGACGACCAGAAGCTCGACCAGGGTGAAACCCGACTCGCTTCCGGCCCTCTCACGGAGCCTCTTCAGCATTTAGGTACCTCCTATGAACCTTTGCTGTTGCACCAGAGGCCCGTGGGGCCGCTGGTCTTCACTTACACAGCGGGTATCGGACCGCCAGAGGGAGGTCTTTACCGCTGCATCCTGCGAACGAGGTATCGACCGGATGGATTAATGAGGGGACGTTTGTTCGATCGCGGTGAAACCAAGACCGCACGCGGTCGGCGCGAGGCCCGCCCGAGGAGATTTTCGCCTCCCGCTAGCGGATCTTGTCGTAGAGGCTGAAGATCGGCAGGTACATCGAGATCACGATGACGCCCACCACGCCGCCGACGAAGCAGATCATCAGCGGCTCGATCAACGAGGTCAGCGCCTTCACCTTGGCGTCCACCTCGGCATCGTAGAAGTCGGCGATCTTGCTCAGCATCTCGTCGAGCTGGCCGGTCTCCTCACCGACCGCGACCATGTGGCCGACCATTGGGGGAAACATCTCGCTGCGCTGGATCGGCGCGGCGATGCTGCCTCCGTCCTTGACGGAGACATAGACGTCGTCCATGGCCTCCTCGATCAGCGAGTTGCCGGACGTCTCCCCGGTGATGCGGATCGCCTGCAGCAGCGGCACGCCGGCGGAGACGCACCCTGAGAAGGTGCGCGACCAGCGCGCCAGGGCGACCTTGTGCACCACGTCGCCGACGTGGGCGGGCAGCCGCAGCTTGACGATGTCCCACCATCGCCGGCCGACCTCGGTCTGCTTGAAGCGCAGGAAGCCGATCACCGACATCACGATCGCTGGCAGGATCACAAACCAGTAGCCGGTGAGCGCCTTGGAAAGGCCAACCGTCATCTGGGTGAGCAACGGCAGTTTGGAGCTCTCGCCCGGAGACTCCTGGGCGATTTCCTTGAAGATCCCCACGAACACCGGCACGATGAAGGCGACGACCGCGACCAGCACGATGACCGCGAAGACGAACACGAAGCTCGGGTACATCATCGCGGAGCGGATCTGGCGCCGCAGCGCGTCCAGCTTCTCGAGCTGGTAGGCGACCCGGTCGAGCGCATCTTCCAGCCGGCCCGAACTCTCTCCGGAACGCACCAGTGAGCGGTAGAGCGGATCGAAGACCTTCGGGTGGCGCTCCATCGACTGGGCCAGTGAGCCTCCGGCCTCGACGTCCTCCCGCAGCCCGCTGATCGCCTCCTGCAGCAGCTCGTTCTCGCTCTGTTCCTCGAGCGTGTGCAAGGTGCGCAGCATCGGCATCCCCGACGCGACCAGGGTGGCGAACTGGCGCGAGAAGACCGCGAGGTCGCGCATTCCCACGCTGCGCCAACGTTTGAAGACGTCCTCGAGCTTCAGCGCTTCCCGCTTCTCGGCGACGTCGAGGACGATCAGTCCGCGCTGGCGCAGCTGCTCAGAGACCTGAGCCTTGGATCCCGCCTCCACCTCCCCGCGGGAGGGCACGCCGGCGACGTCGAGCGCTCGAAACGCGAAGGTGCTCATGCGTAGCTCACCGACTGCGGCTGAGCCGGCTGCGGGGACGGGGCAGCGTCCAGCAGCCGCTTCAGCTCCTCGGGCACCGAGGCGCGCTGCTCGGCCAGCGCGCGGGTGATCTTGCCCTGGCGCACCAGCTGGGTGAGGTTGGCATCCATGGTCTGCATCCCGCTCGCGCCCGAGGTCTGGATCGTCGAATAGATCTGATGGGTCTTGCCCTCGCGGATCAGGTTGCGGATCGCCGGCGTGGGCACCAGCACCTCAGAGGCGACGACCCGCCCCGAACCGTCGGCGGTTTGCAGCAGCTGCTGGGTGACAATGCCCTGCAGGGCGATCGAGAGCTGCATCCGCACTTGTCCCTGCTGGTGGGGGGGAAAGACGTCGATCACGCGGTCCACGGTCTGGGCCGCCGACTGGGTGTGCAGCGTCGCGAACACCAGATGCCCCGTCTCGGCTGCGGTCAGCGCCGTGGAAACCGTCTCCAGGTCGCGCATCTCGCCGACCAGGATCACGTCGGGGTCCTGGCGCAGCGCCGCCCGAAGGGCGCTTGCGAAGTCGGGCGCGTCAGAGCCAATCTCGCGCTGGTTGACGATGCACTTCTGGTGCCGGTGCAGGAACTCGATCGGATCCTCGATCGTCAGGATGTGCTCCGCGCGCTCGTGGTTGATGACGTCCACCATCGAGGCCAGGGTGGTCGACTTTCCAGAACCGGTCGGTCCGGTCACGAGGACGAACCCACGCGGCAGCGTGGTGAAGTCATTGAGCACCGCCGGCATGCCGAGCTGGTCGAGGCTGGGAATCTGGTCCGGCGTGTGTCGCAGAGCTGCGCTGATCGAGCCGCGCTGGAAGTAGCAGTTGACTCGAAACCGCGCCACGTCGGGGATCGCGTAGGCAAAGTCGAGCTGCTTGCTGCTCTCGAAGCGCTTGCGCTGGTCGTCGCTGAGGATGCTGTAGACGACGTCGCGCGTGTGCTGCGGCGTCAGTTTCGGGTACTCCTCCATCGTTGTGACCAGCCCGCGCACGCGCAGCACCGGCGGTGAGCCCGGCGTCAGGTGCACGTCCGAGGCCCGCGCCTCGACCATCTTGGTGAGAACCTCTGCGAAGTCGAAATCCATCGTCACGTAGGCCTAGATCGTCCGCTCGGACCCCGGACTTGAGCGCCGGAGCCTCAGGTCGCGACCCGGGCGACCTCCTCGATGCTGGTCAGGCCAGCGCGAACCTTGGAAAGCCCGTCCTCCTTCAGGGTCAGCATTCCCTCCTCGCGAGCCACCTGCGCGAGTTCGGCTTCGGGTGCCAGCGACACAGCCAGGTCCTTGATGCGGTCGCTCATCACCATCACCGAGAACAGGCCGACGCGGCCGCGGTAGCCGCTCGTCATGCAGCGCGCACAACCGACCGGTTCGTAGACCTCGAGGTCGCTGTCGACGCTGAACCCGGACTCCTCCAGTACGGCCTGGGGCATGACGCTACCGCGCTTGCAGTGCGAGCAGAGGCGGCGGGCCAGCCGCTGAGCGATCACGCAGTCGACCGCCGAGGCCGTGAGGAAGGCCTCGATGCCCATTTTGGCGAGCCGGATCACCGCTCCCGGCGCGTCATTGGTGTGCAGCGTGGTAAGGACCATGTGGCCGGTCAGCGCGGCCTCGATCGCAATCCGCGCGGTCTCCGCGTCTCGCACCTCCCCGACCATGATGATGTCGGGGTCGGCGCGCAGGATCGAGCGCAGCCCGGTGGCGAAGCTGAGTCCCGCCTTGCGGTTGACGTTGATCTGGTTGATTCCCGGCAGCCGGTACTCGACCGGGTCCTCGATCGTGATGATGTTCTTCTCGATCTCGTTGAGCTCCTGCAGCGCCGCGTAGAGGGTCGTCGACTTGCCCGATCCGGTCGGGCCGGTGACCAGCACCGCGCCGTAGGACTGGCGAAAGGCCGCCTCGAAACGCGCGCGCGCCTCGCCGCCGAGGCCGAGTTCGTCGAGCGAGAAGACCGCGTTGGACTTGTCGAGGATGCGGATCGCGGCCCCCTCACCGCGCTGGGTGGGCAGCGTGGTGACGCGCAGGTCCACCCTGCGGTCCTCGACGTTCACGCTCACGCGCCCGTCCTGGGGCACCCGCTTCTCGGCGATATCCAGCTCGCTCATGATCTTGATCCGGGAGACCACGCCCAAGACCATTCGCTTCGGCACCTGCGCCGCTTCGCGCAGTACGCCGTCGACGCGGAAGCGCACCCGCATATCGTCCTCGCCGGGCTCGAAGTGGATGTCGGAGGCGCCCTCGTTCGCCGCCTGGCCAAGGATGCTGTAAACCAGCTTGATAACTGGCGCGTCCTGGGCCGACGCGCGCAGGTCCGTGATTTCTGCCTCTTCCTCCTGGTCGGCCTCGTCCACCGCTTCGCTGACCGCCGACGAAAGCGTGCTGAGCCGCGTGATCAGCGCATCGATGTCGTCGGGCGCTGCGACCGCGACCCTGCAGTTGAGGCCAGTCGCCATCTGGATGTCGTCCACGGCCAGCACGTTCGCCGGGTCCGCCATCGCCAGCAGCAGCGTTTCCTTGTCGACGTGACCGACCGGTACCGCTCGGGTTCGGCGTGCGGAGCTCACCGAGACGAGGTTCGCCGCCGCCATGTCGACCTGGTAGACATTGAGATCGACGTAGTCGAGCCCGTAGCGCTCCGCTATCGCGCGCGAGAGTTGGTCGGAGTCGATGACCGCTTCCTTGAGCAGCAGCTCCTCGGGCGAGCGGCCGGCCGCGCGCGACTCGCTGATGGCACGCTCGACCCGCTCCGCAGTCACGTAGCCGCGCTCGACCAGCACGTCGGTGATGAAGCGGCCGGAGTGGCCGCGGCGGCGCGGCGGTACGAGACCCGGAGTCTGCGACTCCTCGACCTCGTCGTCAAGGCCCGCGAGGGCCCCTGCCGGCGGGTCAACCGGCGTCAAGGTCGCCTCACGTTCACCAGGGCTCGCCATCGCTAGGGGTGGTAGGGGCGGTTGGTGGGGCCGCGGTAGAGCGCGTCCTTGACCGCCTGAACGACGCTCTCGGCATCGCGGAAGCCGTAGCTGACGCTGGCGGTCGGGGTGCCGTGAGTGAGCTTGCGGGGGCGCAGAACCACGAGCGCCGGGAGCACGCTGACGTCGACGCCCTGGGTGAGCCAGGCGTAGCGCGCGATGTGCCATGCCTTGGTCACATAGACCTTCGCGCGCGGCTCGAGACGGAGCAGCTCCACGGATCGGCGCACGAGACGGTCGTCGATGCCGCCCGCCCGCCGAACGAGCAGGACGATCGCCTTGCCGTGACGGTAGGCGGGCAGGAGTCCCTTCGGCAGGCCCGGGCCAGGGACGACGTCGGCAGGGACCTGCGGCGCCGCGCCAGACGAAGGGGCGGAAGAAGATCCTGACGAGAGGCCCGTTGCGCCCGTGGCAGCTGTAGCCCCACCGGCCTCTGCTGGCCCTGTCGCAGACGAGGCGCTGGGGCTCGCAGCCGTGGGCGCTGCGCTAGGCTCGCTCCCGCCGCCCTTCGTGGTCTTCAACAGCAGGATCCCGCCCAGGAGGGAGAGCACGCCAAGCATTGCGAACTGCAGCATGCGATTGTCGTTGATCGCCGTTCTCATCGCCTATACAAAGTCGGCTTATGGCGGCGGAACCTTGAGCATCGGCCCGCGCCTGAAAAGCTGCGACCGCCGAAGCCCGCGCGGTTAACAGTT
>JBBPIN010000001.1:65996-158226 GCA_038040285.1 Actinomycetota bacterium
GCATCGGCCCGCGCCTGAAAAGCTGCGACCGCCGAAGCCCGCGCGGTTAACAGTTGGCGTCGACGGTGGCGCCGCTCGGACCGCACTCCACGTACGAACCCTGGGTGTAGACGATGTACGTGGTGCCACCGGCGCCAACCGGCGGGACGTTGGGGTCCGACACCATGTGGGCGCTGCCGCCGATGGACAGTGTCTTACCGGCCGCACTGCCGACGTAGGTCGTGTTGCCCCACAGCGTCACATCGGTGCGCGGTGCGTAAAGCGCGAACTGATTGTCGAGCTTGCTGTTGCCGGTGAAGACGGCCGTCGTGGTTCGACTGGTGGATCCGACCATGTAGATGGCCGGAAGGTCGTAGCTGTTTTGGCTGGGGTCCCAGCCGGTGCTGAGGATGGTCGAGCTGCCGGTCACCGAGACCTGATTCGCCGGGCTCGCCTGGCCGCAGGCCTCCGGCGAGTCGATATAGATCTTCGCGTTCGCTCCTCCCGCCATGATCAGCTGGCTGTTGCCTTGGATATCCAGCTTGCACAAGCTGTAGCTGAAGCCGCCCAGCGTGACCGTGGTGTTTCCCGTCAAGGTCAGCGTGCGGGTGGTGGCGTTCCAGCTGAAGCCGCTGCCCGTCTTCGTGTCCTGGCCCGGCTGGTTTATGTTGGTGAGGCGGCTGTTCGAGTTACTGGCGTTGACCGCGGTGATGTCGACCGGGGTCAGCGTCAGGTTTCCGTATGAGACGGAGTAGCCGGAGCACTGGTGGCTGGGGTTTATCACCTGGTGACCGGTGCCGACCTGGATGTTCCCGCAGACGCTGCTCGCGGCCAACATGGTCACGTCGCCGTTGGTCCCCATGTCGACGTCGATGTCCGAGCTGCCATCCGTCGTTATGCCGTTGAGACCGACCACCTTCATCGAGCTGTTGGCATTCCCCAACGATCCGATGATGCCCGTTGCGACTACCGAGACGCGCCGCGTGACCCCGTCCTGGTAGCCCTGCGCGACGATCTTCACCTGCCGGACCTTCGACCAGCCGCCGGGGCCGGGCTGGCATCCCGCCCCCAACACCCCGAACAGGCAGGGCTTGACCCAGTAGGTGAAATAGCCGTTGCCGACCTTGGCGTCGGGGTCGCTGGCCCCGCCCGCCCCGCCGCACCACGGCGTCGAGCCCGCGGGAATCGAGTTCTTGCTGTAGGTGGCGCTGCTGCCGCTGCCGGTCTTCACCATGCACGGCAGAGGGTCCGTGGTCGCGATCTTGTTGTAGGTCACCAGCGCCCGCTGGGCGCCGGCGTCGGCAATCGCCAGGGCAGCCTTGCTGTCCTGGTCCACGGTGCTACCGCTCAACGCGTTGACCGCGGCGGTGACGGTGGCGGCGGAGAAGCCCAAGCCGATCACCATCACGGTGAGGACCACCGGCATCGCCATGCCGCGCTCGCTGCCGAGCAGCGCACCAAAGCTTTCTTGCATGCGACGAATTCGACCCATCGCTCGCAGCATCGACCCACCGTGACGGTGACTTGAGCCAGCCTGGGCACAAAGCCCGACTATTGGGCCGAACCTTCGTCCACCGGTAGGCCTAGGAGGTGATGCCGGGCACGGAGGTGCCGTCCCCGTTGCCCATCACCTGCTCGATGCCGCTGGCCCGCTCGCCCTTCGCACCCAGCATCAGCTTGAAGTCGTGCGGGCTGGTGGCGGTCTCTAGCGCCACCTCCTCGCTCAACACCCCATCCATCACGTAGCCGAGCAGTGCCTGGTCGAAGGTCTGCATTCCATAGAAGGCGCCCTCGGCGATTACGTCGCTGATCTTGCCTGTGTCCTCGGGGCTGAGGATCAGGTCCTGGATGCGACCGGTTGAGACCATGATCTCGGCGGCGGCGAGGCGGCCCTGGCCATCGGCGCGCGGCACGAGTCGCTGTGAGATCGCCGCCCGCAGGGTCGAGGCGAGCATCACCCGGGCCTGCTGCTGGTGATGGGGCGGAAAGAAGTCGATTATGCGGTTGATCGTCTCGGTTGCATCGAGGGTGTGAAGCGTGGAGAGGACGAGGTGGCCGGTCTCGGCCGCCGACAGCGCCGTGCGGACGGTCTCCTCATCACGCATCTCCCCGATCAGGATCACGTCGGGGTCTTGGCGCAGCACTCGCCGCATCGCTCGCGCGAAGCTCTCCGTGTCGACTCCGACCTCGCGCTGGTTGATGATCGATCGCTTGTCGGCGTGCAGGTACTCGATCGGGTCCTCGAGGGTGACGACGTGACGGGCCCGCGTCGAGTTGATGTGGTCGATCATCGCCGCCAGGGTCGTCGACTTGCCCGAGCCGGTCGTCCCGGTGAGCAGGATGATCCCTCGCGGCTCTTCGGCGAGGTTTCGAATGACGTCCGGAAGCTCCAGCTCCTCGATCGTCTTGACCTGGAACGGGATCGCGCGGCAGGCGATCGAGACCGAGCCGCGCTGGCGGAAGGCGTTGACGCGAAATCGGGAGAGACCGCGGATCGCGTGCGCGAAGTCCACCTCGCCGACCTCCTCAAACTCGCTCTTTCCGCGGGCGTCGGTGAGGATCGACTCAAGCGCCGCCTCGGTGTCTTCCGGCTTCAGCTTCTCGGCGCCCTCGAGCGGCCGCAGCTCGCCATCGACACGCAGCATCGGCGGCGATCCCGCCTTGACGTGCAGGTCGGATCCCCCCAGTTCGACGGTCGTGCGCAGCGCGGAATCGAGATCGAGCACTTGACGCTTATCGGAAGCCTGGGCAAAGCCTTTAGAGGGCGCAGCCAGCTTGGCCGCCGCAGACCATGAACGAGGAGGCGACGAAGGCCAGCAGCGGCGCATTCACCCCGGCGAAGCCGGCCAACGCAAGGCTCGAATAACCGGCCGGCCCGCCGCCTGTCGGCATGGCGCGCATCGCGACCAGCCAGGAGATTCCCAGCGCACCGAAGAAGCGCAGCTGGAGGTCGTGTGGTGAATGCATGCTGGTGATCCCGCTCGGAGCGAGATACATGACCAGACCCGCGGCGATCCCGACCAGGAACACGAGGCCGACCTGTTCGAAGCTGACCTGGACCCGTGAACGGGCGGCGAACCAGGTCGCGAACCCGAGCACGACAAGGGTCGCGTACCCCCAGACGGCGAAGTTGAGGCTCCCCAATTCCACGTCGCTTAAATCGGCATGAGGACAGGCGCGGCTGAGGCGCGGCGCCGAGGCTCGACGCCTGTGCTTGGGAAAAGTAGGGAATGAGATCTTTCGCTCGCCACCGCACCTACGGTCATGCTCAATTGTTGGTAGCGCTGAGAGCGAGCCGCTGGTAGGAGGGACGCAGCGCGGCTCGAGTAGAGCAAGAAAGGAGTCCCATGAGCAAGCTCAAGTGGACGCGACCGTCGCCTGCGCTGGTCGTGGCCGTGATCGCGCTGATCGTTGCCTTGGCGGGCACCGCCTATGCGGCGCATAGGATCAATGGCGGGTCGATCGTCAAGCAGTCGATCGGCGGCGGCAAGCTGAAAAAGCACACGCTGACCGGCTTCCAGATCAACACCTCGAAGATCGGGACGGTCCCCAGCGCCAAGCGGGCGACCAACGTGTTCTGGGTGGTGGCCAACAACCCGGCAGGCGCCAACAACGTCACCCTGGCGCGGACCAACACCTCCGGCGTCACCCTGCAGGAAAGTGGCGGAGCGGTGACGGTGAATTTCCCGTTCGACGTCTCGGGTTGTGCGGATGTCGCCGCCCGCAACAACACGGCAACCGGCACCCCTGGCCCTGGGTACGCCCAGACCAACGGCGTATCCGGTTCACCGAACGCGTTGCAGGTCCGGACGCGTGACAACACCGGCGCCGACGTCGACGCCGATTTTCATCTGATCGTGATCTGCCAGTAACCCTCGCTGAGTTGAGCCGGGGGCGGTCCCGCGAGGCAGGGCTATGGGGTGGTTGGCTGCCGAGCGGGACCGCCCCCGGCCTGGCGGTGGCTCAGCGCTGGGGATCGCGCCACATGCGGCGAATCTCCGGGCCGCCGCCGGGCATGTTGAACCTCTCGACGACACGGAATCCATGGCGCTCGTAAAGGACGCGATTTCGCTCGCTGCTGGACTCCAGATACGCGCCTATCCCATCGCGATCGCAGAGCGTGAGGATCGGACGCAGCAGCGACGATCCCAGGCCGCGGCCCTGGCGTGCAGGTTCGGTTCCCAACACCTCCAGGTACCAATGCGGGGGCCGGCGCGGGTGCAGGTGCTCAACCCGCAGCAGATACCGAAGCGCGAGCGGTAGGCGGCGACCGAACACGCGGAGCATCGGCGCCGCTTCCCGCAGCACCGTTCCCATTGGAACCGACCAGCGACCGGGCGGGGCCCAGAATGCAGCGGCGCTGCCGTCCTCGGTCGTCCACACCTCGCGCCGATCCGGCACCAGGAGTCGCAGCTCGGTCTCGAAGAAAAGACGTTGGCGCTGCTGGCGATCTGGGAAGGGCATCAGCCACGACCAGGCCGGATCGTCGGCAAACGCGGCCGCCAACGCCTCCGCCACCCGTGGGTGATCGTCGGGCTCGGCCCTGCGCACTGAGATCTGGCCCGCCGGCTGCTGCACCGGCCGAGCCTAACCGCGTATCGCCTTAGGCGACTTCGCGGAGCTTTTGGGCCTCCGCGAGAGACTGCAGCTTCTTCAGCGACTGATTCTCGATCTGCCGAATGCGCTCGCGGGTGACGTTGAAGGTCCGCCCCACCTCGTCGAGCGTGCGCGGATGCTCGCCGCCGAGCCCGTAGCGCAGCTCGAGCACACGACGCTCGCGGTAGGAGAGGTTCTCCAGCGCCTCCTTCAGCGCTTCCTTGGTGAGCAGATCGGCGGCCCGCTCGAACGGGGACTCGGCCTTCTCGTCGGCGATGAACTGCCCGAACTCCGACTCCTCCTCGTCACCGACCGGCTTCTCGAGCGAGACCGGCGCCTGGGCGGAACGCTTGATCGAGTCGACCTCCTCGGGGTCGATCCCGGTTACCTCGGCGATCTCCTCCGGGGTCGGCTCGCGCCCAAGCTCTGTGACCAGCTTGCGCTCCGCACGGCCGATCTTGTTCAGCTTCTCGACCACGTGGACCGGGATGCGAATCGTGCGCGCCTTGTCCGCGAGCGCGCGGGCGATCGCCTGCCGGATCCACCAGGTGGCGTAAGTGGAGAACTTGAAGCCCTTGCGGTAATCGAACTTCTCCGCCGCGCGGACCAGGCCCAGCGTTCCCTCCTGGATCAGATCGAGGAAGGGCAGGCCCTGGTTGCGGTAGTTCTTGGCGATCGAGACGACGAGACGGAGGTTCGACTCGACCATCTTCTGCTTCGCGTCGAGATCGCCGCGCTCGATCCGCTTCGCCAGATCGACCTCCTCCTGGGCGGTGAGCAGGCGCACCTTGCCGATGTCCTTGAGGAACAGCTGCAGCGAGTCGGTGGTCATGTCCGGCTTCAGGTCCAGCGCCTGCTTCTGGCGGCGCCGGCCCCGCTTGCCGTCGCTGGGCTCCGCATCGGGCGAGGTCTTCTGAGCCGGGTCGACGTCCTCGACCAGCTCGATTCCCTGTCGCTCGATGTGACCGTAGAGATCCTCGACGTCTGACTCGTCGAGATCGACCTCCGAGACCGCGGAGGCGACATCGCCAAAGGTCAGCACGCCAAACTGCTGCCCCTTGGTGATGAGGCCCTTTACCTCTTCAAGCTCCTGAAGTTCTGCTACCAGCATCCTTTTCCCTTATTCGATCTTCGTTCCCTGGTGCCTGGCGCTCAACCGCGTTTAAAGTCACAAAAACGCGGACCGTGCAAGCGGATCCGCGACTGTGCTGCTAGTGCCGGGGTCGGTCGGCTGGCGCTCAAGTCAAACGTATGTTCGTAACTTAACCGCTTCAGTTTATGAAGTCAAGGCCTGACACCCTGATTTCAAGCCAAAACCGGCGTTTTGCGCGGAAGTATCGGTGCCGGCCCCCGAAACCCAAGTCCGTGGGGTAGATCGAACACCAGCGGAGCAGATTGTTACGCTCGCCCCGTGCCCGATGCTGAAGACGGTAAGGAGGTCCTCGGCAGCCTGCCCAGGCGCCGTCCGAACATCGAGAGCCCGCGGCGCGCCGGCGCCCGCGCGGCGGCCCAGAAAGCCCGCACCGAACCGGCCGCTGAAACGCCGCGCGAGGCTTCGCGCTCCGAGCTCGCCGAGCTCGAGCAGCTGGCACAGGCTGGTGCCAAGCTCGCGGCGGGTGCCGCAGTGGCGGGATTGAAGCTCGCCGGCCGCGCCGTCGGCGGCCTCGGGAGGGTCGTCGGGCGCTGATGGCCGCGACGCGGCCCTGCGCCTCGGCCGCGGATCGACCCTCGGCTACGACGCCGACGCGGTCGCCGAGAGAGCATCGGCTGCGGGCCTACCTTGTCGCCTTCTGGCACCGGGCCTACCGCGAGAACATCACCGGTCTGTCGGCGATGGTCGCCTACAACCTGCTGCTGGCGGTCTTCCCGTTCGTGCTCCTGGTCCTCTTCGTCTTCGGCCAGGTGCTGCGCAGCACGGACGTCGAGACCAGCATCCTGCTCGATCTGCAGCGCCTGTTCCCGAACGTCGAGCAGCACACGCTCACCGACGTGTTGAACCGCATCCGTGACAACTCGACGACATTTGGCGTCGTCGCCGCGGTCGGCTCGCTGTGGATTGGCGCCTCGTTCTGGGGGGCCATGGACACCGCCTTCTGCCGCATCTACCACGTCGAATGCCGTGGCTGGGTCGAGCAGAAGCGCTTCGCCTTCGTGATGCTGATCGTCGTCTTCCTGTTCCTCGGCGCCAGCGTGGTGCTGCCGGCCGTCGAGGGATCGCTGGTGGCGAGCACCAACGACCTTCCGTTCGGGCTCTCCCGCATTCGCGCCGTCGACAACATCCTGCTGATCATCGCTGCCCTGTCGCTGACCTTCCTCGTCTGCTGCGTGATCTTCTGGGCCGTTCCCAAGGGACACATGCCGTGGCGAGCGGTGTGGCCAGGGGCGCTGTTCGTGACCGCCACCACCGGCCTCGCCAATTGGGCCTTCCCGTTCTACCTCGCAAACGTCTCCAGCCTCAGCCGCTTCGGCTCCACCGTGGGCTTCGTCCTCATCGCGCTGCTCTGGTTCTACGCGCTCAGCCTCTCCATCCTGGCCGGCGCGGTGATCAACGCAGTGCGCCACGAGGTGCACGACACCGGCTCGCTGCGCGAAGTCGGACGGATGCCCGGGTAGCCGCGGTTCGGCTTAGCCGTAGATTTTGCTGCCGGTGATCTCCCGCAGCTTCGCCCGATCGTGCCGCGCCTGCACCGTCCGGACGGTGCCCGAGCGCGAGCGCATGACCAGCGACTCGGTGGTCGCGTGGCCGTCGCCGAGATAGCGAACCCCATCGAGCAGATCTCCGTCGGTGACCCCGGTCGCGGCGAAGAACACGTCGCCGCCCCCCACCAGCCGATCGACGTCGAGCACTTCGCCAAGGTCGTACCCCGCCTCCTCCGCAGCCTTGCGCTCATCCTCGTCGCGCGGCCACAGCCGCCCCAGCAGCTGGCCGCCGAGGCATTTGATGGCGGCGGCCGAGAGAACTCCTTCCGGCGTGCCGCCGATCCCCCACAAGAGGTCGACCCCCCTGGCCTCGGAGACCGCCTGAAGCGCCGCCGAGACGTCGCCGTCGCTGATGAAACGGATGCGAGCACCAACGTCGCGGACCTCCGCGACGCCGTCCTTGTGGCGCTCGCGGTCGAGCATGATCACAGTGATGTCGCCGACCCCGACACCCTTGCGTTCGGCGACCCGCTCGATCACCTCGGTGAGGCTGTCATCGAGGCTGAGGCAATCGGCGATCTGGGAGCCCCCGGCCAGCTTCTCCATGTAGACGCAGGGGCCGGGGTCGAACATCGTGCCCCGCTCCGCCAGCGCAACCACCGCTAGAGCCGCAGGCTGCCCCTGGGCCGTCAGCGTCGTGCCCTCCAGCGGGTCGACGGCGATGTCAACCACCGGCGGGCTTCCGTCGCCGATCCTCTCGCCGTTGTAGAGCATCGGCGCCTCGTCTTTCTCCCCTTCGCCGATCACCACGATCCCGTCCATCGGGACCGTGTGCATCATCAGTCGCATCGCGTCCACCGCCGCCTGGTCAGCGGCTTCCTTGTCGCCGCGGCCGACCCAGCGCGCGGCGGCCAGCGCGGCCGCCTCGGTGACGCGCACCAGCTCGAGCGCGAGGTTGCGGTCCGGCTTGGCGCCGGAGCGGACATCGTGGGAGATGACGCCCATGGCGGAGAGGCTAGAAGGTGGCTGGCGGTTTTCGCTCCGCGCCGCCGCCGGACTCCAGCGAACGAGCTGCGCCTGCCCCCGCCATCACCAGGCCCGCAAGGATCGCCAGCAAGTACGCGGGCTCGAGGCCGATCCCGAACTGAATCCCGCTGCCGGGCTTGGAGACGATGCCGTTGAAGCCGACCAGCACGACCACCGCGAGGCCGGTGGTCATCGTGGCCTCCCCGGTCGGGTACTTGCCCTTCTGGCTGGTGAGGATAAAGTAAGTGAGGATCACCGGCGCCGCCGCCGCCAGGAGGAACAGCCAGCGGGCGATCGGGAACGTCGCCCAGCCGCTGCAGTCGTAGTGGCCGGCGCCGCAGACCCAGGCGTCCTGCTTGATCCGCTCAGGCGTGTGGCTGAGCGAGTACCAGGGCAGGAACAGGGCAACTATGAGCAGGGCCGCTGACGCGAGCCCGACCAGCTCGGACGGCTGCAGGCGGGTCTTCTCCTTTGGCCCCACGTGGGCGAGCCTATCCGATGCGTGGGGCTCGCCGGGGCGGTCTCCGGCTCCCGTGTAGGGTGCCGCGCGAGTGAGCGCGAGGCTCAGCAAGAGAGCTCGGTCTTGGGCCGAGCGCGAACCCACTTGGTGATGGCCAGCCGCTGGGGATTGACGCTGCCGCTTCCGCAGCTTCCGCTGGCCGACCACGAGGAGCACGTGCGCCGCGCCGAGGCGGCCGGCTACACCGACCTCTGGTCGGGCGAGACCAACGGGCCGGATGGCTTCACCCCGCTCGCCCTCGCCGCCGCCTGGACCGACCGCGCCCGGCTTGGCACCGGGATCGTCGGGGTGATGACCCGGGGGCCGGCGCTGCTCGCCCAGCAGACGGCGGCGCTGGCGGACGCATCGGGGGGACGCTTCGTGCTCGGCATCGGCGCCTCATCGGACCGCATCGTCTCGGGCTGGAACGCGATGGACTTCTCGCAACCGCTGACCCGGGTCTCTGAGTCGATCGACTTCCTGCGCACGGCGCTGGACGGCGAGCGCACCGAGACCGGCTTCAAGCTCGAGCAGGGCCCGGCCGAGCGGGTGCCGATCGTGCTCGCGGCGCTGCGCGGCAAGATGCTGAAGCTGGCGGTTGAGAAGGGCGATGGCGCCTTCACCAACTACCTGCCGCTCTCGGGGCTGCCCCAGGTGGTCGAGCAGCTCGACGGTGCGCCGGATGGCTTCGAGCTGCTGTGCCGCTTCTTCTGCCTGCCCGGAGAGCGCGGGCAGGTCGAGCCGCTGGCCCGCTTCATGTTCGCCTCATACGTGACCGTCCCCGTCTACGCCAATTTCTTCCGCTGGCTCGGTTACGGCGATCAGATCGCGGAAATGTGCGAGGCGTGGGATGCCCGCGACCGCGAGCGCGCCATGGCCGCCGCCCCCTGGGACCTGATCGCCGACACGTTCATCTTCGGAGCTCCGGAGCAGATGCACGAGCGGCTCGCCGCCTACGTCGAAGGCGGAGTGACGCTGCCGGTGCTGCTGCCGATCACAACGCCGGACAAGTTCGGCGAAACGATCGAGGCGCTGGCGCCGCCAGGCTAGGCCACTAGTCCGCCACGCGGGCGAGGCTGAGCGCGTAGAGGCCGTCGGCGTCGGTCCACCAGTCGGTCAGCTCCAGGCCGGCCTCCGCGTAGATCCCCTCGAGACCGGGACGCGCGAACTTGGTCGAGATCTCGGTTCGCATCTCCTCGCCGGCGGCGAACGGAACAAGCATGTCGAGGGAGGCCACGTTGACGACCTGGTTGCTCAGCGAGCGCAGCCTGATGTCGACCCAGAGGTTCTCGTCGTCCCAGCGGGCCACGTGCTCGAAGGAGTCGGAATCGAAGTCGGCGCACAGCTCGCGGTTCAGCACCGAGAGCACGTTCTTGTTGAAGTCGGCGGTGACCCCCTGCGAGTCGTTGTAGGCCGCCTCGAGGGTCTGCCGGTCCTTGACCAGGTCGGTGCCGAGCAGGAAGCGGTCCTCGGGGCCGAGCAGGTTGGAGATCCGGTGCAGAAAGCCCGACCGCTGCTGGGGCTCGAAGTTGCCGATCGTGCCTCCCAGCAGGGCGATCACGCGTGGGGCCGCGACCGGGATCCGCTCCAGGTCGAGCTCGAAGTCGCAGACCAGCCCCCGAACCGCGATGCCGTCGTACTCGGCGGCGATCCGCTCGGCCGTCTCCCTGGTGATCTCCTCGGAGATGTCGACCGGGCAGTAGGTCTCCAGGCAACCCGCGTCGAGCATCGCGTTCAGCAGCACCATGGTCTTCTGCGCGGAGCCAGAGCCGAGCTCGATCAGTGTCGCTGGGGAGTTGGCCGCCTCGCAGATCTCCGTCGATCTGGTCTCGAGGATCTCCCGCTCGCAGCGGGTCGGGTAGTACTCGGGCAGCTCGGTTATGTCCTCGAACAGCTGCGAGCCGCGCTCGTCGTAGAAGTAGCGGGGCGAGAGCTCCTTGAACGGCCTGGTCAGCCCGGCGCGTACGTCAGCGGCCATTCCCGAGAGCGGACCTCCTGGCGGCAGGTGGACTTCGATGCTGATGCGGTCGGTTGTTGCCGGGGATTTCATGCTGGTGGTTACGAGTCCTTGCGCGCCGGGGTTCGCTACGGATCAGGTCCGTCCTGAGGCGTCTTTCGCACAGCGCAGGCCAGCGATGATCTGCCGTCGCTCGGGCAGGTCCCAGTTGCGGAAGCTGGGGCGAATGACGTTTCGCCGGGTCGCCCATGCCCCGCCCCGCAGGACCTTGTACTGCTCACCGAAGAAGACCTGCGAGTACTCGGGGTACGGGAAGGCCTCGAAGCCGGGGTAGGCGCGGAACTCCGACGCCGTCCACTCCCAGACGTCGCCGAGCATCTGCACGGCCCCACAGTCGCTGGCCGCATCGGCGTAGGCGCCCGCCGGAGCTGTGCCGAAGGCAAGGTGGTCGAGATTCGCCCGCTCGCGGTCGGCGCCGGCGCAGGCCGCCTCCCACTCCTCCTCGGTCGGCAGCCGCTTGCCGGACCAGCGGGCGAACGCGTCGGCGTCGTGCCAGGAAACGTGGACCACCGGCTGCTCAGGCGCCAGCGGCTCCGATCTGCCCATCGCCGAGCGGACCCAGCCGCCCTCGCCGTCGCGCTCCCAGTACATCGGCGGCTCCGCCCCAGTCTCGTCCACGAACTCGGCGTACCGGCCGTTGGTGACCGGTGCGCGGTCGATCCAGAACGGCTGCAGCTCGACCGGGTGGCGGGGCCGCTCGTTGTCGTAGGCGAAGCCCGCTTCCCCAGCCCCGATCTCGTACTCGCCTCCCTCGACCAAGACCATCTCCGGGCCTTCGTCAACCGGCTCGGTGGCCGGGTCGGGGTCGGTGCGGGCCGGCTCGTAGCGCTCGACCATCTGAATGAGCTGCAGCATCGTCTCGTTGTGCTGATGCTCGTGCGCGATCAGCATCTCGTAGGCGAAGCCGTCGCGCAGCAGGGGGTCGTCGGCGCCGTCGAGATCGACCTCGTCGAGGACCTCCAGCGTGCGCTCCCGCACCTCCTCCAGATAGGAGCGCAGCTCCGCGTCGCGCAGGATCGGCAGCTCGCCGCGCGTCTTGCGGGGGTTCTCGATCGCGTCGTAGAAGCGGCCCAGGTCGCCTCGCAGCGGCTCGCGGCCGCCGATCGTCTGCACCAGCCACAGCTCCTCGAAGTTGGCGATGTGCCCAAGGTCCCAGGCCAGTGGGCTGAGGATCGGGGAGTAGACGCGGTTGAGCTGCTCGTCGTCAAGGGGCTCGAGCAGCAGAAGAGTGCGCTCGCGCGCCTCTGACAGCCGGGTACTGATCCCTTCCTTGGTGCTTGCGATCACCTCGGGAGCGATGCGAAGACTCTATAGACCCGGATCAGCCGGTTTGTGAAAAGACGATCAACGCCGCTGAGGCGTCGGGCGATCGTTCAATAGGGTGCCGCGCTGTGAGCGCGAGGCTCAACAAGGGAGCTTGGTCAAGGGCCGAGCGCGAACCTCTTTGGCGATGAGGATCGAGGGCGCAGGAGCATTGGTGGCGGGCGGCGCCTCCGGGCTGGGGGCGGCGACCGCGCGGGCCCTGAACGAGGCCGGGGCCTGCGTCGTGATCGCCGACCTCAACGCCGAGCTGGGTGAGGCGCTGGCCGCCGAGCTGGGTGATGCCGCGAGCTTCGCGCAGACCGACGTCACCGACGCCGAGGCCGTGGGGGCGGCGGTCGAGGCGGCCGCCAGCGCCGATGGCGGGCTTCGGATCTCGATCTGCTGCGCCGGGGTCGGCTGGGCGGGACGAGTCTCCGGCAAGCAGGGCCCCCACGACCTCGACATCTACTCCAAGGTGATCGGGGTGAACCTGATCGGCACCTTTAACGTGCTGCGACTCGCCTGCGACGCGATGAACGCCAACGAGCCCGACCAAGGGGGCGAGCGCGGTGTCTGCGTCAACACCGCCTCGATCGCGGCCTTCGATGGGCAGATCGGCCAGGCCGCCTACGCCTCGTCGAAGGCGGGCGTGGTGGGGCTGACCCTGCCCGCGGCCCGCGACATGTCGCCGCGCGGGGTGCGGGTGGCGACGATCGCGCCGGGCACCTTCGACACTCCGATGCTTGCGGCGCTGCCGCAGGAGAGACGCGACGCGCTCGGCGCCGAGATCCCCTTCCCCAGCCGCCTTGGACAGCCCGACGAGTACGCCTCGCTGGTGCTGGAGATCGTTCGCAACCAGATGATCAATGGCGAGACGATCCGCCTCGACGGCGCCCTGCGGATGCCGCCGAAGTGATTCGGGGCCGCGGCGTTGCGCCGCGGCACTGGCATGTCAGGCGGCGAAGCCGCCGCAATTTGTTCCGTCGCCACGGAGTCATCACCCCGTCCCCTCCGCCTCCGGGTCGCGCCAGACCTGCTTCAGCCACGGCGGTGAGATCGAGAAGTGGGGTGCGCGTTGCTCGCCCGCCGCGACCGGTTCCAGCGGGACCAGGACGAGGCGGCGGGGCGGCGTGAGCCGCGAGTAGTTCGGGAGGAAGGCCTCCACGCTTCCCGCGTGGCTTCCACCCGATACGAACAGAAAACCGATGTCCGGGCCCCAGCCGTTGTGGTTGCGCAAGCCGACCCCTTCGGTGGCGCTGCGAACGATCCCGAGGCCCGCGTCCGAGCCCCAGTCCTGGGCGCCCCGCCGGTAGTTGTAGCCGTTGTGCGAGGAGGCGCGCGCGTCGTTATCGCCGTCCGGGCCGACCCGCACCTGGTAGCTCTCCCAGTCGTCGAGGTGGTAGCCCTTGGCGCCCACTACCGGGACTCCCCGCAGGGTGGCGCTCTCGCCGTAGTAGAGCCAGTACTGGATGTAGAGGTTGCCTGCCCGCGAGCCCGAGCAATCCGCGGGCCGATTCGCGCCCGCAAACGCCGCTGGCTCACCCGTTCGGCAATCGATCACGTGCACGAAAGTAGTCGCCGGCCCACCGCGGTCCGTGCGCCAAACCCTTCCCTCGCCGGCGGCGTCCCCACAGAAGGCCGAGCGGCATGAGCGGAAGTCGACCGGCAGCGCCCGCATGCCGTGTTCATAGAAGATCATCGGCGCGTGATCGCGCACCGCCTCCGCCAGGTCGGCGCCGTAGGCGGCAGTTAGCTCCGGATCGCGTTGGCAGGAGTCGGAGAGCTCGATCGCGCAGATCAGCTTGGCGCCGACGGTGCGCGCCAGCGAGACGCCGAGTGGCAGCGGGCCGAGGCCGGCAAGCGCGCCGGCCAGCAGCAGCGCCACCAGCAGGATGAGTCCCACCCATTCAGGGCTTGCCTGGCCGCGCTCGCTGCGAAACCTCGAGTGCTCGGACACGGCTCGACGCTAGGAGCCCCGAGCTCACCTGTTGCACGCAGGGGGTGCCGGTATGGTGACGCCGGAGAGGTGATGCGGTTATGACGCAGGAAAAGAAGGGCGTCAACTGGCGCGCCTGGACCGTCGGGGTGCTGATCGCCCTGGTGGTGATCGTGGCGCTTCAGAACTCGCAGAAGGTCAAGGTCGACGTCCTGTTCATCACCACGACCGCGCCGCTGATCGCGACCCTTCTCGTGGCGGTCGCGATCGGGGCGGTGATCGGCTACGTGGGACCGCTGATCCGCCGCCACCGCCGCGAGGAACGCCGCGCCCACGAGGGCTGATGGGGCGCCTTCGCCGCAGACTCACCTACGCCAACGTCGTCTCCACGATCGCCTTGGTGCTCGCGGTGGGCGGCGGCGCCGTCTATGCGGCGAGCAAGATCGGCGCCCAGGGCATCCGCAAGAACGCGATCCACTCTTTCCACATCAAGAACAAGCAGGTCAAAAGGCAGGACATCGCGGGCGGCTCGATCAACGGCCACAAGGTCTCCAACGGGTCGCTGACCGGCAAGGACATCCAGGAGGCGACGCTGGGACTGGTCCCGACCGCCGAGGACGCCCGCACCGTGAACGGGATCACCGAGCGGGTGGTGCGCGCATCGCAGGCCGACCCCTCGGGCGCGACCCAGATCGTCGGCCAGGGGGGGTTGGCAGTGCTCTTCGTCTGCACCGGCGGAAACGCTGTGATGCAGGTCCACGGCAGCGCGCCGGGCGACGCCGGGACGGTCTTCGAGCCGCTCTCGGGAACGCAGCAATTCGACTCCGGCACGACCCAATTCGTTACCACGGCCGGCGCCGCCACGGGCTTCGCCACCGTTCGGCGCCTCGACGGCACCATCACGCGCTTCGAATACGAGTTGGACAGGGACGACAACGGCTTCGGCACCGCCGACGACTGCTTCCTGCACGGCTTCCTGCTCAGCGGCAGATAGCCGCTGAACAATTGCGGCGGCTGCGCCGCCTGACATGCGAACCACTTGCGGCGGCTGCGCCGCCTGACACGCCAGTGGCGGCGCCTAACGGCACCGCCCAGAACGACCGGCGCGCAACGCGCCGGCAATTACAAATCGCCCAGCTCGCCCGTTATCTCACCCACCGACGCCTTCGCGTCGCCGAACAGCATCGAGGTCTTCTCGTGGTAGAAGAGGTCGTTGTCGATGCCGGCGAAGCCGGGGTTCATCGAGCGCTTCAGCACGATCACCTGCTGGGCCTGGTCGACCTCGATGATCGGCATCCCGTAGATCGGGCTGTCGGCGTTGTCCTTCGCCGCCGGGTTGGTGACGTCGTTGGCGCCGATCACCAGCGCGACGTCGGTCTGCGGCATCTCCGGGTTGATCTCGTCCATCTCGCGCAGCTGCTCGTAGGGAACGTCGGCCTCGGCGAGCAGCACGTTCATGTGGCCGGGCATCCGCCCCGCCACCGGGTGGATCGCGTACTGGACCTTGACGCCTTTGCGCTCCAGCTCGGTGGCCATCTCCTTGACCGCGTGCTGGGCCTGCGCCACCGCCATCCCGTAACCAGGGACGACGACGACCTGGTCCGCGTAGGCGAGCGCGATGGCCGCGTCCTGGGGACCCATCGACTTGTACGGCCGCTCCTCGGCCGACCCCGCTCCGGCAGCGGACGGGGCGCCGAAGCCTGAGAACAGCAGGTTGCCGACCGAGCGATTCATCGCCTCGCTCATCTCCAGGGTGAGGATCGTTCCCGAGGAGCCGACCAGGGTGCCGGCAACGATCAGCACCACGTTGTCGAGCGCGAACCCGGCCGCCGCCGCCGCCAGGCCGGTGAACGCGTTCAGCAGCGAGATCACCACCGGCATATCGGCGCCGCCGATCGGTAAGACGAAGAGGTTGCCGAGTACCGCCGAGCCGACCAGCACGCCGATGAACAGCGCCTGGGAGGGGTCGGAGCCGTGGTTTGCCGCCAGCACCACGCAGCCAGTCAGGATCGCGGCCAGCAGCGCTCCGTTGAAGATGTGCTGGCCGGGCAGCAGGATCGGCCGCCCGGAGATCAGCTCCTGAAGCTTGGCGAAGGCGATGTTCGACCCCCAGAAGGAGACCGAGCCAATCACGGCCGAGAACAGGAGCGGAATCAGGATGTCGAGCGGGATGTCCCCGCCGAGGTGGAGCTGGTGGCGGAACTCGGCCCAGGAGATCAACGCCGCCGCCCCGCCGCCAACGCCGTTGAACAGAGCCACCATCTGCGGCACCGCGGTCATCTTCACGTTGCGCGCCGCCGGGACCCCGACCGCGGTGCCGACCGCGATCCCGAGGACGATCAGGCCCCAGTTCCCGATTTCCGATTGCAGGAGGGTGGCGATAATCGCGATCGCCATCCCGACCGCGGCGATCACGTTGCCGCGCTTCGCGGTCGTTGGGTGGGTGCCCTGCATGAGCCCGTAGATGAATAGCGAGAAGGCGACGATGTACATCGCCGTGATCGCGTCCGAGTTGGGCGCCAAGGCGAGGGGCACCGCGGGCATCAGCTCTCCTCGCCGCCCTCCGGCGCCTCGGGCTTGCGCTTGCGGGTGAACATCCCCAGCATCCGGTCGGTGACCAGGAAGCCGCCGACGATGTTGATCGTCCCGAAGGTGATCGCGATCGTCCCGATCACATGATCGAGCGTCCGGTCGGAGGCGCCGATCACGATCAGGCCGCCAAGCAGCACGATGCCGTGAATCGCGTTGGTCTGCGACATCAGCGGCGTGTGCAGCGTGGTCGGCACCTTCGAGATCACCGCGAAGCCGGCGAACGCCGCCAGAACAAAGATCACGAACTCGGTGGCAAGGGACATAGGTCTCGTTCCTGGTTGCTAGTTGCTAGTTGCTCGGGGTTGTTGCTCCTGCGACCTCGGCGGCGCGTTCGTTGCGGATCTCGCCCTCGTGGGTGATGCAGGCGCCGGCGATGATCTCGTCGGAGAAGTCGATCTTCAGGTTGCCTTCCTCGTCGACCATCAGGCCGAGCAGGCTCTCGACGTTCTTTGCGTAGAGCTGCGAGGCGTGGACGGCCATCTCGCTGGGCAGGTTGCTGGGGCCGATCACCTTGACGCCGTTCTCGACCACTGTCTTCCCCGGCTGCGCCAGCTCGCAGTTGCCGCCGGAGTCGGCGGCGAGGTCGACGATCACCGAGCCCGGTTGCATGCCCCGCACCGCCTCGGCGGTGATCAGTAGCGGCGCCGGGCGCCCGGGGATCTGGGCGGTGGTGATGATCACGTCCTGCCTGGCGGCGTTCTCGGTCAGCGCCTCTCGCACCTGGTCGTTCTCCTCGTCGGTGAGCGGGCGGGCGTAGCCGCCCTCGGCCTCCGCGTCGGGGATGAAGTCGAGCTCCAGGGGACGGCCGCCGAGGCTCGCGATCTGCTCCCAGGCTGCGCGGCGGATGTCGAATCCGGTCACGATCGCTCCGAGGCGCTTCGCGGTCGCGATCGCCTGTAGGCCGGCGACACCCGCGCCGAGCACCAGGACCTTCGCGGGGGCCACCGTCCCGGCTGCGGTGGTCATCATCGGGAAGAAGCGCCCCACCTCGCGCGCCGCCAGCAGCGCCGCGGCGTAGCCGGCGACGTTGGCCTGCGAGCTGAGCGCGTCCATCGCCTGCGCCCGGGTGATGCGTGGGATCGCCTCCATCGCGAAGCTGGTCACGCCCGCCCCCACCAGCGCCTTCGTCGTCTCCGCCGAGGTCAGCGGGGCGAGGTGGCCGATCACGACCTGGCCGCTGCGCAACCGCCCAATCTCCTCGCTGCTGGGGACCGCCACGCGCAGCACCACGTCGGCCCCCCAGGCGGCGTCGGCGCCCCCGACCTCCGCGCCGGCCTCCGTGTATTGGGGGTCGGGGCGCCCAGACTCGGCGCCGGCACCAGACTCGACCGCGACATCGAGCCCGGATTCCTTCAGCGACTTGACCACGTCAGGGATCAACGCCACGCGGCGCTCCCCCTCGGCCGTCTCTTTCGGGACCCCGATCCTCATCGCGGAGAGGCGCGCAGCCTATGCAATCCGCTCAGGCAGTCGCCTTGGCGCCGGCCAGGGCGGCGAGTCGATCGAGGGTGTGCAGCCGCTCGCCCTCGTCGAGCTGCACCGGCGAGACGATCAGCCGTGACACGCCGATGTCGCGGTAGCGCTCGATCCGCTCCGCCACTTCCTGTTCGGTGCCGACCAGCGAGGTCGCATCGGCGACCTCGTCGGGGATCGCCTCGTAGGCCGCCTCGCGGTCGCCGTCCAGATAGAGGCGCTGTACCTCGTCGGCGACCTCGCCGAACCCGAAGCGGTGGGCGAGGTCGACGTAGAAGTTGGTCTTGCGGCTTCCCATGCCGCCGAAGTAGAGGAGCAGCCCCGCCTTGACGATGCCCCGCGCGGAGTCGAGGTCGCCGTCGATCGCCACCTGCAGCGTCGGGGAGATCTCAAGGTCCTCGCGGGTACGGCCGCTCTTCGCAAGCCCCGCGTCGACGTGTTCGCCCCAGGCGTCTTCGAACGCCTCGGCGTTGGAGAAGATCGGGATCCAGCCGTCGGCGATCTCGGCCGTCAGCTCCACCGACTTGCGGCCGATCGCACCGAGGAAGATCGGGATCTGGTTGCGGACCGGGTGGAAGTTCAGCTTCAGCGCCTTGCCCTCGCCCTCGGGTAGCGGCAACTGGTAGTGATCGCCCTGGTACTCCAGGGGTCCCTCGCGGGCGACGATCCTGCGCACGATCTCGACGTACTCGCGCGTACGGCCCCATGGCTTGCGGTAGGGCACCCCGTACCAGCCCTCGGAGACCTGCGGGCCGGATGGCCCGAAGCCGAACATGAAGCGGCCGCCAGACAGAGCGTCGATCGTGCAGCCGGCCATCGCCGCGGCGGCGGGCGGGCGGGCGGGCACCTGCATGATCGCGGCGCCGAGCTTGATCGTCTCGGTCTTGGCCGCGAACCAGGCGAGGACGCTGACCACGTCGGAGCCGTATGACTCCGCAACCCACACCGATTCGTAGCCCGCACTCTCGGCGTGGCGGACGATCTCGATCGCGTCCGGCCCCTGGGGGCCGATCCCCCAGTAGCCGAGGTTGAGGCCCAGCTTCAGCGCCATCTGGCGCGAACACTACTCAACGCCGTGTCCTCCCAGGGAGCGACAGCGACCGATGATCCGAGCTCTGCTCGGATTCGTCCGGGGACGGCTACTGCTTCTGGCGATCCTTGCCGGGGCCGCCGCGCAGCCTGTCGTGGCCCGGTCCGCCGGTCAGCCTGTCTCGGCCCGGTCCGCCCTTGAGCAGGTCCTTTCCCTTGCCGCCGACCAGGTTGTCCCTCTGCTGCTGCCCGTAGAGGCTGTCGTTACCGCGGCCGCCGTCGATCTTGTCGTTGCCCGCCTGGCCCTTGGCGGCGTCGGCGCCGTTTCCACCCAGGATCACGTCGCCGCTGGCGCCACCCAGGAAGCGGTCCTTGCCGTCGTGGCCGATCAGGCGGTCACGCCCGTCGTCGCCGCAGATCAGATCCGCCCCGCCCTCACCGTCGACGATGTCGTCGCCGCCGCGCGCCGAGATCACATCCGGGCCCGGGGTCCCGGTGAGCGAGTCGGCCGCTTGGGTGCCGACGATCGTCGCGTAGCGACCCAGGCATGTCGGCGGCACGACCATGACCCCGCTCGGATCGACGAGCAAGGCGTCGGGCGAGCTGGGATTGCCGGTGATGGTGCTCTTGGCCCCGGTGGTCGGCTCGACCCGAATCACGCCCCCACCGCCACCGAACGCCGCGCTGTCGGCGACCAGCGCCCGGCCATCGAGGTCCATGGCGATCCCGGTGGGGGCGACGAAGATTCCCTCGGCGGAAAGGGCGTATTGCTGGCCGCTCGAGCGGTTGACGAGGATGACGCCGTCCGCGTTGGGGTCGGCAGCCGTGTTGGCGACCAGCAGCGTGCCGGGCGTCTCGACCGCAACCCCGAGCGGATTGCTGAACAGATCTGCCTGGGAGTTGTCGTTGTTGGTGACCAGCTTCTGGGCCCCGGTGAGCGGATCCACCGCGATGATCGCCCCCTTCGTGCCCGAGACCGCCGCCGGGGAATCGGGGTCCGCGATCAGGATCGTGCCGCTGCCCTCGACCGTGATGCCGAAGGGGTTGACGAACTGCCCCGGGGGCGACAGCGTGTTGTTAGAGACCAGCGTCTGCTCGCCGGTGCTTGGATCGACGGCGATCACCGCGCCACTGCCGTAGGCGTTGGAGTCTGCGACGAGCAGCAATCCGGAGTGGGCCACGGCGATGCCCACCGGGTCGGCGAACAGCCCATGGGTCGAGATCGCGTTGCTCGACAGCGGCGTCTGCTGGCCGCTCGCAGGATCAACTCGGATCAGGCCACCGGTGCCGCCGAACGCGTTCGGGTCGGCGACGATGATCGAGCCATCCGGATCGAAGGCGACCCCGGTCGGATCCGTGAACAGGTTCTGGGTGGAGATCGTGTCGTTGGAGAGTGCGGTCTGCGCCCCGGTGTCGGGGTTGACGTCGATCAGCCCGCCGTTTCCGCCGAACGCGTTGGGGTCGGCGACCACGATGTCGCCAGCGCGCAACTGTGCGCCCGACGCGGCGGGCGAGAGGATGAACGCGGCCAGGAGCGCCGCGGTGGCTGTGCATACCGATCGCATGTACCTATTGGCCCCCAACCCAAACAGGCGGCGATGGTAGCGGCAGGGGGCGGCGGACCGGTATAGATGGTCCATGGCCGACGCCGTCGGAGAAGCAGGGCTGAGCAGCGCCGAGGCGGCGCGGCGCCTCGACCGGCTTGGACCGCCGCCCGAGACCTCGAGCCGCTCGGCATCGAGCATCGTCGCCGGCAACGTCTTCACGCTCTTCAACCTGATCCTCGGCGTCTTCTTCGTGGTCGTGCTCTCGCTGGGCCTGTTCGCGGACGCGCTCTTCGGCCTGATCGCGATCGTCAACAGCTACATCGGCATCCGCCAGGAGATGAAGGCGAAGGAGGTGCTCGACCAGCTCGCCGTCCTGGTGGCACCGAAGGCGAGCGTGGTGCGCGACGGGCGCATGCAGGAGCTGGTCGCCGAGGAGGTGGTCCCCGGTGACGTGGTGCGGGTCGAGCCCGGCGATCAGCTGGTGGCCGACGGCGACGTGATTCGCTCGCGCGGCCTGACCCTCGACGAGTCGTTGCTCACAGGGGAGGCGGATGGCGTCCGCAAGGTGCGCGGCGACCGGGTCCTTTCGGGCGCCTTCGGCATCGCCGGCTCGGGCACCTACGAGGTCGACGCGGTCCGCGAGCGCAGCTACGCGGGCAAGCTCGCCGGCGAGGCGCGCGCTTTCCGCCACCCGCTCTCCCCGCTCCAGGAGGAGGTCAACCGGGTCTTGCTCGCGGCGACCTGGCTGATGATTCCGCTGGCGGTGCTGCTGCTGTTCGCGCTCAGCGCCCGGCACACCGACCTCCACGAGGCGGCCCAGACCGCGACCGCGGGCCTGATCACGCTGATCCCCGAGGGGCTGGTGCTGCTGATGAGCGTCACGCTGGCGGTGGCAGCGGTGCGCCTCGCGAAGCTGGACACACTGGTCCAGCAGATGAGCGCCACCGAGGCGCTGGCCGCCGTCGACACGATCTGCATCGACAAGACCGGGACGCTGACCGACGGCGAGCTGGAGCTGGCCTCGGTCGAGATCGCCGACCCGGCCAATCCCGCCGCCGCCCACGATGCGCTCGCCCGATTCGCGTCAAGCGCCGCGGACCGAAACCGCACCCTGCAGGCGATAGCGGACCGCTACCCGGCGCAACCGCAAGATGTGAGCGCCGAAGTCCCCTTCTCCTCGCAGTGGAAGTGGAGCGGGCTGGCCCTGGACGGCCGCGTCTACGTGCTGGGCGCCCCCGACGTCCTCCAGCAGGCGGGCGCCCTGGAGCTGTCTCCGACGCTCGCCAGCACCCTCCGCCATCAGGCCGAGGCCGGGAGGCGGGTGCTCGCCTTCGGCGAGGCGAGCGGCCCGCTGCCAGGAGACCCATCCGCCGATGCACCGCCACCGATGACCGCATTGGCGCTCGTCGTAATGGAGGAGACGCTGCGCCCCGACGCCGCCGAGACGATCGCCCACATGCGCGAGCAGGAGGTCGACCTGAAGCTGATCTCAGGCGACGCTCGCGAGACGGTAATCGCGGTGGCCCGCGCGGTCGGTGTGCCGGCCGACGCCGGCGTTGTCGATGGCTCCCAGCTGCCCGACAGCGAGCTGGCGCTGGCCGATGTCGCGGAGGAGAACACGATCTTCTGCCGCATCAGGCCGGAGCAGAAGAGCGCTCTGGTGGGGGCGCTCTCGGCGGCGGGACGGTTCACGGCGATGATCGGCGACGGGGTAAACGACGTGCCGGCGCTGAAGCGGGCCCGGCTTGCGGTCGCCATGGGCTCGGGGGCCCAGGTCACAAAGGGGGTGGCCGACATCGTGCTGCTCAAGGACCAGTTCTCGCGCCTGCCGAGGGCGGTCGCCGAGGGGCGCCGCATCGCCCGCAACATCCATCGGCTCGGCCGCCTCTACATGACCAAGACGGTGTATGCGGCGGCGCTGATCCTGCTCGTCGCCATCCCCGGCTTCGCCTTTCCCTTCCTGCCCCGCCACCTCACCCTCGCCGCCCTGCTGACGATCGGCATCCCCTCCTTCGTGCTCGCCCTGGCGCCCTCCGACGGGCCGCTGTACCGCGCCCGCCTGTTACGGGCCTTGGCCGCCTTCGCTGTGCCGGCCGGCCTGGCGATCGCGATCGCCTCGATCGCCTCCTTCTTCCTGGTCGACACCGTGTTCGGCGGCTCGCTCGAGGACGGGCGCACCGCGGCGACCACGACGCTGATCGTCCTCGGGCTCTGCTTCGTGCTGCTGCTGGAGCGCGGGCCGGGGCGCGAGCACATCGCGATCCAGAGCTACATGCTGGCGCTGGTCGCCGGGCTCGGCGCGCTCTACGCGCTCTTCCTGGCCGCAGGGCCGGTGCGCGACTTCTTCGACCTCACCCTGCTCAGTGCCGGTCAGTGGTTCCTGGCCCTGCTGTCCGCGGCCCTTGGGTTGGTGATCGCCAGCGTGATCTGGCGTCTGCCCTACATCCAGCGCCTCGAGGCCCCGGACATCGAGCCCGCCGGCGAGCCGGCGCCAACCCACCGACCCGCCTCCAGCGGCGCACAGAATCCCGCCGCCGAAGCAACCCGGCGCTAGCCCTCGGCGCCGTCCGGCGCGATCACGAACTGGGTCAGCGTGAACATCGCCACCTGGCGATCGCCCCGGTGGATGTCGACCACCCATACGTGGGTGCGCCGCCCGACGTGGCGCGGCTCGGCGGTCGCCACCAACTCGTCGCCGAGGCGGCCGGCGGCGAACACGTTCAGCTTCAGCTCCAGGGTCGTGAAGTCGTAGCCGGGCGGCAGGTTGCGCAAGGTGCCCCATGCGGCGACGGTGTCGGCGAACGCCGCCCAGACGCCGCCGTGAACGTAGCCGCCGGGATGCAGGTGGCGCTGGTCGACCAGCAGGCGCCCGCGGGAGCGCTCCTTGGTGATCTCGAGCGGCTCGATGCCGAGGTCGCCGGGGAACGTGCCCTCGAGGCGGTCGCGGAGTGCGTCGGGAGTGACGTCGGGATTTTCCGATCGGTAGGTCACTGGGCGGTCACCCCGAAGCCCTGCAGCCCGAAGTCTCCGAACGGCTCGTCGCGCTCGCGCACCGCTTCCTTGAAGCCCGACTCGGCGGCTCGCCGCACGAAGCCGTGGCCCTCCTCGGTATGGCGGGTAATCCCATCGAAGAAGGTGCCCAGCAGCTGCGTCGCGTGCAGCCCCTGCGCGTAGAGGACCTGGTTGGTGAGCAGCTTCATCATCACCAGCTGATTGACCGGCAGACGGGCGACCCGCTCCAGCAGCGATTCGAATCGCTGGTCGAGCAGCTCCGCCGGCGTCGACTCGGTGGCCAACCCCCACTCGGCCGCCTCGGCGCCGGTCAGCGAGTCGCCGGTGAGCAGAAGCCGCTTGGCGCGCATGACGCCGATCCGGTGCGCCCACAGCGCTGTCGTCGGCGAGCCCCACACCCGTGCCGGCGGATAGCCGATCTTGGCATCGTCGGCGACCACGAGCAGGTCCGAGCAGAGCGCCATGTCGGTGCCGCCGGCCACGCAGTAGCCGTGCACCTTGCAGATCACCGGCTTCTCGGAGTGAAAGAGGCTCATGAAGCCGCGCACGTTGCGCGACATCATCTGGAAGTCGATCACCGGATCCCAGTTGGAGTCCGGCACGTGGTTTCGCGCCACCACCGCCGGATCGAGGGGTGAGCCCTCGGCCCCGGCAGCCGCCTCTTCGCTCCACGCCTCCGCCGAGCCGCTGAGGTCATAGCCGCCGCAGAACCCGCTGCCGTTGCCGGCCAGCGCGATCGCGTGCACCGCCGGGTCGAGGTTGGCGCGCTCGACGCAGTCGGCGAGCTCGCGGGGCATCTCGAGGGTGATCCCGTTTCCGCTCTCCGGGCGGTCCAGGGTGATGCGGGCGATCCGCCCGTCGGCTTCGTAGGTGACGGTGTTGAGCTGTTCCACGGCCTTCTCCTAGTTGTCATTGCGGCGGCTTTGCCGCCTGACACGCCTCTGGCGGCGCCCTGCCGGGCTCCGCCCCACATACATTGGGCCGGTGACGCTAACGACCGAGCAACCGCCGGCGGAGTGCGACATCGTCGTCGTCGGCGGCGGCATCCTCGGTCTGGCGGCGGCGCGCGAGCTCCTCGCCCGCCGTCCGGGAGCGCGACTCGCGGTGCTGGAGCGCGAGCCGAGGCTGGCGATGCACCAGACCGGGCACACGAGCGGCGTCGTGCACGCCGGCATCTACTACGAGCCGGGTTCGCTGAAGGCGCGCCTGTGCGTCGAGGGAGCGAGCCAGCTTCGCGCCTACTGCGAAGGCCACGGGATCCCCTTCGATCGCACCGGCAAGCTGATCGTCGCCGTCGACGAGTCGGGGCTGCCGCGCCTCGACGAGCTGGAGCGGCGCGGCCGCGAAAACGAAGTGCCGGGGCTGCGCCGCGTCGCCGCCGACGAGATCGCGGCGATCGAGCCTCACGCACGCGGCATCGCGGCGCTTCACTCCCCAGCCACCGCCGTGGTCGACTTTGCGGCCGTCGCCGGCAGCTTCGCCGCCGACGTCGCCGCGTCCGGCGGGACCGTACACGCCGGCTGCGCAGTGCTCGCAAGCAAGGTCGATAGCGGCCGGGTCAGGATCCGGCACTCGGGAGGAGTGACACATGCCAGCCTGGCGCTGTTCTGCGCCGGGCTGTGGTCGGACCGGCTCGCGGTGGCGGCAGGGGCGCCCGCCGACCCGCGCATCGTGCCCTTCCGGGGCGCCTACCTTCGCCTCCGCCCCAGGCGGCGGGATTTGGTGCGGGCCAGCGTCTATCCGGTGCCCGACTCCGAGCTTCCCTTCCTCGGCGCCCATCTCACGCGCGGGATCGACGGCGACGTACTGGTTGGGCCCAGCGCCCTGATCGCGCCGGCTCGTGACGCCTACCGGCTGCTGCGTGTGCGGCCGCGCGACCTCGCCGCTACCGTCGCCTGGCCGGGCACCTGGCGGCTCGCCGCCCGCCACTGGCGGGTCGGGGTCGGCGAGCTGCGCCGCGCCGCGAGCCGCCGCTCTTTCGCCGCCGAGGCCGCGCGGTTGGTGCCCGATCTTCGCGCCGCCGACGTCGAACGAGGGCCGGCTGGGGTTCGGGCCCAGGCGCTGGGCCGGGACGGCCGCCTGGTCGACGACTTCGTCGTCCACCGCACCGAGCGGGCAGTCCATGTCCGCAATGCCCCCTCCCCCGCCGCGACCTCCTCGCTGGCCCTGGCCGGGCTGATCGCCGACCAGGCCGAGGAGCTCTAAGCGGCAGCGGCCGGCGTCGGGTCGGGGCGCACCAACACCGTGTCGGCGACCTCGATGATCTCGTCGGCGGCGAGGTCGGCCCGGGATGCATGCTCGCGGATTGCCTCTGGGCTGGTCGCCTGGTAGATGCAGACCGTTCCGACCTTGCCGTCGGGCTCCTTGAGCACGTAGCTGCGGATCCAACGGATGTCGTCCGACATCTCGCCGTCGCCGACCTCCTTCGAGCGTCCGGCTGCCTGCTCGAGGTCCGCGGGCGAGTCCCAGGCGCTGCGACGCAGGATCACGTAGGTGTTCATGGGTGTTGCTCCTTCCCTGGATCAGTTTCCGGCCGGGGCATCAGGCACAATTCACTTAACCGACCGATTGTCGGTCGGTAAGCTAGCAAAGATCTGCCGCCGATGCCACCCGTGACCGAAGAGCCCCAACCCCGCCCCCAGGCTGAGCGCTCCGAAGCGACCCGAGCGCGGATCGTCGAGGCAACCCGGGCGCTGTTTCGCGAGCAGGGCTACGAAGCGGTCAGCACCTCGAACATCCTGCGGGCTGCGGGCGTCAGCCGCGGCGGCCTCTACCACCACTTCGAGAACAAGGAGCAGCTCTTGGTCGAGGTCTTTGCGGCCGTGGAGCGCGACCTCCTGGAACGGCTCGCGCAGCAGGCCGAGGAGCAGCCGACACCGTTCGCGGCGCTGCGCGCCGGGGCTCAGGCCTATCTGGACGAGTGCCTTGACTCAGAGGAGCTGCAGCGGATCGGCCTCCTCCACGCTCGCAGGGTGCTGCCCTGGGACGTCTGGCGTGAGATGGCCATGGGATACGGGCTCGGATTGACCGTGGAGACGGTTCGCGCCGCGATCGAGGCCGGCGAGATGCGGGGCGAGGACCCCGAGGCAATGACCCAGCTGATCGTCGCGGCGCTGATCGAGGCGGCGACGATGATCGTCTTCGCCGATCACCAGGCCCGGGAGAGGGAGCGGGTCGGCGCCGCGGTCGACACCCTGCTCCAAGGGCTGTGCAACGGCTCGTGAGCGGTGATCGCGGGATCAACGGGAATCGTGTGGCGATCCTCTATGACGCCGACTGTGGGTTCTGCCGCTGGTCGCTGGCCAAGGTACTGGCCTGGGATCGGAGCCGGAGACTGCGACCCGTCGCGATCAGCTCGGCGGCGGGCGATCGGCTACTCGGCGACCTCAGCGAGGAGGAGCGGAGGGCGTCGTGGCATCTGGTCGACGCCGACGGTAGGCGCCGATCGGCGGGCGAGGCGGGCGCGGCGCTGCTGCGCACGCTATCGGGCGGCGCGCCGCTGGCGGTGCTGCTCGAGCGCTTTCCGTCGGCGACTGAGGGCGCCTATGCCTGGGTCGTGGCCAACCGCGGCCGCCTCGGCCGCTTGATCCCCGCCGGAGCCACGCGCCGCGCAGACGCCCGGATCAGACAGCGGAACTGAGTGCGGCGGCAGGACGGGTGCCGCGGCGCAAAGCCGCGGCCAACATCACCTAGAACTTGCCGAGCAGGGCGTTGGTCAGCGAGGCGGCGACGTCAGATCGGGGGGCGGCACCAGGCAGCCGGCGTCAGTTCAGCCGCTCGACGATCATCGCCTCGCCCTGACCGCCGGCGACGCACATCGTCTCCAGCCCGACCGCGTGATCGTCGGTCTCCATCGCGTTCAGAAGCGTGCCCATGATCCGCGCTCCGGTCATCCCGAACGGGTGGCCGAGGGCGATCGCGCCGCCGTGTGTGTTGAGCTTCTCGAGCGGGATGTCGCACTCGTCCATGATCGGGATCACCTGGGCGGCGAAAGCCTCGTTGAGCTCCACGGTGCCGACGTCGTCGATCGTCATCCCGGCTCGGTCGAGCACCGTCTTGATCGCGCCGATCGGCGCCACGCCCATGTACTCGGGCTCGTTGCCGTGGGTGGCGGCGGTGACGATCTTGGCCCGTGGCTTCAGCCCCAGCTGCTTGGCCTTCTCCTCGGACATCAGCAGCACAGCGGCGGCGCCGTCGTTGAGCGGGCAGGAGTTGCCGGCGGTCACGCCGCCACCGCCGAATGCCTCATCCAGCTCGGCAAGCTTCTCGAGTGTCGAGCTCGGCCGTGGACCGTCGTCCTTGGCGACCTCGGTGCCGTCGGGCAGCGTCACGGGCACGATCTCGCGGTCGAAGAAGCCGTCCTCCTGGCTTCGCACCGCCAGCTCCTGGGAGCGCTGGGCGTACTTGTCCATGTCGGCGCGGCTGACCTCATAGCGCTTCGCGACGTTGACGGCGGTGACACCCATCTCGATGTAGGCGTTGGGCGTCCCGTCCTTGCCCTGAAGCTTCTCGTTCTGGTCCGCGGCCCCGGCCGGCTCGGTGCGCTCGTTGTAGCGGCTCACCCACTCGACGCCTGCGGCGATGTAGGTGTCGCCCTCACCGGCCCGGATCGCATTGGCAGCGTGGCGGATCGCGTCGAGGCTGGAGGCGCAGTAACGCGCGATCGTGACGCCGTTCACCTCCTGGGGGAGCTTCTCGGAGAGCAGGACGATGATGCGCCCGATGTTGAAGGCCTGAAGGCCCTCTGGCATCCCGCAGCCGCAGAAGACCTCCTCGACCGAGTCCGGGGCGACGTCGGGGTTGCGCTCCATGAGTTGGTCGACGACGTAGGCGCCCATCTCGTCGGGCCGAAGCCCGGCCAGCGACCCCTTGAAGGCGCGCCCGATCGGGGTGCGGACGGTGTCGACGATCACTGCTTCGGGCATTCGTTCGCTCTCCTTGGTTTTCGGGGCCGCGGCGTTGCGCCGCGGCACTGGCATGTCAGGTGGCGAAGCCACCGCAAATTGTTGTGGGTCACCGAGACGCTATCGGAGGGCCGCATTCGGCCAGTGGGCACCCGGCGAGATCGGCCCCGATGTCGTCCAGGTGCGTTAACTTGGCGCTATGGCCATCCTCAAGCGACGCAACAAGGCCAAGGAGGAAAAGCCGGCCAACGAGACGCCGGAGCAGAAGCACGACGAAGCTGCAACGGCTACGCAGAAGCTTGGCGAGGTCGCGACCGCGGAGCACAAACCCGGCGCGACCACGGCGCCGATGCCCGACGCAGCCGCGCCCGTGGAGCAGAAGCCCGGCGACACCGCAGCCGCCGAGCAGAAGTCGGATCAAGCAGCGACGCCCGCGCAGAAGCCTGGCGAGGTCGCAACCGCCGAGCCGAAGGCGCCGGCGACGCCAGCCGGGCCGGGCGCCGCCACCACGCCGGGGGGCCCAGCCACGCCGGGCCCGGCGTCAGCGAAACCCGCTACCCCTGTCGACCCAACCGCCAAGCCGGGCGAGCCCGACCTGGTCGAGCGCCTGGACGGAGTGCGCGGTTGGCTGGGCGACCTCGACAGCACCGTCAACCTGCGCTCGCGGATCGGGCTCGTATTGGCCGCGATCGCGATCGGCGCCGCCGGCGCCGCCATCTACCTGTCGTTGGACGCCAAGAACCGGAGCGCCACCAACAGCGACGTGGGAACGCTTCGTCAACAGCTCAACAGCGTCAAGGACCAGGCCGACGCCACCGCCCAGGACGCCACCTCGCTGAAGGCCAGCGTCGCCGCGGCTCGCTCGCAGGCGAGCAGCGCGAACGCAACCGCCAGCAGTCTGCAGTCGCAGGTGAAAAAGCTTCAGACCGACGTAAAGGACCTCCAGCAGACCGCCAGCAAAATCACCACGACGCCCAGCACCACCGGTGCTGTGCCCACCCTGCCTCCGGCGACCGGGACGGGCACGACGACGACGCCCAGCGGCGGCAGCGGCAACGGCGGAAACAGCGGCGGCAACTCGCCCTAGACCCCCAGGCGTCACCTAGGCGAGAGCGTCACGGTCGGCCAATCCGGCACGCGCACGCCTGGAACAAGTGACAATCACCGCAAATTCCGTGCCTGCGCGTGCGTGGGCGTCTGACGATTGGGCTACATTCGCCCCATCCGACCTCGCGGAATTCCGCGAGCATGCCGTAAGCGGCATCGAAAGGAGGCCCCTCTATGCCTGAGGGCTACTGCGTCAAGGAGCGCAAGAAGGTCGAGATCAAGGACCCCCAGCAGGTGACCATGAAGAACGGTCGCCCTGCAATCCAGGGAACCTGCCCCGACTGCGGGACGAAGATCTTCAAGATCGGCAAGCTGTAGAGGGAGCCTTCTAAGGCACTACGCCTGCCGCCGCCGGCGCCCGGGGGGGCGCCGGCGGCACCCGCTCCCTGATCTCATCGAGAAGCCGTTCGGCCAGCTCGCCCGGTTCCTCGTCGGACCGTGGCTGGCCGTTGGCTGGTTCAAAGAAACTGACCCTGACCCGGGGACGCCTCGGGAAGCGCACGTAGTCGGTCGTTCCCTGCACCGTGCAGAGGACCACGCGGGCCTCCGGGCACCAACCGGCGAGCCGGCCGACGCCGCTACGGGCCTGCAGGCGCTGGCCGCCCGAGAGCTTTCCCTCCGGGAACACGCAGATCGCAGCTCCATCGCGCAGCGCACTTGCCGCCTCGTCGAGTGCGCCCGCGTCGCCGGCGCCTCGCTCGATCGGAATCTGGCCGATCCCGTAGAGGATCGGGCCCAGCCCCGGGATCTTCCAGAGATTCGCCCGCGCCAGGTAGCGGAGCTTTCGCCGTTTGCGAAGCGCCACCGCGACGACGACGGGATCCCACTGGCTGTCGTGGTTGGGGACCAGAAGCAGTGGCCCCGACTCGGGGACCGTCTCCGCTCCCGCCGTCTTCATGCGTCCCCACCACGCCGACGGGGCCAGCAGCCAGGCTAGGAGCGCGTAGAGGATCGGCGCAGACTACTTGCGGCGGCTTCGCCGCCTGACAATTGTTCTTGGCCGGTGCCGTAGGCGCCGGCACTTGCATGCCAGGCTGCGGAGCAGCCGCATGGGGATTGTGCGGCGGCGCAACGCCGCGGCCGACACCATTGGGCTTGAACCACGCACGAATGCGATCCGTATCCCGCCATGGTGGACACCGAACATGCAGCCTGCCATCGAGATGTCTGAGCACGCGCTCGCCGATGAGCGAGACGTTCGCGAGGCGTACGCCGCGCATTCGGGCGAGCTGTACGGGTTCGCTGTGCGCTCGCTCGGGGACCGCGGGCTGGCCGAGGAGGCCGTCCAGGAGACCTTCCTACGCGCCTGGCGTGCAGGCGAACGCTTCGACCCGGAGCTGGGATCGCTTCGCACCTGGCTGTTCGCAATCCTGCGCAACGTGGTGATCGACCTCGGCCGCGCGCGCGCCGCCCGGCCCAGTGTCGCGGCGGGCACCCCCGAGGCGGGCCACGAACCCCTGGAGCAGATCCTGCTCGCCTGGCAAGTCGAGGAGGCACTGCGGCGGATCGGCGACGAGCACCGCCGTGTCCTGGTCGAGACCTACTACCGGGGCCGGCCATATGCCGAGGTGGCAGTTGAGCTCGGCGTGCCGGAGGGGACCGTGAAGTCGCGCGTCTACTACGGGTTGCGGGCCCTGCGCAACGCACTCGAGGAGCTTGGTTATGACGGCTGAGGGATGCCGCGAGTGGCGCGAGCGGCTCGGCGCCTACGTCCTCGGTCACCTGACCGAGGACGAGCGCGCCGCGACCAGCGCCCACATCGAGGGCTGCGCGGCCTGCCGGGCGGAGGCGGAGTCGCTGGCGCCGCTGGCCGAGCTGTTGCCGATCGCCGATCCGGCACGGCTCACCACGGCCCCCGCCCCGCCCGCTGAGCTCGCCGACCGGATCGCGGTGCGGATCGCCCGCGAGGGCAGGGTCAAGCGGCGGCGGCGGCGGCTGGCGATCGGGCTGTCCGGCGCCACCGCCGCCGCAGCTACCGCGACAGTGCTGCTCGCCATCGTGCTCTCCTCGCCTGGAACCGGGGCCAGCGCGCAGAGGGTCAGCTTCGGATCGCTGCCCGATGGGGTCGCGATCGGCGCGACCTTGCAGCCGCGCCCGTTCGGCACCGAGATCCGCATGAATGTCCATGGCATCCGTTCCGGCACGCTGTGCCGCGTCTTCCTGCGCCGGACCGACGGAACCAGGATGCCCGCCGGCTCCTTCCGCTACCGCTACGGAGGCACCGAGCAGGCGGTGTTGACCTCCGCGCTTGACCTCTCCGCCGCCCGCGCGGTTGGCGTGCGGGCCGGGAACAGGACCTTCGTGGCGCCCTTGCGGCCCAGCGTCGGTGCCGAAGCAACTTCGAACCGAACAACGACAGACAAGGAGTACAGCTGATGAGACTGAGGATCAGGAGCAAGCTTGTGGCGCCGGGGGCGGCAATTGCCGTGCTGGCGCTGGCGATCATCGCCGCCGGATGCGGCAGTAGCAGCAACGACACCAGCACCAGTGCCAGCGGTGGGGGCGGAGGCGCTTACGGCGGCGGAGGCTCCAGCTCAGGCGGCGCCGCTGCGGTCGTCTCGGTGGCCGACAACCCGAAGCTCGGCAAGATCCTCGTCGACTCGAAGGGCTTGACCCTCTACTACTTCGAGAAGGACAAGCAGGGCGGAAAGTCGTCGACCTGCTCAGGTGCCTGCGCGAGCGTCTGGCCTCCGGTCACGACCAGCGGCGCGCCGAAGGGCCAGAACGGCGCCCAGGCGTCGAAGCTCGGAACCATCAAGCGCAGCGACGGCAGCACCGAGGTCACCTACAACGGCTGGCCGCTCTACACCTACGTGAGCGACACGAAGCCCGGTGACGCAAAGGGCAACGACCTCAAGCAGTTCGGTGCCACGTGGTACGCGCTGACGCCGGCGGGCGTGCATCCGCCGGAGTGATGATCCGGTAGCTCAGGGTGCCGAGGGGCGGCCCGGGTGCCGCCCCTCGTCGTTGTGTGACCAGGATCACGGTTGCGATCCGCACGGCGCGCCTACCGTCGTGGGTAAGGTGTCTTTCGTGGAAGCAGGCCAAAAGCCGATCGAGCTGATCCTGGCCCGTAACCTGATCTCCTCGCTCTCCACCCCGGCGTTCCTGATCGACGAGGGCGGCGTGCTGATCTTCTACAACGAGGCGGCCGGGTCGTTGCTCGGCAAGCGATTCGAGGAGATCGGCAAGGTCGGCGCCCCCCAGTGGGGCTCGATCTTCGGCCCGATCGACGAGGGAGGCGAACCGGTCCCTTACGACGAGCTTCCGCTGGTGGTCTCGGTGCGCAACGGGCGGCCCGCGCACCAGCGGATGCGAATCCGCTCAGCCGATGGCGCCCAGCACGACATCGAGGTCTCCGCGCTGCCGATCCTCACACCGCACGGCTCGCGCGGCGGCATCGCCTTCTTCTGGCCGATCGTCGACGGGGAGATCGGCGGCTAGTCAGATGCACGTCAAGCTCTGGGGAACCCGCGGCTCGGTGCCCTCCCCCGGCCCAGAGACACTGCGCTACGGCGGCAATACCTCCTGCGTCGGGGTGACGCTCTCGGACGGGTCGCTGCTGGCGCTCGACGCGGGCACCGGGATCCGCAGCCTTGGACTCGCGTGTGGCGACGAGCCGGCGCGACTCCACATCCTGCTCACCCACCTGCATCTCGACCACATCCAGGGGTTGGTGTTCTTCGCACCGGCGTTCAAGCCGCAGACCGAGATCGTGATCTGGGGGCCCGCCTCGCCCGAGGCCTCCCTGCGGGACCGCATCGCCCGCTACATCTCGGCGCCGCTCTCGCCGGTGGAGGTACGCGAGCTGCCCTGCGACGTCTCGTTCCGGCACTGTCCGGAGACCGAGTGGGAGATCGGCTCGGCGAGGATCCACGCCGCCTCGGTGACCCACCGCGGGCCGACCCTCGGATACCGCATCGAAGATGCCGGAACCTCGCTCGCCTACATCCCCGACCACGAGCCCGCACTCGGCGCCGAGATCGACGAGCTCGAGGAGGAGTGGATCTCGGGCTTCGAACTCGCCCACGACGCAGACCTACTGGTCCACGACTGCCAGTACGCCGACCACGAATACCCCGACCACGTCGGATGGGGGCACTCGGCGCTCTCGGACACGCTCGCCTTCGCCCGACGTGTGGCCGCCAAGCGCACCTTGATGTTCCACCACGACCCCCTGCACTCCGACGACTTCCTCGACGAGCTGTATCGCGAGGCGCGCGACCGGTGGCGCGCCCTGGGCGGCGAGCCGGCGGGCCTGGAGATGGCGGCCGAGCGAGCCGAGATCGACCTGCCGGGCGGCCCCGATCGCCGAGGTGCAGCAGTGATGGAGGCGGGCACCACGTGAGCGACTACTCCCAGATCCTCTACGAGCGCCGCGGCCCGGTCACTCTGATCACCATCAACCGCCCGGAGCGGATGAACGCAATCGGCCCGGTCGTCTCGCGCGAGCTGGTCGACGCTTGGGGGCGCTTCCGCGACGACGACGAGCAGTTCGTCGCGGTGCTGACCGGGGCCGGCCCGGACGCATTCTGCGCCGGCGCCGACCTGAAGGCGGCGATGGCCGGTGTCAACCCGCAGTTTGACGAGGAGCCGCTGATGGAGTGGTCGCCAGAGGAGATCGAGGCCCACAACCGCGGGGAGCGCGGCGGGATCCTCGGTCCTTCGCGCTGGACTGACATCTACAAGCCGATCATCGCCGCGGTCAACGGCGTCGCCTACGCCGGCGGGCTGGAGTGGGCCTGCTTCGCGGACATCCGAATCGCCGACGAGAACGCGAGCTTCGGGGTCACGTGCCGGCGATGGAACATCGGCCTCGGTGACGGCGGCACGCAGCGCCTGCCGCGCCTGGTCGGGATGGGACGGGCGATGGAGCTGATCATCACCGGCCGCGTGATCGACGCCCGCGAGGCGGAACGGATCGGGCTGGTCAACGAGGTGACGCCGCGCGGCGGGTGCGTGGATCGGGCGCTGGAGCTCGCCGAGCAGATCGCCGCCCTGCCGCAGCCCGCCATCTACACCGACAAGGAAGCCGCGGTGCGCGGGTTCGGCCGGCCGCTGGACGAGGGCCTGCAGATCGAGGCGCAATGCTTCAACCGCCTGCTGCAAACGCCGGAGATGGCCGAGGGCTTGCGCCGCTTCGTCGAACGCGACCATCCCGACCGCGCCGCTGGGGCCGAGTCGGTGACCCCCGGGTTGGTTCGTTCGCGGCAGAAGGGCTGAGCCCCCCTGGAAGTGCCAGGCGCTCTCCAATAGATTTCCACAAAGTGGGAACCACCACGGACATCCCGTCGGAGATCGGGACTTCCGAGCTGGTCCGCGACGCGTACGAGCTCCTGGCCAGCAAGCACGACGGACAACGGCAGAAGGTCAACGGCCATCCCTACGTCGAGCATCCGATTGCCGTCGCCACTGACGTGAGCGAGGCGGGGTTTGAGCCGGAGATGGTCGCCGCGGCGCTGGTCCATGACATCGTCGAGGACAGCGATGTGACCGTGGAGGACGTGCGCGAACGCTTTGGGGACAGGGTGGCAACGCTCGTCGATGCGATGACCGACACCAGCGAGGTCAAGCCCTATGAGCGCCGCAAGGCGCTGCACCGCGAGCGTGTGGTCGCGGCAGGGCCGGATGCCGCCGCGATCTTCGCCGCCGACAAGCTCAACAACGTTCGTGCACTGCGCTCTGCCTACGCGGAGGACGGGGAAGCGGTCGCGAGTCGGTTCGTGCAGCCCCTCGACACCAAGCTGCGCGTCTGGGTCGCCGCGTCGAGATGGTCTCCCGCTATGCGGCCGCCGTTCCCTACGCCGAGGTGCTCGAGGGCGAGGTCGCCGGCCTGGAGGCCGATCGGCTCAGTCGTCGTCGAAGCCGAAGCGGCGCTCGTCGTCCTCGAGGCTGACGCGGCGCAGCAGCGGTAGCGCGTACCAGAAGGTCACGAACATCAGCGCGGCGAAGGCCGTGCAAGCGACCGTCACCACCGTGTTGAAGAGGAAATCGGTGATCAGCAGCACGACGCCGGACATCGCCAGGGCGAGGAAGCCGAGCCCGACGATCGCCAGTCGGTTGGCCAGTAACACCAGGTGGGCCTTCTGCTGTTTGCGGAAGGTGATCCTGTGGTACGCGGTCGGCGCGATCAGCAGCACCGCCGCGATAGTCGTGATCAGCAACGTCGCCAGGTAGATCCGCTCCTGGGCCGTGGTGAGCAACGCGAAGCGCTGGTTGAACGGGATCGTGAGCAGGAAGGCGAACAGGACCTGCACTCCCGGCAGCGCCACCCGCAGCTCCTGCAGCAACTCGCTCAGGTTGCGGTCAAGCCGCTGGATCTCGCTCTCGTCCCGGCCGGAGCCCGGATCACCCATCTGCGGCAACGATAGCCCGCTTCACAACTCATAAACCTGAATTGGCGCCAGCACGCCTACGGTGAGCCCATGACAGAGACGAAAGTGCATCTGGAGGACGTCACCAGAGCAGCACGTCAGGGGCTTGCGGTTGCCCTGACCGCGTCGCTGTTGGCGCTGGCCGCGATGCTGATTGCCGGGATCTCGCTGGCGATCGCACTGCCCGGCGCCGTGACGCTGCTGATTCTGGGCTCCGCCAGCGGAGGCTTCGGGCTGGTCGCTCGAGTCGTCTTGCGGGGATCTCGTCCAAACCGCCGTCCCGCCACCGTCAGCGGCCGCTCCGTCGCGCCGCTGCGGGTGCCGCAAACACGCTAGGAGCGGGACTGGTGACTCGGCCGGGGCCATGATCTAGGCTCCGGCCATGAGCTTTGCTTCCCGGCGCGCTGTCGCCACCGCCGCCGTGATCGCGCTGGGAGCTTCGGCCCCCGTTTCCTCGCAGGCCGCTGGGGCGCCGGCACCCGCGCGGCACGGTCTGGTCCCGGGTCGGGTGATCGTCAGATTCGCGCCCCGATTCGGCAGGGCGGCGGAGCGCGCGACCGCCAGTACCCTCGATAGCCGCCTCGAGCGCCGCCTTCCGGTGCCGGGCCTGGGCCTGCTCGCGACTCCGCGGGGCGAGAGCCCTCGCCGCGTCGCGCGTCGCGCGTCGCGGATCCCAGGTGTGCTCTACGCGGAGCCCGACCAGTACGTCGACTACCGGGCGATCCCCAACGATCCGCTGTTCGGTCAGCAGTGGGCGCTGCGAAACACCGGCCAGAGCCTGCTCGCCACCAAGGGCAAGCCGGGGGCCGACATCGACGCGACGCCGGCCTGGGACCTGGACGTCGGCTCGCCCTCGGTGATCGTCGCCGACGTCGACACCGGAGCCGACCTCAGCCATCCCGACCTTGCGGCGAACATCTGGGTCAACCCCGGTGAGATCCCCGGCAACCACATCGACGACGATGGCAACGGGCTCACCGACGACGTCAACGGCTGGGACTGGGCGGACTCCGACAGCGTGCCGGATGACAGCCGCAGCTTCGACCAGGGTCACGGCACCGAGGTCGCGAGCATCATCGGCGCGGTTGGGAACAACGGCATCGGGATGACCGGCGTGGACTGGCGGGTGAGCCTGATGCCGCTGCGCGCCGCGACCCTTTCGGACACGATCTCGGCCTTCGTGTACGCACGCGAGGAGGGGGCGCGGGTGATCAACTTCAGCGCCGGCTTTCCGTTCTACTCGCAGGCGCTCAAGGACACGATCGACAACATCGGCACGGTGCTGGTCGTCAACGCCGCCGACAACGGCGGCTTCGACGGCCACGGCGACAACAGCGACCGTGCTGCCGACTTTCCCTGCAAGTTCAATTCCGCGAACCTGATCTGCGCAGCAGCGTCCAACCAGCACGACAAGCTGACCACGTTCACCAACTTCGGGCCCAGCTCGGTGGACCTGGCGGCGCCTGGTGAGAACGTGCTTGGGGCCTACCCCCCGCACGCGATCTCATACGACCTCAACGAGTTTTTCGATGAGCCGCTCGCTGACCGCTTCCGGTCCGGCGGCAGGCACGATCAATGGGGTCTGACCAGCAAGCTCGGCGGCTCGCTCACCGACTCTCCGAAGGGCGACTACCGCAACAACACAAATTCGTTCATCGCCGCGCGGCCGATCGACCTACGCCAGCGAGAGGCCTGCGAGGTCGACTTCTTCCTCCTGCATCGGCTCGAGGAGGGCCCGGACCGCTTGATTGTCCAGGCCACGAAGGGGCACGGCCGCTGGCGCCGTCTCGGCAGCTTCACCGGGGTGGGCACTGGCGACTTTCACTTCCTGCGGCTGCCCGGGGGATTCGACGGCGCCCGCCATGCTCGGGTCCGCTTCCTGCTGCACACCAACGCGACCGCTCGCCTCGATGGCGTCTACATCGACGACCTCCAGGTCACCTGCAAGACCACGGCCCCCACCTACGCGTTCGCCGACGGCACCTCGTTCGCATCGCCGCAGGTGGCGGGGGCGGCGGGCCTGATCTTCGCCAACCTCCCCGCCATCACTGTGGCTGAAGTGAAGGCGAAACTGCTCGGCAGCGTCGATCACCTGCCGTCGATGGCCCACAAGCTGGTCAGCGGCGGGCGGCTGGACGTGACCGCGTCCCTGCGCTAGGCCCGGCGCGGTTTGCTATGCCTGCTCAGGCCTGATAGGGATTGCAGTTGTAAACAGTCTTTCTGGTGTTCCTTGAGGAGGGATCTCGTGAAGCGACCAAGCCTTTCAGTGGCAACGGTGGTTGCGGCGCTGGCGGTTTCCGCCGGCCTCGTGGCGTGCGGCGATGACAATGGAGGCGGCGGCGGAGGTGGGGGCACCGCCAAGCTCGACCTGACGATCGGCAACTCGGTGCCCTTGACCGGCGACCTCGCCGACTTCGGCCCGCCGGGCGAGAAGGCGGCCAATATCGCGGTCGACCAGATCAACCAAGCGAACAAGAAGGCCGGCGTCAAGAACACGGTCACGTTGGTCACCGAGGACAACGAGACCAATCCACAGGCGGCCGTGCAGGTGGCCCGCAAGATGGTCGACGCCGATGGCGCCAGCTGCATCGCCGGCGCCTGGGCCTCGGCGGACTCGATCCCGACGGCTCGCTCGGTGAGCATCCGCGAGGGCGTGCTTCAGATCTCGCCCGCGTCGACCAGCATCGATCTCACTTCGTTGGAGGACGACGGGCTGCTGAACCGCGTTCCCCCAGCCGACAACCTCCAAGGCCCCGCCCTTGTGCAGTTCATCGGACAATCGCTTGGCGGAGCCAAGGGCAAAACGCTGAACATCGGCGCTCGCAACGACTCCTACGGAGCCGGCTTCGCCGATGCCGTCGAAGAGGCGTGGACCCGGGAGGGTGGCGTGATCGGCCAACGAGTCGAATACGAGCCGACCCAGCCGTCCTACAACTCCGAGGCTCAGCAGATCACGTCGGGCAACCCCGACGCGATCGTGATCATCGACTTCCCCGAGACCTTCGTGAAGGTCGGGCCCGCTCTCGAGCGGACTGGGAACTGGGACACGAACACGACGTTCATCACCGACGGCCTCGCGAGCTCGACGCTGGTCTCCGAGAACGCGGAGCTGATGGAGGGGATCCAAGGCACCGCCCCGGGCACCCCTGAGCAGGGTGCCGCCTCGGAGGCGTTCGACAAGCTGTTCACGTCATCCCCGCCGAAGGACGTGGAGCGGTTCACATTCGACGGGCAGAACTTCGACGCCGTGATCCTCTGCTACCTGGCGGCCGTGGCCGCCGGATCAACGGACGGCAAGGACATGGCAGCGGAGCTGCGCGACGTCACCGGACCGCCCGGCAAGAAGTACACCTGGGAGCAGCTCCCGCAGGCCATCACGGCCCTCCAGAACGGTGAGGACATCGACTACATCGGCGCCGCCGGCGAGATCGACCTGGACGAGAACGGCGACGCCACGGTCGGCGTCTACGACCAGTTCCGGATCAAGGGGGGTGAGATCACGCCGTTCGGCAAGCAGATCCCGCTTCCCTCGATTGAGGCAGTCACAGGAGGCTAGGTCAAAGCCGAAAAGGGCAGTTGGAGGCGGCCGGGGCGAGCGCCCCGGCCGCTTCATGCTGAGGGCTTCGTTTCCTCTTCGGTCGCCTCTGCCTGCCCGACGCGATCGATGCGCCCTGTGCCCCCCAGGTACAGCTCGGCCACCTTCGGATCCTCGAGCAGGTCGGTCCCCTTGCCCTCGAAGCGATCCTGGCCGAGGTCAAGCACGTAGCCGCGGTCCGACATGGTTAGGGCGCGGCGGGCGTTCTGCTCGACCATCACGATCGTCACCCCGGCCTCGTTGACCTCCTCGACCTTCTCGAAGACCGCGTCGACGAACGCGGGCGCCAGACCCGCCGAGGGCTCGTCGAGCAGCAGCACCTGCGGCTCGGGCATCAGCGCCCGCGCCATTGCGACCATCTGGCGCTCGCCGCCGCTCATCGTTCCGACCGTCTGACGCGTTCGCTCGCCGAGCCGAGGGAAGATCTCGTACATGCGGTCGATCTGATCGCGGGCCCCATCCTGGGTGATCGCCCCCATGCGAAGGTTCTCCTCCACGGTGAGGCTGGGGAAGACGTTGTCGAGCTGGGGCACGTAGCTCATGCCGCGCCGGGCGATCGCGTGGGGGCGCAGGCCGGTGATGTCCTCCCCACGCAGCTGCACGAGGCCCCCGCGCGGATGCAGGAGGCCGAAGATCGTCTTGATCAGGGTCGACTTTCCGGCGCCGTTGGGCCCGATCACGGTGACGACCTCCCCCTCTCGAACCTGGATCGAGACGCCGTTGAGGATGTCGACCTCGGGCAGGTAGCCGGCTACCAGCTCCTCGGTGTAGAGCAACGGCTTTCCGTTGGCGTTCACCGCATCGCCTCCGCCCCGCCGCCGTTCCCCGACGCCCCTCCCCCACCCAGGTAAGCGTCGATTACGCGCTGGTCGCTGCGCACCTCGTGTGGCTCCCCGTCGGCGATCACCCTGCCCTCGGCCATCACGATCACGCGATCGGAGTGGTTCATGACCACCTCCATGTCGTGCTCGACGAACAGTAAGGTCACCCCCTCCTCGGAGCGCAGCCTCTGCATGTGATCGAGCAGGCGGCGCCCGAGGGTCGGGTTGATGCCGGCCATCGGCTCGTCCAGCATCAACAGCCGCGGACCCGCCATCAGCGCCCGAGCCAGCTCCAGCAGCTTGCGCTGACCGCCCGAGAGGGTGCCGGCGTACTGGTCAGCCAGCTCGTGCAGGTTGAAGACCTCCAGCAGCTGCATCGCCTGGCCGCGGATCTCCGCCTCGCGCCGGCGCCACGAGCCGGGCCGGAAGACGACGTTGGCGAGCAGCTCGCCCGGCTGGTCGGGGGCGGCCAGCATCATGTTGTCGATCACCGGCATTCGGGAAAGCGCCTTGGTGATCTGGAAAGTCCGCACCATTCCCAAGCGAGCGATCGCGTGTGGCGAGCGGCCGCCGATCGACTGGCCCGCGAATGAGATCTCGCCCCGGTCGCGCCGATAGAAACCGGTGAGCACGTTGAATAACGTCGTCTTGCCTGCGCCGTTGGGACCGATCAGCGCGGTGATCGATCCCTCTCCCACGTCGAGTGTGGCCCCGTCCACGGCGCGAATCCCGCCGAAGCGTTTGACGACGCCCTCAGCCGCCAGGATGTTGCCGTTCTCAGTCGCCAAGGACCATCTCCTCGCGTTTCCCGAACGCCCCTTGCGGGCGGTACGCCATCAGCAGGATCAGTACGAGCCCCACGATCGCGAAGCGCAATGCCGCGATTCGGGTGTTGTCGATCGGAAGGTCGAGGAATCGAGTCAGCTCGAGCAGGGTCCAGAGGGTGACCGACCCCACGATCAGGCCCCAGTAGCTGGCCAGGCCGCCCAGCACGAGCACCGCATAGCCAAAGAAGGTGACCAGGGGCTCGAACTCGGTCGGCGAGACCGCGGCGATGTTGAGCGCCAGGAACCAGCCGGCGATCGCCGCGATCGCGGCGGAGATCGCCAGCGACTGGAGCTTGTAGGCAAACGTGTTCTTGCCCAGGGCCCGTGCCGCGTCCTCGTCCTCGCGAATCGCCCGCAGCACCCTCCCCCACGGGGTGTAGGTGATGCTGCGCAGCGCGAGGGTGAGGAGGATCACGGTGGCCCACACCACTAGAAAGAGGGGGAAGAGGGTCTCGGGGTCCGACCAGCCAAGCGACGACAGCCAGCCCTCGATCGTGTCGGAGATGTCGAGCCAGGTGTCATCGAAGCATTTCGATCCGTCGTCACTGCAGGAGAACCCGAGGTTGCCACCGGTGAGGTCGCGGGCATTGAGCGCCACCAGCCGCACGACCTCGGCCATCGCGATTGTCGCGATCGCGAAGTAGTCCTCGCGCAACCGCAGCGACGGCAGGCCGACCAAGAGGCCAAAGGCGATGGTGATCAGGATCGAGACGGGCAGCGACAGATAGAAGGAGAACCCGGCACTCACTGTCAGGATCGCCATCGAGTAGGCCCCGATCGCCATGAACCCGGCCTGGCCGAAGTTGACGATGCCGGTGAAGCCGACGTTCAGCTGCAGTCCCAGCGCGACCAGGGTGTAGACGCCGGCGATCACCCCGACGCTGGTCCAGAACCCGACGTCGGTGAGTGCCTCGAGGGTAACGGCGAGCGGGAGCTCGGTCATAACGCCTTCGCCTTTCCGAAGATCCCCTGCGGGCGCACCACCAAAGCGAGCACCAACACCACAAATCCGACCGCAACCTTCCAGCGAGCTTCGATGAACAGGGTCGACCATTCGATCACCAGCCCCAGCACCACTCCGGCGGCCAGCGCGCCGAAGGCATCACCGATCCCACCCAGCACCACTGCGGCGAAGATCGGCAACAGCAGCTCGAAGCCCAGCTCGGGCTTGATGTTGGTGGTGGCAGCGGCGAGCACCCCCGCCAACCCAGCCAATGCCCCGGCGAAGATCCAGGTGTACATGATCACCCGACGGGTGTCGATGCCCGCCGTCTCCGCGAGCTCGAGGTCGTCGGAGACCGCGCGCATCTGCTTTCCGAGCAGCGAGAAACGCAGCAGCAGCCCCACGGCGGTCAATACCGCGAAACCGACCAGCACGACCATCAACTCCGTGCGGCCGATCCGCAGGCCAAGGAACTCGACCGTCGCGACAACGTCGACGTCGAGCTCACGGACCGATGTGCTCCAGATGTACTGGATGACAGCCCGGATCAGGAAAGCGAGCCCGATCGACATCAGCAGCAGCTGCAGCAACCCGGCCCCGCGACGGCGCATCGGCCCCCACATGACTAGCTCGAAGAAAACACCGAGGACGGCCGTCGACGCCATCGCGAAGAAGATCGCCGCGACCAGGGGCATGCCCCAGGTGACGTTGACCAGGTACGCCATATAGGCGCCAAAGGTCAAGAAGTCGCCGTGGGCGAAATTGACGAGCTTGAGGATCCCGTAGACGAGGGTCAACCCGACTGCGCCAAGCGCGTAAACCGAGCCCAGGGTGAGCCCATTGAGGCCGGTCTGCGCGACGTCGTGCAGGCCCTGGGAGATGATCATCACGACTACGACCGCCGCGAGGATCGCCAGCGCGGCCAGTCCCGGTCGCCGACGGCCAAGATCGGCCAGCCGCTCCGCGGGCGTGCGTTCAGCAGTGGCTGTAAGGTCGGCCGCCTCCATCCTGGCGAGCCTATTCCACGGAAGCGCAGGGCGCAGACAACTGTTCCTGCAAATGGCCTGCGCTCAGGCGGCAGCCTTGGTGCGGCCGGTGAGCTTCTGTGCTTGTTTTTCGAGGATCTCGAGCATCGCCTCGGTGGCCGGCGAGCACAGATCCGAAGCGAGCGTGATCGCCCAGATCCGCCGCACCGGCGCCTCCGGGGGCCGCGTCGCTGGTCGAGATGCTCGAGCTGCGCGCCGCTCAGCTTCATGCCGAGCCGCCGCGCCGCGGGCTGCGCGCCTGGCTGTCGCGGGTGCTGCGGACCGGGGATCGGGGGCGGCCCACCACTGCACCGGCGACCCCCGGCAACGCCCGCATGCTGATCCAACGGGACTGAGTCGGGCCTGCTGCTTACACTCGCCGCGGTATGGCAGTCCCCGCCGCCGCTCGGCGCCCCGCGTTCCGCGTCTCAGCCCTGCTGGCGCTGATCGCGGGGCTGCTGCTGTTCATCGGCGCAACGCGCACCGATGACTACTTCTCCTGCGCCAAGCCATCAATAGTCGGGAGCTTCAATCCCTCGCGGCGGAGGACCGGTCGGTACATCGCATCAACGCCCTCGACGACCTCCGGCTTAGGTACCGGCAGGACCCGCCAGCCATCGCCCTCGACCATGAACGCGTCGGCGCCCTGCTTCGCGGCGAACGCTTCGCTGACCTCGGGGGCCAGCTCGAAGCGGGCCGCCTCGGCTGCTGCCTTCTTGCTCTCGGGCACCCAGTCGCTCAGCTCCGTGGACGGATGCAGCCGGGCGACATAGAAAGCCTCGAACGTTGAACGGAGCGCGTGCCGAACAGCGTCGATGCCCTCGGCGTCGGTGACCTCGCCCGCGATCGCGGCCCGGATGTTGGCGAGCCGCAGCACGGCCGCGTTTTCGACCTCGGCCGTCTGCTCGCCCGCCTCGGCGACCTCAGTTTCGCGGCGGCGCAGTTCCGCTAGGGCGGCTTGCGCGGCCGCGTGCTCGGCCTCAAGCTCCGGCTTGAGTGACAACCACTCGGCGACCGGGAGCGCGCCGGACTTGTACTCGGCGCGGATTCGGGCGACCGCCTCGGCGGCCTTTCCTTCCTCCCGCTCGGCCTGATCGAGCGCGTCCTCGACCCGGCGGCGCTCCTCCTCGACAGCTTCGGTCAGCAGCTTCCGCGTGGCTTCGAGGTCAAGCCCGACCTCGCGGAAGTAGGCGAACGTCGCCGCGTCCAGCGGAGCGGCCGGGATCGGCTTCTGCGGACAGAAATCAACACCGTTCTTCTCGCGCCCGGCGCATCGGTAATCGAACCGATCGTCGCGCTTGTCGGAGCGGGGCATCATCGCTTCGCCACAATGCGCGCACCTGAGCAGCCCATGATTGAAAATTTGAGGACCGGCGGGCAGGCGTCCGGGGCCGCCCTTTTCGGTGCGGGCGTTCGCCTTGCGACCAGCCTCGACCTTCCGCCAGAGCGCCGGCTTGATGATCGCCTCGTGTATGCCGTCGAACTCCTCGTCGCCCCACGGGATCGCGCCGCGGTAGGTGACGTTCCGAAGAATGGCGCCGACCGAAGCGGGGCTCCAGCGGCGAGTTTGCTTCGCGCGGATGCCGGCGTCATTCAGCCCTTTCGCGATCTTGCGCTGCGAACGGCCCGCGGCCGACTCCTTGTAGATGCGCCGAACGATTTCGACCTCGACCGGGACCAGCTCAAGCTCGCCGCCATTCGAGCGGTAGCCGTAGCATGGCTTGCCGTGGTGCTTCCCGCTGGCGGCCCTCGCCTCGGCCGTGGCGGCGACGCGCTCGCCGAGCTGCTCGGTTTCGAACTTCGCGAGCACCGTGAGCAGGTCGCGCGACATCCGGCCGGAGGCGTTCGAAGTGTCGATGTTCTGGCGCAGCGCGACCAGCTCGACCTCGGCCGCTTCGAGGCGGTCGTACAGCTCCAACATCCCCGCCGCGTTGCGGCCGAGCCGGTCGAGCGAGACGACGACGATCCGGTCGATTTCGGGGAGCGTCGCCAGCAGCCGGTCCAGCGACGGGCGGGACGTTAAGCGTCCGCTGACCCCAGCGTCCGTGAACAGCTCCGTTAGCTCCCAATCCTGAGACTCGACGTAAGCCCGGATGCTGGACTCTTGCTCGCCCAGACTCAAGCCTTCGGTCGCTTGGCGGGCGCTGCTCACGCGGACGTAGCCTGCGGCGCGCATGGCGACTAGGTTAGGCCGTTGGAGCTGGTGAGTCAACGACAGCACCCGGCGACCCCGGAACGTGGGCCACGCACGAGTCCGGGGGTCCGACCATAAGCGGGGCGGCCTCGCAGGGCGGGAGGCGGCCGCTCAGCGCGTCGATCAGCTCCCCAGGGCGCCTCAGCCGCGCGGAGCCGGGGTGGCGGGGTCACTCTCTGAGGGCTTCAGCCCCGCCCTGGGCTTAAGCCGAGGCCCCCCGATTTCGCGGGGGCAGCGGCCGGGCCGGGAATCCGGCCGATCCACGCCTGAAAGCCGACCAAATCGGTCAAGAATATGTCGCAAACGATACCTTGGCGATCAGGCTTTCCGGGGCCGGGGGGCCATCCCGAGTGGGCTCGTGCCGAGCGCCGCGGCTATGTAGCCCGTCCGGGCTAGCCCCAGTTCAGAAACGTATGTCGAGAAGCCGAAGGAGGCCACAAGCCCATGTTGACCTCCTTAGAACGCCAATACCGCAATGCGTCGCATTGCTTGGAGCAGACTCTCTTCCTACCAGGGGCAGGAAGTTAAGAAGAAATCCGCAAATTGCGGTGAATTAACCCCGCAAATGCTCGTAAATGCACCATTTTCCAAAAAAAAAGCCCCACGAGCACACAGAGAAACATAGGGTGGGCTTGAACGGTTGCCGTCCGCGGCCGACGAGCCGAAGGCCTGGCCCGCCACCGCGCTCGGCCTCCGCTCCGTTTCGTCCAACGCGGGACCACGAGCCGTTTGCGCGCAAGCAGGACGGGCGTGGACCCAGAAAAGGAGTCGCAGGTATGCCACTACGCAGGCTTATTTTCCTCTCAAGCTTGGTGCTCGCGGTCGCTGCTCTAAGCCCGGCAGCGGCGCTGGGGGCGGCAAAGGGCACCGATCGCCCGGTGAAAGGCACAAGCTCATCGACCCTGACCCTCGACCTTGCCACGGGGACGTTTACCTCCGCCGGGAGCGGTCAGCTCTCGCACCTCGGGAGGTTTACCTTCACCAACGCCGGCACGGCCACGGTCCCCGATCCGGCGGGCACCTTCAGCATTACGTCCACGTCAACCTTCGTCGCGGCGAACGGCGACAAGGTGTTCACGACTGATACGGGGACGGGGACGCTGACGGCCACCGGAAGCGAGGGAACGCTCGTCAGCACGATCACCGGCGGCACCGGTCGCTTCGCCGACGCCAGTGGGACGATTACGATCAGGTTCAGCTTCGTAAACGTCTCGGCCGTCGGCACGACCGTCACGGTCCGCGGCCCCCTGACTCTCGAAGGACAGATCAGCTACTAGGCGAGACCGGCCTGGGAGGGGCTCTTGCCCTGAGCGAGAGCCCCCTCCTGGTCGGCACGGGTTAAGCGGTCCTTCGCTAAGCGAAGTCCTCGTACGCCCGGCGCGCGACCTCCACGTTCTCCCGCGCCATCGCCCGCGCGCAAGGTGCCGTTGCTGGATCGCAGCGCTGTCCGCGCATTGCGGAGCGGCGCACGGCCCGGCCGCGGGTGAAGCCTGGGCGCCGGTAGACCTCCAACGGGACGCCCCCGCAATCGAGCGCCTTGGCGATGCCGTCTGCCGTCCAGCCCAGGCTCATCCCCTGCATCCTGCGCGTCCTGCGCGGGCCGTTTAGACCGTCGTTTGCAGGACTTTCTTGCTTCGGCCGGCAGGATTCGCGCAGGATGCGCACGCAAATCCGGAAACTTTCTCTTGTCTGGCCTCGCATGGGAGGTTTACACAAACTGCATGCGCATCCTGCGCATCCTGCGCGGGTCATACTCCGACGCCGCCTGAGGGGGCCTTGATGAGCGCCAGCCCGCGGTACGCACGAGCGCTCTGGCCTTGCCGTTCGGTGCCGAAGCCACGGCTGGAAAGCCGCCGACCGAGCCCGCTAGCTCCCATCGGCTGCTCGCCTAAATCCCGGCAATAATCCTCGTAGGCTCGCCGCAGCTCGACCTTCGGTACTTCAAGCCCGGCAGCGACCTTGCATCGCTCCGCTATGAACGCCCCTAGAACATCCTCGCCCTCGCGGTATTCGTGCGTCGCGCGCTCGACCGCTCCCGCTTGTCCGAGTCTGTCGCGCTGCCATTCCAGGCAGCCCTCAACGGCCCACGCGAGAATCCCCGGCAGCTCGGCCGCCAGCTTCGCTGCCAGCTCGCGATCCTTGCGCGGCCCTTCGAAGCACTCCTCGAACGGGACCAACTTCAACCGCCGCCAGATCGCATCATCGTCGCCATCGACGCGCGGCCGATGATTCGTCACGAGCACTAGCTTGAACTGCGGGCGAAACTCGAAGTGCTCGGCGTACAGAAAGCGCGCCGTCACGGTGTCGCCACCGGTTAGCTGCTTGATGGTCGCCTCGTCTAGGTGCCGGCCTTCGCCTGACTCTGAGGCGACGACGAGCCGCGCCCGATGTAGCCGGGCGATGTCGTTACGCGCGCCGCGATCGTTTGCACTGCGCGCGAAGCTGTCGAAGGCGGCGGTAGCTGCCAGGTCGCCTAGCAGCGCCTTGAGCACTTCGATGAACTTCGATTTGCCGTTCCCTCCGGTGCCGTGAAACACGGCCAGGACTTCTTCCCGAGTGTCGCCAGTCAGCGTGTAGCCGCAGAGACGACGGACGAACCCGATTAGCTCCCGATCGCCCCGGAACACTTCATCTAGGAATTGAAGCCATCGTACGGGCTCAAATTCCGGTTCATACGGAACATCCGTGCCGGCCGAAATCAAATCCTCCGGTCGCGGCGTCCGTAGCTCGCCGGTTCGCAGATCGAGCGTTCCATTCCCGCAGCCCAGCAGCCAAGGGTCAGCGTCGAGCGCGTCGGCGGCAAGTACGACCTCCGGTTCCGTCGAGGCTAGCTCGATCATGGCGCGAACCTTCGCGCTGTCCTGCGAGCGCAGGGCGTACTTCGCCTGGTACTTCCGCTCCTCGCCTTCCAGCGCCGCGGCCATGCGTAGCCGGCTCCGCGCCGTTTCCTTCGCCGCGCGCTCGACCTCGCCGGTTCTATCCGGACGCCAGCGCCCGTCCTGCCAGCGAAGCCACTGCCGGCGTTCCTTGACGTGGCGCAACTGATCCGCGTGCAACCGGCAGAACAGCTCGGCGTTTCCCAGGTCCGTGCACTCCGGGAGCGGAGCGGCTTCGATAAATGCGAGACGCCGGTCAGCCTCCGCGACGATCTGTACGGCTACCTCCGGCGGCAGGTGCTTGAAGTCGAGGGCAGCCACGTCCCGGTCCCCGCCGTTCATCCGAAGAAAGGTGAGCGCGTTCCTAACCGCCTCCTCCCACTCGGGCGGGCTTAGGCCGTTGCTCTCGGCGGCATTGACGTGGCCGGGACTGTGGCCGTTGGAGCTGCTGTTTACGGCTGGCGCTGATGTATGCTTGTTCATGCGATGTATGTCCTTTCGGCCTTGCACGGCCGGAGCTTCGAGGGGTCGGCGAGAGCCGGCCTCTCTTCGTTTTCGGGTTGAATTTTCATCATCAGGATACCTCGGAGGGGGCCGCTAACTCGGAGGGCTCAGCGACCGCGAACAGCTCGGAAGCGCCCAGCCCGAGAGCGGCCGCTACCGCGGCCCGTTCGGCCAAGGTCGAAGCCTGGCCGGCCTGAATCCGCAGGATGGCCCGGCGCTCAGCCGGCAAGCCTTCGGCCTCGATCAGCTCGCGCATCCGCCGCTCAAAATCGCCGCTCATCGTCCAGCTTCCATTTCGAGCAACCGATAGGCGTGACGCGCTCGAAGTTCGTAGCGGACGATCATCGCGCCCTGCTCCAAGGTGTCCCGTCCCCGTAGCTCGGCGAGGACCAACCGGAGCTACCCGCTCCCGCGCGCTTACCCTTCGCGATCGTCTCGCGGATGCGTTCGAGCTGCAAGGCGTGTTCGGCGTCGCTGAGCAGCTTCTCGCGGCGGCGTTCGGTTACGGACGCGGCCGCCCCGCGAGCTGGCAAGCCTGCCCGGCGGCGAGCTGCATCAAGGATGCGGCGCGTGGACGATGGCTCGCTCACGGGATGCAAACCCCTTCGCATGCGTCAAGGACTTCGCGGAGCGCGTCCTGAGTCGCTTCGGGGATCACGGCGCCCAGCTCGATCCTGCGGAGCTGCTCGACCTCGATGAAGCTCGCGTCAGCGAATTCCTGAGGCGAGAGGCCGCAAGCTCGGCGGCGAGTGGATATCTCTCGGCCAAAGCTCACTCCGCATCGTCCGCCTCGACCTTCTGCTCAGCGGCCGGCTCCGGAGGCCAAACGGTATGGGAGACGCTATCCAGCTCCGATCGGTCCAGAATGTTCGCTGCGACCTCGTTGGCGGATGGGCCTTGCGGATCGGCGAGGATGCGTTTCTTCGATCGAAGAATCTCCCTAGCTGCGATTGGGTCGCTCCCATCCACCCAGCCGTCCTGGCCGGCCATCAGTAACCCTCCATAGCGGCCGCGAGCTGCTGCTGCTGGTCGGCGCTCGGGGTCGAGTCGCCGCGCTCCCACTTCTCGATGAGCCGCTCAGGAAAGCTTGCGCGGACGGCCAAATCGTGGACGCTGTAGCCCACGGCCTCGCGCTCGGCCCGGACGTTGAAGCTCTCGACCGGCGTACCGTCCAGCCGGACGATGCGGCCACCTGCTCCGAAGTCACTACGACCTTCGCGGCCGAGTCGCCCTCGGTCGCCTTCCGCGTCGAGCTGGATCGAGTCGTCCTTGCCTTTGAACACGCCTTTCAGCGTCTCGAACTTCACGCCGTCGCCCATCAGTCCGAGTCCTCGACCGGGAACAGCGCCGCCGGATCCAGGCCCAGCGCCGCGGCCAATTTACCTTGAAGCCGAGCCCCAGGTCGGTATCCCGACTCGATCATGGAGACGAGCCCGATGCTGTTGATGTGAGCCCGGCGCGTTAGCTCGGCCTGCGTCCAGCCCTCCTGCTTTCGCGCCTCGCGGACGCGCTCTGCTGCTGTCAGTGTGTTCAACTTTCTGCCTCCCATATTCGTTCTAGATTTAGCGTAGCGCACGCCGTGCCAAGCGCTCTCTAGAGGCTAGGTGCAGGGGTTTTGTAGCTGACAGCTTGGCCTTGACGTACCGTCCCGGAATCGAAAAGTGCCATTTCGTGCCGCCGATGCGGACGGTAAGCACACGGTGTTGGTACTCCCGGCGCACGATCCGGCCGAAGCGCCGACGACCTCGAAGCGCGAGCCCAGCCGGACGCTTGCCACCCAGGGATGCGTGCCGGCCCGCCCGCCGGGGCGGCGTGGCACCGGGGATTAGTCGAAGGCGCCCCGCCCTGGGCCCATGCGTGGCGGGTCCCCTGGGCGCCAGCGGCTAGTGGCAGGGTGCTACAAGGTCCACTCGATAGGCGTCAGATGGGGTCTTGCCCTGCCCGCTCACATCCCGTATACGGCCGCTGGAGGTCGCTGGGCGCCCTCGGAGCCCGTTCTGGTGGTCAGGGTGCCCCCGTAGGCACGAATGGCTTAGGAGAGCGCGGACGCTAAGGCCTAGTAACGGCTGCCTGCAACTGTTACGCTGCCAGCCATGAGAGCCCTCGGATATACGAGAGTCTCGACCGGCGACCAGGCAGACAACGGCGTGTCGCTCAGCGCCCAGCGCGAGGCAATCCGCGCTGAGTGCAGGCGCCGTCCAGGTTGGGAACTCCTCGACGTGATCGAGGACGCCGGCCGCAGCGCGCGGAACATGAAGCGGCCGGGCATCTGCCGGGCGCGGGCGATGTTGAAGGCCGGCGAGGTTGACGCGCTGATCGTCGCCAAGCTGGACCGGCTCTCCCGCTCCATGCTCGACTTCGCCACGATTCTCGACGCCTCACATCGGGAAGGCTGGAAGATCGTCGCGCTCGACCTCGGCTTCGACACTTCGACCGACCACGGCGAGATGGTCGCCAACTCACTCATGAACTTCGCGCAGTTCGAGCGTCGAATGATGGGGAGCCGTATGCGCGCCCACCATGTCGAGAAGCGCCGGCAGGACCCAACCTACAAGCCCGGCCCGGGCGGCCCTACCGACAAGCGGACCCGAGCCCGCATCCGTCGCGCCCGAACCGGCGGCGACTCTTACGCCGCCATCGCCGAGCGATTGAACGCGGCCGCAGTGGCGACGCCGAGCGGTAGCGGCCGCTGGCATCCGGCGACAATCCGCCGGGTCGAGCGTTCGCTCTAAGCTCGTCTGCGGCCCGGCCGCGATCGGGGCGGCGGCGCCATCCGCGGGCTCACGCCCGATCGGCGCTGATTCTGCCGACGCCGCCCCGATCCGAAGCCTTGAACGGCCGTCTGCGGGCTTCGGGCGAAGCGCCGCGGGTGATCGCACCCGGACGCCGCGCCTGCGGGCGCTCGCCTCGGCCAACATCGAACGCCGCGAATAGCCGGGCGCTAGGCGTCCCGACTTTAGACCACTTCTCCTGGACGATCGATCCGCCGCAGACCGCCTCCTTCCGGGGCACGGCCTATTGGTCGGCGGGGGTTTTGTTCGCCTGGGCGTCGATGGAGCGCGACTGGGAGCGAATCCGGATCGCGGCGTTCCCCGAGCTTGCGGTCGCGATCCTGCTGCTGCTCGCGACGCAACTGCACCTCGAGAAGTTCCACAACGACCTGTTCGGCTACTTCTGGGTCGCCGCCTACGCGGTCGCCGTCCCGCTGCTGATCTATCTGGTCGCGGCAACGCGCACCGGCAGCGGCGCTGACCGCCACGAGCCGCGGCTGCCGATGCCCGCTCCGCTGCGGCTGGCGCTCGCCGTGCAGGGCGCCGCCTTCGCGCTCTACGGAGCCGGTCTGTTCGTCTCTCCGTCCGGGTTCGACGGCGCCTGGCCGTGGGCGCTCACTCCGCTCACCGCCCGGGCGATCGGCGCATTTCTGATCGGCTTTGCGGTTGCGGCGACGATCGCCGTTCGGGGCAACTGCCTGCGGCGCTATCGCGGTGCCGCCCTCACCTACGCCGTGCTGGGCGCGCTCCAGCTGCTGGGCGCGGCGCTGCACTCGTCCGATTTCCGAGACGGCGTCGCGCTTCCCCTGTTCGTCGCCTTCTTCGCCACCGTTCTCGCGGTCGGGTTGGCCGGCTCGGTGCTCGACCGCCGCGATCAGGCCTCGAGCTCGCGCAGCGCCTTCTCGGCGTCGTAGTAGGCGTCCACCTCGGCGCCGCGCCCGTCGCGCATCGTCCATATGTGGACGTATCGGGCGCTCACCTCGGCGCCGCTCTCGCGCCCCACCGCGGTCATCTGGATGTTCACCAGCACGCGATCGCCGCGGCGAACGGTCGACTCCACCTGCTGGTCAAAGACATCCCACTGCTCGAGGAAGCCCTCCAGGAACTGCTCGATCGCAGCCCTGCCCTCGAAGTCGTCGCCGCCTGGGAGCTCGGGGCTCTCGCGCCACACCGCCTCGCGGTGCAGAGCGTCGAGCGCAGCCTGCACATCCCCCTGGTTGAGGGCCACGTATGAGGCGCGGATCGTGTCGAGGTCCGTCTTGGCCACGTACGAAATGATTACCAAGTGGCGCGTCTCGTAACGTTGGCCGAGAACTAGATGGGGCGACTCGCGCTTGTCGGCGGCCAGGGCTTCGACGCGCTGCGGCCCTGGGCCGGAGCGCCGAAGCGGGAACTGACGACCGAGCGAGGCGCCGTCGATCTGCTCGACGCGGACAGCCACGTAGTGCTGGTGCGGCACGGGATCGACTCCTACACCCCCGCCCAACTCGTCGATCACCCCCGCAACCTCGCGGCGCTCGAGCAGGCCGGCTGCGACAGGGTGCTGGCGATCTGCTCGGTGGGGTCGCTGCACGCCGAGCTCGGGGTCGGGTCGTTCCTCTGCCCCACCGACTTCCTGGCCCTGGGCAGGGTCGACGCGGCCTTCGAGGACGAGCGCGGCCACGTCGTCCCGGCCTTCGATCCGGTCTGGCGGCGTCTCGTGCTGGAGGCGTGGGGCACGGCAACAGATGCGGCGATCCGCGACCAGGGTCTGTACTGGCAGAGCCCCGGCCCCCGCTTCGAGACCCCGGCCGAGGTGCGGCTGATCGCCAATCACGCGGACGTCGTGGGGATGACGATGGGTTCCGAGTGTGTCGCCGCCTGCCAGCTCGGCCTCGCCTATGCCGCGGTCTGCGTGGTCGACAACCTCGCCAACGGGATCGGCGACGCGCCGCTGACCCGCGAGGAGTACGAGGCCGGTCACGCGGCAAACCGCGAGCGCCTCGCGGCGGCGCTGGAGGCTGTGCTGCCGTCGCTGAGCGCGGAGGGCCCGTGACCGCGGGGCCAACGAAACGCGAGGCTCGCGCGTGAGCCTGGCGGTGACCGGCGCACTGCTCGAGGGCGAAACGGTCGGGCTGCGGGCCGAGGAAGGCCTGATCGCCGAGCTGGCCCCCGGGGTCAAGCCCCGCAACGGCGACGAGGTGCTGGACGCCGGCGGCGCGCCCCTGGTCCCCGGCCTGGTCAACGGCCACACGCACGCAGCGATGACCCTGTTTCGCGGCTACGGCGATGACCTGCCGCTGATGCAGTGGCTGGAGGAGAAGATCTGGCCGCTGGAGGCAAGGTTGGAGCCCAAGGATGTCTACTGGGGCACGCGCCTCGCCTGCCTGGAGATGATCCGCAGCGGCACGGTCCGCTTCTGGGACATGTACTGGCACCCCGAGGCGACGGCGCGGGCGGTGGAGGACGCCGGCCTGCGGGCGACGATCGCGGCGCCGCTGATCGAGGCGGGCAAGGGCCTGGAGTCGCTGCGCGAGGGCGCCCTGCGCAACCTCGAACAGCTCGCCGGCTGCGGCGAGCGAATCTCAGCGGCGCTCGCCCCGCATGCGATCTACACGGTCGGCGAGGAAGGGCTGCGTTGGGTAGCCGAGCTGGCGGCGCAGCGCGAGCTGCCGGTGCACATCCATCTGTCGGAGACCGAGCAGGAGATGGCCGACTGCGTAAACGAGCACGGCCTACGACCCGTCCACCACCTCGATCGGCTCGGTGTTCTCGGTCCGGGGGCGCTGCTTGCCCACGGCGTCTGGCTCGACGACGAGGAACTGGAGCTGGCGGCGGAGCGTGGCGCCACGATCGTCACCAACCCCGTTGCGAACCTGAAGCTCGCGGTGGGACGGGTCTTCCCGTACCGCAAGGCACGCGAAGTCGGCGTCGCGATCGGCCTCGGCACCGACGGGGCCGGCTCAAACAACTCGCTCGACCTGCTCGCCGACCTGAAGACCTTCGCCCTGCTGCAGAGGAACGAGGCCGGCGACCCGGCGGCGGTCACCGCCGAGGAGGCATGGGAAGTGGCGACCGGCCGCCGCGCGCCGCTGCTCGGCGCCTCCGGCCGCCTGGCGCCAGGCGAGCCGGCCGACTTCCTGCTGCTGCGCGCCGACGCCCCCGAGCTCAGCCTCGGCGACCTCACCGCCGACCTGGTCTACGCGGCGGCCGGAGCCGTCGTCGACACCTGCGTGGTCGCGGGGCGGATACTGATGCGCGCCGGCAGCGTCGAGGGCGCCGACGAGGTGATCGCGAAAGCCGTCGAGCGGGCCCGGGGACTCGGCCTGGCCTGAGGTCGCACCTGCTGGTGATCAGGCCTAGCTGAGGCCCTGCGGCGGGGCGTGGTTCAGCGTGCCAGGGCTCCGATCAATTCGCGCCACCATTCCTTCGCCGCGTCGGTGGAGGCGTGCTCCAGCCTGCGGCGCGCGGCGGTCTGTAGGGCGCTCGCCGAGCCGATCGCCAGCACCGGCCCCGTGAACGCGTAGCGCCCGTCATCCAACTCGACCAACGCTCCGGGTTGGTCGAGCCTGGTGCGGAGCTGCCGGACCACGGCCCGTCCCGCCACCTGGCGCGGATAGGCGGGGTCGCCGTCGGCCGCGGTCCACGACCGCGAGGTCGAGATCTGGGCGGTGCTGCGCGCCGGGCGCGGCGGTGGGGCCGGCTCTGCCAGCGCCGGATCGCTGGTCGTCACCCCCAGGCGGGCGGCCAGCGGCTCGAAGGTGGCGCCCTGAACGAGGGTCGAGAGCAGCACCGCGAAGAAGACGATGTTGAAGAACTCGAGGCTGTGCGGGACCCCCTCGATGACTGGGAAGGTGGCCAGCACCACCGGGACGGCGCCGCGCAGGCCAGCCCAGCCGAGCACGATCCGCTCATTCACCGTGTAGCCGGCGAACGGGGTCGAGGCGAACACGGCGGCTGGACGGGCGACGACGGCGAGGATCAGCGCCAGCAGGGTGCCCTTCAGGGCGACGTCCCCGAGTTGCGACGGAAAGACGAGCAGCCCAAGGACGATGAACAAGCTCACCTGGGCGACCCAGGCGAGGCCCTGGTGGAAGATGCGCACCGTCCCCTTGGCGGGGATCGTGGCGCCGCCGAGGATCAGGCCGGCGAGATAGACGGCGAGGAAGCCCGACCCGTGCAGCGTCGCGGCGGCGCCGAATGCGACCGCGGCGATCCCGATCGTCCCCAGCGGGTATGCCCCGGGGGTGCCGAGCCGCGCCCGGCGCAGCCCCTGGACCCCGAGCCAGCCGACCGCAGCGCCGATCGCGAGGCCGATTCCCAACTCGCGCAGCAGCAGCAGCGCCATGTCCGATGCCCCATAGCCGGGGCGCTGGATCCAGTCGATGAAGCCGATCACCAGCAGCACAGCGACCGGGTCGTTGAAGCCCGCTTCCCCCTCCAGCGTGCGCGCCAGCCGGCGCCGCAAGGTCGAGCCGCGCAGCACGCCAAAGATCGCGGCACCGTCGGTGGCGGCGACGATCGATCCAACCAGCAACCCGTCGAGGGTCGAGAAGTCGAACAGAAGCGCCGCCGCAAGCCCGGCGATCAGGGCCGTGCCGAGGGTTCCCGCGAGCGCCAGGCCCAGCGACGGGCCGAGCACCGGGCGGATCTCGTCGAAGCCGGCGTCCAGTCCGCCTTCGAAGAGGATCATCGCCAGCGCCACGGTACCGATCGTGCGCGCCAGCTCATAGTCGTTGAAGTTGATCCACCCGGTCCCGTCCGAGCCGATCGCCATCCCGACCCCGAGGAACAGGACCAGCCCGGGGACCCGCAGCCGGCCCGCGGCGAGCGCCGCCCCGAGGCCGGCGACCAGCAGCGCGCCCCCGACGAGGATCAACTGGCCGTCGTTCACCTCGCGTAGCTTCGCGCAGGTGTAGGATCGCGCGCTGTGGTCCTGTGCTGGCTGCCCGGCCAGGGTTTGAGTGCCAGGCTGGCTGCGCAGCCAGGTTTCGGCGCCTCAAAGACGGGTAAGTTTCCCTTCAGGGCGTGCGGAGGACCCGACGCCCAGGACTGCCGGTTGCCCCGCTGGGAAGCTGGGTTGTCTCCCCCCCGTGCCCGGCGCCCAGCGGGGCGTCCGGCAGTAATTCTCTTCAGCTGCGGCGGCGCCTGGATGCCTACGGCGCCAGCCCCAGCAGTCCCGCGTAGATCAGCGGGTCAAGCTCGGGATCTTCCTCCCAGGTCTCGTCCTCCCACTGCTCGACGGCAGCGGATAGGGCACTCCGACCCCGTCGACGCCTCCGTAAAGGGTGGCCAGCCCGGCGTCGCGCTGATCTCGGCCTCGATCTCGTGCTCGTGCGTTGCTGCTTCCATCCGCGGCCTTCTCTCTGGACTCTTTCTCGAATTGGCGAGCGGCCAGGCTAGGCGGCGGGTCTGGGGCCCCGGTGAGGATTCGGTGACCCGGAGGTAAATATTCCGGGTCGCTCAGGCGGCGAGGGCCTCCTGCTCCTCTGTGAGCGGCTCCTCGGCGACGTCCCGATGCGACCGGGCGCGCGGGGGGTGCTCGCGCTCGACCCGGGCCAGCGCCGTGCGCGCCGCCCAGGCGGCCGAGAGGCCGGAAACTCCGGCGAGGACCAGTGCGACGCGCGGGTCGAATGCCTCCGAGAGCCAGCCCGCGATCGGGCCCCCGATCGCGGTCGAGCCGAGGAAGACGATCGAGTACAACGCCATCACCCGGCCGCGCATGTCTGGGCGCACCTCGAGCTGAAGGTAGGAGTTGACGCTGGCCGCGAAGGTCACCGTGGCGGCGCCGAGCAGGGCCAGCAGCGGGAGCTCCAGCGCCAGCGTCGGCGCGGCGGCCGCGAGCAATGAGAGGGCTCCGAAGCCGAGCGCCGCGCCGGCTATCACGGAGGCGCTGGTGCGCCCGCGCGCACCGGTGGCCAGCGCGCCCGCCACCGATCCCACGGCCATCGCCGAGACCAGGGCCGCGTAGACGCTGGCGCCGCCGCCGAAGCTGAACCTGGCGAGCAGCGGCAGGATGGTCTGGAAGTTGTAGCCGAGGGTTCCGACCACGGCCATCAGGGCCAGCGGAACCGCGAGGCGGGGCGTTGCGGCCACGTGGCGCAACGCCGATCGCACGGCGCCCCGCTCGCGCGGCACCTGGGGCGCCGGACGCAGCGCCCCCGGCTCCATCCGCCACAGCGCGAAGATCATGGCGCCGAAGGTGGCCGCGTTGATCGCGAAGCACGGATCGACCCCGACCGTGGCGATCAGCACCCCGGCCAGCGCCGGGCCGATGATGCGAGCCGAGTGGACGAGGACGCTGTTGAGGCTGACCGCGTTGACGACCCGCCCCGTTCCCACGATCTCGATCACGAAGCTCTGGCGGGTCGGGTTGTCGACCGCGTTGACGGCGCCGCGGGCGAAGACCAGCGCGTAGACCATGGCCACGGTCACAACGCCGGCGCTGCTGAGCGCGAACAGGGCGAGCGCCGGCAGCGCCATCGCTGCCTGGGTGACGATCAGCAGGCGCCGTTTCGCAAAGCGGTCGGCGAGCAGGCCGCCCCAGGCGCCGAACAGCAGGATGGGCAGGAACTGAAGCGCCGTGGTGAGCCCAACCGCGACGCCGCTGCCGGTCAGCGACAGCACCAGCCAGATCTCCGCCACCGTCTGCATCCAGTTGCCGGACAACGAGACGATCTGCCCGACGAAGTAGCGGCGGTAGTTGGGGACCTGGAGGGAGTCGAATGAGCGGCGAAGGGCGGTGGTCAAGCCCGCCCCTCCCCTCGCGGTGCGCGGTCGCCCTCGAGCAGGCGCTCGAGGATCTCCGCCGCCCGCTCCAGCGTCGCGACGTCACGCGGATCGAGATCGCGCATGCGCCTGGCCAGGTAGGCGTTCTTTCGCTGGCGCAGGCGACGCAGGCGCTCGCGACCCTCGCCGGTGAGGCTAATCAGTGCGCTGCGCCCGTCCTTGGGGTCGGGGGTACGCTCGACCAGGCCCTCCTCTTCGAGCCCGCGCAGGATGCGGGTCGCCGTCGGGCGCTTGATGCGCTCGATCTCCGCCAACTCGCTGGGGGTGAGCGGCCCGTGCAGCTCGACCGAGGTCAGCGCCGACGCGTGGGGGGCGCGAAGCTCGGTGCCCGCCTCCTGGCGCATCCGTCGCGCCGCGCGGTTGATCACCAGCCGCAGGTGAGCGGCGGTCTCGGCGAGGTTTGTCTCAATCGTCTGATTCATATATAATTCAGGCTGCTAATTAGTTTAGCAAATCGGTTCTGTAATGCGTGACCTCAGGACGCCCTTGCCGGCTGACGCCCACGGGTAGGACACGGCCGCGCGGGCGTCGAACCCCACAGCCATGGACGAGCGCTCAGAGCGCATCGCGCGCTTCATGGACCCGTTCCTGATGGTCGCCGCACTGCTGACCCTGCCCGCGGTGGCGATCCACGAGTCGCAGACCGGAACGAGCCTTGACGCGATCGCCCAGGCGCTCAACTGGGCGACCTGGGTTCCCTTCCTGATCGAGGTCGTGGTGATGCTCACCGTGGTGCCGGATCGCAAGCGCTGGCTTCGCGAGCACCCGATCGAGCTGGTCATCGTCGTCCTCACCCCGCCGGTGCTGCCGCCTGGGCTTCAGAGCCTGCGGGTGATCAGACTCCTGCGGCTCCTGCGCTTGCTGCGACTCGCCCAGCTCTCGCGCCGCGTCTTCTCGATCGAGGGCATTCGCTACGCGGCCCTGCTCGCGGCCATAACGGTGATCGCCGGCGGCGCCGCCTTCGTGGGCTTCGAGCACTCCCACCACTACAGCGACTGGACCGGCCTCTACTGGGCGGTCACGACGATGACTACGCTGGGCTCCAACATCTACCCGACCACCACCGGCGCCGAGATCATCTCGGTCGTCATGCTGCTGGTCGGCATCTCCTTCGTCGCCCTGCTGACCGGCGCCATCGCGCAGCGCTTCCTGGGGCCCGAGATCGCCGAGGTGGAGGCCGAGCTGGAAGAGGGCGAGAAGTCGCCGGAGGCGATCGCCCTGCGTCAGATGCACGAGGTCCGCGACCAGCTACAGGGCCTGGAGGTCGCGCTCGAGCAGCTGATCGAGGACGCGACCACGCGTCAGGCGGACCGCTCTAGCGGCTGATGTCGAGCGCGACTAAGCTCGCCGGCGATGGAGGAGGTTCTGCCCGGGGTCTTTCACTGGACCGCCGTTCATCCGAAGATCGGCATCGAGGTCAGCTGCCACTTCGTCGCCGGCTCGGGTACGGCGATCGACCCGCTGCTGCCCGAGGAGGGCATCGAGTGGTTCGATAGCCGCGATCCGCAGCGGGTCGTGCTCTCCAACCGCCACCATCTGCGCCACGCGGAGCAGATCGCCGACCGCTTCGCATGTCCGATCCTCTGCCATGAGGCCGGGCTGCACGAGTTCGAGGGCGGCCCCGAAGTGCAGGGCTTCGCCTTCGGCGACCGCCTGACGGACGACGTCACCGCGCTGCCGATGGACGCGATCTGCCCCGAGGACACGGCCTTGCGAATCGACGCCGCCGACGGCGCCCTGCTGTTCGCCGACACGCTCATCCACTACGGGGAGATCGGCTTCGTCCCCGACAACCTGATCGGAGAGGACCCCGAGGAGGTCAAGCGCGCCGGGCTGCAACGCGCCTCAGCGCTGCTCGACCAGCCCTTCGATCATCTGCTCTTCGCGCATGGCGCCCCGCTGATCGGGGGCGGCAAGGAAGCGCTGCGCGCCTTCGCGAGCCGCTCCTGAGTCGAGCAGGCGGGCGCCGCCGAAGCGGCGCCCGCGGTGCCCCTAATCCTCTTCGCCAGCCGCCAGCCGCTCCTTGACCTTCTGGTCCAGCTCCTCCGTTATGGCTGGATCGCGAAGCGTCGTCACGTCGCCGAGCTCGCGCCCCTCGGCGATGTCGCGCAGCAGCCTGCGCATGATCTTGCCGGAGCGGGTCTTCGGCAGGTCGCCGGACCAGATCACCCGCTTCGGACGGGCGAGCTTGCCGATCCGCTCGGCGACGTGCGCGCGCAGCTCGTCGACCATCTTGTCGTCGCCATCCAGATCGCCCTCGAGGGTGACGAAGGCGCAGATCGCCTGCCCGGTGTCCTCGTCGGTCTGCCCGATCACCGCGCACTCGGCGACCTTCGCATGGGCGACCACGGCCGACTCGACCTCTGCGGTCGAGAGACGGTGCCCCGAGACGTTGATCACGTCATCGGTCCGGCCGAGGATCCAGAAGTAGCCGTCCTCGTCGCGCCGCGCCGCATCGCCGACCAGGTACGTCTCCGGTCCGAAGCGCTCGAAATAGGTCTCTACGTAGCGCTCGTCCTCGCGGTACAGCGTGCGCAGCATCCCCGGCCAGGGCCGCGTCAGCACCAGCACCCCTTGGCCTTCGTCGATCTCCTTGCCGTCCTCGTCGAACACCGCGGCTTCGAAGCCAGGCAGCGGCAGCGTCGCCGAGCCGGGCTTGGTCGCCGTGATCCCAGGCAGCGGCGAGATCACGATGTTGCCGGTCTCGGTCTGCCACCAGGTGTCGACGATCGGGCAGCGCTCGCCGCCGATCACCTTGTGGTACCAGAGCCAGGCCTTGGGATTGATCGGCTCCCCGACCGTCCCCAGCAACCGCAACGAGGACAGGTCGTGCTTGCCCGGGTACTCGGGCCCCCACTTCATACAGGTGCGGATCGCGGTCGGCGCGGTGTAGAAGATCGTCACGCCGTAGCGCTCGATGATCCCCCACCAGACGTCCTTGTCGGGGTAGTCCGGCGCGCCCTCGTACATCACGCTCGTCGCTCCGTTGGCGAGCGGGCCGTAGACGATGTAGGAGTGCCCGGTCACCCAGCCGACGTCGGCCCCGCACCAGAAAACGTCCTGGTCGGGTTTGAGGTCGAAGACGTACCGATGCGTGTACGCCACCCCGGTCAGATAACCGCCCGTGGTGTGCAGGACGCCCTTCGGCTTCGCGGTCGAGCCCGAGGTGTAGAGGATGTAGAGGGGATCCTCGGCGTCCATCGGCTCCGGCTCGCAGGTCGCGTCGGCGGCCTCCTCGACCTCCCCAAACCAGACGTCGCGCCCCTCCTTCATCTCGCACTCGGTCTCGGTGTGCTTGACGACGAAGATCGACTCGATCGAGTCCACGTCGCCCATCACCTCGTCGACCTGCTGCTTGATCGGCGCCGTCTTTCCCTTGCGGCGAGCGCCGTCGACGGTGATCAACGCCTTGGCGTCGGAGAACTCCATCCGCTCCTTCACGGACTCCGGCGAAAAGCCGCCAAAGACGACGTTGTGAATCGCACCGATGCGGGTGCAGGCGAGCATCGCCACGACGACCTCGGGGATCATCGGCAGGAAGACCCCGACAACGTCTCCCTTGCCGATGCCCTGGTCGCGCAGCGCGTTGGCGAAGCGCTGCACCCGCTCCAGCAGCTCGGCGTAGGTGATGTCGCGCTCCTCGCCCTCCTCGCCGTACCAGTGGAAGGCGACCCGGTCGCCCAGGCCAGCCTCCACGTGACGGTCGAGACAGTTGAAGGAGACGTTCAGCTTGCCGCCCTCGAACCACTTGTAGAAGGGCGGGTTGGAGTCGTTCAGCGCCGCCTTAGGCTCCTCGAACCAGTCGACCAGCTCGGTCGCCTGGCGCAGCCACCACGCATCCGGGTCGCGTGCCGCCTCCTCGTACACCGATGGGTCGCTCCAGAGGGCCTCCTCCCGGAAGCCCTCTGGAGGATCAAACCGCTCGACCTCGAGCAGAGCGGCTAGCTCCTGCTCGAGGTCGCCGGTCTCTGTCCTCGCTGCCATCTCTGCCTCCGCTCAGTGGGTTGAGTTGCGTCAGATTAAGCCTACGTCCGCGCAAGCAAGTAGAACAGACCCGCACGCGAGCTGAATGAGTTCGCCGGCTGGGGGCTGCTCACCGTGTCGGGGCTCGGCAAGCGCCTGGCGACCGCCTAAACGATGTCTGCCGACGCGTTGCACGCCGGCACAGGCGTGTCAGGCGGCGAAGCCGCCGCAATTAAGACGAAGGCCCCGTCCCCGCGGCGCGGGGAGTCGGGGCCGATCGCCTCGAAAGAGGTGAGCTACTCGTCGGCGGACTCTTCGCCGCCTCCCTCGTCGCCACCCTCTCCGGGCGCCTCGGGCACCTCGGCGGGCGCCTCGGCGGGCGCCTCGGTCGGCGCCTCGGTCGGCGCCGGATCGCTGAACGGAGTCTGGGGAGACTCTGTCATCGCTCCTCCTTGTCTGGATTAAGCCACCACATCTGGCCTCATCAACCTACTCGAAGAAGGCGACGGCACCAACGATCACGAACAGAGCCACCAGAGCCGCGCCCTCGTAGTCGCGCGCCTCGCCGTCGCCGGTGATCTGCCAGATCGCAACCGCGGACAGCGCGAGGGAGGCGATGTACACCGGCGGCAGGACGAAAGTCAGCGAGTGGGTGAGCAGCAGCGAGACCAGGATCAGCGCCGGGAACAGGAAGACGGCGATCTGGGCGACCGAGTTCTTCACCACCGAGATCGCGAGGTCGGACTGGCCCTTGGCGGCCAGCAACAGCGCCGTGGTGTTCTCCACCGCGTTGCCGGCGATCGCCACGATCACCAGCCCGGCGAAGGCGCGCGAGATCCCAAGCGAGTCGATCGCCGGAGCCAGCGCGTCGATGAACCAGTTCGAGACCAATGCCGCGCCGACGCCGGCGGCGGCGAGCAGAGTGACGGTCGTGGCAAGCGGCAGGCGCGGGCCAACCGCGGGCGCGGCGGCCGCGGTGTCGCTTCGCAGGTACGAGGAGAGCCACAGTGCGTAGACGACCAGCAGGCAACCGGAGCCGATCGCCGAGATCGTCTTCGCGTCCGCGGCGGCCGCGTCGTTGCTCGACGCCGCGATGCCGAGGATCACGATCACGAACACCGCCAGCATCAACAGCGTCATGGTGTCGTTGGGGAGCCGGGGGTGAAAGCGCATCACGCCATCGGGTGCATGGCGTGCGCCGATGACGATTGTCAGACCGAGGACCAGAAGCCCATTGGCGAGGATCGAGCCGATCAGGGAGAGCTGGGCGACCCGGATCTCGCCGGCGTTGAGCGCGAACAGCACGACGAAGAACTCCGGCAGGTTGCCGAGCGTCGACTGAAGGAAGCCGGTGACACCCGGCCCGAAGCGCTCTCCGAGCGCCTCGGTCGAGAAGGCGACGATCCAGGCCAGACCGGCCAGCGCCAGCCCCGCGACCGCGAAGGCGGCCACCGCGGGGGCGTCGGTGTAGTGCAGCACGCCGGCGACGACGCTGCACAGGGCGACCAGCACGAGGACGAGGATCTGACCGCGGCTCACCTGGTGCGAACCCTAGTTGCTGCCCTGGCCGACCCGCGCGCCGTACAGCCGTCCGCCCGTGGCGCCGAAATTCAAGGAGAGGACCCCAAACTGTCGAACTCGGCCATCGGGTCAATGAAGCGCTTCACCCTCCTCCTCTCGCTGCTCGCTGCGCTTTCCCTGGTCTGGGCGGCCTCCGCCAGCGCCAAGGTCAATCTGGTTCGCCACGAGAACCAGTACTGGACGTGGTACGCGCCGGCGGGCTGGGTCGACGCCCACAGCGCGAACGGGATCGACGTCACCTCGCCGACCGGGACATTCCACGTCGGCTACGGGTTCTCGGGCTGGTATCAGCCGGTCACCCACCAGGACGTGATCAACCTCCTGCTTCAGTACGGCGGCCTGGACTCGTTCCCGATCAGCAACGTCGTCTTCACCAGCCTGAGCCAGCCCTTCGCCTTCGCCGGCGGTCAGCGTGAAATTCTGACCTGGACCGCCCAGCGTCAGGGCGGACCGAAGATCCGCGGGGTGGTGAAGATCGACGTCTTCAACGACGACGCCAGCGCCACCTACGGCTTCGCGACCACCAGCTACGACGGCCCGCGCCGCAAGTGGAACGACGAGAAGGGCCTACTGGCGCGGCTCTCGAAGCTGATCTTCTACCACCCGCAGTCACCGGTCTAGACCGACTTAGCACTCTGCCGCCGAACCCAAGCTTCTCGGTCTGGGCGGCACCGCCGGCTGCCTTCAAGCAAACTTGACGCGATGCTCTTCCGTCAGATCGTCCACGAGGACCTCGGCTGCGCCTCCTACCTGGTCGGAGACATCTCCGCCGGCGTCGCCGCCGTCGTCGATCCGCAGTGGGACATCGACCCCTACGTGCGGCTGAGCCGCCTGCACGGCGTCGGCATCGAGCACGTTTTGGAGACGCACAATCACGCCGATCATGTCTCCGGACACGGACGCCTGGCGCGAGCCACCGGGGCCACGATCCACATCCACGAGCTCGCCGACCCCGAGTACCCGCACGGGCCGATCGGCGACGGCTGGAAGCTGCGCATCGGCGATGTTGAGATCGAGGCTCTCCACACACCGGGTCATCGACCTGAGCACACGTCCTTCCTGCTCCGGGACGCGAACCGGGGCTCCGAGATATCCGCGGTCCTGACCGGCGACTCGCTGTTCATCGGAGACACGGCGCGGCCCGATCTGGCGATCGAGCCGCGTGAGGGTGCGGCCGAGATTTACCGGACGCTCCACCAGCGGTTGCTGACCTTGCCAGACGAGGTCGAGGTCTGGCCCGGGCATCTCGGAGGCTCGCTCTGCGGCAGCTCCGGGATCGACCACAAGAGCTCCTCGACGATCGGCTTCGAGCGCCGCCACAACCGCGCGTTGGGCTTCTCCACCGAGGAGGAGTTCGTCGCCGACGCCGTTGGCACGCTCGGCGACCGCCCGCCCAACGTCGCCCACCTGGTCGCACTCAACCGCGGGCCGCTGATCGAGGAGCTGAGCACCCCCGCCCCGCTGACCCCGCGGGCAGTCGAGGTCGCAATCGCCGAGGGCGCGATCCTGGTCGACGCCCGCACCGACGAGCAGTTCGACGAAGCCCACATTCCCGCCGCGATCAGCGCCTCGGCCTACGACACCGGCTTCGCGACCAAGGTGGCAAAGGTGGTCCCGGACAACGTCGAGCTGATCGTCGTCGCTGCCTCCGACGGCTACGAGCTGGAGGCTGCGGAGCTGCTCTCCTCCGTCGGCCTGCGAGTCCGCGGCTATCTGGCCGGCGGGATGACGGCGTGGCGCTCGGAGGGTCGCACGGTGCAGCGGATCGAGCGAATCGACCCCGGCGAGCTGGCGCGGCGGATCGGCTCCACAGAACCACCCGTCGTGCTCGACGTCCGCGACGTGGACGAGTTCGCCGCCGCCCACATCCCGGGCTCGCTCCACATCCCCTACGGCGAGCTGGTGGAGCGGCTTGAGCAGCTTCCGGCCGAGGGCCAGATCGCCGCCGTCTGCAGCGGCGGCAAGCGCAGCGGGCTCGCGGCTTCGATCCTGCAACGGGAGGGGTTCGAGAACGTCGTCCACGTAGGCGACGGCGGCGTCGCCACCTGGCGCAGCCAGGGCAACCCGGTCGAGAGCGGCTGAGCCGCTCCCGGAGCGTTCCTAGAGGCTCCCCCGCCCCTGAGCCGCCATCCGCCCCAGCAGCCGCCCGAGGGTCGCGGGGTCCCAAGTCTCGGGATCGGTGAGCATCGCCCGCGCGCCGGACTCGGCCAGCCCCACCACCATCGCGCCGAACAGCCGCGACGCGGCGTCGAGGTCGGTTTCGGTGTCACGCCCTTCCAGCCAACCGCGTGCCAGGGCAGCGACGGCCTCCATCTGAGCGGTGCGGGTGCGCTGGATGCGCTGGGCCAGCGCCGTGGTCGCACCCTCGCCTAGAAAAATGATCCGGTAGGCGGCCGGCGACGCCGCCACGGCGCGAAGGAACGCGGTGAAGGCATCGATCAAGAGCGGCTCGGGATCGTCGACGTTGGCGTCGACCGGCAGGCTCGCCTGGATCTCGGCCAGCACTCTTTCCTCCTCGCGGCGCAGCAGCGCCTCGAACAACTCCTCTTTGCTCGAAAAGCAGTCGTAGACGACCGGCTTGGTGACCCCCGCCGCGGCGGCGACCGCCTCCATCGAGGTTCCCTCGTAGCCGCGCTCCAGGAAGAGGTTGAAGGCCGCGTCCAGGACCAGGGGCCGGCGTCGCTCCGGCCCGAGGTGCGCGGCTCGCCGCCGTGGCACGGGCTCGGTGTGATCAAGCTCACGGATTCGGTCGTCGCTCATTTCCTACTTATGGTAGCTTTTTCCTACCGCGAGTAGCAACCTGTCTTGCAGGGTACCCGGATCGAGGAGACGCGCATGAGCAAGGATCAGACCCCCCAGGCCTCCGAGGACGGGGGCGCCGACAGGGCGCCCGACCTGACGGCGGTCAGCGCCGAGGAATTCGCAGCCTTGATCGCCAACGCGAGCGACGAGCAGCTCGCCGAGGCGATGAGTGGCCCGCAGCGCGAGACAGTGCTACCGGAGATCTTCTCGCGGATGGCCGAGCACCTGGACCCCGCGAAGGCGAAGGGCCACGACGCCGTCGTCCACTTCCAGATCCTCGACCGCCCCGACGGCGGCTACGACGAGTTCGAGCTCATCGTGCATGACGGCAAGTGCGATGTCTCGGAGACCCCCAGCGAGGAGGCCCGGGTGACGCTCAAGGTCAACCCGGTGGGCTTCTTGAAGCTGATCACGAACCAGGCCTCGGGACCGGGGCTGTTCATGACCGGGAAGCTGAAGATCGAGGGCGACCTGATGTACGCGCCCCAGATCGCTTCCCTGTTCCGCGTCCCGACGGCACCGAAGCAGGAAGGAAGCAACTGATGGCCACTGCCGAGCAGACCAAGAACGGCGCCGCCACCGAGGCGGAGCAAGTCGACCAGAAGGCGAGCGAGCTTGGGATCGAGGTCGGCGAGTCGCCGTTCTCGCTCGAGCTTTCCGACGACCAGCGCGACATCCAGGAGTGGGTCCACGGCTTCGCCGAGCAGACGGTGAGGCCGGCGGCGCATGAGTGGGATGAGAAGGAGGAGTTTCCTTGGCCGATCGTGCAGGAGGCGGCGAAGATCGGGCTCTATGGGTTCGAGGGGGTGGCCCAATTCTGGGCCGACGAGTCCGGCCTCACCTTCCCGATCGTCAACGAGGAGCTCTTCTGGGGCGATGCGGGGATCGGGATGTCGATCTTCGGGACGACGCTGGCGGTCGCCGGGATCTTTGCCTCGGGGACGCACGAGCAGCTCGGGGAGTGGGTGCCGCAGTGTTTCGGGACCGTCGATGAGCCCAAGGTGGCGGCGTTCTGCTCGTCGGAGCCCGACGCCGGCTCCGATGTCTCCAACATCAGGACGAACGCCAAGTACGACGAGGCCAAGGACGAGTGGGTGCTGAACGGGCAGAAGGCCTGGGCGACCAACGGCGGGATCGCCGACGTGCATGTGGTGATCGCCTCGGTCGATCGCGAGCTGGGCTCGCGGGGGCATGCCGGGTTCGTGATTCCGCCAGGGACCAAGGGGCTCGAGCAGGGGGCGAAGCTGAAGAAGCACGGGATCCGCGCCTCGCACACCGCCGACGTCCATCTCGACGACTGCCGGATTCCCGGCTCCTGCCTGCTCGGGGGCAAGGAGAAGCTCGACGAGAAGCTCGCCCGCGCCCGCGAGGGCAAGAGCTCCAAGGGACAGGCGGCGATGAGGACGTTCGAGCTGTCGCGGCCGACGGTCGGCGCGCAGGCGGTCGGCATCGCCCGGGCCGCCTATGAGTTCGCGCTCGACTACGCCAAGGAGCGCGAGACCTGGGGGCGCAAGATCATCGAGAACCAGGCGATCGCCTTCACGCTCGCCGACATGAAGCTGGAGATCGACGCCGCCCGGCTGCTGGTCTGGCGCGCAGCCTGGATGGGGCGCACGGGCAAGGACTTCAACAACGCGGAGGGGTCGATGTCGAAGCTGAAGGCCGGCGAGGTCGCCGTCTGGTCGACCGAGCGGGCGATGCAGATCCTCGGCGGCAACGGCTACTCGCGCGAGTTCCCGGTCGAGCGGATGCACCGTGACGCCAAGATCTGGACGATCTTCGAGGGGACCTCGGAGATCCAGCGACTGGTGATCTCGCGGGCGATCTCGGGTATGCACATCAAGTGACGGTCGGCACGGCCAGCGTGGCGGACCTCGAGCTCCGCGAGACCACCCTGCACGGGCAGAAGGTCTGCTACCGGATGGCCGGCGAGGGCCCGACGATCGCGTTGATCCACGGCATCACGTCCAGCTCTGACGTCTGGGTCGAGCTGATGGGTGACCTGGTCGACGCCGGCCACTCGGTGATCGCGCCGGACCTGTTCGGCCACGGCGCTTCGGCGAAGCCGAAGGGCGACTACTCGCTCGGCGCCTACGCGAGCGGTGTCCGCGACCTGCTCGGGATTCTCGGCGTGGAGAGCGCCACGGTGGTCGGACACTCCCTGGGCGGGGGCATCGCGCTGCAGCTCGCCTACCAGTTCCCGGAGTACTGCGAGCGCCTGGTGCTCGTCTCCAGCGGCGGGCTCGGGCGCGAGGTCAGCCCGGTGCTGCGCGCCGCAAGCCTGCCCGGCGCCGAGCTGGTGATGCCGCTGATCGTTCGCGATTGGGCGGTCCGAGCAGGGGGAACCGTGTCGGGATTCCTGGAGCGCTTCGGCCTTCACGCCGGCCCCCACCTTCAGGAGATGGGACGCGGCTACGCGTCGCTCGTGGGATCGGACGCACAGCTCGCCTTCGTGCACACGCTGCGGGCGGTGGTCGACGCCGGCGGCCAGAAGGTGAGCGCCATGGACCGGATCTACCTCGCCGAGCGCATCCCGGTGCTGATCATCTGGGGCGACCGCGACCCGATCATTCCGATCGAGCATGGGCGGCGTGCCCACGAGGAGATCCCGCATAGCCGAATGGTCGAGATCCCCGACGCCCGCCATTGGCCACAGCTCGATCAGCCGCGGCTGGTCTGCGAGGAGCTGACCGAGTTCATCTCCAGCACCGAGCCCTTCGAGTACGACGCCGAATTGATGCGGGACCAGCTCCGCCAAGGACCACCGGCCCCGCACTGAGCGACGCCTGGCGCTGGACCCTCGACTCCGCGAGCCAGGCACGGGACGCTCGACTGAGCGGCACCAGGCGCTCCCACACTCAAGCCCACGCCTGCTGCGTCCGATTCCTCCTTGGGCAGGCGCTCGCCGCGCTTCGCCCACCCAGGGAAGAAACGAGCACCTTTGAGCGAGCGAAGCACATCCGGCGACAACGCCAGCCAGCCCAGCGAGCAGGAGATCGCCCTGCGGCTGGCGACAGTGCGCGCCGCCGTCTGGATGACGCTCATCGTCACGTTCGGCGCCGTGACCTACGGGCTCGTGACCTGGGAGCGGCCTCACCGCAGCGTGGTCCTGGCGGCGTTCGCCCTCGCGCTGCTCAGCGTGATCATGGTGAACAGCCTGCCTGTGGAGCGCATCGTCCGCAGCCGCTGGCGCGAGCCCTTCTTCGCGGCCTGGAGCTGCGCCGACGTCGTGCTGATCGCGGCGATCACCGCCGCCGACGGCGGCGCCAGCAGCCCCTACACGATCCTCTTCGTCCTTCCCTTTCTGTTCGGCGCGCTCTCCTATCCGCTGCGGACGACGGTCCTGGTCGGGATCTTCGACGTCGCCGCGTTCCTGACGGTCGCCGACCAGGTGGGCGGCGGCGGCGGCGGCTACAGCGCCTTTATCGCCTTCGGCCTGGTGTGCGCGGCCATGCTCAGCTCCTGGGAGGCGCGAAACCAGGCCAACCGCCGCAAGGAACTGGCCCGCGCCACCGCGGCCTTGCGCGAGACCGAGGAGACGAGCAGGCTGCAGGGGCGGCAGCAGTATGAGGTGGCGCGCTTCGGGCAGCGGGCGCTCGGCGGCGAGGACATCGACGAGCTGCTGCGCGAGGGCTTGCGGGTCCTGCGGCGCGTACTCGACATCGACCTCGCGGGCGTCATCAGGGTGGTCCCCGAGGAGCAGGCGCTGGTGGTCGTTGCGACAGAGCCCCACGAGCCGAGGATCGAGGGCACCAACCTGCCCTCCGGAACCGGCTCACAGGCCGGCTACACACTGGCAACCGGCACGCCGGTGATCGTCAAGGACTGGGAGACCGAGACGCGCTTCGAGCAGTCAGAGCAACTTCAGGGGATGTGCAGCGGGTTGACAGTGATGATCCGCGCGGCGAATCGGTCCTTCGGCGTGCTCGGGGTCCAATGCGCCAACCATCGGGAGTTCGGCACCCAGGACGTCAACTTCCTGCAGGCGATCGCCAACGTGATCGGCAATGCGATCGAGCGCCGCGAGGAAGAGGAGCGGACCCGCTATGAGGCGCTGCACGATCCGCTCACCGGCCTTCCCAACCGCAACCTGTTCCTCGACCGTCTCGGCCACGCTCTCACGCAGGCCGAGCGGACCCAGTCCTCTGTCGCCGTGCTGTTCCTCGACCTCGACCAGTTCAAGCTCGTCAACGACAGCCTCGGACACGCTGCCGGCGACGAGCTGCTCGCCGCGGTCGCACCCCGGCTGGAGCAGGGGCTGCGTCCGAGCGACACGATCGCCCGCTTCGGCGGCGACGAGTTCGCGGTCCTGGCCGAAGTGAGGACGGAGCGCGACGCGGTTCGCGTCGCTGAGCGAATCAAGGAGGCCCTCTCGCGTCCCTTCAAGCTGCGCCAGCGAGAGCACTTCGTCAGCGCCAGCATGGGGATCTCGCTCGGCCGCGGCGAGAAGGCGCCGGAGGCGATGATCCGTGACGCCGACGCTGCCCTGTATCGGGCCAAGGAGAGGGGCCGGGGAGGCTGTGAGATCTTCGACTCCGCGATGCGGGCCCGCGCGGTCGAGCACATGCGGATCGAGAACGATCTTCGCCGGGCCCTCGACCGCGAGGAGCTGGAGCTCCACTATCAGCCGATCGTCGGGCTCCGCGACGGCTCGATCATGGCGCTGGAGGCGCTGCTGCGCTGGCGCCATCCCGAGTACGGGCTCACCAGCCCGACCTCGTTCATCCCGGTCGCCGAGGAGTCGCAGCTGATCATCCCCGTGGGGCGCTGGGTCATCGAGGAGGCCTGCAACAGGGTCGCCGAATGGCAGTCGCTCCAGCCCGACGCCGCGCCGGTGCGAATCGCTGTCAACCTCTCCGGCCGCCAGATCGGCGACCCGCAGCTGCTGACCACGGTCTCTGCCGCGATCGAGGAAAGCGGCATCGATCCCGCGACGCTCAGCTTCGAGCTGACCGAATCGGTGCTCTTCGAAGAGTCCGGGGTGTCGGAGCGGATCATGCGCTCGCTGCGTGGAATCGGCGTGCGGCTGGTCCTCGACGACTTCGGCAGTGGCTTCTCCTCGCTCGGCTACCTGAAGCGATTTCCGCTCGACGGGATCAAGCTCGACCGCTCGTTCATCGAGAACGTGGCCGACGACCTGACCGATGCGCAGATCGTCAAAGCGGTGGTCGAGATGGCACGCGCGCTCGGCCTCGAGATCGTGGCCGAGGGTGTGGAGACCTCCGATCAGCTGGTCGCGGTCCGCAACCTCGGCTGCCACCAGGCACAGGGGTTCTACTTCATGCCTCCGCTGCCGGCCGAGGAGGTGCCCGGGGTACTGGCCCAGAGTCCCTGGCGGGAGTTTCTCGAGACTCCGGACGAGGGCCCCAAGACCCGGGCGGCCGGCCGGCGCGGCATCCGCAGCGAGTAGATGCTGGCCGCGGCGTTGGCGACCAGCTCAGGTCAGCGCCATGCCGGGGGCGACCGCGACCTCGAGCAGCTGCGGCTCGGGTGAGGAAATGGCGGCGGCCATCGCCGCTGGCAACTCGTCGATGTCGTCGACCCGGCGCGCGCTGACCCCGTAGCCGTCGGCGATCTCGGTGCTGTTCAGCGCCGGCAGGTCGAGCCCGGGGGCGCCCTTCACGTCCTCGATCTCGGCGAACCACTTGAGGATCGAGTACTCCTCGTTACGCAGCACGAGGACCGTGATCGGCACCTTGTGGGCGACGGCGCTCCAAAGAGCGGTGATCGCGTACTGCGCCGACCCTTCGCCGAGCACACAGACGACGGGACGCTCGGGCTGGGCCAGCTGCACCCCGACCGCGGCGGCGAGTCCGAACCCCAGTCCGCCGCCGGCCGCGAAGAAATAGCTGCCGGGACGTGAGAGGCGCAGCCGATTGCGCAGCGCGAGCGTGCTGGAGGGCGACTCGAGCACGACGATCCCGTCCTCGGGGAAGACGTCGGCCAGGGCCGCGAAGACCGCCGACGGGCTGATCGGCTCAGAGGGCGGCGGCGGCTCGGGGGCGGGGAGCGGCTCGGGGGCGGGGCGGTCGGACTCGGGCACCGCGTCGAGCAGGGCCTCGAGGGTCAGCTTTACGTCGGCGACGATCGCGTCCCCCATCGGCGCCCGCGCCGCCTCGTCGGGGTCGCTTGTGATCGCCACCAGCGCCGTGCCCTCGGGCAGCAGCGGCCCGGCGATGTAGGGGTAGTAGGGGAAGACCGAGCTGCCGACGACCAGCACTAGGTCGCGGCCCTCCAACGCCTCCGCGACCGGCCCGATCGCGGGGGGAAGTACCCCCTGGAAGTTGGGGTGGCCCTCCGGGAAGCCGATCCGACCGCCGCCCGGCGCCGGCGAGGCGAAGACCGGAAGCCGCTGGCGCTCGGCGAGTGCGACCGCGACCTCCCAGGCGCTGCTTGCGTCGATGTCGGGGCCGGCGATCAGGACCGGGCTTGCGGCCGCCGCGAGGCGATCGGCCAGCGCTCCCACGAGCTCGGGGTCGGCGCTGGCGCGCCCGTCGACCGAGCGCTCGATCGCATGCGCGACGTAGGCGCCATCCACCTCCGCCCCCCAATCGTCCATCGGGATCGAGACGAAGACCGGTCCTCGGGGCGGCAATGCCGCGAGGTGTACGGCCCGGCTCAGCGCCAGCGGCACGTCCTCGGCCCGGGGCGGCTCGTAGGACCACTTGACCAGCGGGTGCGGCAGGCGCACCGCGTCGCGATTGGTGAGGTTCGCCTGCAAGGTCATCTGGGCGCGCACCTGCTGGCCCGCCGTGATCACCAGCGGCGAATGGTTGGCCTGGGCGTTGAAGATCGCCCCCATCGCGTTGGCGACCCCGGGCGCCGTATGAAGGTTGACCAACGTCGGGCGCCCGGAGGCCTGCGCGTAACCGTCGGCCATCCCGACCACCGCGGCCTCCTGGAGTCCGAGCACGTAGTCGAAGTCGTCGGGGAAGTCGGCCAGCATCGGCAGCTCGGTCGAGCCGGGGTTGCCGAACATCGTCGTCATCCCCCTGGCGCGGAAGAGCTCGAAGGCGGCCTCGCGGACGGTGGGCATCGGCCGCCACCCTATTAAGATGGCGCCAACCTACGAGGAGGAATGAAGATGGCAGTTGCAGTGATCCTGGAGTTCGAGGGCGGGACACTCGATCAGTACAACCAGGTGGTCGAGAAGATGGGCTTCGAGCACGGCGGCAGCGGTGCGCCCGGGGGGCTGTTTCACTGGGTGACGAAGACCGACAACGGGTTTCGCGTCACCGACGTCTGGGAGACTCGCGAGCGGTTCGAGCAGTTTGCCGAAGAGCAGATCGTGCCGTACTCACAGGAGGTCGGCTTGCCGGAGCCCGAGATCAGCTTCCACGAGGTCCACAACCATCTGGTCGCCCCCTGACCCCGCGGTCTCCGCGCTTCCTCAGTCAGGCAGCCGGCACTTGACCTGGTAGATCGACGTGAAGCCGGTCACGAAGCCGTTGCGGGCGGCGCGCAGGTAGAGGCGCCAGACCCGCAACCGCTCCTCGCCGGCCAGCTGCTCGGCGCGGGGGAGGTTGTCATCGAGGCGCTCGATCCAGTGGCGAAGCGTCTCCGCGTAGTCGTCGCCGAACCCCTCCACATGCTCGGTCTCGAAGCCAGCGCGCTCGAGCGCCAGCAGCACTCGCGAGAGGTGCAGAGTCTCGCCGTCGGGGAACACGTAGCGCTGCGAGAAGTCGCCGGGATTTGGATCGCTGTGCTGCAGTCGTGAAATCCCGTGGTTGAGCAGCCGGCCGCCGGGGCGCAGCAGCTCAGCGAGGCGCCTCGCGTAGAGGTCGATGCGCTCTCCACCGACGTGCTCGACCATGCCGATGCTGGCGATCGCGTCGAAGCCCTCCCCGGCCACGTCGCGGTAGTCCATGACCCTGAACTCGACCTTGTCGGCCACCCCGGCCTCGGCGGCGCGCTCTCGGGCTCCGCTGGCCTGCGGCTCCGACAGCGTGATCCCCAGGACCCGGACGCCGTAGCGCTGCGCGGCGTGGATCGCGAAACTCCCCCATCCGGAGCCAATGTCGAGCACCCGGTCTCCCTCGCTCAGATCGAGCTTGCGGCAGACCATGTCGAGCTTCTCCTCCTGCGCCGCATCGAGGCTCTCGGCGCCGCGCGAGAAGATCGCGCAGCTGTAGGTCATCGAGCAGTCGAGGAAAAGGGAGAAGAACTCGTTCGAGACGTCGTAGTGGTGACGCACCGCACGGGCGTCGCGCGCCTTCGAATGCAGCTTGCCCCGCGGCGACAGCTCCGCGGCGGGGGAGCGAGGCGGCGGGGTGAGCCCGCATCCGCGCACGGCCGCGAGCATCAACCGGGTCCGGGTCCGCGGGTCGATCGGCGGCGGGTCCCACTGATCGACGATCCGCATCGCGTCATCAAGGTCGCTGGGCTCGAGAGCGCCTGAGACATAGGCGCGTCCGATGCCGAGTTGGCCGGGCGCCCGCAGGACGTGTGCGATCGCCTTCGGCGAGCGCACCGAGAAGGTCGGCCCGCCCCCGTTGGTCGAAAGCACCCGGCTGCCGTCCCAGAACTCGATCGTAAAAGGGCGCTCCGGAAACGTCCGCTCTATCTCTTGGCGGAGCTTGTTCGTGCTAGCCAGCGGCACCGTGCACGAGCCTACCGCGCCTTCGGATGCTACCGTCCCCTGCGGACTCGAGCCGTGGGATCGGCCCGTGGCCGGGGCGGGTGTCGAGGACGAAAAACGCGAGTGACGACAGCCACACAACCCCGGGTCGTGCAGCCGCAGCGCCGTCCGCCGCTTGCTTCCGACATCCAGCCGGTCGAACACGAGACCACCGACCGCATAATCACCGGGCTGCTCACCTTCGTGCCCTTCGCGATGCTCTTCGTTGCCGCCTGGCAGACCTGGAACGAGGCGCTGCGCCCCAGCGACCTGGTCATCTTCGGCGTCCTCTACCTGCTGACCGGATTCGGGATCACGGTCGGATTCCATCGCCTCTTCACCCACCGCAGCTTCACCACTTACCCCTGGCTCCGAGGCGTCTTCGCGGCGCTCGGCTCCGCGGCGATCGAGGGACCGGTGATCTCATGGGTCGCCGACCACCGCAAGCACCACGCCTGCTCGGACCAGGAGGGTGATCCCCACAGCCCCCACGTCGGCCACGGCAACGGCTGGAAGGGGGCGCTGAAGGGATTTGTCCACGCCCACGTCGGTTGGATCTTCATTCACACCCAGCGCGGCAACAAGCAGCGCTTCGCGCCCGATCTGCTCGCCGACCCGGTCGTTTCCTTCGTCAACCGCACCTTCCTGCTCTGGGCGATCCTCGGCCTGGCGGTCCCTTTCGGCCTCGGCTGGGCGATCGGCGGCACCATCGCCGCCGGCTTGACCGCGCTGCTGTGGGGTGGTGCGGTCCGAGTGTTCGTGCTGCACCACGTCACCTACAGCATCAACTCGCTCTGTCACATGTTCGGCCACCAACCGTTCGAGACCAAGGACGAGTCGCGCAACCTCGCATGGCTCGCCCTGCCCACCATGGGCGAGGCCTGGCACAACAATCACCATGCCTTCCCCACCTCGGCCGTCCACGGGCTCGGGCGCTGGCAACTCGACCCCGCGGCCCTTGTGATCTCCGCGCTGGAGAAGCTGGGTCTGGCCTGGGACGTGGTCAGGATCGGGCCCGAGCGCCAGGCCGCGAAGGCATTGGCCTAACCGAGCGCCGGGCGGCCCCCGACCCGGGGAGCCTGCGGTCTTCAGCAGCTGTCGCGAGACTTGCCGGCAGCGGGCTTGACCCGCACCCGAACCTTGCCCGCGCCGCGGCAGGCCCGGATCCGGAGCGTCGACGAGCCCGGCGCCGAGCGGATCCTGGCGCCGTTCACGATCGCGGTATAGCCGCCCGGGTACTGGCGCCGCGGGAGCGAGATCTCGGTCGGCACTCCGGGCGAGAGCCGACCGCCGCCGGCGCGCGCCGTCTTGTAGACGAGCTTGAACTTCTTCGTCTGAGGATCGAAGTCGAAGCTCTGCGGCGTGCCGGCGATCGCGTAGGGATGCGGCCTCGACAGGACGTCGAGCTTGAACGACTCGAGGTTGTCGCCGCTCGGCGGCTTCGACGGGTCGCGGACGATCGCCTGGGTGTCGCCCGGCCCGGAGGTCGTCGGGTCGAAGCAGCCGCAGTAGGCCCAGTAGAACCAGGGGACCATGTTGGAGTCGGCGCGGTCGACCATGTCCTCGAGCAGCTGGGTGTTGTTGGTGGCGCCGAACTCGGTCAGCGCCAGCGCGTCGCCGGTCGTCGCAGCCCGCTTCAGCGCGTTCGCGAACACCATGTCGTCGGATGCCATGCAGGCATCACGTGGGTAGGTGTCGCCCGATGCCGCCAGGCAGTAGTCGTGGAAGGCGAAGCCGGCGTGACTGTCGCCGACGTCGCCGAGTTGGGTCGCGGGTCCATTGTTGAACAGCACGTTGGGCTCGTACCAGACCAGGGTGGTCGGATCGGCCTGGCGGATCGCCGCGATCGAGCGCTTGTTGAATTGGGTCAGCAGCGCATCGAACAGTGGACAGCCCTGCGGGTTGACGCACTGCGCCCAGGTCGTGCCCGGCCAGGGCTCGTTGAGCAGCTCGTAGCCGAGCACCCACGGCGTGTGGCGGAAGTAGGCGGCGACGTGTTGCCACGCCGCGGCGTAGCGGTCCTGCAGCCCGACCCCGCCCGGCCCCGGGCTGTTCGCCCAGAAGTGGTCGAACGCGTGCTGAAGCGCCGGCATCGTCAGGTAGTTGAGCGGGAAGCCGTTCTTCGGCGCCGCCGGGAGCCCGTCGTCCTGCACCGCCCAGTCCGGCCAGCCCTCGCCCTGGAAGCGCTCGTTGTACATGTCCTGATGGAAGTCGAGCATCGACCAGATGCCGTGCCGCCCGAGCGTGCGTACGGTGTTGGCGATCTGGGCGAGATAGGCGTCGTTGTAGACCCCGGGCTGCGGCTCGACCGCCTTGTAGATGATCCCGACGCGGACCGTGTCGTAGCCCTCGGAGGCGAGGAACGCCGCGTCGTCGTCGCCGAAGCCGGCGACAGAGGGGTAGTAGGGCGCCTGCTTGTAGACCATGTTGACGCCGTGCAGGTCAAGCACCCGGCCGCGATCGTCGGTTATCCAGCGCCCCGCGTGGCCGGGATGGGATCCGGGCGCCGCGGCGGCCGGGCCGGCCGTAAGCACCGAGATCGCCAACGCCAACACAGCGCATCTGAAGAAGCTCGCCCTCATCCCCTCAGGGTGGCAGTCTCTCACAGGCCAAGTGCGACGCGGCGGTTGAAATCCGACTATTGCGGTGGCAACGGCTCCAGCTGCCCGGTCGGCGAGACGAGTCGAGACCCTCCGAATCCGGCGTCGCAGATCGGGGATACTCGACACCCAACGCGATAGGAGAGCGAATGACTGGAAAGGCAGACTTCACGGACGAGGAGTGGGAGCAGGTCCTCCAGGGCCCTCCAACCGCGGGGATGATCGTGATCACGGCTCAGCGGGGAGGGTCGATACGGGAGAGCTTCTCGATGGCGAAGGCCTACACCGAGGCGCGGCGCGAGCACGGCGACAGCGAGCTACTCGACACGATCGCCTCGACCAAGCCCGAGGTCGACCACACCCGCTACCACTCTCCCGAGGAGCTAAAGGAGCACGGTTTTCAACACCTGCGCGACGCCGTCGCGCTGCTCGAGCAGAAGGCGACGCCGGAGGAGGTCGACGAGTACAAGCGGTTCGTCGTCACCCTCGCAAAGCGTGTGGCCGAAGCCCACCGGGAGGGCTTTCTCGGACTGAGCGGCGAGCGTGTCAGCGACGCGGAGCGGGCAGCAATCGAGGAGATCTCTCAGGCGCTCGGCACCGCCAGCGAGTAGCCCGTGCGGGACTAGCTAATGCCCCACCGGAGCTTTGCCTTCTGCTCCTCGAACTCAGCTTCGGTGAGAACCCCAGCGTCTCGGAACTCGGAGAGCTCCCCCGTTTTGCGCTCGATTTGCTCGGCCCGCTCGGCCGCGGCAGCCCGATGCTGCAGGACGCTGGGTTCGTCGCGGACGCTATTTGCGTCGGACATCGAATTGCTCCGTCCCGTCCCATCTTGGAAGTCCTGCGAGTCGGAGATGGGGCGTCGGTAACCCGAGGGGCAGGAGCGCACGCTCGGTGCGGCCTGAGGCCACTCTACTCGGACTCGGAACCCAGAGGGGATCGCCGCGCCACTGCTGGTCTGGCAACGATGAGTCTCAGCCCGACCGGCGGTCTAAAGGACACTTGTATTCAACTGGCGCCGGCCCACCGGCGCGGAAAGGAGACAAAACCATGGGACAGCCGGTAGTTCACTTCGAGATCATGGGGGACGACGGCGACAAGCTGCAGTCGTTCTACTCGGACCTCTTCGATTGGAAGATCAATTCAGACAACCCGATGAACTACGGGATCGTCGATCGCGAGGGCAACGTCAACGCCGACGGCGTCGGGATCGGCGGCGGCGTCAGCGGGAGCCCGCAGTTCCCCAGTCACGTCACCTTCTACGTCGAGGCCCCGGACGTCGAGGCCGCGCTCGCGAAGGCGGAGAGCCTCGGCGGGTCGAGGGTGATGGGCCCGGACAAGGTCACGGACGACGTCGAGATCGGCCAGTTCACCGACCCCGAGGGCCAGTTGGTCGGTGTCATCAAGTCCGCGTCGTAGCAGTCCCCGTGTGTGCAAGGGCCCCGCTTTAAGCGGGGCCCTTCTCATGCGCGGGTCAACCCCTCGAGGGCGGCCTTGAGGTCGCCGCCGGGGGCATAGCGGGGGCCCGCTACGTCTCTCCGAGCGACCCACGCATAGTGGAGCGGGTAGGTGCCTGACCCGGTTCCTGCCAGATCGCCGATACTCACGTGCATGCCCGCACCGTTGATCGAGTTTCCCGCCGACGATCTGGAACGTGCATGCCGCTTCTGGCGCGGGGTGCTCAACGCCGAGCTAGCGCCGAGGCCAGCCGAATCCGGGGCGGGCTGGGAGACTGACGACGATGGACTTCGCCTCGGTGTTCACGAGCGGGGACCGGGTCCCGGTGACACTGCCTCCCTGCCCTACTTCACTGTGGCCGACCTGCCCGCAACGCTCGAGCGTGTTCGCGAACTCGGCGGTTCGGTCATCCATCCCGGTGAGCGGTGGGCCATCTGCCGTGACTCCGAGGGCAGCCCATTCGCGCTGGCCACCGGCCACCCCGCAGATATCGGTATCGCCGAGCGAACCTAGCTTCCAACGCCCGCCGGCTCGCTCGCAACCGTTGCGGCAGAACGGCCGCGGACGTGGCGCCTGTACCAGCGCCGACCGTGGATGCGCTGGTAGTTCCAGCTGAGCGCCGACAAGGCGCCGCGCGGGTGAAGCCAGAAGTCGTTCGGCGGCCGCTCGAGCGGCTCGCGGCGTCCGGGCTCGATCTCGCCCACCGCGATTCCGTCACCTTCGGCGCGGTCGCGGCGAGCGACAACAGTGCCATCCGCCTCGCAAATGACCGCCCCGCCCTGAAAGTACCCGTGGTAGGCAAGCGGCGCCCAGGGCATCGCGCAGTCGAGCCGGCCCGCATGTGCAGCGTGGACGAATGGTGCGCCCACGAAGCTCGAGAACGACTCGGCGGCCAACCGGGCCAATTCCGCATTTCGGGCTTCGATCCGCCGCATCATGCCCGCGGGCGGCCAGGCTGGGATGCTCCACCAGCCAGAGCCGCCGATCACGAGATCGACGCGACCTCGCAGCCGTCGCACGGTCTGCGACCGCATGAGCTCCCAACAGACCGCAGCTCCAACAGTCAGCTCACCAGTTTCGATGATGCCGTCGTCATTGCCGCCGACGTAGAAGCTGTTCTCCCACATCGTCGGCAGGTCCTTGTCGTGGCGCCCGGCGATCCCGTCCGGCGTCGCCAGCAGGAAGGCGTTTCGCACCTCGCCGTCAGGATCACGGCACAGGAACGAGCCACCGACGTTCACGCCGTGGCGAGCCGCCGATTCCACCAAGAGCTCGGTCGCGGCACCGTCGGGCGCGAGCGCCGCGTTGGCGAGCTCGGGCACGAAGCCGATCCCGGTCGTGAAGAACTCCGGCAGAGCGATCCACTCTGCGTCCGCTGCCGCAGCCTCGTCGATCAACCCCCGTGCCTTCTTGAGATTCGCCCGAAGATCGGCAACGGTCGCCTCCATTTGGACCGCGGCTACGCGCATTGATCCAGCCTATCCCTTGGGAGCGACGAATAGCGGGGGCCCGCTACGTCTCTCCGAGCGACGCACCACGGATCGTCGAGACGCTTCGCTGGCCCGCCATGAAGACGGCCTAGCCGCCACCTGGCCGGCATCACGCGGAATAGTAGGATCGGCGCGTGCCGACAGTCCAGGTGGTGGCCGAGACTTCCATTTCCCCCGCCCGCGTCCTGGAAGCCGCATACGACTGGTCGCAGCCGGGCTCCGTGAAGGCGACGGTGACGGACTCCAACGTCTACGAGCCCGGAAGCAGCAGCTGGGAGATCAAGGCGACCCCGAAAGATGGCGGAAGCCAGGTCGAGATGATTTGGGTGCGGAACTTCAGGGGCAATCTGTTCGGGACCCTCTTCCGGAGCGTAGGCAAGCCGATCTTTGGCCGGGACGCCCGGCACATGCTCAGGAATCTCGAAAAGATCGAGGAGTCCGAGAAAGTCGTTTAACAGGGGGCGACTTTGGAAAAGCAGGTAGCTCAGGAGCCATGGGGGCCGCATGCGGTTGGGCGGATGTCACAGCGGGCGCAGGGCGAGGGAACAGCTCAGCCTGTCCTGGCTCGGACGCGAGAACGCGATCGCGGCCCAGCTCCTTCGCCGCGTACAGGGCCGCATCCGCGGCGCGCGCGAGGGATTCGGTGTCTGAGCCCTCCTTGGGAAACGTCGCTGCTCCCAGGCTGATCGTCAGAGGCACCTCCTGCTCGGAGAATGCCAGCTGGATCCGCCTGCGCAGCCGCTCGGCCGAAGCATGAGTGCCCGCGCTATCGCTGTCGGGGAGGATCACGGCAAACTCCTCCCCACCGATCCGAGCCACGGTGTCGCCGGATCTCTTGCCCTCTGACAGGAGTGAAGCCACCCGCTGCAGGACGAGATCGCCAGCTTGGTGACCGAGGCAATCGTTGATCGCCTTGAAGTGGTCCAGGTCTCCGATCAGGAGGCCGATCGGCTGGCCGCTGCGGTGGGCCCGGCTCAGCTCTGAGCCAAGCCGCTCACTGAAGCCACGACGATTCAGCAGGCCGGTCAAAAAGTCGGTTCTGGCAGCCTCCGAAAGCCTGCCTATCAACACGTCGACCCGCTCCTTCAGCTTCCGAACCAGGATCCAGGCCACCGCGAGCGAGCCGACCGTGACCACCCAGGTCATGAAATCTGATGCGTTGTCCTCGTCGGCGACCGCCAGCAGGCCGGCGTAGGCCAGGCCCACGGCCACCAGCTGCGCTGCTCCCTCGCCGCGGGAGAGGAAATATGCGGAGTAGAGAACCACCCAGAGGTAGAAGGACGCGATGGCCCCTGGCGAGGTGCCGCCGAAGTAGAGCCCCGCCGTTATCAACGCGGTGCCGAACAGCGGCAGGAGCTGCTGAGCGGCACGACCCAGCGACTTGACGAGAAACATGAGGCCTCCGACCGCGAGCGCCGCCGTTGGCAGGCCGGCGATCGCGCATTGATCGACCGCGGCTGGGTGCGGAAGGACCAGGGCGAGCACGGCGAGCCCGCCACCCGCCACAAAGAGCCCGGCCATGGCTCGCGTGGCCAGATTCGGCTCTTCAACTCCGGCAGCAATCGACTGATCCGCTCTCACTGCTCGCCCTCCTAACGACGTCATACAAAGGGATATCGACATCCGGCGTAGCACCCGTTAGCTGGGACCGCGGCAAGCCGAATCTCTAGCGAGGGCCAGACTGGGAGGTGGCGATCAGGCGGGAGCGGACTTCGGCCGCCACTTCCATTGGGTCGTATAGACGGCGCGCTACCAGACCTCGACCAGGGCGCCGATCAGCTCCCCGTCATCGAGACTACCTCCGCGCGCCAACTGCTGGTAGCACGCCCGTTCCGTGCCCCAGACGAGCGCGAACGCCTTGGCCTGAGCTGCGCTCTGTTCGGACTCCCCTTCGGGCACCAGGCGGCTTTGGGTCGCATCGATGAAGCGCCCGATCACCGCGCGCCAGAAGCCGCCAACCTCCTCGTCATACGTGGAGGCCTCGACCACCGCTCGCAGCAGCGCCCCGTGTTTGCGATAAATACCTAGGACGTTCGTCAACGCCTGCTCAAGGTCGGCTTGCCCGCGCTCGCCACTCCCCCAGCGGTCGGCCTCTTGAACAGCTGCTCGGCGACCTCCTCGGTGAGACGCATCAGCAGCTCGCGTTGTCGCGGAAGTAAAAGTAGAACGCCGTGCGCGTCCGCCCCCCGCCGTCTCGGCGATGCGCTCGACGGTCAGATCGGCATAGGAGTGGCCTTCGTCGAGCAACGACAGGGTGGCCAGCATCAGGTTCGCCTCCGCCTCGGCCCGCTTTGCCTCGCGACGGGCTGGCCGCTATCAGGGGACCTACGAGTGGTGTGCGGGCCAGTCGAGCGACGGCATGCCAGCGGTAACCGATGAGAATCCCAGGGCCGATTCCGGCGAGCCACGGCAGCCGCGATTGAGTGGTTCGAGCCTCCAAGGCCGAGGCGCGCTCCGGCGGATCGACGATGCCGTCGGCGGAACCGCGGCCGCTCGACCTCGATCCCTCGGGTTCCTGGAGCAGCTCGAGCCCGCCCTTCAGTCCCTTCGAGACTGTCACGCGATAGATCTCGCGACGGGGACGACCGACGATCCGGTCGGCGAACTTCGCGACCTGAGACTGGTAGAAGCCACTTCGCTCGTTCGCCTGCATGTGTTCGAGGGTGTCCGCGAGATCAATCGCCAGGGCGTGTCCGTCGTCTCGCACCAGCAGCAGCGTTCCGCCGAAGCCCTCCTCTTGACGAGCTGCCGGTACGACGGACTGATCAAAGAGTCTGGCGGCCTCGACGATGTCTTCTGGCTCGACTTGGACGTGGGTGACCCGTGCGTACATCGCAGTTGCTCCTTGGGTTGGGTCCGCCGATGGGCTTGCCTGCTTGGGCGCCGGTCACTCCACTGCGTCGTCCACGATGCAGACCCACTCCTGCGTGGCGGTGGCCGTCCCGCTCATGCTGCCACGGCGGGGAGGTCGACGCCGATCACCTTGAGCCGCCGGGTGAGCGCCTTGAAGGCGAACTCGTTCACCTCAGAGCTCGAATAGCCGAGCAGCTCCCACTCGCCGAACGGGTCCTTGCCCTTCGGGACGAGCACCTGACCTGCCACCGGCAGGAGCTCCACGAGCCGGTCCTGGGGGACCGAGCGCTGCTGCTACCAGCACGTGGCCCGGGGTAATCGCCTCGACGACCAACAGCTGGTCGACGCGCTTGTGGAGGTCTGGCAACGGACCGTATACCCCGACGCTTGAGAGGCCCGGGGCTAGCCGCGGCCAGACTTCGCAGCGCCCAAGGAAAACCCCAGCCTTGCAGGGATCATAAGGCACCGCTACAGGGATTCGAACCCGGGTTTCCGGACTGAGAATCCGCTGGGAGGCCGATCTAGTTCAATCTGTGCCTGCTGGCTCTGAGGAGTTCGATTGCGTTCAATTTAGTTCGGTGGAGTCTGGGACATATTTCGGGACACGGTTTGCCCGGCAATTGTGCACGTAAATCGAGCGTCTCGATGCCCCGGATCTCGCCGTAAAACTTGCTCAGGTCATATGTCTCGATCGCCGCGGTGCTCATGCCGCGTGAAGGGCGACGGGGGCGTTTCCCAAAGGCGATCTGGCGTTCACGGACGCCAGCGCCAACCAGTCACCCCGAGACCACGGACCCTGCTGGTGCCTTGCCTGGCGCCGACTGTGTCTTGGCCGCCCGCGGAACAACCAGCACCGGGCAGGGGGCGGTTCGCATCACTTCGGCTGAGACACCGCCGAGCAAGGTCCGCCGAAGCGGGCCATAGCCGCGAGAGCCGATGACGAGCAGGTCGAGCTCGACGCCGTGCTTGGCCAAGACAGCGGCTGGATCCCCGTCCTCCAGGACAGCCTCGACGTCATCGGTTTCGCCGAGCGTCAACGTGGCCTCGTCGAGAACCTTTCTGAAGTGATCACGGAGCACTTCCATGTAAAGCACCCGCAGTAGGACCGGGGTCTGGGTCGGGACAGCCGTGATCAACCTCAAACGGCAATCGAGCTCTTGAGCCAGCCGCTTCGCCTCGTCAAGCGCCAGCTTGGCTTCTTCGGTTCCGTTGTAGGCGACCCCGATCAAACCGATGCCGACATGCTGGCCCTGGGCGAACCCGCGCGGCGCGACCGCGACCGCACAAGGGGCTCCGTGAAGCAACCGCTCCCCGACACTCCCGGGAAGGACCCGACCCACGCTGCCCCGATGGGTGGAGCCGATCACGATCAGATCGATCTGCTCATCCTCGGCAATGTCGTTCAGCGCCTTGGCCGGCGACACCCAGCTCACTGGGCGGCTGTCGAAGCCGTGGCCTAGCCGCCCTTCGGCCTCGCTGAAACGCTGCTTGAAATATTCGGCCTCCGCCTCGGCGAACGTGGTCTTCGCCTGGACTGGCAGCGGATCGAATGAAAACACGGCGGCAACGATGAGCTTCGCACCCTCGAGTTCGGCGAACGCATTACCCAAACGCAGGGCATCGCGCGATCCATCGCTGCCATCAAATCCGACCAGAATCTTTTTCATTGGTATCTCCTTTGCTTCGCCGAAAGCGCCGGCTACGCGGAGGGAACGGCTAGAACCGGCTGCTTGGCGATGTGAAGCAGGCGCTGCGTGACGCTTCCCAGCAGTAGCCCACTCAACGGAGAATGGCCGCGCGTGCCAGTCACGATCAGGTCAGCAGAGACGCGATCGGCGATCTCCGCGATGACGTGTGCCGGGCCGCCCACCATCACATCCGTCATCTCGACGGTGGTCTCAACCCCTTGCGCTGAGAGCTCCTCCGCCTGCTTCTTTACTTCCGCCTGGATCTGCTCCTCGTCGGGGTGGATGTCACCTCCACCCTTACCGACAATCCGTTCGTCGACGTGGGCGAGGACGATCTTGGCGTCGTCGCGCTTGGCGAGCTCGACCGCAATCGGGATCGCGCGTTTGGCTCCTTCCGAACCGTCCACGGCCAGGACAATGGTCTTGAACATGACTCCTCCTCTTCATTGGTTCTTTCAGGACAAGGGGCTGAGTGGGTCGAGGGCCATCGGGTTCTTGTGCCACTCCTTGGGCAGTGACACCTCGACATCGATCGAGCGGGCCGGCGGCTCGAGCTCGCCGGCGGCCTGCTGACCCAGGAAGGCGGATAGGTAGCGGCCGGCGACCTTTCGCGGCGGCCACCACAGGTAGTCGGGCGACGCGGTTCCCTCGCCGCCACCACCCGCTACGGCGTGCTGCATGTGCAGGGATTCGTCGCCGGTCAGCAGTTTGCCGCGAATGACCGGGCGGAAGGGCTGCGGATCGACCTTCGCGCCGAGGCTGGCGGCGATGTGCTCCGCCGCGGCGTCAGCCTCCTCGGTGCCTATGCCCCCGTGCTTGATCGGGAAATTCGTGCCGTCGCCGGCCGCGTAAACATGCTCGACGCCTCGCACCCTGGCGTGGTCGTCGATCGGGATGAATCCCTCTTCGTCCGCAGGGATGCCCACGAGGTTGGGCCCCTCGAGCACCGGCAGCGAGACCATCTGACCGACCTCCATCCGTTCGTCTTCGGGGGAGAGGACGAGCTCGCCACTTGCCGCCTCCTTCACCCGCAATCCGGTGCGGATCGCGATACCGCGTGCGACCAGAAGCGAGGTGACCGCATCGCTTGCCGTGCGGCCGAAGACGATCAAGGGGCTCTCTTCGGGGGTCACGACGCAGCATTCGACGTTTTGCAAACCAAGCTCACGCACCCGGCGCTGCGCCATCAGCGCCAGTTCGTAAACCGGCAGCGGCCAGGTTCTGCCCGGCGGAATCACGAAGGCGATCACCCCCGATTCGCTGGACTCGGTCTCACGGAGCAGGGAGTCGATGGGGAGGACGGTCCCATCGGTTCGCAAGGGGACCGCATCTGCAAAGGCGGGGCGGGGGCGGGCGCCGATGCAGAGGATCAGCTTGTCGTAGTCAAGGCTCGAGCCATCGGCCAGCTCGACCGAATGGTGCTCGGGGCGCACCTCGGCGACGCCCTGTTGGGTGAACTCCGCGTCGAACTCGCTGGCGATAGGCGCCAGCGCGTGCTGCTCGGCCGGCTGCGAGGAGAACGGCTCCTCAACGATCAGCGGCTTGTAGACGAAGTCGGGGTCAGGCGCGACCAGAGTGATCGTCACCCGCTCGCCGGCGAGGTCGCGGATCGCCATCATCGCTTCCAGACCCGCAATCCCGCCGCCGGCGATCAGGACGCTGGCTCGGTCGTCGCTGGTTGGATCGGTTGTCATGGTCGGCGTCTCTCAGCGGGGCCCGCCTGCGATCGAGGTTCCCCAGGCGCCGACCCGGTGACCGTGAACATCGTGTGCTGGCCAGCGGCGTAATGACCGGGCAGGTTGCAGAAGAGCATGTAACGCCCGGGCTTCAGGGTGAGTGTCATGTGGCCGGTCTGCCCCGGCGCCATGTCCTCGATCATTCCTTGCGCTGCATCCTCCTTGGGGAGCCCGGAGGCGTCCATCACCATCGGCATCCGTTCGACCATCAGCTCGTGGGGAACCTGACCCACGTTGCGCGCGGTGAACTCAACCTTGCCGGCCGGAACGCTGGTGACGTTGGGGCGAACCCAGAACTCACCCAGAGTGGCGCTGACCCTGTGCACCGGACCGGACGCTGCCGTTGCCGGGCCGTTACGCGCACCTGCGGTGCCTCCGCCCGTCATCGCCGCGGGCATGTTGCCTCTCATCTGGGAGTGCATCGTCAGCGCGGCGTCGTTGTTGCTCTGCAGCTTGAAAGCGACCGCCAAGAGTGCCGCCAGCCCGAGCAGAACCGCGAAAAACACGCCGAGCTCCACCGCGCCATTGCGCGCGGACTTTGCGTGCAGCTCGCGGCGTAGCTCCTCAAGTTCGGCTTCCAGTTCTCCGGTGGTGTAGGAGTGCTCCTTTTCAGTTGCGAGTGCCATCTGGGGTTCCCTTCCTGGGTTTCACGTCGATTCAACTCCGAGATAGGGGCGCACGCATCCGCAATACGCCGAATCCTGCTTGCGGCTTTCGCGCTTACTGTGTACGTGCCCGCCCGCATGCGGCACGGCCTTCAGTCACCGCTCAACTCCGATCCCTTCAGCGCCGCGCTCCACTCCTCCCGCTTCACGGCATGCGAGGGCGGCAGCGTCAAGTTCAGCTGTTCTGCGACGTTCAGCCACCGCAGGGCGGTCCGATAGTCGTGCCAGCGGGCGTCGGCATCGGCGGCTGCCAGAGCCAGTTCGACCGCCTCCTGGTGCTCGTCCGCGGTCTCGGCCGGATCCTCTCCGTGAAGCGGGGGCAGATCGTCCAGCATGGGCGGCGGGTCGGGGTCATCGCCGCGCGCGAGGTAGGGCGCGAGGTGGCGCGCGGCGATCTTGCTTGGCGGCCACCACAGCGGCACGACGCCGCTCGCCGAGGAGCCCGTGCGGTCGCCGATCACCGAGCGCAGATAGCGAGGTGCCGTCCCGGTCAGAAGGGCGCCTCGCAGCACGGGGCGGAAGGGGACCTTGGCAATGCTCGCGTCGACGCAGGAAGCGATCGACGTCGCCGCGACGTCGGCCTGCTGGGTGGCGAGGCCGCCCTGCTTGACCGGGAACCATGTCGCATCACCTGCCGCGTACACGCGTGTCAGGCCGTCGACCTGCATGTATGGATCGGTGCCGATGAATCCCCTCGGTCCCTGGGGGACTCCGGGGATCGGGGGGACCTCCAGCCGTGGCAGCGCCACCACGCGGTCGGCGAGAACCCGCTCACCGCTGGCGACGACGAGGCCCCGCCCCTCGACCGCGCTCGGGGCCGTGGAGCCGCGGAACTGGATCCCGGCATCGGCAAGAAGGCGCGCCACCGGCTCGCTGGCGCGGTGGCCGAACATCTCCAACGGCTCGACCTCGGAGGTGACCACGGTCAGCTCCACGTTGGCGAGCCCGCGTTCGGAGACGTGATGAGCGGTGAGCAGGGCAAGCTCGTAGAGCGGCAGCGCCCAACGAACGGTCGCTGGCGCTGCGAAGACGAGTCGCTTGACCTCGCCATCCTCGACTGCTGACAGGAGGTCGCGGTACGCCTCGTTTGCTTCCGGCCCGCTGTACGTCAACGCCCCGGGCAGTTCCGGGACCGGGCGAACGCCGACCGCGAGCAGCAAGGCGTCGTACTCCAGCTCGAGCCCCGATTCGGTCAGAGCCGTCCTGCGCCCCGGATTCACCGCGCTCAGAAGGTCCTGGCGAAATGGGACGACGTGCTCTGCCGCGAGCTTGTCCAGCTCCAGGCGCCGCGCACCGCCGAGACCGAATGGTTCGGCTAGGGCAAGCGGTCGGTAGACGAATTCTCGACCACCCGACAGCAGCTCGATGCGAGCGCGACTTCCCAGGAGATCCCGCAGGGCGAGGAGCGCTTCCACTCCGGCGACGCCTCCCCCGGCGATGAGGACCTTGAACCGATCGTCGCCTGCCATCGGGCCGTCGATCTCCTCAGCGCTGGTCTCCGGCGTTCCGATCTACTTGACGGTGATGGTCCCGTACATCCCCTGCGCGTAGTGGCCGGGGATGTTGCAGAACATCACGTACTTGCCCGGCGAGAGCTTGAAGGTGCCTTGTTTCGTGTCTCCGGGCGCCACGTCAGCGATCTCACCCGCGTCCTCTCCCAGCGATTCGAGCTTCGCCTCGTCCACCTCGCCATCGGACGTCGTAGGCAGCTTGGAGGGGTTCGCGCTCGTCTTCGCCAGCACCAACTCGTGCACGAGCTGGCCCTTGTTGGGGGCACTGATCGTCACCGAGCCGGCCTTGGCGCTCGCATCCTTTGGCGTGAAGAAGTCGTCAGCCATTTGTATCTGCAGGGTGTTGCCGCTGGAATCGCCGGCCGCCGAGCCTTCGGTCTGGGTGGTCGTGCCACCCCCGCCACCCCCACACCCGGTGGCGATCGCACCGGCCATCGAGGCCAGGGCCATCGTGATGATCGTGGTGCGCTTCATGTCAGCCTCGCATTTCTGGAGAAGCCCCTTCGTTCTTGCATCAGCCCCGAAAGTACGCTTGCCGAGGAGAGCTGAAATCGGGGTTGGGCCGTAAAGATCGGTGGCCCGCTACGTACCTGGATACGGCCGGTCCGCAGCTGCAGCGCCGTGGTCTGGGCCTTAGACCAGGTCCGAGCCGTGCTCGCCGTCTAAGGGGAATCCGAGCGTTCCGTGAGACCGCGGTCGAGGGCGTAGCGGACCAGCTCGGCTCGCGATTCGAAGCGCAGCTTCTGTTGGATGTGGGTTCGATGGGCCTCGACCGTCCGCACGCTGACGAACAGCTTCTCGGCAATCTCTTGATTGGTGTGGCCGAGCGCCACGAGGCTGAGTACCTCAACCTCGCGCTCGCTCAGCCCGCCGGGGGGCCCCTCCTGCTCCGGTTCCCGCGCAAGCCGAGCTCCCAGCTCGGGGTCGACGTAGGTGGCACCGCCGGCGACCTGCCTGACGGCGCTGACCAGTGTGCTTTGCGCTGCTTCCTTGAGGATGTAGCCGCTGGCCCCGGCGCGCAGCGCCGCGCGGGCGTAAGCGGGGTCGGACTGCATCGTCAACACGACGACGTGCGTACCCTCGCCGGCCTCCCGGAGCTCAGGAATCGCATCGATGGCTGAGGTCCCCGGCATCACGATGTCGAGCACCACGACCTCCGGCTTGTAGGCCCTGACCTTGCGAAGAGCCTCGTCGGCGTCGGCGGCCTCGGCGAGGACCTCGAGGTCCTCCTCGGCATCGAGCAGAGTGCGAAGACCGCTCCGCACTACCGGGTGATCGTCGGCGATCACGATGGAGATCCGGTCGGCCGCCTCCGTCATCTGGAGTCCACAGGCACGCGAAGAACGACCTCGGTGCCCCTTCCGGGTGCCGAATCGATGGTCAGCTCCCCGCCGATGAGCTCGGCTCGCTCGCGCATTCCGCCCAGGCCCAGGCCGCTGGCGGGAGCTGCGTCGACATCGAATCCGTGGCCGTTGTCGCTGACGCTGGCGATGACCTGGCCGTTGGCCTCGGCCAACCCGACTTCGACGGCGCTCGCGTCCGCGTGCCTGGCCGCGTTGGTGAGAGCCTCCTGGACGACCCGGTAAATCGTCGTCTCCAGCGCTGGATCGAGACGTCGCTCGAACGTGGGGTGACGAAAGGTAACTTTGATCGTCTCGCCGGCAGGACTGTCCTCCACCAGCTGCTTAAGCGCCGCAGTAAGCCCGAGATCGTCGAGGGTGCTCGGGCGGAGGCGCATCGCAATCCGGCGCAACTGACGCATTGCCTCGACGACCTCGCCACCCAATCGTCTGGCCTCGCTCCGCGCCGCCTCGAAGTCTGTTGCCGCCTCTATCCGCCCCAGGCCTAGCGATAGCCCTGTCAGCGCCTGCGCCGTTTCGTCGTGGAGCCCGCGGGCGATGCGACGGCGTTCCTCCTCCTGTGCCCTGATCGAGCGATGCAGGATCTCGCGGCGCAGTTCGCTTTGAGCCTTCTCAGCCTGCAGGCGCAGATCGGCTTCCATGGCGTGCCGCTCCCTCTCGTGGAGCGCTGCTTCGGCGCGCTTGCGTTCGGAAACGTCCCGGATGATGCTCGTGATTAGCAGGCCTTCGTCGGTCTGCAGGGGGCTGAGGCTGATCTCGACTGGAAGCTCGCTTCCGTCCTTGCGGCGTAGAGACAGCTCCAAGCCGACACCCATGGGGCGAGTGCGCGGATTGGCCGTGTAGTCGCGGCGGTGAGCCGTGTGGATCTCGCGAAGCCGTCCGGGAACGAGAATCTCGACCTCCTCGCCGACCAGCTCGCTTCGCGAGTAGCCGCTGAGGCGCTCCGCCTCCCCGTTGACGATCTGGATCGTTCCGTGATCGTCGACGATCACGATCGCATCTGGCGCCGATTCGAGGAGTCCTTCGAACCTTTGCTCCGACGCTGCGGAGATCATTGGGAGCGGATTTCTTGCATCGGTCGTCGGGACGCTAGCTCAACCGCTCATGCATTCACCCGCAGATCATCGGCTGAATTGGCCGCCCGCTCAATGCAGCGACCCGCAATCCCAGCCACCGACTTGGCCTTGTGCCGAAAGGACTGACGCTGAAGGTCGGCGAGGTGTCGCCCCGGGTTTCCGGACTGAGAATCCGGCGTCCTTGAGCGTTTGGCACGGAGAACCACCGGGGCCCGTTCGCGAAACTGGAGCCCCGCTCCTACAGACCGGAGAGCGGTTTCCGCTTGGCGGTGCAGGTTTGAGGGGTGAGCGACCAGATTGGCGACCGCCTAGATTGCAACCGCGAAAGGCCAGACTCTTGGTACCCGATTGGTACCCGCGCCTTCGGCCTCATCAGGCCATCAGACATGAGAAAGGCCCCATTTCCGGGGCCTTTCTCGATAGCGGGGGCGGGATTCGAACCCGCGACCTTCGGGTTATGAGCCCGACGAGCTAC
>JBBPIN010000002.1:0-31501 GCA_038040285.1 Actinomycetota bacterium
TCGGTAACCATCTCCGCCGACGGGAAGACGGTCAGCTTCGACTTTGGGATAAACAACGGGATCGACGAGGTGCGGGTGATCACAGGGACGGTCCCTTAAGCCCCTCAAGACTGCACCCCCGCCTCCGGCAACGCGCTGGTCTCGGCCTCGCCCCCCGCCGACCCCGATGCGCTTCTACTACAACCCCAGCCCGCCGGTCGAGTTCTACGGCCGCGGGCTGGACATCGACGTGGCCTGGAAGGGCGGCGGCAGGCTGCGCTCCTCGGGAAACGCGACCGCGCATTTGAGCGGCATCTGTGCGCTGATCCTCGCCAAGCATCCCGAGCTGACCCCGTTCGAGCTGAAGAGCGTGCTGCGATTGACTGCGGCCAACTCGACGAGGGAGGAGCGGTGAGCGAGGAGCAGCTGCGGGCGGCGGTGGCGGCCTCGGCGCTGGCCGGAGAGCAGGCGCACCGCGAGCTGCTGCAGTCGATCGTCGACGTCGCCCGGGCGATCTTCGGATCGAAGGCGGCTTCGATCACGCTCTATGACGAGGAGGCCGACGAGCTGGTTTTCGAGGCCGTCGCCGGGGAGGGCTCAGAATCGCTGATCGGCAGCCGCTTCCCCTAAAGCGAGGGGGTCGCCGGCTTTGTGCTGCGCTCACGCGAGTCGCTGGTCATCGACGACGTTCAGCAGGACCCCCGTTTCGCCCGCGAGGTCGCCGAGGACACCGGCTACCTTCCAAAGGGCCTGATGGCGGCGCCGTTGCTGCGCGGGGAGGATGCGCTGGGGGTGCTCTCCGTACTCGACCGCCCCGCCGAGCGGCCCTTCAGCCTCGCCGAGATGGATCTGCTGTCGCTTTTCGCGCGCCAGGCTGCGCTGGCGCTAGACGTCGTCGAGCGGGCCCGGGGCGCCGGCTCGGCCTTGGAAGGGGAGGGGGAAACGGCGGTGGTGGCCCGCCTCGCGCAGGCGATCGAGCAGCTCGACGGCTCCCGCCGCGAGGCAGGGACGCGACTCCTGGGCGCGCTCGAAGAGCTGCTGCGCCCCTGAGGGAAGATCGCGGCGCCCGTCGCGTCAGGGTGGATCTGGGTGGTCAGGTTCCCCAGCGGGTCAGACTCGCCATAGCCGCTGCCCTCCAACTCCACGTTCTCCTGCGACATCGCGAGTGGCGCGGCGGTCAAGGAGCGGGCGAGCGCGGGCATAAAACGGGCATAGAAGTGAACACAACCCGGCTCAACTCAGATCAACTCAAAGCAACTCGAACGGGCTCAGAGCAACTCAGATCAACCCGGAATACAGAGTTGTGGTCCAGGTGGTCGCCGGTTCGAGTCCGGTCGCTCACCCTGACGAAGCCTGAGGCCTCGGGGCTTTGGGTGCACGGCACAAGGCTTCTCGACGCGGGCAAAATAACCCCAGAATTCGCTTGACAGCGCACGTTGCAGGTGGCATAGGCTCGATGAGCTGGATAGTTAGACGGGCGCTGAATGGCTGACTAGGCAAGCAGGCTCTGACTCGTCCATCTGCTTGGCGTCCGCCTGACTCGGTCTCACACCGGAGGTCAGCGATGGCGATGACGACGAACTCTTCACTGGGGGGGAAGACTGCATCTCCCAATGGGCAGCGGTCGCGCCGCGGGACGGTGGTGGTTTCGAAGCGTTGGATGGCGGCAGTTGCATCGGTGGTGGCTTCTGCCGCCCTTTGTTTCGTACTCGCCTTTGCTTCCAGCGCTGACGCTTACATCTACTGGTCCGACGCCGGTGGTTACCCGTCACCTGAGGTGGGCATCGGCCGTGCCGAGCTCAGCGGCCAAAATGAAATCAAGAACTTCATCCCCAACGTACAGCCGTTCAAGGTCGAGGTGGGGGGCGGGCGCATCTATTGGACCGGCTTCGGCGGCACGCCCTGGATCGGGAGCGCAAACATCGACGGCACCGGCGCCACCGACCAGTTCGCTCACATCGACACTGTTCCGGGAGACACTTACTACCCGGTCCCGCCCAACGGCGTAGATGTCGCAGTAGGCGGTGGTTACTTCTATTGGCTCGGGCACCGTCCCTTCGCTGGTCCTGGTCCTTTCTACATCCGCAGCGGCTATACGATCGGGCGCGCCAGGCTCGATGGCTCCGGCGCAGAACAGAACCTGATCTCCGCCGACGAAAGCGGCGCGATGGAAGGCAGTGGCCTGACCCCGTGGGCGATCGCGGCGGACGAGGGTCACGTCTACTGGCTTTATGAGATTAATGATTACAGTTACCCCACTAGCCCGGATCAGCTTGTCATCGGCCGTGCAAACCTAGACGGCACCGGTGTGGTTACGCACTTCATCGACGTGGGGACGTTAGAAATCCACGGAGCTGGCGGTCTCGCCGTCGACGCAGCCCACATCTATTGGGTGGAAACTTATCTCGACACCATCGGGCGCGCCAACCTCGATGGCTCCGGTGTTAACCGCCAGTTCACTCAAACCCCTGCTAATGAGCCCAACATTGCGGTGGACGCCCAGCACCTGTATTGGAGCGGCATTGCGCCCCCCCAACATCAAGGGAGGGTGATCGGCCGCGCGAACCTGGACGGCTCCGGTGTCAACACTGCCTTCCTTGATCCCACTGGCGGCTCAGTCAACGGCCTCGCGGTAGACGGGCTAGTGGGAGCGCCGGGGGGCAAGTGTCAAGGAAAACGGGCGACGATCGTAGGGACCGCCGGCAAGGACAAACTGAAGGGCACAAAGAAGGCGGACGTGATCGTCGGCCTGGGGGGCAAGGATAAGATCATCGCCAAGGGAGGTAACGACATCGTCTGCGCCGGTGCCGGAAACGACAAGGTTTTCGGCGGGGTGGGGAACGACAAACTTAACGGCGAAGGCGGCAACGACCGCCTGCTCGGGGGCAAGGGCAAGGACAAGCTGAAGGGCGGCAAAGGGAAGGACAAGCTCTACGGAGGCCCAGGCCTCGACAAGCTAAATGGCGGCCCCGGCAAGGACATTCAGAAGCAGTAGGTGGGCACAGGTCTTCCTCGAAACGCCGAGGACGCTCGACGGTGACCCGGGGCGCAGCGGCCAACCGAACGGGAACGGGCATAAAACGGGCATAGAAGTGCACACAACTCCGCTCAACTCAGATCAACTCAAAGCAACTCGGATGGGCACAGATCAACTCGGATCAAGCTGAACCACAGAGTTGTGGTCCAGGTGGTCGCCGGTTCGAGTCCGGTCGCTCACCCTTCAGAATGCGGCGCTAGCAAGCCAAATCCCGATCGCCTTCGCGGATAGCGACCGGTCGCGAGGCTCCAATATGGCTCCATTTTCTGTCGGGACCGACCTCATAACCCGAAGGTCGCGGGTTCGAATCCCGCCCCCGCTACTCCCGCCAAAGGCACGGAAACGTGCCTGAGACGAGAAACAGGAGCCTCCTTCGGGAGGCTCCTGGCTTTGGTGCCGGGTACCAAACGGGTACCAATTTCGATCCAGGCGTGCGGATCGTCGGCGAATTCGCCGGCTCTTCCCAGAGTGGTCGCTGGTTCAAATCCAGTCGCCCCGACTAAGCAAAGCGTGCTCCCAGTGCCCCCATAGAGGCCAGGCCCAACGGGGAGGCGAGCACACCACCCGATCCCCGCTCCTACACCCCAGAGCACCTGGCGGAGAAGATCCGCGGCGCACCCGGCGGCCTGGAGGGCGAGCGCAAGCAGGTGACGGTCCTGTTCGCCGACGTGATGGGCTCCATGGAGCTGGCCGAGCGCAGCGATCCGGAGGAGTGGCGGCGGATCATGGACAGCTTCTTCGCCATCCTCTGCGACGGCGTCCACCGCTTCGAGGGCACCGTTGACAAGTTCACGGGCGACGGCATCATGGCCCTGTTCGGGGCACCGATCGCCCACGAAGACCACGCCCAGCGGGCCTGCTTCGCGGCGCTCCACCTGATCGGCGAGCTGGCCGATTACGCCGCCGAGCTGCGGCGGACGCAGGGACTGAACTTCACGGTCCGAATGGGCCTCAACTCCGGCGAGGTGGTGGTGGGGGCGATCGGCGAAGACCTCGGCATGGAGTACACGGCGATCGGCCACACCGTGGGCCTCGCGCAGCGCATGGAGCAGCTCGCCGAGCCTGGCAAGGCCTATCTCACCGATTACACGGCGTCGCTGGTGCAGGGCTACCTTGCGCTCAAGGACCTCGAGGAGTTCGAGGTGAAGGGCGCCAGCCGCCCGCTGCGGGTCCACGAGCTGACCGGCGTCGGCGCGGCGCGGGGACGCCTGGACATCTCGCGGGCGCGCGGCTTCGCGCGGTTCGTCGGGCGAGACGAGGAGATGAGGGCCCTCGAGACCGCCTTCGAGCAGAACTGCCGTCCCGATGGCGTGCCGCCGCCGCCGAAAGCGGCCTGAAGGCGGTGGATCGGCAAGGCTGGGAACGCTTCGTTGTCGTCACGACGCGTTGAGCCCGGCCGCCCCAGCGACTAGAGAGCGGCGGGATCCCTTCGCGACGTGGCATCGTCACTACGACCCGCCCACCTTGCAGAGGGTCACGGCGCCGGAGGTCTCCAGGCGCCAGGGACGCTTCGACAGATCGGCGGGAACGCGCAGCGCACCCACGGCTCCCGGGGCTAAGTCACCAAGGGTCGCCGAGGCATCGTCTGCGAATCGCGCGGCATAGATCGTCTGCGCCTTCTGGGTCCGGACCGTGTAGTCCCCCGGCCGCAGCGCCAGGGCCCTCGAACCCGGATGCGACCAGCCGGGCTGCGACCGGCAGGGACTTCCCGCTCGAGGGCCCTGGCCAGCATGTGGTGCCAGCTTGACGTCTTCAGCTTCTGCGAGCAGCTTGTCGGCCGCGGCGCGGGCCACCTCGTCGCTTGCCGCAAGCTCGGACACGATGAAGGCCGGCGAACCGAACGCGTCGACGGCGGAGAAGTAGGAGCTCGCGGGAATGGGCGGCGTACTGGTGACGAGCTGGATCACGGAGAAGGAGTTCATATGACCGCGCGCGATCTCCGCCCCCGTCAGCGTCCCTCGGTCCATGTCGGTTATGAACTTGCGCAGGCGGTAGCCGTCGTGAAGCGAGAAGTAGCCGCTGACCGCGGCCGCGACGGTGACCACCGTGGCCGCGGCAAGGGCCCGCCTGTCGAATCGCACCCCGCGCAGGAACTCCGCTGCGATCAAGAGCACGAAGATGGCACCGGGATACTGGTAGCGACCGGTCACCGGCTCGCGCTTGTAGGGGATGGCGTTGAACGCGGTGAGAAACCAGAACGCCGCGCCGGCCGCCACGACCACCCACAACCAGCGCGACGGCCAGCCCATCCGCCGCAGCCGCCAGATCGCCAACACGATCGCGATCACGACCAGGATCCGCCCCCAGTTGAGCCCGATGTTGTTCGGACCGACGTTGCCGCTCAGCGGCGTGGTGAGCCCGAAAAGCGAAGCGAGGTTCGCGGAAACCGCGTCGAAGACGAAGCGGGGCGAGTTGAGCACGTTGTGAAAGGTCATCGTGTGGGGCGCCTTATGGCCCCAGCCCAGGTACCAGATCCCGTAGAGGGCCAGCGGCAGCAGCGCGACGTAAAGGCGTCGCAGCACAGCCTGAGGGCGCCACCCTCCCTCTGAGGGTCCCAGCGCGACGCTGACCAGCGCACCGAGGGCGAACGGGACACCAAGCTCCGAGAAGGAGATTGCGACCACAAGCAGCGCGCACGCCGCGAGGTCGCCTTTGAGATCGTCGCGCTCGAGCGCCAGAAGCGCTCCGATCCCCGCCGCGACCGAGCCGGAGAATCCCATCTGAAACGACCACAGCAGGTCGCTCCAGGCCGCGCCCAGGAACAGGATGAGGACGCTGCCCAGCAGCGCCATCCAGTACCCCACGCGCCGCCGCAGGTAGACGAACAGCAGGACGACGCTGAGCAGGAAGATGAAGGTCCCCACGACGGCGAACGGAAAGGCCGAGCTCATCCCGAACAGCGCCAGCAGCGCCTTGTAGATTGCGACCGGGGCAACCGCGATGTGCTCGTTGTGGGGGTCCAGGTAGACCGCGGCGCTGGAGCCGCGCCGGTCGATCAGGAATTCCCAATCGTCGACGACGAACGTGAGATGGGACTGGAACAGCAGCAGGATTGCCGCGGAGCAGGCGAACGCCCCTGCGAGGCAGACCAGGGCCGCAAGGGGCAGGGGTCGGTTGGGCTGCGATGCGCTGGAGGAATCCATGGGAGTTGGTTCAGGCGTCGATCCGGCTGAGTGCGGCGACTCGCAGCCCAACCGCGCGCAGCCCGGCGCGCGAGCGCTTGATGCTCTCATCGACAAGGCCGTGGGAATGGCCGTGGGCGCCGTGGGAGTGGTGGGCGTGGTCGTCCGGGGTGTGCGGATGCTGATGTGCACGAGGCTCGCGCCGGTGGGTATGTGGTCCGGAATGAGGGTGCGCGTGGATCAGCGCGTCGCCGTGGCGATGCAGATCACCGCTTAAGCGTTCGTAGGAGAGCTGTTCTTGGGTCACTGAGTCCTGAGGCTACGTGGGCGCTGCGGGGATCGGCCCGGGTAGACGCCTTGACTCGCCGTCAAACTGGACGGCATGCTTACAGCTTTCGGGGCAGCCGCCGTCACTTTCATGATGCTGATGTATGCGCTGGAGAGCCGCAGCGACAGGTTCATCCTCGCCTTTGGCTGCGGTTGCCTGCTCTCCGGCGCCTACGGCTTCCTCGCCGGCACCTGGCCCTTTGGAGTGGTCGAGGCGATCTGGGCGCCTTCCGCCGCTACGACCGCGTCCGAGGGGTCCCTCCGCCTGCGTCGCCCCCCAGGGCATAGGCCAGCGCGTACATCAGCAGCAGTCGTCCCTGCAGGCCTCCCGGTGCGGATTGAGGCTCGGGCCCACGCAACAGCCCTCGCCTCGCCAGGTCTGGACTCCTTCCCGGACGGCGACTGCGGCGATCGCCAGGGCTGCGATCGGATCGAGCCACCACCAGCCGAGCAGCGTGTTTCCGAGCAGACCAAGGAACACGGCACCGGCGAGGTAGGCGCAGAGAAGGTTCTGGGTTCCCTCGCAATGTGTGGCCGACGAGCTGAGGGTCTCGGCAAGGCGCTGCTTGGCGAGGCCCAGAAAGGGCATGCCGATGAGGCTGCTCGCGGTCAGCGCCATCCCCAGCCAGCTGGTCTGCACCCCCGCACCCGTGATCAGGTGCCGGACCGCCTCGACGGACACGTAAGGGGCGAGCAGGAAGAACTGCACGGCGACGAGCTTCTGGGCCCGCTCCTCGGCGGCGTGGGAATGGAGTCGGTGGCCGGTGAACCGCCAGACGATGATCACGCTGGCGAAACCCTCGATTGCTGAGTCGATGCCGAAGCCGATCAGTGCGATCGATCCCGCCGTGATCCCGGCGGTGATCGCGATTGCCCCCTCGGCGCTCATCCACGCGAGGCTGAGCCATGAGAGCGCCTTCGCGCGTCTGGCCGCGCTCAGCCACTGCGGGCTGGGCTCTGCCCTCGCCGGCGCCGTGCTCAGCGGCAGGGTTTGAAGGGCCGTCTCACTCACGCGATGACCTTCTGGCCGAGCGTTGCGTCCAGAAGCAACAGGCCCCTCTCGCTCAGCGAGTAGAGCACCATCTTGCCCTCCCGGCGGCTTGCGACCAGGCCCTCTAGGCGCAGCACCCGGAGATGGTGGGAGACCAGATTCTCGGCTCTCTCCAAGACCCAGGCCGCGTCGCAGACGCATAACTCCTCACCTTCGGCGAGGGCAGCGGCCAGGGTCAGGCGGGTCGGATCCGAGAGGGCCTTTACCTGCCGCGCCTGTCGCTCGGCTTGCTCCGGGTCCAGGCGCTGCAAGCGCAGATCCTCGGCCTTTTCGAGATCGAGGCACAGCACATCGCATCGGTCATCTGCCATGACAACATCCTAATCCCCGTTGAGATGATCAAGGCCGCCCTAGTCCTCCCAAGGAGCCCACCAGTCTCACCGCTCCACCACCTCACGCAGTATCACCGCGGTGAAGCAGATGAGGCACTTCGCCCTGGTTTTCGACAGAAGGGGTGGTGCTTACGATCGGAAAGCTGGGCGCGGGCCAGGAGCGCTACTACCTCGAGCAGGTCGCAGACGGCGCCGAGGACTACTACTCCGGCGAAGGCGAGGCTCCGGGCCAATGGACCGGCGACGCCGCCCGTGAGCTCGGCATCTCCGGCGACGTCGGGGCCGATCAGCTGCGCGCGATGCTCAGCGGCCGCGACCCCGGCACAGATGAGCCACTGATCGCAAGCCTCGGCTCCAACCGAAGCCAAGGACCCGTCCCTGGCTTCGATCTCACCTTCTCAGCACCGAAGTCGGTCTCATTGACCTGGGCTCTCGCGAGTCCCGAGATCCAGACAGCCGTGCTCGATGCCCATCAGCGCTCGATTGACGCTGCGCTTGGCTTTCTGCAGCGCGAAGCCTGCTGGGCCAGACGCGGCCATGGCGGTGCGACCTTCGTCGCGGGCAACGGCTACCTCGCCGCTGCGTTTCGCCACCGCTCCTCACGCGCAGGTGACCCCCAGCTTCACACCCACGTCTTGATCGCCAACGCGACCAAGGGCCCCGACGGCCGCTTCTCGCGCCTTCATCACCCCTCGATCTACGCGCAGGCAAAGACCGCCGGCTTTCTCTACGAGGCCCAGCTGCGCCAGGAGCTGACCCGGAGCCTCGGAGTCAGTTGGCAGCCGGTCCGCAACGGGATCGCCGAGATCGAGGGCTTCAAGGATGAGCAGCTGCGCGAGTTCTCGACCCGGCGGGCGGAGATCCTCGCCGCCGCGGGAGGCCCCGACGCCAGCCGCGCCGCCCGCCAGGCGGCCACCCTTGCCACCCGCCGTGCGAAGGATTACGAGGTTTCCCCACAGACTCTTCACCAGCGCTGGGTCGAGCGAGGGGCCAAGCTCGGCCTTGACAGGGAGAGGATCGAAGGCTCGATCCTTCACCGCAACCTCGACCAGCCGGCCGGGACCCGCGCGGTCCTGAGCGCAGATCAACTGGACCGCGCGGTCACGGCACGGGTCTCGCACTTTGACCGCCGCGACGCGATCCAGGCAGTCGCGCAGTCAATGCCCAGCGGTGCCCCCGCCGCCTACGTCGAGCGAACCGCAGACGCCTACCTCGCCACCGAGCACGTGGTTCGGATCGGCGAGAGCCCCAAGGGCGAGCGCTACACGACCCTGCGGATCTGGGAGCTTGAGCAACGGGCCCTTGCCACCGCCCACGTCATGCGCGACGCCGAGCGAGCCGTCGCCGGCGAGCCGGTCGCCGAACGGGTGATCGCCGCTCGCCCCACCCTGAAGGCCGACCAGCGCGAGATGGTCAAGCGCCTTCTCAGCGATGGCGAGGGCCTTTCGATCGTGATCGGCGAGGCCGGCACCGGCAAGAGCTACGCGACCGGGGCCGCGGCGGAGGGCTGGGCGCAGGCGGACATTCCGCTGCGCGCTGCGGCGCCGACTTGGCGCGCCGCCAACGTGCTTTCGGCGGAGGGTGTGCGGGCGCAGAGTATCGCCGGCCTCTTAGCGGAGCTGGACGACTCCCAAGCCCAAGGGCTCACGACATTGCCCCGGAACTCCGTGCTCCTGATCGACGAGGCGGCGATGGTTGACTCAGCGACCCTGGCGCGGCTGATCGACCACACCGACCGCGCCGGAGCGAAGCTGGTCTTGGTCGGCGATCCCAAGCAGCTACCCGAACTCGAGGCGGGCGGCTTGTTCGGCGCCCTCGCCGATCGAGGCGACCCGATCTACCTGCGCGAGGTGATCCGCCACCATCACGAGCTTGACCGCGATGCGGCGCGACGGATCCGCGAGGGACGCGGCGCGGAGGCGTTTGAGCTCTACCGGGCCGAGAACCGAGTCGTCGTCGCTCCCGATTCAGACGCAAGACGCGAGGCGCTCGTCTCCGATTGGTGGGCCTCGTTCTCCACCGGCGCTGACGCGCTGATGATCACGCAGCGAAACTCCGAGGTCGAGCGCCTCAACGCGATGGCGCGGGAGCTGCTGCACGAGCATGGATCGCTCGGGCAGGCCGAGATCGAGGTCGGCGGGCAAGGGTTCGCAGCCGGCGACCAGGTGGTGACGCGGGTAAACGCGCCCGCCGACGGGGTCGGCAACCGGATGCGCTGGGAGGTCGCCGAGGTCGACGCGGAGCGCCACAGCGTCACTCTCGACTGCCTCGATCAGGAGCGCCGGGTGACGCTGGAGCGCGACTACCTCGAGCAGGTCAATCCCTCAAGCGGCGCCCCAGCTCTTGAGCACGGCTACGCCGCCAACCTCTACATCGCCCAGGGCTCAACGGTCGACACCGCCTTTGTCTGCGCCGACGCCTCGATGAGCCAGGCCGACTACTACGTCGCGATGTCGCGGGCCCGCGAGGAGGCCTATCTCTACGCGACGCCCGAGGTGCCTCTAGGCAGAGAGGAGTACGCGCCGCGCGAGCCCTCCCAGCGCGAGCCGCTTGACCACGTCCGCGAGGCGGTGGCAAGAGACGAGGCGCAGATCGCCGCCACAGACGAGCAGCTGCGGGCGCCGCTTCGCGAGCTGGGGACCCCCGAGCTTGTCGAGCGCCGGGAGGAGCTTGCCCTGCAGCTGCGTCTTGCAGATCCAGGGGAGTCGCGGGCGAACGTCCTTCTCGAGCAAGCGGTCGAGATGGAGCGAGCCTTGGCGGAGGTTGTCGAGCGTCGCTTGCAGCTGGAGCAGCAGCGCCGACCCGATCAGCGCGAGTTCGTTCGTCTCAACAACTCAGAGGCCAGCCTCCGGTGTAGGTTGCAGGATCTGCGCGGGGAGCTCGACCAGACCTTCGAGCGCCGCCCAGAGGCGGGGCCGCAGGACAGAGCCGAGCTGGCTGGGATCGAGGCCGAGCTGGCTGACCGGCGCCGCCTCGTGATCGCTGCCGACCGCACAGCCCCTCCGGCCTACATCACCAACGCCCTGGGAGAGAAACCGACCGATGCGAAGGAGCTTGCGCGCTGGGAGGGCGGCGTGGAGGTGGTCGAGCGCTACCGCCAGGCGAACGGGATCACCGACAGCCAGCGGGCGCTTGGCGCCGAGCCATCGAGCGGCTTTGATCGCGCAGCCTGGGAGCGAAGCGCGAACCAGCTTGCGGACCACCAGCGCCAGCTTCAACGAGGTTTCGAGCGTGAACTCTCGCAGGAGCTTGGGAACGGGCGGGGCATTGAGATTGGCTTTGGCCGCTGAGCCACAGACAGAGCCGTTTCGCCTGCTTCGCATATGGCGTCCTTCGGCTGGGCGTCGGGCGGCCGATCTTGGCACGGCGGGGCCGTGCGGTTGGCCGCCCCTATGGACGCCCAGCCGAAGTTACGCGCATCTGTCAACCACGAGCGAAACGCAGCGCTTCTTTGCGAATTGCTCCAGCGATCCGAGCGGCTGCTGCGCCAGCAGGCTCGCAAGCATGCCGAGCTACCCGAAGACGCCGAGGACGCGCTGCAGTCTGCCTACGTGCTCTTCATCGAGCGCTACCGCGGCGACTGGGAGCCGCTTGCCTGGCTTTATACGACGGTAAAGCGCGAGGCGTGGGGGCTTCGCCGCAAAGTCTCGCGGCGGCGGGCCGTCAGCCTCGACACTCCAAGTGGTTCGGCCGACTCCGAACAGCCGTGGGTCGTGGGGCTGCCGAGCGCTGTTCCCGACCCGGAGGAGAAGGCGTTGCGCAGCGAGGAGATCGACGAGCGCCGTCAAATGCTGGCCGCATTGAAGGCCGACCAGCGTCGTGCGCTCGGGCTATTCGGCGCCGGACTCAGCTACGCGGAGATCTGCCAGGCGACCGGTTGGACCTACACCAACGATCCGAACCCTCACCTCGATCACCGGGCGCCAACCGGTGCCGCCGCGGTGGGCGGTCGGGCCGACGCTCGACCGCGAGGTCAAGTACCCGAGCGACCCGCCCGACCAATACGAGCAGGAGGTGCGCGGCGACCTGCGCGACATTCGTCGTTATGACCTGCCGTTGGACGCATACAGGATCGAGGGCTGGCAGTTCCTGCCCCGCAACGTGCTGAGCGGCTTCATCCGCGATCTCCGCCGCCTTCACATTCACCCGCTCCTCTACTTCCGCGCCTTCGTCGGACAGGACCAGATTGGCACCGACGACCCCGCCGCCTATGACGAGGCGCTCAGCAAGCGGTATGTCGCGACCCATGCCGACGGCTCTCCCTACATCTTCATCTCCAACTTCTCCAAGCCCGGCGCGGTGATCGACTTCACCAACCCCGCGGCGGTGAGCTGGTGGCAGGGCCGCATCCGCGCCGCGCTTGAGCTCGGTGCCGACGGGTTCATGCAGGACTTCGGCGAGCAGGTCCTGGCCGACATGCACTTCCACGACGGCGAGACCGGAGCGACCATGCACAACCGCCTGCCGGTCCTCTACCACCAGGCCACACGGGCTACGGTCAGCGCCTTCGAGCGCCAGCACCCCGGACGCAAGATCTTCTTCTACACCCGGGCGGGCTACACCGGGACGCCGGGGTCGGCGGCATATGAGGGCGGCAATTTCCCCGGTGACGAAACGACCGACTGGACGCATTCGTCGGGCCTCGCGTCGCTGACCACCGACATGCTCAACCGCGCGGTCGGCGGCGCCTACGGCTACTCGACCGACATCGGGGGCTTCTTCGACATCGGGCTCTACCACCCGACCAGCAAGGAGCTCTTCCTCCGCTGGGCCGAATGGGCCGCCCTCTCGCCCTTCTTCCGGCTGCACGGCTCGGTCGGAGCCGGCGTGCACGCCCCTTGGACGTACGACGCCGAGACCCTTCAGGCCTACATCCGCCTTTCGCTGCTGCACGAGCGCGCACGCCCACTGATCCTGCGGCTCTGGCAGCAGGCCCGCCGCACCGGGATCCCGATCACCCGCCCGCTCTGGCTGGAGTATCCCGGTGATCCTCGCGCCGCGGGCCAGGACCAGGAGTGGCTGCTGGGCCCCAACGTCCTCGTCGCGCCTGTTGTGCAGGAAGGCGCTGTGAGCCGCACGGTGTACTTCCCGCCAGGCTGCTGGCGTGCGGCGGATCCGCGCGCCCTCTACCGCGGCCCACGCAAGGCGAGCGTGCCCGCCCCGATCACGACGCTGCCCTACTTCGTCCGCTGTCATACACACCCCTTCGGGCCGTAGCGCGTACGGCGCCGCTCGACCACTGAGCTAACTCCTCGCCTGCGCGAGCCAAACGGCAAGTACACGGTCTGGGAACCGAGTTCTTGCACCCACGCGCGCAGCGGCCTTCCGCAGTCGGGCCCTCCGTCGCGTGCGGGTGAGTCAAGCGCGGCGGTGCTGATTTCGGACGATTCGCAGCACATTGCTGACAGCCGAGATGTTTCCCGCGGCGTCAATCGCCCGGATAGCCACGTACGTGACGCCCGGGCGCGGCGCCGGCAGGACGATCGTCTGTCGGGTTCCCGCCTGCGCAGGCGCGGGTGCACCTGCCACGGCGTGCGCACGCCAAAAGCTCGTCTCGGTGATCGGCGATCGGGCCATGCGAATGTCGTAGCGGGCCGCGGTTCCGATCTGGTAGTCGCCGCCCGGTGCGGTCCACGTCAGTTGGAGTCCGGGTCCGGCGCTTCGGCGAAGGTCGAGGATCGCTTCGGGTCGGCGCGTGTCGAGTCCGTAGAGGCCGGTGTTGCGTTCGTCGTGACGGTAGTGCCACCACGAGTCGTTTAGACGCGTGTCGCCGCGCACGCGCCAGACGAACAGCGAGCCTTCACGGGTGCCGAAGGCCAAGTCCAGCCTTCCGTTCATCTCGGGGTCACCGACAACCCCGCTGAATGAAGGCCACTGGCCGGTGTACTTGGGGAACCCGGGCGCCTCGCCGCCGTTGACCGAGAACGCGTGGATCCAGTACGAGTCGTTGGACTCGATCACCTGACGCGTGCCGTCCCCGCTGAGGTCTGCCGCGAGCGGGGCAGTGTAGAACGGGAAGCCGTCCTGGCGGCGCGGGAAGCCGCTGACGATGGATCCGTCGCCCACGTTCCACGCCTTCTCGTAGACCTGAGGCAGGGCGGCCTGTCCCGACGTTCCCAGCGCGCTGGTGATCGAGGCCGCGCCCGTGCTGCTCTGGAGGAACTGGGGCGTGCCGGTGTTGAGCAGGTCGCCCAGGCTGCCCTGCCCCGTCAGCGTGACCGTCAGCGCGTCGCCCGGGCGGTAGGGCGGCAGCGGCCCGCACTCAGAGCCAGGACAGGCCGGGCTGAGCGTCTGATAGACGGAGCCGTCGCCGCTCAGCGCCTCCACCGTGCCCGTCACGCCGCTGGTCAGGATGCGGAGCTTGCCACCGAAGGGGGCGAATACCGGGGCGCTCGTCCCCTCCCCGACGAAGTCGATCGACTGGTCGTAGCACATCGCCAGGGTGGGCACGGCAGCCGGCCAGTTGGGGAGGTAGGGCCCGCCGGCGTGGTTGTTGCCGTCGGGCCAGATGCCGTAAAGCCAGGCCTTGCTTCCCCCGTTGCACTCGAAGCTCGACACGTAGACCTGCGGCCGGCCGGTGCCGAGCACGTCGGCCACGCCGACCGGGTACATGAGCTTCGAATCGCGGATGTACCTCTGCGGGTCGACGCCGAAGCGAGCGAGGTCGGATGACCGCAGCTTGACCTCCACCGGCCAGCCGGGCACGGGCTGCCCATTAGGCCGGAACGCGTAGACGAACCCGTCATAGGCGGTCATGAGAATGTCGAGCCGACCGTTGCCCTCGAGATCGGCGAGTCCGGGTGGGGACCAGTTCCCGCGTGACGGCAGACGCCCGTGGGTGGTCGGCGCCTGGGGAGTGGGCACCGGCAGCGACCAGTAACGCGGGTCGGAGTGCTGGGGGAAGCCTGGCAGGCGCCGGCCGTGCGCGTCCCAAGCGTAGACGTCAGCGTTCGCGCTCGTGGCGACGATCTCCGAGCGGCCGTCGTGGAACAGGTCGCCGACCGCGATTCCGGTGAGTGGCTCGTGGACGTTCCGGAAGGCGGGATCGCGGTAGGCGCGCGCCGGGTAGTTCTGCGGATTGAGCGGGTCGATCTGGCGCTCGAGATCGCTCGACACCGGGAAACCGGGCACCTCGCGTCCGTCGGGCCGCAGCGCGTGAATCTGCCCGTCGTAGGTGGCGAAGACGAGGTCGAGCTGGTGACGCCCCTCGAGGTCGACCCAGCTGGGGCTCGCGGCCACCTCGCCGCCGACCGTCTTCGGGAACCCCGGCAGCAGATCGGGGTCGTGACGCACGCCGATCGTGCGACGGTCCTCGGCCTTGAGGCCGTTGCTGTCGCGGACCCGCAGGCGCAGCGTCACGGTGTACTGCTCGGGGCCATCGGGCTGAAGCGTCGAGCCTGGCGCCTTCTCGTAATACGACGCCGGGATCTGGCGCAGGTCGAACGCGCCCAACAACCCCTCGTGGGCGCCGCCGGCGCCGCTGGCGATCGTGTGGAAGTCGGCATCGGAAGGGTTCGCTCCGAGTGCCCACTCGAGCGTCCAGCTGACATTGCCGCCGGAGCGCCAACGGCTTGGCGCGAGACTTCCCTCCACCGGGAGCCAGCGCTGACGCGCAGGATCGACGTACTGAAACCAGTGCGGGTAGTCGAGCTCGGCGGTCGGCGGAACGCGACCCGCCATCACCAGCCGCGTGGCCGCGCCGAGGTCGGGGCGGCCGTAGCCGTACTGCGTGGACCAGTTGGTGTGCGTAGCGTCCGTCGCGCTGCCCGGATTTCCCGGCCACTGGTGAGCAACCCCCGGCGACTGGACCTGCGGGATCACCGGGCTCGCCGTGTCCATCAGGACCTGTTTGACCTCGTTGGGCGTGAGCCGGTCGGGGATGATGTGGCGGTCGCGCGTGTTGAGCGCCGCGGACTGCGTCATCGCCAGCAGCGAGGCTATGAAAGGCGTGGCGCCGGAGGTCGTGGTCTCCTCGCCCGAGAAGATGTTGTGCGTGCCGTAGCTCGTCACGTTGCTGCGCGCCCGGAAGGTCTGCGTGTTCGGCGGCGACTGATCTTCCGCCAGCGAGTTCCCCGGGATCGCGTGATCGAAGAGCATCCCGTCGGTGTGGTCCATCGAGTCGAAGTCGTTGGAGTCCAACGCCACTAGGACCCCGTGGCTGTTGGCGTAGTCGACGGCCCGCTGCGAAAAGCTCGAATAGTTGTATTCGACGACCACCGAGCTGATCGCGGTGGCGCCCAGGTCGGTGGCGTAGAGGATCGACTCCGCCCATTTGTCGGTCCGCCCCACGGCCTCAGCGCCCTGCTTGATCGGGACCACCCGACACTCCCGGCACACGCCGACGCCGGCGTACCCGTTGTTCGCCTCACCGCCAACGAGCGAGATCAGCCCCGGGGCATGGCTGTAGTTGGGCTCGTCGGTCTGCGGGTCGTTGGTGTTGCGATCGAAGTTCCAGCCGCTGATGTCGTTCGGGTAGCCGTTGTGGTCGTTGTCGAATCGACCGCCTGGCGGACACGCCTTGACGATGCCATGGACGATCCGGCAGTGGCCGAACACGGCGATCAGGTCCTCGGGCGAGAGGTACGGGGTCTGGCGCCCCGCGACGTCGACCTGGTTGATGTAGGCGTGCTGACCGCCGGTCACGCACCCCCACGTAACCCCTTCCTGGTGTTCGACAAATGGCGTAACGCCAGGCGCGCAGGGCGGGTTCACGCGCGGGTCCTGGGCGTAGTCGCGGATGTCGAAACGACCGTCACCATTTGCGTCGTAGCGTCCGGCCGAGCGACCGCCCGCGAACTCCGGGTGCGGCAGCTCGCCCTTGTTCAGATAGATGTTGTCGAGGGCGTCTTTGATCCCATTGTTCTTGTAGTTCACGCCACCCTCGATGTAGGCGATGAGCACATCGTCGCGGCCGATGTTGCCCTGCGCCCAAGCGCCGGTCATATTCACACCCGCGGCATGCTGGGGATCGGTCGCTTTCAGGGCCCAGCACGGCAGCCCGCCGTCGGGATGGGGCTGGTCGGGCACCGAGCCACCGGGCGCGAGGCACGTGTTCCCGGACAGCGGACCGAAGAGATTCCACTGCTCGTTGTCCGTGCAGCCGGTCACCGGATCCTGGCTCTCGCAGCCGGCGAAGCCCGGGTCATTGGGCGTGGTGATCGCCGTAGCCACCCCCGAGGCGGGCGCGGGGTCGCTGGACCCGGCGGCGGTCGCCGCGGCGATCGCAGCTACCAGGGCGACAGCGGCCACGACGGCGAGCGCAGGACCCCTCCTGGCCCTCGTGAGCGCGCTGCGTAGGCCATGCCTGGGTTTCTCGACCGAAAAGACCCGCCCCTTCTACCACAACCCTTACTTCACGTTCCACGTCAACGTTCCCGACCCCGGCAAGGGGTGTGGAGACCCGTGTCTCCGAGCGCCACTGCCAGGAGTTGCTGCGTTGCAACGCATTCCCGCGCGACGGCATCGCCCTGGAAGGGATAAAACGGGCATAGATCTGAACACAACCCCGCTCAACCCCGCTCAACCCCAAGCAACTCAAACGAGCACGAAACCACTCAGATCAACCTGAACCACAGTTTTGTGGTCCAGGTGGTCGCCGGTTCGAGTCCGGTCGCTCACCTTATTGACTCCGTTGGAAGATTCGGAGGCACTAGGGTGTGCCCCAACGTCCGGTGTTTGAGCCGATCGTCACTGCCTTGCAGGAAGATCCATGAGCCGCTATCAAGTAACTATCACTCGGGGTACAAAGCCCAGGCAGCGACTGCGGAAGGCGGTGCTGGCCGCTTCGGCTGTCGCAACGCTTGCGCTTTTGGCCGCTCCTATGACTGCCTCGCCCAAAGGCCAGATCGTGATCAAGGGCGCCGATTCGGGCTCGCATCTGCGCTTGACGGTCCGCGGCGACAGCATCGTGGTCGATGGCTCCATCGCCCATGCTGAGCCGTGCCACTTCACTGAGTTCTCCGATGGCCCCATCTGTCCGACCGCCGGGGTTGGCTCGATTCAGATAAATATGGGCCCAGCGGGCGACAAGGTCGAGGTGCTGGACCCGCTGCCGATCCCTCTCACGGTCCACCTGGGCGCCGGGTCCGACAAGCTGATCGGCAACGGCGAGCCCGACACCTGCTATCCGGAGGGCACCAGGCGCAACCGCTGTATCGGCGGCGGTGGCAACGACGTCTGCATCACCGGTCCGAGAAACACCGACTGTGTCGGAGGCCCGGGCAACGACTACTGCAGGGCGAGCACTGGAAGCGACGGCTGCTGGGGAGGCCCCGGTCGAGACGTCTGCTACATGGGGCCGGGCAAGGACGGCTGCCACGGCGACAGCGGCGACGACCGGCTCTATGAAGAGAGCGGTACCGGCAAGCTGTACGGCGGCCCGGGACACGATTTCTGCGATGGCGGCCCGGGCGTCGGCCGCTCGTACAGCTGCGAAGCTGGTCCGGGCCACTGAGCGCCTGCTACAGCCTCACGGTTCGTTGCAAGTACGCGGCGCGCTAGCGCTTTGGATTTGACTCAGATACGCACGGATTAGCCCAATCAACCACAACCACAGTTTTGTGATCCAGGTGGTCGCCGGTTCGAGTCCGGTCGCTCACCCCTCAAGCCTGTCCTGCGTGCTACGGCCTTGTCAACCTCGGCCCGAAGAACCCCAACTATTGGGGATGGACTTCTGCACCGCGGCGCCATAGCTTCCTTCGCGATTCTGGCGTTAGTTGGCGGTTTGCCAGACGAGTATCTCGGGGGCCCCAGAGGCAGGGAGGAACGAGGGATTTGCAATCGCTCTGCGCGGAGCAGTAGAAAACTTCGGTAGCTTTTGGGCCGGGGCCCACGAAGGCAGGGCCCGGCGCCGATACATGAGGGGCAAGAGGGCTCACGACTGCCCGGAAGGGCCGCGACCGCGCCGACAGCGTAAGGCGGTTTTGTTACGCCATTACCTCGTTTGCCGCCCAGCCCTAGTCCTCCTTGCCATTCTTAGCTTTTTGGTAGCGGTGTCGCCGGCGGTTGGGGCCCCGCCGGCGGGCGGGTTGGCCCAGGTGAGCTCTGACCCGTTTACGAACCCTACGAGTCAGCACAGGACCCAGGTTGAGCCCGACTCGTTTTCTTACGGCCAGCGCGTGGTGAGTGCATTTCAGTCGGGCCGGTTCTTTGCCGGGGGCGCATCCGACATTGGATGGGCGACGTCGATGGGCCAGGGGGGAGCATGGAAGCAGGGGTTTCTTCCCGGCACGACGAAGTTCGTGGGCGGGCCATATGCCGCCGTGACCGATCCCAGCGTTGCCTATGACGCTGCGCACCACGTTTGGTTGATCTCTTCGCTGGCGTTGAGCGACCAAAACGGCGGGGTGGCGGTGTTGGTGAGTCGCTCGCCCAACGGCCTGCAGTGGAGCGCGCCGGTGATCGTGGCCGCCGCTGGTAGCGGCGCCGATCTGGATAAGAACTGGACAGTATGCGACAACACACGCTCCAGCCCCTTCTTTGGGCACTGCTACACCGAGTTCGACGACTTCGGTCACGCCGACCGGATCAAGATGAGCACCTCAACGGACGGGGGCAGGACGTGGGGCACGCCGCTGGAGCCGGCGATCGGTGATCAGGGGTTGTTTGGCCAGCTGGGGATCGGCGGCCAGCCAGTGGTCCAGCCCAACGGCACGGTGATCGTCCCGATCGACACCCTCGTCGAGACAGAGATCCGATCGTTTAGGTCGACCAATGGCGGCGCCAGCTGGAGCAGTACGGTGAGCGTCGCCCCTATCTCTCACCACACGGTGGCGGGCGGGCTCCGCACCGGGCCGCTGCCCTCGGCTGAGGTTGATGGGGCGGGCAGGGTCTATGTCGTCTGGCAGGACTGCCGCTTCCGGGCCGGGTGCGGATCCAACGACATCGTCTTCAGCACCACAGAGGACGGCATCCACTGGTCGCCGGTGAGCCGGGTGCCGATCGATCCCATCGACAACGCAGCCGACCACTTCATCCCGGGGTTGGCGGTTGACCCCGCGACCTCGGGCAGCCAGGCTCGCCTGGCATTGACGTACTACTACTATCCATCGGCTGCGTGTACGGCGGCGACCTGCCAGCTCGACGTTGGTCTTATCCAGTCCTTGGATGGCGGCGCCAACTGGAGCGCGCCTACCCAGCTCGCCGGGCCGATGAGCCTCAGCTGGCTCCCCAATACCTCCCTGGGCCTGATGGTGGGCGACTACATCTCCACCTCGTTTGTGGCCGGCGACCCCCAGCCGTTCTTCGCCGTGGCCAAGCCACCCAGTGGTGGACTACTCGACGAGGCCATCTACACGACCGCCGGCCCAGCGAGCCGGGCTGCGCAACCGCTGCGGCCGGCGCAACGAGCGCCAGGGGCGCCTCGCCCCTCAGCACCGGGGAACCCGTCCGCCGTTGGGGTGGCCGCGCGCTGAGCAGCCGGAACCCCGGTCGCCCGTGGGCCTGGCGGGGAGCATCACCGCGGCGTATCCGGGGTTCGCTCGGGGCGATCAACACTCCGCCCAGCACCAGGGCGCCTGTCGCTACCGCCACCCAGCCGTTCAGCGAGGAGAGGTCGAGATAGGGGCCGCCGGCGAGCAGGGCGAGCACGAGCGAGATCAGCGCCACCGCGCTGCTGATCAGGAGCGCGAGCGCCGGGCCTGACATTCCGGGTTCGGCGCGCGGTGCCTGAAGCCGTTGGTGCTCGGGCTGCTCCACGTCAGCAGCGATGCACCGGCGCGGCGCTGCGCACGACCTCGAAAGCGCTGCCGGGGATCGCCTTCAGCTGGTCCAGGTTCTGGTCCGGCCAGCGACGATCGGAGGTGCCGCTGAAGAACCAGTTGGAGCCGTTGTCGGCGATCACGAAGCCGTACTGCTTCATCGCCACCGCGATCGTGTGGGCGATCCCGGTGATCCCCGAGATGTCATAGCCGGCCCGCAGCCGCAGGCGCAGGCCCATCGGCGGGGCGTCCGGGTTACTCGTGTCGCCGGCGCAGTGCGATGCCGGGTTGATCCAGGCGTTCTGGGTCGAGTCGACGGTGACGCGGATCGCATGGTTGATGGCGCCGCTGCGCGCCTCGTCGTAGCGGACCAACCCCGGGAAGATCGGCAGCCCGGCGGCGTCGGCCGAGGCGAAGCCGTCGGTCCGCAGCCCGGCCGAGCGCAGGTTCCAGATCACCCCCGAGTCGGCGTTCCAGTGTTTGCGTGGCTGCCCGACGAAGAAGCCGCGGTACAGCTCGTAGAGCCGGCAGCGGGCCTTGTCGACGACCAGCACGTGGCGATCTCCGTCGCTCTGATTTCCGCCCTCGACCGGAGCATGGGCCGGGACGCGATAGCGGCCGTGGTCGGACTCGTCGCCGTAGGCCGTGAAGTGGACGCGGCTGCGCTTCGCGTGCTTGCCGACCACCGCGTAGGGGAAGCCGTAGGCGCGCGGCGAGCCGAAGTCCGGATGCAGCATCTGCCCGCCGAGCGAGTTGATGTAGGCGATGTGGGCGGCGGAGTTGGGATCGACGGGCGCTCCCGAGATGCTCTGGTTCCAGGCCGACTCGTCCGCCACGGAGGGCGCGTCGGCGCTGGCCGCAGGCTGGGGGAAGATCGCACAGTCGCCCAGACCGGCGTAGGGGCCGAGCCGGGCGCTGGGCGAGTCGACCGCGTGGGCGATCCCGGCGATCGCCAGCGCAACGCCCGCCAGCACGGTCGCGATCGATGCCACTCGACGGCGAGAGATCATCATCGCTCCGGCGAGGCTACCGCTCGCTCGCCTCGGATTTGGACGTATGGACAGATACCGCGCCGGGCGGCGCTACCCTGGCCAGACCTATGGACAGCAGACCGATATTCGTCGCCGCGCACGCATGGCGCGGCCACGCGGTCAAGGCGACGATCGCCGCCACGGCGCTGCTTCTGCTCGCCTGGCTGGTGGCGATCGTGGTCGGGGCGCTCGGCTTTGGCAGCCTGCCCGGGGTGCCGTTCACCGGAGACGACGGCGGCGACAGCGCCAAGGGCACGCTGGGCTCGGCGCCCGCTTCGGGGGCGGGGGCGGACCAGGGCTCCACGGGCGGCGCGGCCAACGGCACCCAGAATCAAGCGTCCACGGGAACCGGAGGGTCCGCGAACTCCGGCAGCGCCAACGCGACGCCACCGCAGGCGGGGTCGACGATTCCCGGGTCGAGCAAGTCCAACGGGCAGGGCCGCGGGCCTCCGGCGACCAATCCGACCGGGGGGCGCGGAGCGCCTGACGTCAACCCAAGCGGCAAGGTTCCCGGCGCCAACGCCGGCGGATCGAACCCGAACGCGGGCGGCGCCAACGCAGGCGGCAACGGGAGCGGCGGCGGAAACCCCAACGACTGAGCCCGTCCGCAGCGAGCCAGCGCGGCGGACCGGGCGCAGAATCGAACGCCCGCCGGCGCACTGGTCCGTGCTGGCTTTGGTCCTCACGTTCCTGCTCCTTCTGCTCTTCACCGAGGGCCTCGCGGACCATCTGACCGGTGGGAGCGGCACCCCCGCACCGAGAGGAGCCTCGGTGCTGCGGCCGGATGAGACGCTGCTCGGCGCCGACGGGGACCGCCTCGTCCCGCGTGGCGGCGCGCCGGGTCACCGCATCGCGCTCACCTTTGACGACGGACCGGACCCGCGGTGGACGCCGCGGATCGCCCAGGCGCTGTTACGACTCCACGTGCCAGCGACTTTCTTCGTGGTCGGCGATCACGTCATCCGCCACCCCGGGATTGTCGACGACCTGGTCCGGAACGGCTTCGAGGTCGGCAACCACACCTTCACCCACTCCGACCTGGCCGACCTGCCGAGCTGGCAGCGCAACCTGCAGGTCTCACTCACCGAGAGCGCGGTTGCCGGGGCGGCCGGCGTGCGCCCACGCCTCCTGCGCCCGCCCTACTCGGCGACGCCGGACGCGGTCACCGCCTCCGACGAGTCCGCCTACGCGGCGATCGCGCGGCGCGGCTATCTGATCGCCCTCTCCAACTACGACGGCGACGACTGGCGACGGCCTGGGGTCGATGAGATCGTGCGGAACGCGACCCCGCCGGGGCGGCGTGGAGGAGTGATTCTGCTACACGACGGAGGCGGCAACCGCTCGCAGACGGTGGCGGCGCTGGACCGATTGGTGCCGCGCCTCCGAGGCCGCGGCTTTCGGTTTACGACGCTTTCGGGAATCGCGCAGCTGTCGCGCTCAGACGTCGAGGTGCGGGCAACGAGCGCCGAGCATCTCCGTGGCCGGCTGCTGATCGACGGGCTGGCCGCGGCCCGCCTGGTCACGACGGCGCTCGCGGCCCTGCTGATCCCGGTGGCTGTGCTGGCCCTGCTGCGGGGGATTCTGCTCGCGGCCCTCGCACGCCGCCACGCAGGGGGCCGAAGGCGAGATGGCGTGGAGGGGAATTTCGCGCCGCCGGTCTCGGTCGTCGTCCCCGCGTACAACGAGTCGGCCGTGATCGAGGCCACGGTGCGCTCGCTCGCGGCAAGCGACTACCCCGACTTCGAGCTGATCGTCGTGGACGACGGCTCCGACGACGGCACGGCGGAGATCGTCGCCGGCCTGAATCTGGATCGTGCGTCGATCCTGCGCCAGCCGAACATGGGCAAACCCGCGGCGCTCAACCGCGGAGTGGCGGCGGCAAGGCATGACGTTCTGGTCACGGTCGATGCGGACACGGTGTTCGAGCCGCAGACCCTTGGCCTCCTCGTGCGGCCGTTTCGCGAGGCGCGGGTCGGCGCAGTCGCTGGCAACACGAAGGTCGGCAACCGGCGGGGGATCCTTGGTCGCTGGCAGCACATCGACTACGTGATGGGCTTCAACCTCGACCGCCGCATGTACGAGGTGCTCGACTGCATGCCGACCGTGCCGGGTGCGATCGGGGCATTTCGCGTGGCGGCGCTCGAGCAGGTGGGCGGCTTCTCGGCGGCGACCCTGGCCGAAGACACCGACGCGACAATCGCCCTCGGGCGGGCGGGCTGGCGGGTGGCTTATGCGGAGGACGCGCTGGCGTTCACCGAGGCGCCCTCGACGCTCGCCGCGCTGTGGCGGCAGCGCTACCGCTGGTCCTACGGAACCTTGCAGGCGATCTGGAAGCACCGTGGGGCGATGGTGCGCCGCGGGGAGGGGCGGATCGGGCGGATCGGCATCCCATACCTGCTGCTGTTTCAGGTGCTGCTGCCATTACTCGCGCCGCTGATCGACGTCTTTGCGCTCTACAGCGTCGTCTTTCTCGACCCGCTGCCGATCCTCGCCTTCTGGGTGGGGTTCAATCTGCTGCTGCTCGCCCTGGCCCTGTTTGCGTTCCGGCTCGACGGCGAGTCACCGCGGGTGCTGTGGGCGATGCCGCTGCAGCAGTTCGTCTATCACCAACTCATGTACCTGGTGGTGATCCAGTCGCTGGTCAGCGCCGCCCGCGGCGGGCGGCTGCGCTGGCAGCACGTCGAGCGAACCGGCGAGGTCGAGCCCCGCGGGGCCTAGCCCTCCTCGCGGTTTCCTCGCATCTCGCTGAACACGGCGGTCATCTCTCCGGGCTCGCCGTCGCGCCGGGCGTCGGCGATCACGTGCGAGACGGCGTTGATCAGGGCCAGGTGGGTGAAGGCCTGGGGGAAGTTGCCCCAGTGGCGGCCGGTGCCGGCGTCGAGCTCCTCCGCGTAGAGGTCGAGCGGGCCGGCGAGGCCAAGCAGCCGCTCGCACATCTCCCGGGCCCGATCGCGCTCGCCGATCTCAGAGAAGGCCGAGGCGAGCCAGAAGGAGCAGATCGTGAAGCTGGCCTCCTGGCCGTGGAGGCCGTCGTCGGTCTCCTCGACCTTGTAGCGAAGCACCAGACCATCGCGGGTCAGGTCCTCGGCGATGGCCAGCACCGTCTTGCGCACGCGCTCGTCTGTAGGTGGCAGGAAGCGAACCAGGGGTATCAGCAGGGTGGAGGCGTCGAGTGCGTCGGTGTCGTAGTGCTGACGGAAGATCTCGTCGCGCACGCCGCGCTCGAGGATCTCTTCTTTGACCTGGATGGCGATCTCCCCCCAATGCTCGGCCTTCTTTTGCTCGCCCTGCCGGTGCGCCAGACGCGTCCCCCGGTCGACCGCGACCCAGATCATCAGCTTCGAGGACACGTAGTGCTTGGGGTCGCCCCTGGCCTCCCAGATGCCCTGGTCGGGGTAGGGCCAGGCCTCGATCGCGGCCTCGACCGCCTGCGCGATCAGCTCCCAGTTCTCCTCGCGGATGTGGTCGATCGTCTTCGAGTGGATGTAGATCGAGTCGAGCAGGGCGCCCCAGACGTCGTTCTGGCGCTGGTTTACGGCGCCGTTGCCGATCCGCACCGGCCGCGCGCCGCCGTAGCCCGAGAGGTGGTCGAGGGTGCGCTCGGTGAGATCCCGCTCGCCGCCGATCCCGTACATGATCTGCAGCTTGTGCTCGCGGTCCCGCGAGAGGTCGGCGATGAACTGCGCGAACTCGCGGGCCTCCTCGTCGAAGCCCAGCGTGTGCAGCGCCCACAGCGAGAAGGTCGAGTCGCGGATCCAGCTGTAGCGATAGTCCCAGTTGCGCTCGCCGCCCGGAGTCTCGGGCAGCGAGGTGGTCGCCGCCGCGACCAGCGCCCCGGTGGGCGCATAGGTGAGGCCCTTCAGCACCACCGCGGACCGCTGCAGGTGCACCCGCCAGGGGTGGTCCGGGAAGCTTCCGTGGCGCAACCAGGCCCGCCAGAAGTCGGAGGTGGCCTCGAGGCGCTCTCGCGCCTCGGGAGCGCTGCGCGGCGCGCCTCCCTCTTCGTCCCAGCACAGCGCCGCGTAGCAGGACTGGCCCTCGCGCAGCCTCAGTTGCCCGGTCACGCGGTCGCCGTCGACCGACGGCTCGATGTCGGTGGCGAGGTTGATGCGCTGATCTTGGCCGCTGGCTTGGAGCTCCCCGTCCGCCGCGAGCGCCCAGCTGGCGGGCTGAGAGCCGTACTCGAAGCTGGGACGGCAATCCAGCTCGACCTCGACCTCGCCGTCGATGCAGGTCGCGATTCGGACCAGGGTGCGGTCGGACTCGTGCCGGGTCTCAGGGCGCGTCATTCCCCTCTCGTCGCGACCCGACGGCGCCCATTGGGTGATCGTCAGCGCATCGAGGACGACCAGCCAGCCCGTGTCCGTGGTCCAGGTCGTCTCCAGGATCAGGGTCCCGGGCAGGTAACGGCGCGCCAGCGGAGCATGGACGCCCGCCGGGCCGATGCGCATCGAGCCCGCCTCGCGGTCGAGTACCGCGCCCAGCACGCTCGGGGAATCGAAGCGCGGCATGCACAACCACTCGATCGCCCCGTCGGGGGCGATCAGGGCGCTGGTGTGGCAGTCCGAGACGAAGCCGTAGTTGGCGATCGCGGGAAACGGCGAGCGGTAATTGTGTGAAAACCGCCCCGCGGTCACCTGCTCCCCCCACGACAATCCATCTGATGCTCCTTCCTTCGCCGTCGCGGAACCTAGCATCGCCTCGGAAGGAGCCTGCCCATCGGGGCGGAACCTAAACCCGCCGAGGAACGACCCGATGATTATCGACTGCGCCCACTACAAAGACGGCGAGCGCCAGCACGAGGGAAAGCTGTCGTTGGAGGACGCAGCGAAGTGCGTCACCGGCGAGCCGGGCGAGTTCGTGTGGCTGGGGCTGCATGAGCCCAGCGCCGAGGAGCTTCACCAGGTGGCGGAGCGCTTCCACCTGCACGAGCTCGCCGTCGAGGACGCGGAGCGCGCCCACCAGCGGCCGAAGCTGGAGGACTACGAGGACTCCTACTTCATCGTCCTGAAGACCGCGCGCTACGACCAGGAGGCTGAGAGGGTCCACTTCGGCGAGGTGCACCTGTTCGCCGCCCGCAACTACGTGATCGCGGTGCGCCACGGCGAGGCAAGCGAGCTGGGCCCGGCCCGCAAGCGGCTGGAGGAGCGACCCGAGCTGCTCAAGCTGGGCCCGGCCTCGGTCGTATGGGCCATCCTCGACAAGGTGGTCGACGACTACTACCCGGTCGCCGAGGGCATCGAGGACGACATCGAGGAGGTCGAGGCCCAGGTGTTCGGCGAGGGCGACCAGCCGACCGAGCGGATCTATTTCCTGAAGCGCGAGGTGATCGAGTTCCATCGCGCTGTCGGGCCGCTGCTGGTGCCGCTGGAGACGCTGGAGGCGGGTGGGGTCTCGCGCGCGATCGACGACGAGTTGCGACGCTTCTTTCGTGACGTCGCCGACCACGCTCGGCGAATCGATGAGCAGGTGATGTCGCAGCGGGAGCTTCTCACCAGCGCATTGGAGGCCAACCTGGCGCTTGTCAGCGTGCGCCAGAACGACGTCATCAAGGAGATCTCCAGCTGGGCGGCGATCGTCGCCGTGCCGACGTTCATCGCCAGCGTCTACGGGATGAACTTCACCCACATGCCGGAATTGAAGTGGAGGATCGGCTATCCGTTGTCACTGCTGACGATGGCGGTGGCGGTGTTCTTCCTCTACCGCTTCCTCAAGCGCGTCGGTTGGCTGTCCTGAAGCCCCGCAGCAACCGCCTCTGACGCCGCTTGCGCGGCGCTACGCTGAGCGACGATGAGCCTTCCGCTCGCCCACGTGGCGGGGACCTTCGCGCCGCTGGAGGCGGTGCCGCCGCTGATCGCGGCACTTCTGTACGCGAAGCGCGCCTCGACGCTGGCCGCCCGTGGGCGCCCGGTCCCGGTCTGGCGCCAGTGCTGCTTCGCCGCCGGGCTGCTGACGATCGGGATCGCGCTCTTCTCGCCGGTCGGGCACATGGCCGACGAGCTGGTGATCGCGCACATGGTCGAGCACCTGCTGATCGGGGACATCGCGGCGCTGCTGCTGGTGCTGGGGCTGACCGGGCCGTTGCTACAGCCATTGCTCGGATTGCCGGTCCTGCGGCACCTCCAGGTGCTCGTCAACCCCCTGGTCGCCTTCCCACTCTGGGCGATCGACCTCTACGTCTGGCACATCCCGGCGCTCTATGACAAGGCCTACGGGGGCGCGGCGCTTCACGCGCTCGAGCACACGATGTTCATCTTCTGCGGCTGTCTGATGTGGATGGCGCTGCTCGGGCCGCTGCCCCGGCCGGCCTGGTTCACCAACGCCTGGAAGCTCGGGTATGCGATCGCCGTTCGCTTCACCGGCGTGGTGCTCGGCAACGTGTTCATGTGGTCGGGGACCGTCTTCTATTCCGTCTACGCGAGGGGCGAGCACTTCTGGGGGGTCTCGCCGCTCACCGACCAGAGCGTCGCTGGCGTGATCATGATGGTCGAGGGCACCTTCGTCTCGCTCGGCATCTTCGCCTGGCTGTTCTTCCGCACCGCCCAGGAGGGCAGCGAGCGCCAGCGGCTGATCGAGCTGGCACGGGACCGGGGCGTGGCCCTGGACGAGGCGCGCGCCGCCCGGGCGGTCGCCGCCGGCGAGGGCAAGCGGCTGGAAGAGAGGTTGCTGGCCGGCAAGGGCGAGCTTGGCTGACCTCGGCGCCGCCGACCGTTTGAGGGCATGGTTGGTGACCGGTCCACTGGGCCGCCTCGCGGCTCTGGTGATCGAATTCGGAGCGGCGCTGGGCCGCGGCGTCCGCCGTCGCCTCTGAGCCCACACGCATCGATCAAGCTAGGGTCACGCCCGTGAAGACCTCGGTCACCGAGCTGCCCGACTCGCGCGTGCGGGTCGACGTCGACGTCGCGCCCGACGACGTTGGCCGCGGTATCAGCCGTGCGGCCCGCGGATTGGCGCGCGACATGCGCCTGCCCGGCTTTCGCAAGGGCAAGGCGCCGCCCTCGCTGATCATCCAGCGGGTCGGGCGGGAGGCGGTGCTCCAGCAGGCCCTTCGCGACTCGCTGCCGGAGTGGTATGAGCGGGCGCTTCTCTCCTCGGGGGTCAACCCGGTCGGCGATCCCAGCATCGAGGTCACGTCGGTCCCCGACGACGAGAGGGAGCCTCTGAGCTTCCAGTTCGAGGTCGGGGTGCGCCCCCCGGCCGAGCTGGGCGAGTACAAGGGCCTGGAGGTGGGCCGCCCGGAGACCGACGTACCCGACGACGTACTGGAGCGGGAGCTGGAGCGCTTGCGCGAGAACTTCGCGCGGCTGGAGGACGTCGAAAGACCCGCCGCCAAGGGCGATTTCGTGCTGGTCGACTTCCGCGGCACGATCGATGGTGAGCCGTTCGACGGGGGCGAGGCCCACGATGAGCTGGTCGAGCTGGGCGGCGGCCGGCTGATCGAGGGCTTTGAGGAGCAGCTGGTTGGTGCAAGCGCCGGCGAGCAGCGCGAGGTCAAGATCACCTTCCCCGACGACTACCAGGCCGAGCAGCTGGCCGGCAAGGATGCCAGCTTCGAGATCGCCGTCAAGGAAGTGCGCGAGAAGGTCCTGCCGGACCTCGACGATGAGTTCGCGGCCAGCGCCGGCGGGTTCGACACCCTGGACGAGCTTCGCGATGACATCCGCGAGAAGCTGCACACGGCCGCCGAGGAGCGCACCGAGGCGGAGTTCCGGCTCGCCGCCGTCGACGCGGCCGTGGACGCGTCCAAGGTCGACGTCCCAGCCGAGATCCTCACCGGCCGCGCGGCCGAGCGCTGGGAGCGGGTCGAGCGCCAGATCGCCGCGCAGGGCCTGGACCCCGCCGCCTACCTACGCATGCAGGGAAAGACCCGGGAGCAAATCATCGAGGAGTCCAAGCCCGACGCCGAGCGAGAGCTGAAGCGCGAGGCGGTGCTGAGCGCGATCGCCGACGTGGAGGGAATCGACGTCACCGAGGAGGAGATGCTCGAGGCCCTGGAGCACACCGCCGAGCACGAGCGCACGACCCCCGAGAAGCTTCTGGAGCGTCTGCGCAAGGCTGGGCGCGACTCGCTGGTGCGCGAGGACCTGCGGATTCGCAAGACGATCGACCTGCTCGCCGAGTCGGCAGAGCCGATACCGCTCGCCCAGGCCGAGGCCCGCGAGCGCCTTTGGACCCCCGACAAGGAGCGCCAGCCAGAGGAGGAGGGCGCCGGGCTCTGGACCCCGGGCTCCTAGGAGACCGCGTAACGAATCGGCCGGCCGGGCGACTATTGGATAATCGGACCATGGCAACCGAGCAAGCAACATTCGCAGCGGGATGCTTCTGGCAGGTGGAGATCGACTTCGCCAACACGCCGGGGGTGCTCTCGACCGAGGTCGGCTATACCGGCGGGACCGCCGAGTCGCCGAGCTACGAGGAGGTCTGCGGCGGCCGCACCGGCCACGCCGAGGCCGTGCACCTGACCTTCGACCCCGACCAGGTCTCCTACGAGGAGCTGCTGAACGTCTTCTTCGGCCTCCACGACCCGACCCAGGTCAACCGTCAGGGACCCGATGTCGGCAGCCAGTACCGCTCGGCGATCCTCTTCCACAGCCCCGAGCAGGAGCGCGAGGCGATCGCCGCCAAGGAGCGGGTCCAGACCGAGAACCGCACCCCGGTGGTCACCGAGATCGTCCCCGCCGGTCCTTTCTGGCGCGCCGAGGACTATCACCAGCGCTATCGAGAAGCGCGGGATGGCAACCTGCCGGGTCCCCAGCGCAACGGCGTAAGACCGTAATCCGGCTTCTATAGACTCGCCGCCCAATGAGCCCTCTGGTTCCAATGGTGGTTGAGCAGACGTCGCGGGGGGAGCGCGCCTTCGACATCTACTCGCGTCTGCTCAACGAGCGGATCGTCTTCCTCGGCACCCCGGTGACCGAGGACATCGCGAACCTGGTCGTCGCCCAGCTGCTGCACCTCGAGTCCGAGGACCCCGACAAGGACATCAGCCTCTACGTCAACTCTCCGGGCGGCTCGGTTTACGCGGGGTTGGCGATCTACGACACGATGCAGTTCATAAAGCCCGACGTGCAGACGATCTGCTGCGGGGTTGCGATGAGCATGGGGGCGCTGCTGCTCGCCGGCGGCGCAGAGGGAAAGCGGATGGCGCTTCCCAACTCGAAGATCCTCATCCACCAGGTCTCGGGCGGCTTCCAGGGCCAGGCGACCGACATCGAGATCCACGCCAAGGAGATCATCGACGTTCGGCGCCGGCTCGACGAGATCATCGCCAAGCACACGGGACAGCCGCTGGAGAAGGTCGCCAAGGACACGGAGCGCGACTACTTCATGAGCGCCGAGGAGGCGACGGAGTACCACCTCGTCGATCGCGTGATCGAAAAGCACTAGTCGCTGCATGAGCAGGGGTCGAAGGCGGGGTGCCGTGTCGCTGTGCTGGGCGGCGCTGATCGCGGTTGCAACCGTGCTCGTCACCGGCGTCGCCTCTGCCAGTCGTCATGGCCAGATCTTCCCGGTGCGCGGCCCACACGGCACCCGGGGACCGGTGGGCGAATTCGGCGCGCCCCGCACCGGCGGGCGCACGCACGAGGGCTTCGACGTCACCGCCACCTGCGGGACCAAGCTTGTCTCGGCTCGCTCGGGAACGGTCCTGAAGCGCGCTTACGACCCGGTGCTGGATGGCAACTTCGTGATCATCCACGCGCGCGGGATGGGTCGCAACTACCTCTACGCGCACCTGCGCAAGCCCGCGATCGTGCACATGGGGGAGTTCGTGCGCACGGACCAGCGCATCGGCAGCGTCGGCATGACGGGAAACGCCCGCACGGTCGGCTGCCATCTGCACTTCGAGATCCACGTGCACGGCCACCCGATCGACCCCGAGCTCGCCCTGCGGCGCTGGGACAGCTTTAGTTGAGTTAGGCGGCG
>JBBPIN010000002.1:31601-142572 GCA_038040285.1 Actinomycetota bacterium
ACACAGAGTGTCGCCGCAGAGGCATGTCAGGTGGCGAAGCCACCGCAAGTTGTTCCGTTAGGCGGCGACACAGAGTGTCGCCGCAGAGGCATGTCAGGTGGCGAAGCCACCGCAAGTTGTTCAGTCGGTCGTCGCCTTTTTCGGCAAAGGCACGCCCACTAGCAGGTACTCGGAGCCGCCCGCAGTAATGAGGCTCGCAGTAATCAAACGTCCGACCCGGCCGGTGCGCCTTCCCGTCTAAGCTAAAAGCGCCGGTTGGTCGACATACCAACCAGCCCGAGGAGGGATCAAGCTGGCACGCCCCACAGACTCGAACGAGCAGCTCCTCTGCAGCTTCTGCGGCAAGTCGCAGCGCCAGGTCAAGAAGCTGATCGCCGGCCCCGGCGTCTATATCTGCGACGAGTGCATCGATCTCTGTAACGAGATCATCGACGAGGAGCTGACCGCGCCGCCGGTCTTCGAGCTGGAGAACCTGCCGAAGCCGCGCGAGATCTGCGATGTCCTCAACGAGTACGTGGTCGGTCAGGACACCGCCAAGCGCGCCCTCTCGGTGGCCGTCTACAACCACTACAAGCGCGTGCAGATGAACTCTGACGGCGACGAGGCCGCGGTCGAGCTTCAGAAGTCCAACATCCTGCTGCTCGGACCGACCGGCTGCGGCAAGACCCTGCTCGCCCAGACCCTGGCCCGGATCCTCAACGTCCCGTTCGCGATCGCCGACGCCACGGCGCTCACCGAGGCCGGCTACGTCGGCGAGGACGTCGAGAACATCCTCTTGAAGCTGATCCAAGCGGCCGACTTCGACGTCAAGAAGGCCGAGACGGGGATCATCTACATCGACGAGGTGGACAAGATCGCCCGCAAGGCGGACAACCCCTCGATCACCCGCGACGTCTCCGGCGAGGGGGTCCAGCAGGCGCTGCTGAAGATCCTCGAGGGCACGACGGCATCGGTGCCGCCACAGGGGGGCCGCAAGCACCCCCACCAGGAGTTCCTGACCATCGACACGACCAACATCCTCTTCGTGTGTGGCGGCTCCTTCGGCCAGCTGGACAAGGTGATCGAGCGCCGGATCGGCCACAAGGGCGTCGGTTTCGGCGCCGCGATCTCCTCGCGGCCCGAGTACGAGGACGCCGGCGAGCTGTTCGAACAGGTGCTACCCGAGGACCTGATGGAATACGGGCTGATCCCCGAGTTCATCGGTCGTCTCGCTTTCATCGCCGCGATCCACCAGCTGACCCGCGACGACCTGATCACGATCCTCACCGAGCCGCGCAACGCGCTCACCAAGCAGTTCCAGCGCTTCTTCCAGTTCGACGACATCGAGCTTGTCTTCGCCGAGGACTCACTGTCGGCGATCGCCGACCGGGCCCTCGAGCGCGAGACGGGTGCACGCGGCCTGCGCTCGATTCTCGAGGAGACGCTTCTCGACGTGCAGTTCGAGCTTCCGTCGCGGCGTGACGTCACCAAGTGCGTGGTGACCAAGGAGGTGATCGAGCGCGGCCTGAAGCCGACGCTGGTCACCGAAGCCGCCCCCGAGCTGCCGGTCGAGCCCGACGAGCTGGCCGAGGAATCCGCCTAAAGACGTTGGTGGCGACACAGAGTGTCGCCGCAGAGGCATGTCAGGCGGCGAAGCCGCCGCAATTACCTCGGTAGGGCGCGCTCGGCAAGCACCTCGGCGGGCATCGGGATCGAGAACAGAAAGCCCTGCCCGTACTGACAGCCCATGTCGCGCAGGGCGGCGAGCTGCCCGGGTGATTCGATCCCGTTGGCGATCACCCTCACGCCCATCTCGCGCGCGAGCCTGATCGCGGCCGAGGCGATCTCGGTCTGGCGCGGGCCGTCTGGGATGGCTGAGACGACCCGGCGGCTGATCTTCAGCGCGTTGGTTGGCAGCTGGCTCAGCCTCTCGGCGGGTACCGCGCCGCTGTAGTCATCGACGGTGAGTCCCACCCCAAGCCCCGTCAGCTCGTTCAGCCGCTCGACCAGCCTGCCATTTGCCTCTACCAGGGCAGTCTCTGATATCTCGAGGCTGAGACGCCGCGGGTCCACGTCATTGCGTTGCGCCGCGGTGCGAATCTCCTCCGGCAGGGCGCTCTCGTAGACGTGGTCCTCGGAGAGGTTCAGCGAGACGTCGAGGTCGGTCGAGCGGCGCCAGCGGGTGAGCTGCTCGAAGGCCGTCGAGATCGCCCAGCGCTCCAGCTTGGCGAGCAGATGGAACTCCTGCGCAACACCGATGAAGTCGGGAGGGGCGAGGATCTCGTGACCGTTGCGAGGCCAGCGCGGCAACGCCTCGACCTCTGCGGCGACGCGATCGACGAGCGAGACGATCGGCTGGTAGTAGAGCTGTAGGCGCTTCTGCTCGATCGCCTCGCCGAGCTCGGCCGCCAACGCCTCGCCACCGGGTTGTGTGTCGACCGCGGTCATGTTGGCGACCCCACCCCGAGACGGCTACGCAGGAAGGGGACCACGGCCTGCGCCAATCGCTCCGGGTCGTCGGCGAACGGGAAGTGGCCGCTGTCGTCGAGCATGATCACCTCAGCGCTCGGGAAGGGCTGCTTCAAGTCCTCCACGCGTCGGCGCCCGAGGAACGGATCGTTGGCGCCCCACGCGATCAGCGCCGGGCGGTCCAGCTCGGCGAGTGTCGCGACCCACCCCGATGCCGGCGGATAGGGGAGCGGTGTGGCCCGGTAGAGCCGCAGCACGGCGCGACGAGTGCCGTGGTCGAAGTCGTCGTACATCCGGTCGACGAATGCCGCGGGCAGGGGTCGAGGGCCTGCGTTCATCGCCCGCCGCCAGCCGCGGCGGTTGGTGATCGCCATCACCAGCTCGCCGACCACCGGCCTGCGCCAGAGCCTCGCCATCCGATGCCAGCGGCCGTGGGTCCAGGTGCCGGTGTTGATGAGCACAGCGCTGGCAAACGCGTCCGGATGCCCGGCCGCCCAGCAGAATCCGAAGGCGGCGCCGAAATCGTGCACCACGAGGTGGGCGCGCTCCACTCCGAGCTGATCCAGGGCGCCGGCGATGAACGCCGCGTAGTCCTCGACCCGGTAGCCGAAGTCGGGTGGCTTGTCGGCTTGCCCGAAACCGGGCATGTCGAAGGCGACCGCGCGTCCGAACTCGCCAACCTGGCTCACCAGGTCTTCCCAGTCGAGCCGCGACCCCGGGTTGCCTTGCAAAAAGACGATCGCCTCCGAGTCATCCGCCGGTCCCGCCTGGATCAGCGGCGAGCGGACGCCGTCGACTGTGACCTCGCCCGTTTCGACCTCTCTCACATTCCGAACCTACCGCTTACGCGGTTACATGGTTCATCTCTCCCCGTTCTCTGCCTGTTTGGGTTCGAAACTAAACTCGCGCATCCGTGCCTGACGATCGCCGCAAAGCCCTCGAGGAGACCACGCGCTACGACCCCGCGAAGGTCGAGCAGCGGCTTTTCGACGAGTGGCTCGGGGCCGGGTACTTCCATCCCCCGACCGAGGGCGCGCCGAACGACAACTACTCGGTCGCGATCCCGCCGCCCAACGTGACCGGGGCCCTGCACATGGGCCATGCGCTCAACGGGTCGATCCAGGACGCGCTGGTCCGCATGCAGCGGATGCGGGGCCGCGACACGCTCTGGATCCTTGGCACCGACCACGCCGGCATCGCGACGCAGGCGGTGGTCGAGAAGGAGCTGCGCGAGGAGGGCACCTCACGTCAGCAGCTGGGCCGCGAGGCGTTCGTGGAGCGGGTCTGGGCCTGGAGGGAGCGCTACGGCTCGCAGATCGTCGACCAGTACAAGCGCCTCGGCGCCTCGTTGGACTACGAGCGCGAGCGCTTCACCCTCGACGAGGGCTACGTGAAGGCCGTCTACCGGGTCTTCGTGAACTTGTTCGAGAAGGGCTACATCTACCGCGACAACTACATCGTCAACTGGGACCCGGGATCGCAATCGGCGATCTCCGACCTCGAGGTCGAGAACCGCGAGGTCACCGACACGATGTACGAGATCGACTATCCGCTCGAGGATGGCGACGGGGTGCTGACGGTGGCGACGGTGCGGCCCGAGACGATGCTCGCCGACACAGCCGTGGCAGTTAACCCCAGCGACGACCGGTACAAGTCGCTGGTCGGTCGCCACGCACTTCTTCCGCTGGTCGGGCGGCGGCTGCCGATCATCGCCGACGACTACATTGACCCCGATTTCGGGACCGGGGCCCTGAAGGTCACCCCCGGCCACGACACAAACGACTTCGAGATCGGGCGCCGCCACGGGCTCGACGAGGTGACGGTGATCGGCGAGGACGGCCGCATGACCGACGCCGCCGGGGAGCGCTTCGCCGGGCTCAGCCTCGAGGAGGCGCAGAAGGCCGTGGCCGACGCGCTGCGCGAGCAAGCGCTGATCCGCGCCGAGCGTCCCTACCAGCACTCGGTTCCGTTCTCGCATCGCTCCGGCGCCCGCATCGAGCCGTTGATCTCGCTGCAGTGGTTCTGCCGCATGGACGAGCTGGCAAAGCCGGCGATCGACGTCGTGAAGGACGACGAAGTGCGCATCGTCCCCGAGCAGTGGAAGCGCGTCTACCTGGATTGGATGGCCGAGATCCGCCCCTGGTGCGTCTCGCGCCAGCTCTGGTGGGGCCATCGACTACCGGTCTGGTACTGCGACGCCTGCGAGGAGGTCTACGTCGCCGAGACGGCGCCGGAGCGCTGCGGCGCATGCGTTGGGGACCTGCGCCAGGACGAGGACGTTCTCGACACCTGGTTCAGCTCCGCGCTGTGGCCCTTCGCGACCCTGGGCTGGCCCGACGACACGCCGGAGTTGCGCGCGTTTTACCCGACCAGCTTCCTGACCACGGCGCGGGAGATCATCTTCCTCTGGGTTGCGCGGATGATCATGATGGGCCTCGAGTTCCCCGGCGCGATCCCGTTTGGGGACGTCTACGTGCACGCGGTGATCCAGGCCCGCGACGGGCGGCGGATGTCGAAGAGTCTCGGGACCGGGATCGATCCGGTGGAGGAGATCGAGGTGCACGGGGCCGACGCGCTGCGTTTCGGGCTGCTCGCGATGTCCTCGACCCAGGACGTGCGCTACTCCGACGCCAAGGTGCATCAGGGACGCGACCTGGCGAACAAGCTGTGGAACGCGTCGCGACTGATTCTGCTGAACGCCCGAGTTGAGGAGGGTCCGGCTGTGCAGGAACCCCGACAGGGGCTTGACCCTGCCGGGCTGTGTGCGGAGGACCGCTGGATCCTCTCGCGGCTCCAGCGCGCGATCGAGGATGTCACCCGAAACCTGGAGCAATACGACTTCGCCCACGCGGCGCTGGACGCCTACCGGTTCTTCTGGTCGGAGCTCTGCGACTGGTATCTGGAGATCGCCAAGCCGCGCCTCTACGACGGCGAGCCGCAGGTCGCGACGACGCTGCTCTGGGTGCTCGAGCAGACGCTGGCGCTGCTTCACCCGATCATGCCCTTCGTCACCGAGGAGGTCTGGTCCTACCACCCGTACCGGCAGGGCCACCTCGCCGTACACCCGTTCCCGGAGACCGACGGCGCGCTGATCGACACCGAAGCCGAGGCCCAGGTCGGCGGGGCGATCGAGCTGACCCGCCGCTTGCGGGCCTGGCGCGAGCTGGCCGGAGTGCCGGTCGCCAGCGTGCTCAGCGGCCGCATCGAAGGCGGCGTGCCGCACGAGTTCGTGGGGCGCCTCTCCCGTTTCGAGTTCTCCGCCGACGGCGTCGATCCGGTGGCGTCGATCGGCCCGGTGCAGGTGCTCGCCACGGGCGACATCGACGCCGACGCGATCCGCAAGCGGATCGAGGCCCGGCGCTCGGAGCTTCAGGCGGAGGTCGAGCGGGGCGAGAAAAAGCTCGCCAACAAGGGGTTCGTCGACAAGGCGCCGGAGGAAGTGGTCGCAGCAGAACGCGAGAAGCTCGCGGCCTATCGGGCCGAGCTGGAGGAACTGAGTTCCTAGTTGCTCGTTACTAGGAACCAGCTACTAGCAACTTGAGTTCCTTCGACCCCGAGGCCTACCTCAACTCCCTCGAGCCGCTCGGATGGCGCTTCGGCCTCGAGCGAATGCACCGGCTCACATCGGTGCTCGGCATGCCCCAGCACCGCTTCGCCTCGATCCACGTGGTCGGGACCAACGGCAAGTCCTCGGTCGCGCAGATGATCGCCGCATTGCTGGAGGCGCACGGGGTGAGCGCCGGAGCCTGCCTGTCGCCGCACCTCGTGCGCTGGTCCGAGCGGGTGCGGATCCGCGGCCAGGAGATCGAGCTGGGGGCGTTTGAGGCGGCGGTCGAACGGACCGCGCAGGGGGCGGAGGTCGCGAATCGAGCTCTAGAGGAGGGCGATGCTGTGACCCAGTTCGAGGCGGCGACCGCCGCCGCCTTTGTCGCCCTGGCCGCCGCCGGCGCCTCGGCCGGTGTTATCGAGGCGGGACTGGGAGGGAGGTTGGACGCGACCAACGTGATCCCTTCGCGGGTCAGCGTGCTCACCTCGGTGGGACTCGACCACACGGAGTGGCTGGGGGAGACCGAGGCCGAGATAGCAGGCGAGAAGCTCGCGGTGCTCCGCGATCACTCCGTGCTCGTCACCGGTGCGCTCAGCGACGAGGTCGACGCGCTTGCCGCCGACACCGCACGACAGCGCGGGGCGCTGCACGTGCGGGCGCCGCTCGACCCCGGGCCTGAGATCGCGCTGCGCGCCCCGGGCGCCTTCCAGCGCCGCAACTTCGCCTTGGCTGCCGCGGCCGCCGAGGCCTTCCTGGGGAGCCTGGAGTCCGACGCGGTGCGTGAGGTGGCCGCCTCAGTGACTATCCCGGGGCGTCTCGAGATCGTTGCGCACGATCCGACGACGATCCTTGACGTGGCCCACAACCCGGATGGCGCGGCGGCGCTGGCCGAGGCGCTGCCCGGGGTCACCGGTGGCAAGCCGGTCTTCGCCTGCGTCGGCATCCTCGTCGACAAGGACGCCGAGGCGATGCTGCGGGCGCTGACGCCGGCGCTGGAGCACATGGTCTGCACCGAGCTTCCGGCCGCCCGCCTGCGGGCCAGCGGCCGCCCCGGCGCCCGTTCCCGGCCCGCCGCCGAGCTGGCGGAAATTTGCAGCCGGTTGGACCTGGCGGCGGAGATCGTCGCCGAGCCGGCGACGGCGCTGGCGCGCGCCCGCGAACTTGCCGCGGCGCGCGATGGCGTCGCGCTCGCCGCCGGTTCCCATTACCTTCTGGGGGCGGCATGGACAAGGAAGCACGCTCAGAGCTTCTCTCGATGATGGGCCTGGTCGCCGCCGCGGTAGCGGTGGTGATCCTGGTCTTCTTCGGTATCGGCTACCTGTTCGGCAGGATGTTCCTGTGAGCGCCCGCGTGGCGGGCGCGAACGCCACGGTGTGTGAGCGGGCGAGCGCGCCCAGAGGGCTGAGAAAGGGGTTCGTGCCCCTCGTGCCGAAGTAGACTGGCCCGCTCCTCTCCAGGGAAAACGCATGCAACTGGCGATTTTCGGCATCAGCAACGGCGGCCTCAACCTGGTCGCAAACCTATTCGTGATGGCACTGGTCATCGTCTGGCTAGCGCTGATCGTGTGGACCTATTTCGACGCCCGTAGGCGGATCGAGGACTCGGTCCTGGTCGCCTGCGCCACCGCCGCTTCGCTGTTTCCCTACATCGGCACCTTCGTGTACTCGATCCTGCGCCCGCCGGAGTTCCTCGACGACGCCAAGGAGCGTGAGCTGGAGATCAAGGCGGCCGAGCTGCGCGTGCGCCAGCTCTCCGAGCTTGCGTGCCCGAACTGCAACTACCCGGTCGAGAAGAGCTACCTGCGCTGCCCCAACTGCCAGCGTCGCCTCAAGGACCCCTGCGAGAGCTGTGGCAAGCCCGTCGACCCGCGCTGGGCGCTCTGCCCCTACTGCGAGACTGCGTTGCCCGGCCGCCAGCCCCAGCCGCGGAAGGCCGAGCCGGGGCAGCGAAAGCCGACCCGCGGAGCGCCACAGCGACCTGCGTCCCGTCGCACGGCGGCGGCGCAGAGGTCCGCGAAGCGCACCGCCTCGCCAACCGCCGGGAAGGGCGAGCCGAGCGCCGCCGACGGCGGTCCGGCCGAGGCGCCTGAGCGGCCCCGGGCGGCCCGCCGCAAGTAAGTTGGACCACTAGCGCATGTCGCGCACCCTGATCCTCGTCAAGCCGGATGCCTTCAAGCGTGGCCTCACCGGCGAGGTGATCGCCCGCTTCGAGCGCAAGGGCTTGCGGCTGGTGGCGCTGAAGCAGGTGCAGATCGATGAGCAGTTCGCCGGCGTCCACTACGAGGAGCACACCGAGAAGCCATTCTTCGGCGAGCTGGTCGAGTTCATCACCCAGGGGCCGCTGGTCGCGATGGTGATGGATGGTCCTGACGCTGTAGCGGCGGCGCGGCAGGTGATCGGCGCCACCAATCCACTCGAAGCCTCCCCGGGGTCGATCCGTGGCGATTACGCGGTCGAGGTCACCTTCAACCTCGTCCACGGCTCCGACTCCGACGAGTCCGCCGAGCGCGAGATCGAGATCTGGTTCCCGGAGCTTCAGGGCTGAAGGTCGTCCTCGCCTCGCGGTCTCCGCAGCGCCGCGAGCTTCTCGAGCGGCTCGGGTTGCTGTTCGAGGTCGTGGTGCCGGAAGTCGAGGAGGTCGGCGCGGGCGACCCCGCCGACGCGGTGCTGGAGAACGCACGTCGCAAGGCGGCTGCGGCGCAAGCCCCCGATGCGCTGGTGATCGGCTGCGACACCGACGTCGTCGTCGACGGCCGCGCGCTCGGCAAGCCCAGCGACCAGGGCACCGCCCGCGAGTACCTCGAGCTGCTCTCCGGTCGTTCCCACGAGGTGCTGAGCGGCCTGGTCCTGTTGGGACCCGAGCCGGACCGCATCCGCGAGGGGGTTGCCAGAACCGTGGTTACGTTTCGCACCCTGGGTGCGGAGGAGCTGGACCGCTACCTCTCCTCAGACGAGTGGCGCGAACGGGCCGGCGGCTACGCGATCCAGGGGCTCGGCTCGACCCTCGCCGAACGAGTCGAGGGCGACCTCGCGAATGTGATCGGGCTGCCGCTCGCGCTGCTGCTCGAGCTGGCGCCGGAGCTGGCACCGTCATGATTGCGGCGGCTTCGCCGCCTGACAGGCGTTCTTGGCCGGTGCCGTAGGCGCCGGCACATGCATGTCAGGCTGCGCAGCAGCCGCAATTGGCCTGTGCCGGCGCGCAACGCGCCGGCAAGCGCCATTGGCGCTGGGCGTCATGTTTCGCGCACTTTGCGCCAAATTGGCGCCAGCGACCGTTCGCTAGACTTCGCCCGGCGTTTCGCCCCGAATATCGCAGATCCCGGCGAGCGCTAGGCGCCCGTTGGGTCGCCAGGCGCGACCCGAACCCTCACCTAAAGAGCTTTCCCGAAACCCAATACATGGGCGTACTCAGCTACCTGACCGGACTCGGCGGCCGCGATATGGCGGTCGATCTGGGAACGGCCAACACACTCGTCTACGTGCGTGGCCGCGGCATCGTGTTGTCGGAGCCCTCGGTCGTCGCGATCGACTCCCGCAACGGCGCCGTGCACGCGGTTGGCATCGAGGCAAAGCGGATGCTCGGTCGGACGCCCGGCACGATCAGCGCCATCAGGCCGCTCAAGGACGGCGTGATCGCCGACTTCGACGTCACCGAGCAGATGCTGCGCCACTTCATCAACAAGGTCCATCAGAACCGCTTCGCGCATCCGCGCGTCGTCGTCTGCGTTCCCTCCGGCGTCACCGGGGTCGAGAAGCGGGCGGTCGAGGAGGCCTGTCTATCGGCGGGGGCCCGCCACGCCTACCTGATCGAGGAGCCGATGGCGGCGGCGATCGGCGCCGGCCTGCCGGTCGCCGAACCGACCGGTTCGATGATCGTCGACGTCGGCGGAGGCACCAGCGAGGTGGCGGTTATCTCGCTCGGCGGGATTGTCGTCTCGCAGTCGATCCGGATCGGCGGCGACGAGCTCGATGAGGCGATCGTCAACTACTGCAAGCACGAGTACAAGCTGATGATCGGTCAGCAGACCGCGGAAGAGTTGAAGCTGGAGGCGGGGTCGGCTTCGCCGCTGCCCGAGGAGGTGCGGGCTGAGATCCGCGGCCGCGACCTCGTCTCCGGGCTGCCACGCACGATCAGCCTCACCTCCGAGGAGGTCCGCGGCGCGCTCGAGGAGCCGCTCGGCCAGATCATCGGTGCGGTCAAGGACACCCTCGACCGCACCCCTCCCGAGCTTGCCGGTGACATCATGGACCGGGGCATAACGCTGGCCGGGGGCGGTTCTCTGCTGCAGGGACTAGAGCAGCGATTGCGCGACGAGTGTCAAATGCCGTGCCAGCTGGCCGAGTCGCCACTGACATGTGTGGCCGTTGGCTCCGGTCTTTCGCTGGAGGAGTTCGAGGCTATCCACCGCGCAAGCAAGAATTCGGGGTCGAAGCAATATCGGTAAACCCCAAGAGACTTAGGTCCTCTTCGTGTATCGAAAGCAAGTCCGCCGCCGTAGAGCGGTACTGGCGCTACTAATCGTCAGCTCCTTCGCGCTGCTGACTGCGACTTACGGCCAGCAGTCCGGTGGGCTGCAGCGAGGCGTGAGCGCGGTCTTCGGGCCTCTCCAGGAGGGCGCCGACCGCGCGCTGAAACCTGCTCGTGACACGATCAACTGGTTCGACGAGACCTTCGCCGCGCGTGGTGACAGCAAGCGACTTCAGCAGGAGGTGGAGCAGCTGCGCACCAAGGTTGCGGCCGGCGAGACCGCCCTGTCGGAGAACAACCAGCTGCGCAAGCTGCTCGGTCTGCGCCGGGCCGGCGAGCTGCCACTGGGGTTCAAGCCGGTGACCGGCCGGGTGATCGCCCGCTCGCCGACGGTCTGGTACTCGACCGTGACCGTCGATCACGGCACCAGCGCCGGGGTTCGCGTCAACGACCCGGTCGTGAGTGGCGATGGGTTGGTCGGTCGCGTCACTTCGACGACCGGCGGGACCGCACAGGTGACGCTGATCACCGACCACACCAGCGCCGTCTCGGCGAAGGTCGTCCCGTCCGGGATCCAGGGCGTGATTCGGCCCGAGGTCGGAAACCCCAGCGATCTGGTCCTCGACTTCATCGACTCCAGCAAGCACGTGCAAAAGGGTCAGACCGTTGTCACCTCGGGCTGGAAGGCACGCGGGCTGTCCTCTCTCTACCCCTACGGCATTCCGCTCGGAAGGGTGACGAGGGCGACCGTCGCCGAGCAGGAGGCAAGTCAGCAGGTGCACGTGCGGCCGTTCGCCGACCTGCGCGAGCTGGAGTTCGTCCAGGTGCTCACCAAGTGATCGTCACGCCGCGCATCCTGGTTCGCATCGTCGCGATCGTCCTCGTGGCCGTACTTCTCCAGCTCTCCTTCTTCTCGCAGGTGGGGCTGTTCCGCACCAGCCCCGACGTCCTGCCGGCGGTCGTCGTCTCGCTCGGCCTGCTGGGGGGAAGCCTGACCGGCGCGGTGACCGGCTTCTCGGTCGGCCTGCTGGTCGACTGCCTGCTCGTCGAGGCGCTCGGCGCAACCTCGCTGGTGCTGCTCTCGGTCGGCTATCTGGCTGGGCTGTATCGCGAGCGCTTCGACATCACCAACTCGCTCACGCCGCCGCTGCTCTGCATGGCGCTTACCCTGGTCGCGGAGCTGTCGTTCGCGGCCGTGCAGCTGATGCTCGGAGTCGACGCTCCGGTCAGCACGCTGGTGATCCGCGACGTGGCGATCAAGAGCATCTTCGCGTTCTTCCTCGGTATTCCGATCTACATCGGCATCCGCCGCATCCTGCGTCCGGCGCTGATCGAGGACCGAGCGGTGCGGCAGCGGGCGCAGCCGAGGATGATCGGGGCCTAGCGCGTGTATTTGCGCAACGACGACAGGCGACCGACGATGAGCTCGGGGTTTGCTCTGCGGGTGGCGATCCTCGGCGGCGCCGCACTGGTGATGTTCGCGGTGATCTTCTTCCGGCTCTGGTACCTGCAGGTGCTCTCGGGCGACAAGTACCTGGCCGAGGCGAACAACAACCGCATCCGCGAGATCAGGGTGACCGCGCCACGCGGCGAGATCCTCGACCGCAACGGTCACGTCCTGGTCGAGAACCGCACCAGCCTGGCGCTTCAGGTCAACCCGCAGAAGCTGCCGGGCCATGTCCGCGAGCGCCGCGCCGAATTGGCGCGGCTGGGCCACGCCGCCGGGATCCCGGTGCGCCGCATGCGGCGCGACATGTCCGAGCAGCTCAAGGTGTCGCGGAGCGCACCGGTCACCCTGCAAAGGGACGTCGACTACGACCTCGTCTACTACCTGCAGGAGCACCAGGCCGACTTCCCCGGCGTCGCGGTGCAGCGCGTCTTCGTGCGTCGCTATCCGGACGGCACTCTCGGGGCGCACCTGTTCGGCAACGTCGGCGAGATCAACGAGGCCGAGCTGAAGGAGCCCCGCTACAAGGGCCTGAAGCCCGGCGATCTGATCGGCCAGGACGGCGCCGAGTTCGAGTACGACCGCTACCTGCGCGGCCGTCCCGGCGAGACGCGCGTGCAGGTCGACTCGCTCGGCCGGCCGACCCCCGGGGGCGAGCTGAGCTCGGTTCCGCCGAAGCCGGGCGACAACCTGCAGCTCAGCATCGACGCGGGCGTCCAAGGGGCAGGTGAAGCCGGCCTCGCGGCCCGCGGCCTACCCGGGGCTTTCGTGGCCATGGACGTGCGCAACGGCCAGGTGCTGGGGCTGGGCTCCTTCCCGACCTTCGACCCCTCGATCTTCACCAAGCCGATCACGCCCTCCCAGTACAAGGATTTGACTTCGCAGACGACGGACGCTCCGCTCACTGACCGCGCGATCCGCGGCCTATATCCGACCGGGTCCGCGTTCAAACCGATCACCGCGATGGCGGCGCTGACCGGCGGCGTGATCACCCCTTCCACTCCGATCACTGACACTGGTGGATTGACGGTCGGCGGCATCACCTTCCGCAACGCCGGCGGCGGCGCCTACGGCACCCTGTCGCTGCCGAGCGCGCTTCAGGTCTCCGACGACGTCTTCTTCTACACGCTGGGGCTGCGGATGAACGGCACCCTTCAGCTTCAGAAGTGGGCTCACCGCTTCGGGCTCGGGAGCCCGTCGGGCATCGACCTTCCAGGAGAGTCCAGCGGCCTGATTCCCAGCCCCTCCTGGCGCAACCGCCTCTACCGCAAGGGCCTCACCGATCGACCCTGGTCGGCGGGCGACAACATCAACCTCTCGGTCGGCCAGGGTGACGTGCAGGTCGATCCGCTGCAGCTCGCCGACGCCTACGCGGCGATCGGCAACGGCGGCACCCTGGTGCGCCCCCACGTCGGGATGCAGGTGGTCGACACGGCGGGTCGCGTCGTTCAGGAGCTCAATCCTCCGCCACGCCGCCACATCCCGATCAATCCCGAGTACCGCAGCGCGATCCTCGACGGGCTGCACATGGCGGCGCAGAGCCCGGGGGGCACCTCCTACTCGGTGTTCGGGGGCTTCCCGGTTCCGGTGGCCGGCAAGACCGGCACCGCCCAGCGCACGGGTCAGGAGGACCAGTCCTGGTACTCGGTGCTCGCCCCCTACCCCAATCCGCGCGTCGTGGTCACGGTGACCGTCGAGCGGGGAGGCTTCGGGGTCGACTCGGCCGCCCCGATCGCCGAGCAGATCCTCTCGCAGTACTTCCATGCGAAGGCGCGCGCGGTGGGCGGCGCCAACGGCGGGAGCCAGTACTGATGTACGCGACCGCAACACGGCGCTCACGGCCGGTGCCGTTCAGCACCCGCCCCGGAATCGCGGAGCGGCTCGGGATCCCCTACATGGACCCGTTGCTGCTGCTCGCCGCGGTGGCGCTGGCGGGCTTCAGCATCTTCACGCTCGCCGAGGCGACCCTTCACGACGTCCCCGGCTCGCCGTACTACTACGTCGAGCGCCAGAGCATCTACGCGGGCCTCGGCCTGCTGGGGCTGTTCCTGTTGACCCAGATCGACTACTCCCGCTTCCGCGAGCTTCGGGTCGGCATCTACACGATGATGTTCGCCAGCATCGGGCTCGTATTCGTGTTTGGCGCCGCCGCACGTGGTTCGCGGCGCGCATTCAATCTTCCGTTCTTCAACTTCCAACCGGCCGAGTTGGGCAAGGTCCTGCTCATCATCGCTCTCGCCGGTTTCGTCATCGACGGCGCAAGGCGCGGCTCGCCGCGCCAGCGGTCGGCCCGCTACTTGTTGCTCGGGCTTGCTCCCGCTGCGCTGATCTTTTTGCAACCCGACCTCGGCACGTCATTGGTGTTCGGGGTCGTGACCCTCGCGGTGATGTTTCTGGCCGGGGTCCGCTGGAGCCATTTCTTGGCGATAGCAGCGGGCATCGCGGTCATGGTCACCGCGGTGCTGGTCGTCGCGCCGGCGGTTGGAACGCCGGTCCTCAAGGGCTACCAGGAGCAGCGAGTGACGTCGTTCCTGCACCCCAGCCGGGACCCGCGCGACGCGGGTTACCAGCAGAAGCAGGCCACGATCGCCATCGGCTCCGGGGAGAAGACCGGGCGCGGCGATCAGGCCACACAGACGCGGCTCGACTTCGTCCCCGAGAGGACCACGGACTTCATCTTCGCCGTGGTCGGGGAACGCTTCGGATTCCTCGGAGCCGCGTTCGTCCTATCCCTATTCGCCCTGCTTATCTGGCGGGCGCTGCGGATTGTGACGCTCTCAAAGAACTTGTACGGAACCCTGGTCGCTGGCGGGATAACCGCCATGCTGATGTTCCAGGTCTTCGTCAACGTCGGGATGAGCCTCGGGATCATGCCCATCACGGGCATCCCCCTGCCGCTCATGAGCTACGGAGGTTCCTCCGTGCTGGCCACGTTCTTGGCCATCGGCGTGCTGGAGAGCGTTCACATGCATGCTCGCCTCAGCCAGAAGAGCAGGGATTACTACTGATCTTCGAACTGAGCTGAGGTTATGAAAAAGACAATTCTGGTTTCCGCCGACAAAGGCGAGACGCGGGTGGCCGTGCTCGAGGCGAGCAAGGACCAAAAGCCCGAGGTCGCAGAGCTCTACGTGGAGCGTCGCGGCCGCCGCTCGATCGTCGGCAACATCTACAAAGGCAAGGTCGACAACGTGCTTCCCGGAATGGAGGCGGCGTTCGTCGACATCGGTCTGGAGCGAAACGGCTTCCTGCACGTCGACGAGATCGTGCTTCCCGGCGGCGAGGCGGGTCCGAAGCGCGGTCGCGGTCGCGGACGCCGCATCAACGAGCTGCTCAAGTCCGGGCAGGAAATCCTCGTCCAGGTCGTCAAGGACCCATTGAAGACGAAGGGGGCGCGGCTGTCGATGAACGTCTCGATCGCCGGCCGCTATCTCGTCTACGCGCCGCAGGGAAGCGGCGTCGGGGTCAGCCGCCGGCTCGCCGACGGTGAGCGCGAGCGGCTTCGCAAGATGGTCGAGCGCACCTACAAGGGCCCCGGCGGGCTGATCGTGCGCACCGCCGCGCACGGCGCCAAGAAGGCCGACTTCGTGCGCGAGATCGACTATCTGCACAAGCTCAACGACGTGCTCGAGCGTCGCGTCGAGGGCGCCAAGGCCCCAGCCCTGGTGTTCCAGGAGGCCGACCTGCCGGTGCGGGTGCTGCGCGACGTCTTCCTGAGCGACTTCGAGCAGGCGATCATCGACTCGCAAAAGCAGCACGAGCGGGTCACCGGCTTCTTCCAGCGCACCGCGCCGGAGCTGGTCAAGGGCGTCGAGCTGTACAAGGGCCGCAAGCCCCTGCTCGAGAAATGGGGGGTCGAAGAGGTGATCCTCTCGACCCTCCAGCGCCGGGTCGACCTGCCCTCGGGCGGCTATCTGATGATCGACTACGCCGAGGCGCTGACCGTGATCGACGTCAACAGCGGCAGCTTCACCGGTCGCGGCAAGGGCGGCCTGGAGGAGACGATTACGCGGGTCAACACCGAGGCAGCCGACGAGGTGGTGCGCCAGCTGCGGATGCGGGACATCGGCGGGATCATCGTCATCGACTTCATCGACATGGCACGCAGCCGCAACCGCGAGAAGGTGCTGAAGACGCTGCGCAGGGCGCTCGACGCCGACAAGTCGAAGAGCTACGTGGTCGAGGTCTCGCCGCTGGGCCTGGTCGAGATGACGCGCCAGAACGTCACCGACGGTGTGCGCGAGATCCTCACGGTTCGCTGCCCGACCTGCGACGGCGACGGTGTGGTGCTCTCAGAGGAGACCGTTGCGCTCGAAGGGCTGCGCAAGCTGCGCGAGGTCGTCACAAAGGACTCCAAGCCGGACGCCTACCTGATCCGGGTTCACCCGAAGGTCGCCGCGGAGCTGATCGACCCGCATAGCGGGTTGGCGGCCCTGGAGGAGGAGACCGGCAAGGAGTTTCACTTCGAGGGCGGCGAGGCGCTTCCGATCGACACCTTCGAGATCGTCGAGACGGGCAGCAAGGCGCAGATCGTGGAGCGTGCGCTGCCGTTCAAGGTCGGCGAGGAGGTGCTGGTGACGATCGAGGAGCCGCACATGTACAACGCCGACGACGCGGTCGCGCGGGTCGACTCCTACATCGTCAGCGTCACCGGCGGCGGCCCGTTCGTCGGCGAGCGAAAGCTGGTGCGGATCGAGCGCGTCGAGCGCTCCGCGGCGGTCGCCTCGCTGCCGGGGGTTGAGGTCTCCGGCAACGGCGCCGGCGATGGGAAGGAGGACGGCGACGGGCTAGAATCCTCCGACTCCGGCAGGCGCCGACGTCGTCGCGGTCGTAGAGGCGGCCGCGGACGCTCGGGCGCGACCAAGTCCAGTGACTAGCAACTAGCGACTAGCACCTACTCATGTACGCAATCGTCGAAAGCGGAGGCAAGCAGTACAAGGTCGAGAAGGGTGAGACCCTGCTCCTCGACCGCCTGCCCGCGCAGGAGGGCGACAAGGTCGACCTGCGGGCGGTGATGTTCCGCGACGGCGACGTGGTCACGGATCCCGCCGAGCTGGAGAAGGTGAAGGTCGAGGCGACGATCGCCGAGCACCTGCGTGGCCCCAAGATCCGGGTCTTCAAGTACAAGGCGAAGAAGGGCTACCGCCGCCGCGCGGGCCACCGCTCGGAGCTGACCAAGGTCGAGATCACCGATCTTCGGAAGCTGACCCGCAAGCCGGCGGCGAAGGAGCCGGAAGCGGTGGCCGAGGCAAAGGCCGAGACCAAGGCGGAGCCGAAGGCACCTAAGCCGGCGGCGAAGAAGACGACGACCCGCAAGGCGCCGGCCCGCAAGAGGACGACGACGCGCAAGACTTCAGGCAGCTCATCGACCAGGAAGGAAAGCTCCAGTGGCTCATAAGAAGGGGCTCGGCTCGAGCCGCAACGGCCGCGATTCGAATCCGAAGATGCTCGGCGTCAAGGTGTTCGCCGGGCAGCAGGTGAACGGCGGCGAGATCATCGTCCGCCAGCGCGGAACCCGCTTTCGCGCCGGCGACGGCGCCGGCCTCGGCCGCGACCACTCGATCTTCGCCACCCGCGCCGGCGTCGTGCAGTTCCGCCCCAAGGGCAAGGGCCGGCTGGTCTCGGTCCAGGGCGAGTAGCGCGCTAGAAGTCCCGCCGCCCCTCGAGGTGCTCGGGCGCCTCGGGGCGGGTCAGCTCGTAGATCGCCACGCGGTGGCCGCCCGGCGCCTCGATCTCGGCGCAGGGGCCGTGGGGGATGCCGAACAGGGTGCCTACCTCGCAGCCACGCTCCTCCAGCTCGGTGACCGTGGCGTCGAGGTCGGCGACGCGGTAGACGAGGATCGGCCGCTCCCCGTCGAGGTGGTCGGCGAACAGCAGAGCCGGCGCGTCATCGGTCAGCTCGACCATCGCGACGCGGGCGCCGAAGGCCTCGATCGCGAACACGAGCTTGGCGCCGAGTGTCTCGCTGAAATAGCGAGCCTCGGCCGCCGGGTCGCGGCTCGGCATGTAGAGAAAGTCGAGGCGCTCGAACGCTGTCAACCTTTCGCCAATGTACGACCGAACGCTGATCCACGTGGAGGCGGGACGGGGCGGCGACGGCTGCGTGAGCTTTCGCCGCGAGGCCCATGTGCCCAAGGGTGGCCCCGACGGCGGCGATGGCGGGCACGGTGGCGATGTGGTGCTGGTCTGCGACGGGTCGCTGCGCGATTTTGCGGGGTTGCGACGCCAGACGCACTTTCGCGGTGAACGGGGCAGCCACGGTCAGGGCAAAGATCGCCACGGCGCCCGCGGCGCCGACGCGGTTGTGCGGGTGGCGCCCGGTACTCAGGCGAGCTCGCTGGACGGCAGCCAGATTGACCTGGTGACCGACGGCCAGCGCGCCGTGGTCGCCCGCGGCGGCCGCGGCGGGCACGGGAACAAGCGCTTTGCGACCTCGACTCGCCAGACGCCGCGCTTCGCCGAACGCGGGACGGCAGGCGAGTCGGGTCAAATCGACCTGCGGCTGAAGCTGCTCGCCGACGCGGGCCTGGTCGGGCTGCCGAACGCCGGCAAGTCCTCGCTGCTGGCGCGGCTCACCCGCGCCGCGCCGAAAGTCGCCGACTACCCGTTCACGACCACCGAACCGGTGCTCGGGACCCTGGAGGGCGAGGAGCGCCAGGTCGTGCTGGCCGACATCCCCGGGCTGATCGAGGGCGCCGCGGAGGGCGCCGGCCTGGGGCACGAGTTCCTCGCCCACGTCGAGCGCTGCGCGATGCTCTTCCACCTGGTCGAGGTCGCGCCGCTGGAGGGCGACCCCGAGGCCAACTACGTGGCGGTGCGGGCCGAGCTCGCCTCCTACGGAACCGGGCTTGCGGAGCTCCCGGAGCTGGTGGTGCTCTCGAAGCGCGACCTGGTCACCGAGGAGGAGGCCGAGCGGATGCGCCAGCGGTGGGCGGATCGGCTCGGAGCCGGCGCTCTCGGTGTGCTTGCAACCTCGTCGGCTACAGGGGCGGGGCTGGATGAGCTGAAGGCGGCGATCCTCGCCGCGGTGCCAGAGCAGCCTGCCGCGCCCGCCACAAAGCCGGACGCAGCGCCGCCCGAGTTCGAGGCCGAGCACCGCGTCTACCGGCCGGCGGGCGAGGGCGGCTACCGGGTCCAGTGCGAGGAGGAGGGGGCCTACCGGGTCGAGGGCCGCGGCGTCGAGATGCTGTTCGAGCGCCACGACCTCGCGAACGCGGAGGCGCTCGCCTACCTGGAGCAGCGCCTGACCGAGATGGGCGTGCTGGCGGCGCTACGCGACGCCGGCTTCGAGCCGGGCGACGAGGTGCGCATCGGCGAGCAGGAGTTCGAGCTTCACCCAGGTAATTAGGAGCCTCGCCCGAATCTATTTGAGTCATGTCGCGGACCAATCTCGAGTCGACCGAGAACCCGGAAGTGCGAGCAGCCGGTGGGGTGCTGGTGCGTCCCGGCCCCGACGGCCCTGAGGTCGCGGTGATCCACCGCCCCAAGTACGAGGACTGGTCGCTGCCGAAGGGAAAGCTCGGCGGGGACGAGAGCTTCGAGGAGGCGGCGCTGCGCGAGGTCGAGGAGGAGACCGGCATGCGTGCCGAGCTGGGGCCGGAGCTGAGCTCGGTCCACTACCGCGATCGCAAGGGCCGCACGAAGCTGGTGCGCTATTGGCTGATGCGCGCCACCGACGGCGAGTTCCGGCCCGGCCCTGAAGTGGACGAGCTGCGCTGGCTGGACCCGGACCGGGCCCAGCAGCTGCTCAGCTACGGGCACGACGCCAATCTGGTCCGCGAAGCGCTCGCTGCTTCCTAGTCGCTGACCGCTCCTAGACTCTCCGCCATGACCGTCGTCGCCAAGCTGGGTTCCTCGATCGTCGCCGCCGAGAACGGCGAGCTGCGCAGCGACGTGCTCGACCGCGTCTGCGGTCAGGTAGCCGAGCTCGAGAAGGGCGGCGAGCAGCTGGTCATGGTCACCTCGGGCGCGATCGCGCGCGGCATGCGGCTGCTGGAGCTGGGCCAGCGGCCGGGGGCGATGGACGAGCTGCAGGCGGCCTCGGCGGTCGGGCAGGGCGATCTCTTCCGCGCCTACGAGGTGCGCCTTGCCGAGCACGGGGTGCGATCGGCGCAGGTTCTGCTCACCGCGTCGGACATCGCGGCCCGAACCAACTACCTCAATGCCCGCCAGACGCTGCGCAGGCTGCTCGACTGGGACGTCGTACCGGTGGTCAACGAGAACGACACCACGGCGACCGACGAGATCACTTTCGGCGACAACGACTTCCTCTCGGCCCAGGTGGCGATCCTGCTCGATGCGCGGCTGCTGGTACTGCTCACCGACATCGAGGGATTGCATACGGCAGACCCGCGACTAGACTCATCGGCCGAACTGGTCGATGAGGTGTCCGACTTCAGCCAGCTGGAGGGCTACGAGATCGGTGACCTTACCTCCCCGTTCGGTCTCGGTGGGATGCGCAGCAAGGTGGCCGCCGCAGAGATGGCGAGCGAGGCGGGGATCGCGGCGGTGATCTGCGACGGCACCGCACCCGAAACCCTGACCGCAGCCGCGGCGGGGGAGCGGGTGGGCACGCGCTTCGCGCCCAATCCCACCAAGACCTCCAGCTTCAAGCTGTGGTTGCGCTACGGCAAGCCGGCCCGTGGTCAGCTTGCGGTCGACGAAGGCGCGGCGAAGGTTCTTCGCGAGCGGGGAAGCAGTTTGCTCCCAGTCGGCATCACCGCGGTGCAGGGAAGCTTCGAGGCCGGTGAGGCGGTCGAGGTCGTGGTCGATGGCGATGTGGTCGGCAAGGGGATCAGCAACTACTCGGCCGAGGAGATGCGGCGTATCCAGGGCCTCAACAGCGCCCAGGTACGCGAGCTGATGCCCCACGCGGCCGAGGAGGCCGTGCACCGCGACTACTTCGTCCTCGCCTGAGCATCCGCGCCCGGCGCCGGGCGTGCGGGCGGCTACCCTTAGCTCCGAGATGGCCACCACGGTGAAGAGCGTCGCCGCGAGCTGTGCCGCCGCCAAGCAGGCGTCGCGTCAGCTAGCCGTCGCTTCCACGAAGGCCAAGAACGCGGCGCTGCGGCGCACGGCCGAGCTGCTTGCCGAACGCAGCGCCGACGTGCTGGAGGCCAATGCCGCCGACCTCGCCGACGAGCGCGCCGCCGGGCTCAATAGCGCCCTTCGCGACCGACTCACCCTCGATCAGGGGCGCGTGAGCGCGATGGCCGAAGGGGTCGCGGAGATCGTCGCGCTGCCCGACCCGGTTGGCGAGGAGATCGAGGCGCGCACGATCGCCAGCGGCATCGAGTTACGCCGAGTCCGCGTGCCGCTCGGTGTCGTCGCGGTCGTCTATGAGGCGCGGCCCAACGTGACCATTGACTGCGCGGCGCTGACGATCAAGAGCGGCAATGCGATTGTGCTGCGCGGCTCCAGCTACGCCGAGCGGTCCAACGGCGCCCTGGCTGCGATCGTCCGTGAGGCGCTGGCCGATACCGGCCTGCCCGAGGACGCGGTCGTCCTGCTGCCGGCCGGCGACCACGACGGCTTGGCCGAGCTGGCGATCCAGGACGAGCTGGTCGATTTGCTGATCCCGCGCGGCGGCGAAGGGCTGAAGGCGGCCCTGAAGGAGGTCGCGACGGTGCCGGTGATCTACGCGGCGGCCGGCAACTGTCACGTTTACGTCCATGACGACGCCGATCTGGAGATGGCGCGCCGGGTCGCCTACGACGCCAAGGTCGACCGGCCGGGGGTCTGCAACTCGGCCGAGACGCTGCTCGTCAATGCGATCATTGCGCCGGCTTTTCTGCCCGCAATCCTCGGCGATCTGCACGACGCCGGAGTCGAGCTGGTCGGCGACGAGCGGGTGCGCGAGAACGCGGGCGACGCGAAGGTTGACGCGGCCACGGCCGAGGACTGGGACACCGAGTACCTGGACATGAAGATGGCGGTTGGGGTCGTCGATTCCGAGCAGGAGGCGATCGACCACATAAACCGCCACGGCACCGGCCATTCGGAGGCGATCGTCACATCCAGCGACCAGGCGGCCGAGGAGTTCACGACCGGGGTCGACGCAGCCGCCGTCTACGTAAACGCCTCGACCCGCTTCACCGACGGCTTCGAGTACGGGATGGGGGCCGAGATCGGCAACTCGACCCAGAAGCTTCATGCGCGCGGGCCGGTTGGCCTGCGCGAGTTGACCACCTACAAGTACGTCGCCCGCGGGGACGGGCAGACGAGGGGGTAGAGGTCCGGTCGCTGCGGTCGGCATTCTCGGATCGGCTTTCAACCCGCCGCATCTTGGGCACCTGGCTCTTGCGCAGGAGGCGCTCTGGCAGCTCGACCTCGATCGGGTGCTGTTCGTCCCCACCGGGCAGGCTCCCCACAAGCGGATCATCGACGATCCCGGCGCCGAGCTGCGGTTGGCGATGACCCGCTTGGCGGCGACCGACGACGAGCGCTTCGTCGTCTCGACCCTGGAGATCGAGCGCGACGGACCGTCCTACACCTATGAGACCTTGGAGCAGCTCTCTCAACAGGGGGATGAGGGCCTGGTGTTCGTGATGGGGGCGGACGCGGCGGTCGGGTTGGAGAGCTGGCGCAACCCCGAGCGGGTCGTGGAGCTGGCGCGGCTGGCGATCGCCCGCCGCGCCGGGATATCGGAGGCCGACGTGGCAGCGGTCCTCCGCAGCCTCGGGGCCAACGGGCGCTGCGAGATGCTCGAGATGCCCGAGTTCGGGATCTCGTCCTCGGCGGCGCGCGAGCGCGCCAAGGCCGGACGGCCGTTGCGGTACGTGGTCCCCCAGCCGGTGGCCCGATTCATCGAGGAGAAGGGGATCTACTCACGCTGATGGATCCCGAGGCGCTGGCCCGCAGGCTGGCCGAGCTGGCCGACTCCAAGGGGGCGACGGAGATCGTCGCGCTCGACATGCGCGCACTGGTCTCCTATACCGACTTCCTGGTCATCTGCACGGGCCGCAACGAGCGCCAGGCCGCTGCGATCGCCGACGAGGCGCGCTTGCGCCTGAAGCGCGACGAGGAGCTAATGCCGCGCCAGGTGGAGGGGGGACCGGCGGCTGGTTGGGCGGTGCTGGACTATCTGGACTGCGTGTTGCACGTGTTCACGCCCGAGCCACGGGACCGCTACCGGCTCGAGCTGCTGTGGGGGGACGCCCCGCGGCTCGAGCTGGGTCTCGCCGGCGAGGCGCTGGAGCCTCGCGCCGCGCGTGCCTGATTCACGCCTGGGGCCGGCTCAGCCGAACAGGTGTTCGACCTCGCGTCGGATGTGACGAAATGGCGTCCGACCACGCCCCTAGCTTGCCGCCCATGGGTAGCTTCCGGAGGGCTTTCCTCGGCTACCGGCGCGCGGAGGTTGATGCGGCCGTCAGCTCCCGTGATGCGCGCGTCGGGGAGCTCGAGCGCGAGATGCTCGCCCTCTCGGGGATGTTGCTGGGGCGCGAGCGCGAGATGGAGAGTCTCCGTGATGCGCTTCGGGAGGCCAACGCTCGCCACGACCGCAGCCTCAACGCCCTGCAGACGGTGGCGATGCGTGTCGAGGAGATCCACGCCCAGGCCCGGGGCCAGGCGACGAGGATTCGCATGAAGGCGCTGGCCGACGCGGTCGAGATCAGCCGCAAGGTGGGGGAGATCGCGGAGCGAATCGCGATCGAGCAGCAGCCGTCCAACGGCACCGATCCGACCGCCGAGGAACGGGGCTCCGCACGATCGGCGCCCGAGCTGTTCGAGGGGATCGTCGAAGTGGAGATCGGTCCCCTCGGCGACTTCTCGCAGCTGGTTGGGTTCGAGGACGCGGCGGCGAACATCGGCGCGACGTCGGAGATCTCGGTGCGCAAGTTCTCCGAGGGCCGGGCGACGCTGTCGATGCGGCTCAACGAGCCGGTCGAGCTGCTGCGCGAGCTGGAGCAACGGTCGCCAATGGACTTCCGGGTTCGCAGGACGGACCAGGACCGCGTCGTCCTCGATCTCGACGACGAAGCCGAAGCCGCTTAGAGCGATTGGCTTCGGCGCCGGGCGGGTCGTGGCAGACTTGCGCCCGTCCCACTCGCCTGCAAGGAGGTAGATGCCATGTCCGGCTACACGAAGGTCAACCTGAAGGACGACGTAAAGGACTCGGCTGAGGACTTCGGCCTCGCTCCGAACATCGAGGCTCGCTTCGCAACGGGCAACCTCGGACTGGAGAAGTCGGGGATGAGCTATCAGCGCCTGGCACCCGGTTTCCGCGTGCCGTTTGGCCATCGGCAGAAGGAGCAGGAGGAGTTCTACGTCGTGATCAGCGGCGGCGGGAGGGCGAAAATCGAGGACAATGTCATCGAGGTCAAGCAGTGGGACGTGATCCGCGTGCCGCCCGAGATGATGCGCGGCTTCGAGGCGGGACCCGACGGTGCCGAGTTGCTCGCGGTCGGTGCGCCCAACACCGGTCCCAACGCGGCCACCGACGGCGAGATGACGCCGGGCTGGTGGAGCGACTGAGCGCCAGCGGGAACGGGCCTTAGAATTCTGTCCCTCTGGGGCTATAGCTCAGTTGGAAGAGCGTCTGAGTGGCACTCAGAAGGTCGCCGGTTCGAGCCCGGCTAGCTCCACTCCCAAACGACGCGCCGTCGGGGGCTCGTCCACGGTGGGCGCCCACCAGTTCCGCACCGAGGGACAACCCTCAAACCCAACTCGGCGGCTCAACAAATCCTCCCGCCTGCCGATCAATCAACGGTGAACGCCAACGATTACGTCCTCGCGCAGGGCTTGCGCGACACGCGCGGCACCTTCGAGACCTGGCAGCGGGGGCGCTGGTCGGTGCTCGGAGGTTGGGCGGCGCTGAGCCTGGCGATCGCCTGCACGTTGCTCGGCGCAACCTGGGTTGTCGCCAACCTCGCGACACCGGACATCTCGCGGATCACGCTCGCGGGCGTCACCCACCCTGTCGACCTCTCCGACTACCTGCACATCCTCCTGCGCAACGGGGCGGTCCTCGCCTTCCACGCCACCGCCTGTGTCGCCGGGTTCATCGCCGGTGCCTCGATGCCGATCGCGGCTCAGACGCGCACCGGCTTCTCGCGTTGGGTCCACGTGAAGGCGGGAGAGTTCGCGATCGCCTTCGTGATCGGCGTGACCTTCTTCTCACTCTCTATCCAGGCGCTGACGCTTGGCTTTCAGGCCTCGACCCTCGCCTACCACCTCCACATCAGCAACGGCCAGCTGATCCTCAGCGTCCTGCCCCAGGCGCTGATCGAGCTGACCGCCCTCTTCCTGCCGCTCGCCGCGTGGATCCTCGCCAGTCGCAAGGGCGAGTGGAACCAACTGCTCGCCGCCACTTTCGCCACCGTCGCGATCGCGGTACCGATGCTGCTCGTCGCGGCGCTGATCGAGCTATTCCTCTGGCCCCAGATCCTGATCTCGATCTCTCCGGCCGTCTGACCCAGCGCCGCATCTAGACTCGCGCCCATGTCGGGGTACTCCGGGACGCCGGTCCATGTCAAGTTGTTGCCGGCCGCCGGCAAGCCCAGCGCGACTGACGGCAGGTCATCGCCGGGTCGCAGAGCATCGATCAGCTCGATCTGCGCGACGCGCTGATTTAGCTCCCGCCCCCGCTCTTGCCGAGGGAAGGGTTCGGCCCGTTGGGAATCGCGTTATGTGTTCGCTGCCGCTTGGGGCGAGTCGCGATCCGGGAGCGCAGGAACATCAGCAGCGCGAACAGGAAGAGGGATGAGCCGATCATCTCCCCGACTCTCCATGATCGTGAAGACGAAGTGGAGGTTGATCGCGCCGTGAAGGGGCAAGACCGTGCCGTCAACCGCTTCATGCTGGGGCGCGAACAGGCTCTGCAAGATCTCGAACGTCTGCGCGCCCACCCATGCAGCGGCGCCCGCGATCCAGAGCTTGACGGCGATTGCATTAGCGGACAGCGCTCGCAGCACGCGCAGCCAGAGGACGGCGGCGACCGCGACGACCGGGAGATATGGAATCTGCCAATGCATATGAAGCGCGCCCCCGACTCGCTCGTGGATCATGATCCCCTCGTCGATTCCCATGAAGGTGAAGAACGCGGCGATGAACCACAGGGCGCGCCGCTCTGTCCTCCCAGCTTCCCGTTTGGGTAACCGCCAGAGCGAGCAGTGCCGCCGCGAAGAGTAGACCGGCGGAGAAGACGGCGGGCACCGTGCGCTCTCCGTCGAGGTTGAACTTACCCAAATGCGCCGGCGTGAAGAACTCGAGCGCCCCCATGACTCCAAGCCAGACGATCACCAGCGCGTCGAGCTGTGCGAGGCGTCGAGGCGGAAAGTGCTCGATACATCTTGCCAGGAGGTCGAGCGCCCGATTGAGAAGGTCGTGGCGCGGGAGGTGGGTGATGCCACAGAATGGTGCAGAGCGACCGGGTACGAGCGTTGCGCCGCCCCCACTGGTCGACTGGACGCCGTGGCAAGGCGCACCTGCCCCGGAGGGGTGTGGGGGATACCTCTTGGGGGCACGTGAACTTCAGACCGTGACAGGCAGGGTCAGCGGGGGCAGGGTGCTTCACTGGTCACGATGGGCATCCAGCGACATGGCCGGCGACGTGAGCGAGGACGTCGTCCGCGACCTCGCCCTAGATCGCGGCATGGTCGACACCAAGGTCTGCGCGATCGACGAGACATGGTCGGGCCTGCGGCTCACGCGGCGGCGAACGAACAAGAAGTCGTCATAACCGCATAACCGGTAAAAGTGGGCCGTTAGTTGACACTTACGTAAGGAACTGCTTAACTATTGGAATGGACTCCGCCGTTCGCGCCATCGCCGAGCCCCACCGCCGGGAGATCCTGCGGCTGGTCCGCGATCGCGAGCTGAGCGCCGGCGAGATTGCCTCCCGCTTCGACGTCACCCGTCCCGCCGTATCGCAGCATCTCACGGTCCTGCGCGACGCCGGCCTGCTCAACGAGAGGCGCGAGGGAACGCGCCGCCTCTATCGCGCCCGGCCGGAGGGTATGACCGAGCTGCGGGAATTCCTGAACGGCTTCTGGTCCGACCGGCTCAAGCGCCTGAAGCTGGCCGCCGAGCTGGAGCAGCAGCGACGAAAATCCCCCAAGCGAAGGAGTGAGAAAGGTGCCAAGCGCAGAAACCGCCGCGATCGTCGAACGTGAGGTTCGCATCGAGGCGAGCCCGGAAACGATCTACGAGTTCCTCGTCGACCCCGGCCGGATGATCCAGTGGATGGGCCGTCATGCCGAGCTGGACCCACGTCCCGGCGGCACCTTCCGGGTCGACATCAACGGCCGCCACATCGCCCGCGGCGAGTACGTCGAGCTCGACCCGCCGCACCGCGTCGTCTTCACCTGGGGCTGGGAGGAGGAAGACAGCGGCGTCCGGCCCGGTACCAGCACCGTCGAGGTGACCCTCACCGTCGACGGCGACGCAACGCGTGTTCGACTTGCCCACCGCGATCTCCCCGAGGAGTCGCGCGATTCCCACGCCCACGGCTGGGAGCACTACCTGGAGCGCTTGACGACCGCGGGCAGCGGCGGCGACCCCGGCGAGGACCCATGGGGAACGTCGGAGGGCGCCGAGGCAGGCAATTCCTGAAACCTACGAAAGGAGACCTGATGGGAAACCCAACAGTGCATTTCGAAGTCGCCGGAAAGGACAAGGAACCGCTGAACTCGTTCTTCACCGACCTCTTCAATTGGAAGACGAGCGACGTCCCCGGCGACATGCCGTACACGATGATCGAGGCCGAGGACGGCGGAATTGCCGGGGGCATCGGCGCAAGCCCCGACGGCTATCCGGGTCACGTGACCTTCTACGTCCAAGTCGACGACCTGGAGGCGACCTCTCGAAGGTCGAGTCGCTGGGCGGCAGTCGCCTGATGGGGCCGATCGACATACCGAACGGCCAGATCGCGCACTTCGGCACTCCCGAGGGACACGTGATCGGCCTCACGGCGAGCGCTACCTAGCGCGAACCGGTGAGTCAGGCGGCGGCGCGCGCCTCGCGCGCCGCCGCTCGGGGGGCGTCAAGAGCGGTTCGCTGCCCCGACCCATGCGCCGGCGACAGCGCCAGATCGCGCCGGAGAAGCCGAGGTACGCGGGAGCTGGACCGACGACTCGGCCCAGGCGCCCGCAATAATCGCCCCCGTGAGCAGCTACGACCCGAACGCGATCGAGCGCCGCTGGCAGGAGGTCTGGGAGTCAGAGCGCACCTGGGAGGTCCCCAACCCCGGTCAGCCCGGCTTCGACGAGTCGAAGCCGAAGTCCTACGTGCTCGAGATGCTGCCCTACCCCTCCGGCGAGCCCCACATCGGCCACCTCAAGGTCTACTCGGTCGGTGATGCAGTCGCCCACTACCAGCGCCGCAACGGCTTTCGGGTCATCCATCCGATGGGCTACGACGCGTTCGGCCTCCCGGCCGAGAACCACGCGATCCAGACCGGCGAGCATCCACGCGACTCGACCGCAGCCGCGATCGCCTCCTTCCAGCGCCAGTTCCGCCGCTGGGGGGTCTCGATCGACTGGAGCCGCGAGCTCTCCACCCACGAGCCCGCCTACTACCGCTGGACCCAGTGGATCTTTCTGAAGCTGTTCGAGCGCGGTCTGGCGTACCGTCAGGAGGCGGCGGTCAAGTGGTGCCCCAAGGACGCGACCGTGCTCGCCAACGAGCAGGTCGTCGACGGACGCTGCGAGCGCTGCGGGACCGAGGTCGAGGCGCGCCAGCTCGAGCAGTGGTTCTTCCGCATCACCGACTACGCCGACCGGCTGCTCAAGGACCTCGAGTCGATCGAGTGGTCCGAGCACGTGAAGACGATGCAGCGAAACTGGATCGGTCGCTCGGAGGGCGCCGAGGTCGTCTTCCGCTGCGAGGAGCTGGGCATCGACTTCCCCGTCTTCACGACCCGCCCCGACACGCTGTTCGGCGCCACCTTCTTCGTCCTCGCGCCCGAGCATCCGGCGATCGAGCGGCTGGTCGCCGGCACTGGGGCTGAGGCTGGGGTCCGCGACTACGTCAACAAGGCGCTGCGCGAATCGACCGAGGAGCGAAGCGCCGAGGATCGCGAGAAGACCGGCGTTCCACTCGGTCGCACGGTCACCAACCCCGTCAACGGCGAGCAGATCCCGATGTTCGTCTCCGACTACGTACTGATGGAGTACGGCACCGGGGCGGTGATGGCGGTTCCCGCGCACGACCAGCGCGACTACGAGTTCGCGACCGCCTTCGACCTGCCGATCCGACGCGTCGTCGAGCCGCCCGACGGAGATGTCCCCGAGGATGCCGCCTATGTCGAACACTCCGAGGATGAGGTGCTCGTCGATTCGGGCTCCTTCACCGGAGTACGCGCCGACGAGGCGATCCAGAAGATCACCGGCTGGCTCGAGGAGAAGGGCCTCGGCAAGGCCGCCGTCAGCTATCGCCTCCGCGACTGGCTGATCTCGCGGCAGCGCTACTGGGGCTGCCCGATCCCGATCGTCTATTGCGAGAAGTGCGGCATCGTCGCGGTCCCGGAGGACCAGCTGCCGGTCGAGCTGCCCGAGGTCGAGGACTACGCGCCCAAGGGGCGCAGCCCACTGGCCGCCGCAGAGGACTGGGTCGCGACCGAATGCCCGCAGTGCGGCGGCGCGGCGCGGCGCGAGACCGACACCATGGACACCTTCGTCGACTCCTCCTGGTATTTCCTGCGCTACTGCGACGCCAGCAACGAGGCGGCGGCCTGGGACCGCGACGTGCTGCGCGCCTGGATGCCGGTCGACCAATACATCGGCGGCGTCGAGCACGCGATCCTGCACCTGATGTACGCGCGCTTTTTCACCAAGGCGCTCGCCGACCTCGACCTGCTTGACGTGGAGGAGCCGTTCCAGGCCCTGTTCACGATCGGGATGATCACCCGCGACGGGGCAAAGATGTCGAAGTCGAAGGGCAATGCGGTCGATCCCGCCGATTACGTCGAGCGCTACGGCGCCGACACCGCGCGCTCCTACGTGCTGTTCATCGGCCCACCGAGCCAGGACGCCGACTGGTCCGACGACGGGGTCGAGGGCATGCACCGGTTCATGTCCCGGCTGTGGCGGCTCGGTCGGGAGGTCGCCGAGCGCACGGAGGCGAGCGACGAGCAACTAGCAACTAGCAACGGAGCCACCGGCGACGCCAAGGCCCTGCTCGCGAAAACCCACTGGGCGATCGACAAGGTAACGCGGGACTTCGAGCGCGGGTTTCAGTTCAACACCGCGATCTCGGCGGTGATGGAGCTGGTCAACGAGGCCTACCGGTGCAAGGACTCGCTCTACGGCGATCCCGTGGGAGACGCCTGCCTCAGGTTCGCCACCGCGACCGCCGCCTCGCTGATCTCCCTCTTCGCGCCCCACCTAGGCGCCGAGGTCTACGAGCAGCTGACCGGCGTTCGGGTCTGGGAGCAGCCCTGGCCGAAGGCCGATCCGGCGGCGTTGAGCGCCGACACGATCATCTACGCCGTGCAGGTGAACGGCAAGCTTCGCGACCGGATCGAGGTGCCCGTGGACACCCCGAAGGACGAAGTGATCATCCTGGCGCGGCAGAGCGAGAAGGTTCAGCGCCACCTCGACGGCACGGTGGTCGTGAAGGAGATTTTCGTGCCGGGCAAGCTCGTAAACCTCGTCGTGCGCTGAGTCTGCTAGAAGTCCCACCGTGCTTGTCAGGCGGCTCAGCGAGGCGTCCGTCGAGGAGTGGCACCGCCTTCGCTCGCATGTCCTCATGGACGCAGGGGAACTCGGTTCCCGCAATATGTCGGTGACCTGGCTCGAGGTGCCGGCCGGTGTCGAGCAGACGCTCCATTCCGACGAGCAGGCCGAGCAGGTCTACGTGGTGGTGCGGGGGCGCGGGCAGATGTCGGTCGCCGGCGACACCGGCGAGATCTCCGAGGGGGACTTGGTGCTCGTTCCCCCGGCGACCGACCACGCAATCTCCAACACGGGCGACGGTGAGCTGGCCTGCGTCTCGGTGCAGTCGCCGCCTGTCGCTGTTGCAGAGCTGTATGGCCGGCAGATGGCCGAAGTCACCACCTTCGACGAAGACGACGAGTAGGGCGCTGCAAAGCGTCGCATCTGCTTTTCGCCCCCTGGGTCACCACATGATTCGGCGCAGGGTGATCACTCACGGTCGGGTGCAGGGGGTGTTCTTTCGCGACACGACCCGGCGCTTGGCGCAGTCGCGCGGGGTTGCCGGCTGGGTCACCAATCGGCCCGACGGGGCGGTTGAGGCCGTCTTCGAGGGAGAGCCGGAGGACGTCGAGCCGATGTTGAGCTTCTGTCGCGAGGGGCCGCGCGGCGCCGCTGTGGAGCGGGTCGAGGTGATCGAGGAGGAGCCCGAGGGATTGAGCGGGTTCGCGATCCGCTAGCGGCGCCGATCGCCGCAATCACTGAATTTTGCGCTTGCGGCGCCTTGCTCGGCAGCTTTGGCGCGCAACCGGTGCGGCTGGGCCGCAGATCATCGCGTCATCGCCGAGCTCAGCCGCACCCAGATCGCCGTCTATGGCGCAATCGCGATCGCCCTGCTGTTGGTCGGAGCACGGGCGATCGGCAGTGAGGGAAGCGGCGACTCGGGTAGCGCCTTCGGCTCGTCGGCGCCGAGCGGGGGCTCATCTACGGCCAGGGGGTCCTCGGACGGATTCGGCGTCAGTCAGGAAGGCGGCGGGGATGTCGTCGTCGACGTCGCCGGGGCGGTGCGCAGTCCGGGCGTCTACCGGTTGCCCTCAGGGGCGAGAGTGACCGACGCGGTGCAGCGGGCCGGGGGCGGCACCGGGCACGCCCTGCTGGAGCAGATCAACCTGGCGGCCCGGCTCGGAGACGGCCAGCAGATCGTCGTTCCCGAGCGCGCCCAGGGGTCTGCCCCGGTGGCGGCGGGAGCTGCCACGGCCGCCGATCAGGGACCGATCAGCCTCGGCAGCGCCAGCGTTGAGCAGCTCGACACGATCGAGGGAATCGGTCCGGTGACCGCCCAGGACATCATCGACTTTCGCGACCAGCACGGCGGCCTGTCCTCGATCGAGCAGCTCGACCAGATCAGCGGCATCGGGCCGGCGACGATGGGGGCACTGCGCAAGCGCCTGCAGCCCTGACTGCGCATTGGCGCTTCGCGGTTCTCGGCGGCGCCGCGGCCGGTCTGGCGCTGACGCCACTCGCCGAGCACGCGGGCGGCACCGAGGCGCTGGGAGCCCTGTTCGTCTCCGCGATTGCCCTGATCCTCACGCGACCGCGCTGGGGAGGGGCGGCGGTCTTGTGGCTGACGCTGGTGGGACTCGCCTGTGCCGGCGCAGGGCTGCTGTTCGGGGCGGCACGGCTGCGATCGATCGACGGTGGCGCGTACATGCCGCCGGCCGGCACCCGCATCGCGGTGCGCGGCTACGTCGGGGCGGTGCCGCGGCGCACCGATGGGGCCGTGCGAGTCCGGGTCGAGACCCCACGCGGCAGACTCGCGGTCGAGGCGCCCGAGCCCGTTCCGGACCTGCCGATCGGCGCCGAGGTGAGCGCGGCGGGGACGATCACCGTTCCGCCGCCTTGGCTGCGGGACAACCTCCGCCGAAATGGGGCCGGGAGGATTCTGCGCGCCGCCCGAATCGAGCTGACCGGCGGCCGGCGGGGCGGGGCGGAGGGACGAATCGACCTGGTCCGCTCCCGGGCCGAGGGTGCGCTCGGTCGGGGTATGCCCGATGAGCAGGCCGCCTTGGCGCGGGGGTTCGTGCTCGGCGAAGACGACCGGATCCCGCCGGACACGACGACGGCGTTCCAGCGCAGCGGGTTGGCGCACCATCTCGCGGTGAGCGGGGAGAACGTCGTCCTGCTGGCGGTGCTGGCCGCGCCGCTGCTCGCCGCGCTGGGGATCCCGCTGCGGGCGCGGCTCGTCTGGCTGCTCGCACTGATCGCCCTCTACGTCCCGCTCGCTGGAGGGGGTGCCTCGATCCAGCGCGCCGGGGTGATGGGGGCCGCCGCCGTCGTGGCGACGCTAGCCGGGCGACCCGCCTCGCGCATATACGCGTTGCTGCTCGCCGTTGCCGTCACCCTGGGGCTCAATCCGCGCGCCAGCTCCGACGTCGGCTGGCAACTCAGCTTCGCGGCGGTCGCCGGGATCTTCGTCTTTGGCGCGCCGCTACGAGACCTGCTGGTCGCCCGACTCGGCGACGGCGGCTGGCGGCGAGGGCTTGCGGACGGGGTTGCGGTGACGGTCGCGGCGACGCTCGCGACGGCGCCGCTGATGGCACACCACTTCGAGGCGATCTCGGCAACGTCGCTGCTGGCCAACGTGCTCGCGCTGCCGGCGGTCGCCCCGGCGATGTGGTTGGGCATGGTGGTGGCGGCGCTCGGGCAAGTCCCCGCGGTCCCGGTCGAACCCCTCAACTGGCTCAACTCGTTGCTGCTGGCCTACATCGGCCAGATCGCCGAGTGGATGGGAGGGCCCCGATGGGCGCTCGTCGCCCTGCCGATGTCGAGCTGGACCAGCGTGCTCGCCGCCTACACCGCGCTGCTGGCTGGGGGCTTGGCGCTGCGGCGCTGGGCCGCCGGGCGGCAGGGGTTGCGCGCCCGCGCCCGCGCGCGGTTTCTGCATCCGCTGCGGGTGGGCGTCGCCGTACTTGCGGCGCTCGCGGTTGTCGCCACCTCCGATTTTCTGGGAGGTGGTGCAGCGGCGCGTCCCCTGGTCGGCCTGCGCGTGTCCGTTCTCGACGTCGGGCAGGGCGAGTCGATCCTCCTCCAACCCGCCGACGGAGCGCCGCTGCTGGTCGACGGCGGGCCTCCCGGGGAAGACCTGCGCGCCAAGCTCGGCGATCTCGGGGCCGGCTCGCTGGCTGCCACGGTCGTAACCCATGACCAGTCCGACCACGCTGGCGGGATCGAGGAACTGCTCGGATCGCTGCCGGTGCACCGCCTCGTGTACGCCGAGGTCGGCCAGCGGCTGATCGACAGAGCGCGAGCCGCCGGTGCGGTGCCGACCCGCGTCGCCGAGGGAAACGAGCTGCGCTCCGGGTCGCTGCGGCTCGAGGTTCTGTGGCCGCCCCGCGAGCTGCTCGGCGGCGCCTTGCCCGAGGACCCCAACACCGAGTGCCTCGTCCTGCTGGCTCGCTGGCGGCACTTCGAGATGCTGCTGACCGGCGACGCTGAGGCTGAGGGGGTGCCGATGGACCCCGGGCCGCTCGATGTGCTGAAGGTCTCCCATCACGGCAGCGCCGACGCGGGGTTGGCCGGGCTCCTCGATCGGACCGCGCCGCGACTGGCTGTGATCTCGGTCGGCGAGCACAACCCGTTCGGGCACCCCGACCCCGGCACGCTGGCGACGCTCGGGGCGCATCACGTTCCGGTGCTTCGGACCGACCTCGAAGGGACCGTGACCGTCGAGGTGGGCGCGGGCGGCGCGCGGGTCGAGACAGAACGCTGACCTAATCGGAGCGAGCGCAAATTTTGGGTAGACCGTGCGCAGCCGCCGCGATTCATGCCAGAATCGGTGCTGGCGTAGCCGACCGGTTTCGATCGGACGGTGCCATGGACGGTGCGTGAATAAATTCTCGGCGGAGACAGCTGGGCTGGTGGTGGAGCCAGAACTGGAGGAAGTCACGCTTTCTCCTTCGGGTCGGTGCGGTCTCGTTTGTGCTGCTCGCAGGGGCTACCGCAGCCGCTCTGATGCTCGGGCACTACGCCGGCTTCAGCAGCTGGCCTGACCTGCTGAGCGGGGGCAAGGGAACCAACGCCGGTTCTGCCTCCCTCGCCACCTCGCAACACGCGGCGCGCGGGCACCGCGGAGGCACCTTCCTCAATATCGGGCCGGGTGCCCTGCCGTTCGCGGTCGGCGCGGCTCCCCTTCCCCTGCCTGGTGTCGCGCCGGCGGGCCCGGGCGTCCTGGTTACGAACAACGGAGGCGGTGGGCCCAACGGCGGTGGGCCCGGCAATGGCGGCGGAACCGGTGGCGGTGGGCCGGGCAAGGGTGGCGGGACGCCTGGCGGCGCTGTCACCGGCCCCGGTGAGGGCGCGCCGAGCAGCCCGGAGGGCCCCGTCACCCCCGTTAACCCGCCGCCGCCGCAGCCGCCTACGGGCGGGTCCGGTGGCGGGCAGACACCGGGCGGCACGACACCCGGCGAGACCAATCCGCCGCCGATCGAGGAGCCCGGCGACGGAGGCGGCGACAACAGTGGGGGTGGCGGTTGCAACGGAGGCGCCATGGGCGCTGACCAGCAGAGCGTCGATCCCGCGGCTGACCCGGTGTCAACGGAATCGGCGGGTAAATCGTCGGAAGTCTCTGAACCTGCGTCGCCTGCGCCTGACCCGCCGTCACCCCCCGCGCAGCCCGAGTACACCCAGGCGGTTGCGCAGGCTCCGGCAGATCCATCGCAGGACGCAGCGGCGCCTCCGGCGCCTGAGCAAGAGCCCAGTTCCTAGCGCCTTGCAGCAGTTCTGACGGGCGCTCGGCGGAGGGGCGCATCGCGTCGTCCAAACGCAGGGGTGAGCCCCGCCCGTGGACTTCAACGGATGTCCTAGTCGCAATCGGGTGTTGGGCACGATTGCTCTCATTACGTGGCTGCGGGTGGGCGATGACAAGGGTGAGGTCCTCGGCGTGTTGCCCATCTTCAGACATCCCCTCGCAGTCTCGGCCCGGGTCCGTTCGATGCCCAACCTGCTCGACCGCGCCCGGCTCACCTCGGTCACGCTGCTGGCGGCGTTTGCCGCACTCAGCCTGTCGCTGGTCGGCCACCTCGCCGTAAGCGGCGTGTCGGTGCCTCTGCCCGGCCTGTCAGGACTGGGCAAGGTACTGACGACCCCAAATCAGGCCTCAGGTTCGAATGCCGTGCGAGGGTCGCCCGGTACGACCTCCAGTGCGGCCGGTCTCGGCACCGGCGCAGGCACCGGCGCTAACGCCGGGACCACGAGCGGTGCAGGTCGCGGAGCAGGCCATCGGGGGTCGGCGCAATCCGGCTCCCCGCATTCAAACGCTGCGGGTCCGCGTCAGGTAGGAGTCACGATCGGCACCGCCGCCCCGGGCCAGCCCTCGACCACGTCCCCGGCCCCGACCTCGACCACGCCGCCCTCGCCGGGGACATCTTCGGGCTCCGGCACGGCGAGCACCGGCCATGGGCAGGACACCTCGGGTAACCCGTCCGGCAGCCAAGCAGGAAGTGCAGCCAACAACTATGGGCATAGCCCCCCCGGCCCCACGAGCTCGAGCGCGACGAGTAACCCGCATTCGACCAGCTCCCAGACCTCGGCTCAGTCGGGGACGGCGGACCTTGGCTCGTCCGGATCTTCCAGCAGCAAGCCCACCAGCTCGACGAGCAGCAAGACATCCAGCACGACCAGCAGCAAGACGACCAGCTCAACGAGCAGCAAGACCAGCTCGACGAGCAAGACGAGCTCGACCGTCAGCGGTACCACCGGCTCCAGCATCAAGGCGCCGAGCTCTGGCACGAGGAGCTCCTTGGGCAGCAAGGTCCATGGCCTCGTTCCTGGTCAGCTGAAGTAGCGTCCCGCGCAAGCTTGATCGGCGGTCGGACCCGACCGGCCGCACCAGCCTGCCAGCGCCGGGCCCGCAAATACACTCAAGCGATGGCCGAAATGAAGCCCGTCTACCTGATCGCCGGTAGCGACGAGGCGAAGATCGCGGCCGCGCGCCGCCGGCTGCGCTCCCGCGCCGAAACCGAGGGTGGCGCGGCCGCGCTACAGGTCTTCGAGCCGATCGAGGGGCGCGGGGCCCCTTCCGCCGAGGCCCTTGTGACCGCGATCCCGGCGATGTCCCTGACCACGGCGCGGCGCTATTTGCTCGCCGATCACGTCGAGCGCTGGTCGGAGGCCGATCAACGCGCCGTCGCCGATGCGCTTTCCTCGATTTCCGACGACCTGACCGTGGCACTGGTCGCCCACGGAAAGCCAGCCGGGAAGTTGGCCACAGCGGTGCGCAAGGCGGGGGGCGAGGTGCTGACCTACGACGCGCCACGACAGCGGGACCTGCCGCGCCGCCTGGCCGCCGACGCCACGGAGCGCGGCTTCAGCCTCGACCCGGCCGCCGCCAAGCTTCTGGTCCAGCGGATGGGCGCTGACCCGCTTCGGCTCGCCAACGAGCTGGACCGGCTGGCGCTCTGGGCCGGTGAGGGCGGCAAGGTGAGTGCCGCCGATCTCGAGGCGATGGTCAGCGACACTTCCGAGACTGCCGTCTGGTCGCTTTCCGATGCGCTCATCGAGGGCAACGCGGAGCAGGCCCTCGCGATCTCCGAACGCCTGCTGGCGCAGGGCGAAAGCGTGACCGGCCTGGTCTACGCGCTGGCCTCCAAATTGCGCAAGGCAAACACGGCATTGGAGCGCCTCGAGGCGGGGGCCCCCGCGAAACAGATCGAGTCCGAGCTTGGGATGCATCCGTACGCCGCCAAGCAGCTGCTGGCCCGGCTCGAGACCTGCTCGCCGGAGCAGCTTCGCGGCGCGACGGCATCGCTGGCCGACCTCGAGGTCTGGTGCCGGGGCGGGGCCGAGTACGGCGACGCGCTGGCGCTCACGCTCACCCTCCGTAAGGCCGCCGGCGCGGCGGCCTAGCGCGGGGCGGGTCTAGGCGCGGCTCGCCAGCTTCGCGGCCCGCGACTTCTTGCGGGCGGCGTTGCGAGAGTGCAGGGCCCCCTTCTGGACGGCCTTGTCGATCCGGGACACGAGCGCGCGATGCTCCTTCTCGACCGCCGCGGAGTCGTTCTCGGACACGGCGTGCTCAAGGCGCCGGAAATGGGTCTTCACGGCGCCCGCCACCAGCCGGTTCTCGGCGTGCTCCCGCGCCGTTCTTAAGATCCGCTTCTTCTGTGAGGCTATGTTGGCCATCTCTTGAGGGCCGAGCCGGGTGCCTTCCGGCTTCGAGCGGCCGCCGACTATAGCGAGCCATTCACTGCACCAGATGCCCACGCCCCCGGCACCCGACAGCCCAGACCAGGCACGAGACAAGGTGGCGCTCGACGCCGCCGAGCGGGCGGCGGAGGCGTTCGACCCAGGTGAGGAGTCCGCCGCCCTGCCGGCACCCGGTGAGCGGGCGGGCCGTTTGGCCAGGTCCACGGCCTTCTTCGCGGTCGCCACCGCCGCCTCACGGATCGCGGGGTTGGTGCGGGAGATCGTCGCCGCCAGCTACTTCGGGGTGAAGGGGCCGATGTCGGCCTTCACGGTCGCCTTCCAGGTCCCGAACCTGGTCCGCAGCCTGTTCGCCGACGCCGCGCTACAGCCGGCCTTCGTGCCGATCTTCACCGAGCAGCTGGAAGAGGGCAACTACAAGGAGGCCTTCCGGATGGCCTCGGCGATGCTGTTCGTGGTCACGTTGGTACTTGGCGCGATCACGGCCCTCTTTGTGTTGTTGGCGCCGCTCGTGATGCCGCTCTTCGCACCGGGCCTGAAGGGCGAGATCAGGGACCTGATGGTGGTCCTCTCGCAGATCCTGTTTCCGATCCTGATCCTGCTCGGGCTCAGCGGCCTCGTGGTCGGGATCCTCAACAGCTATGACCGCTTTGGCGCCTTCGCGATCGCGCCGCTGTTCTGGAACCTGACCATCATCGGCGTCCTCGTGTTCCTGGCCCCGGCATTTCACGGGAACAACCGCATCTACGCCTACGCGATCGGGATCCTCGCCGGCACGGTGGTGCAACTCGCGATCCCGGCCTTGGACCTGCGCAACACGCCCTTCAGGTTCACGCGGCGCTTCGGCCACCCGTGGCGCAACCCGGCGGTGCGCAGGGTGCTGCTGTTGATGTTGCCGGTGACGATCAGCCTCGGATTGATCAACTTCAACCTGCTGATCAACAGCTTCTTCGGCAGCCTCGTCTCCGACCGCGGGCCGGCGGCGATCGACAAGGCGTTCCGGGTCTACCAGCTCCCGCAGGGGATCTTCTCGGTGGCGATCACCACGGTCCTCTTCCCGACTCTGGCTCGGTTCGCAGCCCGCGGCGCCCGCGATGACCTGCGGGCGACGATGGCCAACGGCATGCGCCAGATCGTCTTCGTGCTGCTGCCCGCGGCGGCCGCGGTGCTGGTCCTATCGGAGCCGATGATCCGGCTCGTCTACCAGCGCGGCGAGTTCACCGCGTCGCAGACCGATCTGGTCTCGACGGCGCTGTTCTGGTTCGCCTTCTCGCTGCCCTCCAACGGCCTCTTTCTGCTCTTGACGAGGACCTTCTTCAGCCTCCAGAGGCCCTGGATACCGACCTTGATCTCGGGCGCAAACCTTGCCGTCACCGCGGTCGCGGCGCTGGTGCTCTACAAGCCCTTCGGGGTGGGAGGGATCGTCGCCTCGACCGCGATCGCGACCGGAGCCAGCGTGATTGTGCAATGCGTGGTGCTGCGCCGCGAGCTCGGGGGGCTGGAGCTGGGCCGCTTGGCCGATTCCGCGCTAAGAATCGGCGCGGCCTCGGCGGCGCTGGCCGGGGTCAGCTACCTCGTCTGGCACCAGCTCGACTCGGCCTTAGGGCGATCGCTGGGTGGGCAGACGATCTCGCTCTGCACCGGTCTCGCTTTAGGCCTCGCCGTCTACCTCGGAGTTGTCCGGGCGCTGCGGGTCCCGGAGCTCGACCAGATCCTGCGCATGCTGCGCAGGCGCTGATCGAGGGGGCGCAGTTTGCTCGGCGCTGGCGACTACCTGCTCGGGGCGGCGGAGCTGGTCGCAGTCGTGCTCGGAGCTGCGGCGACGGCGACACGGGTTCGCTCGCGGCTGCTGCTGGGATGGACCGGCCCGCCCGCCTGGCTCGCCGACCTGGTGCTCGGTCTTGCGCTGGTCTTGGGGGTCGCCGAACTGCTGGGCTCGTTCGGCGCCTTTCGCGAGTTCCCCTTCGTACTCGCCGTGGTGATTGCTGGCCTCGCGGTTCGAGCCCGGGTTCGTCCTGGGCCCGGTCCGCGGCCTGGGCTGCAGGTGCCGCCGGCGCCCCCGAGCAGTGGGATCGCGACAGCGGCTGCGCTGGTGGTCGCCGGGCTGGTCATCGCCCACTGGTCGATTGGCGTGCGCGTCGTCCTCGACGCCGGCATCACCAACTTCGACTCGACCTGGTACCACGGGCCGCTCGCCGCGCACTTCGCGCAGGGGCACTCGACCTGGAACCTCGACTTCATCGCCCCGCAGTTCCTGGCCTGGTTTTACCCCGCGAACTCAGAGCTTCTGCACGGCGTCGGAATACTCGCCTTCGGGCGCGACAGCCTCTCGCCGCTGATCAACGCCGGCTGGCTGGCGGGCACCCTCCTCGCCGTCTGGTGCATCGGCCGCCCCTACGGGGTCGGTGCGCTCTCCCTGATCGGCGCGGCGGTCGTCCTCGATGCCGGGGCACTCGCTGACCAGGCGGGATCGATGCGAAACGACATGCCGGCGATCTTTTTCCTCACCGCCGCGGCCGCGGTTGCCATCAACGCGCGGGCATCGCAGCGGGACCCCTGGCCGGCGCCCGGCGCTCTGGTCGTGGTCGGCCTCGCAGCTGGACTGGCGGCCGGGGTGAAGCTCAACTACCTGGTACCGGCTGCCGGCCTCGCGGTAGGTCTGGTCGCGATCAGCGCCCCCGGGACCCGCCGCCGCGCGACCGCCGCCGTCGGGCTTCCGCTGTTGGTCGGGTGCGGCTACTGGTACCTGCGCAACCTGGTGCAGGCCGGCAACCCGTTTCCGTGGGTGAAATCGTTCGGCCCGGTGAATCTGCCCGCCCCCGATCAGGCTCTCGGGGGCCGGCGGCAGGAGTCGGTGCTCGGATACCTGTTCGACGGATCGACCTGGCGCCACTGGTTCTTGCCCGGGCTTCACCACTCGTTCGGCTGGCTATGGCCGTTGGTGGCGGGCCTGGCGGTCCTCGCCCTGGTGGTCTGTCTCTCGCGGCGCCAGGCCCGCTTGGTCCGGGTGCTTGGGGCGGTGGGGCTGCTGACAGCAGTGGCGTGGGTTGCCAGCCCCGCGTCCGCTGCCGGACCCAGCGGAATGCCGCTGAGCTTCGAGTCGGGCCTTCGCTACCTGGCCCCGGCGCTGATCCTCGGCTTCGCTCTGCTACCGGTGGTCGTGGGGGCAGACCGGGGTCCGCGCCGGGCGGCCCTGCTGGTGCTGCTGCTCGTCGCGCTTGCATTTGCCGATGCGTCGGCAGCGCCGTGGTACTCCGGCTACGTCGCCGGGGCGATCGCGGTGGGCGTCGCCGCCGTGGCCGTCGCCGCGTTGCTCGGCTCCTGGCGGCTGCGCCTGCTGCCGCGCCCGGCGCTGGCCGCTGTCGCCGGCGGGATCGTCCTGCTCGTAGTTGGTGCCGGATGGTTCGAGCAAAGGCGCTACCTCGATCACCGCTACGCGGACCCGGGCTTCACAACGCCCGGCCTCGACGCAGCCTTCAAATGGGCGCTCAGCCTGGACGACCAGCGGATCGCCACCACCGCCACGCGGCAGTACCCGCTCTGGGGCACCGAGCTTTCCAATCGGGTCCAGTTCGCCGGCCTGCACCGGCCGCACGCCGGATTCGTGCGCGCCTCGACCTGTGAGCAGTGGCGGCGCCTTCTCGACGCAGGCGACTACGACTACGTCGTCGTCAGTCTGGACCGGATCGGCCCCGGTGGTCCCTCGTTCCCGCGCGAGGCGCGCTGGACCCGCGACCCGCACGCGAAGGTCGTGCTGAAGACGCCGCCGACCGTGGTGTTCAAGATCGACGGGCCTCTGGCGGTGTCGAGGTGCGGGCGCAGCTCGGGCAATAGAGGCGGAATTTAGGTTTCCCTGGCAGTCTTCGCGCGCGATGGCAGGTGAAGGACGCGAAACGAGGCTCGGCGGGGAGTCCTGGTCGGCGCCTGGCGCGGTGGCGGTGGCCCGGCGGATCGGCGCCGGGACGAGAAAGGCCGCGAACTGGGTCCAGCTGGTCAAGTTCGGGCTGGTCGGGGGCTCCGGCTACGTGATCAACCTTGGCGTATTCGCGGTGCTCAGCGAGAACCTCGGCCTCCACCACGTGCTGGCCGCAGTCGGGGCGTTCTGCGTCGCCGTTTCCAACAATTACCTCTGGAACCGGTACTGGACCTTCGACAGTGGGGTCGGGCGGGCCCGCTTCGAGGCGGCACGGTTCTTCGCGGTCAGCCTCGGAGCGCTGTTGATCAACCTCGTGGTCCTGCAGCTGCTGGTGATGGCGGAGTTGCCCGAGCTGCAGGCTCAGGCTGTTGCCGTTGCCGTCGCGATGCCGTTCAACTTCATCGGCAACAAGCTCTGGACCTTCGGCTGAGGCTGCTGGTCGCCCCGATCGCTGCGGGCCCGCGCTTCTGCCGCTGCCGGTGGTGCGCTTGACCGTGACGTCGTCCATGGCCCGCGTGTCGAGGACCCCGGTGACGGGCTGAGCGGAACCCTCGACGGTGGGCCCGGCGCAGCTCTCGGAGATGGGCCCGGCGTCGCTCTCGATGGGCCAACCCCGGCGCGACCTTAGGGCCTCCGCCGATCATCACGGCATTGGTCTGAAAGCCGGTGCGCAGGTGGCGCAGCAGGCGCATGCCGAGCGGGATGGGATGTGGGGCGATGTAGCGGGTCACAGTGAAGCGGCCAAGGTCGGCCACCTCGGTACGTGGGAATCTGGCTGCCAGCGGATCGGCGAACCGGGTCGCCGTGGACTTGGTCACCACGTCGACCTCCGGCACGAGGAACGGGCCGGTGTTCGCGCGCACGGTCCCGTCGCGAAGGTAGAACTCAAGCGGGGCGACTCCCAAAGTCCAGGTGACGATCACGCGGGGACGGACGGCGGGGCGGACGGTCCGAGCAACTTCCCTCCAATTCGGCCGCTGAAGGTCGGGCGTGGCGCCAACGGACAGGTCGAAGGCCAGCCAGTACACGCAAAGCGCGGCGATGAGGGCGACGCCGAGCCTGCGGGCCCGCGCGAAGGTGGCAATCACGGCGATTGCCGCGATCAGCGGCAGCAGCGCCGGGAGCAGGTTGCGGGCCAGGACGTAGTCCTTGCCGGCCGCCGCCGCGAACAGCGCCAGGGCGACGCTTCCAAGGCCGATCACGATCCCGATTGCGGCGACGCGCCATTCGCGGCTCCGGCCCCGCAACAACCCGAGCCCGAGCAGGAGGCCGATGAGCATCAGGGGCACCACCGTGTATTTCTGGCGCGGACCAACCGCCCCGATCACCCTGCCGGTCTCACCGATCAGGAAGCTTCCGCCCGAGTCCTCGAGCCGGTCCCACACGGCCAGGTGTCCGATCCAGTCGATGTGGTTCGAGTTGGCCTGGTGAGCCGCGAGGGGCACGAGCGCCAAGCCGACCGCCGCGATCCCGCCGATCGCCGCCAACACCGGACCTCGTGGTCCGCGCTCGACCAGCAGCCAGGCGGCCTCGATCACGATCGTGAAGAGGGCGAAGTAGTGGCTGGTGAGGGCGAGAGCGGAGAAGGCCGACCACAGCGCAAGGTCACGGTGCGAACCGGTGCGGCGGAAGCGCAAGAAGAACAGCAGCGAAGCCGCGCAGAGCAGGACCACCAACGCGTAAGCCCGTGCTTCCTGCGAGTACCAGATCAGCATCGGGTTCAACGCGACCAATGCCATCGTCAGCAGCCCGGCGCGCCTTCCGGCCAGCTCCCTGCCGATCAGGAAGGCGACCGGAATCGTGATCGCGCCGAAGAGAGCAGAAAGCGATCGCAGCCCGACCTCGTGAAGGCCGAAGGACTTGCTCCACGCCCAGGCAAAGATGTAGTAGAGCGGCGGAGTCGATTCGCTGCGGCGAACCTCGTGCAGCATGTGCCCGAAGCTGCCCGGCAGCACCCTCCCCGCGGTAATCACCTCGTCGTGGTGATAGCTCTGCAGCCCGAGGGTCGCGAAGCGGATGGCGACCCCCGCCGCAACCAACCCCGCGGCGATCCAGAAGACCGTAGAACCGGCTATCGCGAGACGCCCCGAGCCTGCTCGGGGATCGCCGGCGCGCGCGGTTGCCGTCGCAGTCTCCACCGAGGCCCAAGCCTGCTGGCCTGGCCTGAGCAGATGTTGAAGCTCTGTTAAAGGAGACCTAAGCGCACGCCTGGCTCAGTCCGCGCAGACGCTCGCCGGCATCGGCCGGTCCGGCCCGTAGGAGGGAGGCTGAGCCGCTGCCGCGGCTCCCCAGCTCCGCTTCGGTCGACGCCCGAGCGCAAACCGCAGCCTGGCACCACGGGCGAGCGTGCAGTAGGTCGTCCATGGCTGATCGATGCGGTGTCCGTTGAGCCGCAGCCCACGTATGAAGCGTGTCGCGGGCGTCGCTCCCCTTGCGTCTATCCGCACCGTGCTGCGGCTGATCCGGAACGTCGCATGGGGGAACAGGGGGCTGGAAAGCGCCAGCACCCCGGTGCCCGGGATCTCCGGGTAGAGGCCGAGGGCGCCGAACACGTACCAGGAGGACAGCTCCCCAAGGTCGTCGTTGCCCGGGTATCCGGTCGGATAGGGCCCGTACAGCTGCAGGATGGCGCGCCGCACGGTTGCCTGGGTCTCGAACGGTTCGCCGAACCAGTCGAACAACCAGGGCGTGTTCAGGGTCGGTTCGTTGCCAAGCAGAGCATGGTCGCTGTTCGTGCCGCCGCTTGCGGAGTTCAGCACGCGGAGAAATCGGTCCAGCCGGCCCGCGGCCGCGGTCGGACCGCCGATCATCGACGCCAACCCCGCGGGGTCGTGGGGAACCATCCAGGTGTACTGGACCGCGTCGCCCTCCGCGAACCCGCCGCCGTTGAGGTCGTCGTAGCCGGGGACGAAGGAGCCGTTGGCGTAGCGCGGTTCGATGAAGCCGCTGGCCGGATTGAACAGCTTGCGCCAGTTTCCCGACCGTGCGATGAACTTTGAGTACGTGGCCGGGTCGTGGGCGAAGCGGGCCGCGAACTGGGCGATCGCGAAGTCCGCGGTCTGATATTCGAGCGTCGTCGCGGCGGATGCCCAAACGGAGTCCGGCGAGCCGAAGAGCGAGTTCGCGTTGCGAGTCTGCGTGTCGAGGTCCCAGGGCACGTAGCCCAGGGCCTGATATTGGTCGAGCCCCTGGCGCTCGACATAGAGGTTGTTGGGACTGCGGCAGGTCTGGGTCGCGCCGTTGACCATCGCCCCCAGCGCGGCGCCGACGTCGAAGTCGCTGGCGCCAAAGGCCGCCGCCGACGCGATGATCGGGTCCGAGGGGTCGCCGACCATGGTCATGCTCTGCCCGTTGGCGTAGGGCCAGCGCGGCAGACAACCGCTTTGCGCCGCGTCGGTGAGCAGCGAACGCACCATCTCGCTCGCCCGGCTCGGCATCAGCAGCGCCAGCAGCGGGATCTCGCTGCGGTAGACGTCCCAACCGGAGAAGTCCGCGTACTTCGTGCCACCGCCAGTCGAGTGCAGCTGGCCGTCCATGCCGACGTAGCTGCCGTCGACGTCGTTGAAGGTCCGCGGCGCGAGCAGCGTGTGGTAGAGCGCCGTGTAGAAGGTCGCGGTGTCGCGGCGCCGGCCGCCGCTCACCTTGATCGAGCCGAGCGCCCGGTTCCAGCGGCCTCGCGCCTTCGATCTGATGCGCCGAAATCCAAAACCCGGAGCCTCGGCGGCGAGGTTCGCCTTCGCGCCGTCGACGCTCACGAACGAGATCCCGACCCTCACCTTCACGGTCCGCTCGTGCCGGGCGTTGAAGGTCGCGTAGGCCCCCGCCTGGGTCGTGTTGGACGGGACGACGGAGGGGGGCTTGTCGTCGCTCGCCGAGGTCGAGCCCGGGCTCAGCGCCTGCTGGCGCCAGGTGCCGAAGCCGCTGAACGGCTGACTGAAGCGCGCCGCGAAGTAGACCGTGTAGCGGGGCCGCTGGGCGCAGAAATAACCGCTGGACGCCGAGCCGGTGATCTCGCGGGCCGCGGGATCGATCTGAACCGCGGATTGGTTGTCGGCGCGGGCGCTGCCGCCCGCGTTGACCAGCACGCTGGCTTGGCGGGTGCGGGGGAACTTGAAGGCGGCCATCCCGGTTCGCGTGGTCGTGGTCAGCTCGACGTCGATGTGCCGCCGACGCTTCCCCGGATTGAGCCGCACCGTGTAATAGCCGGGGCTCGCCGTCTCCTCGGAGTGGCTGAAGCCGGGCTGGAACTTCGAGGCCAGGCCCGCGGCGCCGTGGGGCGCCGGTGAGCCGTCGATCGGCTCGGTGGTCGGCAGGAAGGGGAAGTCGCCGTAGAGGGCGCAGCCGGCGCCGCTCAGATGGGTGAGGCTGAAGCCGGAGATGTGCGAGTCGCGATAGTCGTAGCCGCCTGAGTGGCGCTCGGCCGGCGACGTGTCGGGGCTGAGCTGGACCATCCCGAAGGGCAACGCCGCGCCGGGGAAGTTGTGCCCGCCGCCGAAGGTGTTGGCGCCGGGCCGCGTGCCGGCCAGGGGGTGGACGTAGTCCGCCCGGGTTGTGGCGGCGGCGTGCGAAGGGAAGGCGAGCGCGATGCCTACAAGCGCTGCCGAGCAAAGGCGTCTGGACATGCTCCCCTCTGAAACCCCACCTCTCGGGTCAGTTGCTGTGCAGGTTAGAAGGCTTCCCAAAGCGCCTGTTGAACGCATCGCCGAGAATTCGCTGCTGATGCTCGACGCTCCCGCCTATCTGCTCGGCATGACCGCGCTCCTGGCCAGCATTTGCGCGCTCGGCTTCGGCGCCGCCCGGGTGCGCAGCCGCTTGCTGGCCGGCTGGTCGGGGATTCCCGCGCGCCTCGCAGATGCCGTCATCGCCCTGGCCCTGCTGATCTGGATCGCGGAACTGGTCGGGACCGTCGGGATGCTGGAGCGGGCACCGCTGGTCGCCGCGTGCGTCGCCGTGGGTCTGGGTTTGCGACTTGCGGTTCGGCCGCCGCCCCCCGGTGACGGCCAGCCACCTCCTGGGCCCGCGCACGGAAGCTGGGGTCGCTCGGTCGCGACGGCGATCGCGGCAATCCTGATTGTGCACTGGTCGATCGGAACGATCGCCGCCCTCGGCACCGGCATGACCAGCTACGACTCGGCCTGGTACCACATGCCGTTCGCCGCCCACTTCGCGCAGACCGGCTCCTCGGTGGGCTTCGCCTACGTCTCGCCGCGCTACCTCGCATGGTTCTACCCCCAGAACTCCGAGCTACTGCACGGAGTCGGCATGGTGTTCTTCCACAGGGATCTCCTGTCACCGATGCTCAACCTGCTCTGGATGGGTGGTTGCCTTGTCGCTGCATGGTGCATCGGCAGGCCGTACGGAAAGGGCACCTGGACGGTCGCCGCGGTCGCGGTGTTGCTCGACGCCGGGGTGATGGCCGACCAGGCCGGCGAGGCGCGCAACGACACGCTGGGGCTGTTCTTCCTGCTCGCAGCGGTCGCGATGCTCGTCAACGGCGCGGCCGCCGACAAGGAGCGCCGGCCCGGTCTCGGGCCCCTGGCGATCGCCGGGCTCTGCGCCGGTCTGGCCGCGGGCACGAAGCTGAGCTTCCTGGCGCCGGCTGCGGCGGTACTGATCGGGGTCCCCGCGATCGCCGCCGCGGGTAATCGACGCCGGGCGTCGCTCTCCTTCGGGGTCCCGCTGCTCGCCGGCTGCGCCTTCTGGTACGTGCGCAACACGGTTGTCGCCGGTAACCCGCTGCCCTGGTTTCGGGCGCTTGGGCCGCTGCGGCTCGACGGCCCCGAGCAGGGCCTGGGCGGAAAGTCGCAGTTCTCTGTTCTTCACTACGTCGGCGACGGAAGGGTGTGGAGGGATTGGTTCGAGCCAAGCCTCGGCCACCGCCTCGGCGAGCTGTGGCCGCTCCTACTGTTGGCGGCGGTGATCGCCATCGTCGTCTGCCTGGCGCGAGCCCAGTCGCACCTGAAGCTGGTTGCCTTCGCGGCCGCGGCCGGCGTCGTCGCCTACCTGCTGGACGGCACCTCCGCCGAGGGGCCGCCCGGGATGCCCGAAGGGTTTGCCTCCAGCCTCCGGCACCTGTTGCCGGCACTCTGCATGGCCCTGGTTCTGCTGCCGCTGACGCCCGGCATGCGCTCGCGCCGGGCGGGAGCTGGTTTGGGGGTGCTGCTGGCGGTGTTCTTGATCGCCGGCGATCGGTCCGGCGAGCCCTGGCGCCCGGTGTACGTCCTGGTGGCGGTCGTCGCCGCTGCGGTCGCGGTCTGCATGCCGCTGCTGCGCCGGACGGACATGCGTCGAAACGTCGCGCGAATTTCGCCCGCCGCCGCGGCGGCGGCCGCGGTGGGGCTGCTCCTGGTCGGCGGCTGGTTCCTGCAGCGCTCCTATCTCAGCCATCGCTATGACGGCGAGGACTTCAGGTCGGCGGGTCTGAACGCCGCCTTCGAATGGGCCAACGACCAGCGCGAGCAGCGAATCGCGACAACGCTCCCGATCCAGTACCCGTTGATCGGTCCCGACCTCTCCAACCGGGTCACATTCGTCGGTCGCCAGCACGACGACGCGGGTTTCACCCTGATCCGTGGTTGCCGGCCGTTGCGCGCCGCGCTTGCGGCTGGGGACTACCGGTTCGTGGTCACGGCCGGTGGGCTGGGACCCCGGGAGCCGGGCAAGAGCCATTGCCTGGCCAAGGACCCACGGGCCCGGCCGGTCGTCCGGGAGTACCAGATCGTCGTCTTTCGCCTCGAGCGCCGCCGCGCCGCCGGTGTGAGGGACCGTTCACCCGAGCTCGGGCCCTCCGAGGCCCGCCGCCACCGCGTCGAGCGGCAGCGCAGCTCGCGGTCCTGAGGTCGGCGGCGAGGGCGCCTGGGCGCGCCCCGCCATACTGGCGATCCGAAATGGAGCGAATCCGGAACTTCTCGATCATTGCCCACATCGACCACGGCAAGTCGACCCTGGCCGACCGCATCCTGGAGATAACCGGGGCGATCGACCCGAGCAAGATGCGCGCCCAGGTGCTCGACTCGATGGATCTGGAGCGTGAGCGGGGGATCACGATCAAGGCGCAGGCGGTGAGGGTCGAGTACGGGGCCTCCGATGGCCAGACCTACCACCTGCATCTGATCGATACCCCGGGTCACGTCGACTTCTCCTACGAGGTCTCGCGCAGCCTCGCCGCCTGCGAGGGCGCCCTGCTTGTCGTCGACGCGGCGCAGGGAGTGGAGGCGCAGACGGTCGCCAACACCTATATGGCCATCGAGAGCGGTTTGGAGCTGATCCCGGTGATCAACAAGGTCGACCTGCCGGGCGCCGAGCCCGATCGGGTCGCCGGCGAAATCTCCGACCTGCTCGGCGGCGACCCGGGAAAGATCCACCGCATCTCGGCGAAGACCGGCGAGGGGGTGGTGGAGGTCCTGGAGGCGATCACCGAGCGGATCCCGCCCCCTGCCGGAGACGAGGGGGCTCCCCCGCGGGCGCTGATCTTCGACTCCGAGTTCGACCAGTACCGAGGCGTCGTCGCCTACGTTCGGATGGTCGACGGGAAGTTCTCAAAGCGGGGCCAGATCGTCGCCATGCAGGCCGGGACCGAGGCCGAGATCGACGACATCGGCTTCTTCACCCCGGAGATGCGGCCCGCGCCGGGGCTGTCGGCCGGCGAGGTTGGATATGTGATCACGGGCATCAAAGATGTGGCGCGGCTACGGGTAGGAGACACCCTGACCGATCGCGGTCGGCGAGCGGCCGAATCACTGCCCGGCTACCGCGAGGTGAAACCGATGGTCTTCTGCGGGCTGTATCCGATCGACACCGATCGCTACGAGGACCTCCGCGACGCACTCGACCGCCTGTCGCTGAACGACGCGGCGCTCTCCTATGACCCGGAGACCTCGCAGGCGCTTGGCTTCGGGTTTCGCTGCGGCTTTCTAGGTCTGCTGCACATGGACATCGTGCGTGAGCGCCTGGAGCGCGAATACGACCTCGAGCTGCTCGCGACCACCCCCAACGTCCGCTACGAGGTGCTGCTGATCGGCGGCGAGACAGCTGACGTGCGCAGTCCGACCGAGATGCCCGACCCGGCCTCGATCGCCGAGATCCGCGAGCCCTACATCCGCGCCACGATCATCGCTCCAGTCGACTACGTGGGCGCCGTGATGGAGCTGTGCCAGGGACGGCGCGGCGCACACGTCGACATGCACTACCTGTCTCCGCAGCGGGTGCAGATTCGCTACGACCTGCCGCTGGCCGAGATCGTGCTCGACTTCTTCGACCTGCTGAAGTCCTCCACCCGCGGCTACGCCTCGCTCGACTACGAGCCGATCGGCTACCGCCCTTCGGACCTGGTGAAGCTCGACGTGCTGCTGGCGGGCGAGACGGTCGACGCGCTGAGCCAGGTCGTCCATCGCGACAAGGCCTACGACGCCGGCCGGGCGCTGGTCGAGCGGCTCCAGAAGACGATCCCGCGCCAGCTCTTCGACATCCCGGTTCAGGCCGCGGTCGGCTCGCGGGTTCTGGCTCGCGAAACGGTCAAGGCGCTGCGCAAGGACGTCACCGCGAAGCTCTACGGCGGCGACGTGACCCGCAAGCGAAAGCTGTTGGAGAAGCAGAAGAAGGGCAAGAAGCGGATGAAGCAGGTCGGCTCGGTGGAGGTGCCACAGGAGGCGTTCCTGGCCGTGTTGGAGATCGATGAGTGAGGAGGAACGCAACCTGGAAATCGCACGCGAGGGGCTCGAGGCCTTTCAGCGGGGCGACATCGAGACGTTCCTGAACTTCCTCGACCCCGACGTCGAGGTGTTCAGCCCCCCCGAGCTGCCCAATCCCGCACACTTCACGGGCCGCGACGGCTATCTGCCCTGGGCGAGCCGGTGGCTCGACGCCTGGGAGAGCTTCGAGCTCGAGGCGGAGGCCTTTGAGCCCGTGGGGGAGCACCACGTTTTGATGACGGCGCTGCAGCGCGGGGTGGGCAAGGGGAGCGGGGTGGAGGTGGAGATGCGCGTCTGTTACATGCTCGAGTACCGCGACGGGCTGGCGACCCGGGTCCACCTCTACGCCAATCGCGAGCTGGCGCTAGAGGAAGCGCGGTCCGGGGAACAGGGCGCTCCGGGCGCGCCCTAGCCGGACGTTCGCCGCAGCAGACGCCGCCAGAGCGAGGGCGCCGGGGGTTGGGTGCTCCGCCACTCGTCGCGGGTCGGGAGCCGGCCAGCCTCGCGGGCGCGCATCACGCAGCGGGTATGGGCGTGGCGGCGCCGTGTCGAGTCTCCCTCCGGGGCGATCAGCGTGTGATCGCTGAGCGCCGGCAGGAAGTCGCCGCAGAGCGGGCAGCGATAGGTGGCGGGCTTGCGATTCTGGGCCCGGCGCATCGACCACCAGCGCGGTGGGGCCTCCTTCATGCCCAGAGCGTGGCGGGTCTGCTGCTAGGCCTTGGTGGCCTTGACCGCGGTGCCGTAGGCGCAGATCTCGGTCCAGGTAGTGCCCAGCTCGGAGGTGTCGAAGCGAAAGGCGATGATCGCGGTTGCGCCCTTGCCCTCGGCCTCCTCGACCAGGCGTTCGGTCGCATGCGCACGGCCCTCGGCGAGCATCTTGGTCATCCCCTTCAGCTCGCCGCCGCCCAGTGACTTCAGCGTCGCACCGATCTGGGAACCGATGTTGCGCGACCTTACCGTGAGCCCGAAGACCTCTCCCAGCACCTCGTCGATCGTGTAGCCGGGCAGATCGTTCATCGTCGTGATGATCATCGGCGGCAACTTACCAGCGGCCCGCCGAAAGGCAAGGCCGGCTGGACGTACGGCCCTGGCCCGGGTACCCGAATAGAATCCGCCCCCGCGATGCCGGTCTCAAAGGACGCAGTCGGGAAGCAGTGGCCGCCGGTCGTCTACCAGGCGGGGCGCGAGAAGATCCGCGAGTTCGCGAACGCGGTTGGCGCCGCGAACCCGGTTCATCACGATCGCGAGGCGGCTGTGGCGGCCGGCTACCGCGACGTCGTCGCACCGCCGATGTTCTGCGTCGTCTACAGCGTCCCGGCAATCGCGCCGGGGATCGTCGACCCCGAGGTGGGGATCAATTTCGCGACCATGGTGCACGGCGGCCAGGAATTCATCTGGGGCGAGCCGGTCTGCTCGGGAGACGAGATCACGACGACCGCGAGCCTGACCGACGTCTATCAGAAGGACGACAAGGGCTTCTACGTATTCGAATCGGAGTCGGTGAACCAGGACGGCCAGCAGACCGTTCGCGGCATCTGGACCGACATAGTGAGGGGGGTCTGAATTGGCCGACCTCAAGCAGGGCGACGCGATCCCGGAGCTGAAGGAGACCCCGGACAAGTACCTGCCGCATCGCTACGCCGGCGCCTCGGGTGACTTCAATCCGATCCACATCGATCCCGAGTTCGCCAAGCAGGTCGGCCTGCCCGGCACCATCCTCCACGGCCTCTACATGATGGCCCTGGTGGCCCGCGCGAACGCCAACCTCGCGGACGGCGACCCGCGAGCCCTGAAGCGGCTCTCGGTCCAGTTCCGGGGCATGGGCATCCCCGAGCAGGAGATCGTCGTCTCCGGCGAGGTCAAGGAAGTCGATGGCAACAAGGTCGTCACCGAGGGGGTCGCGAAACAGGGGGATACACGCGTGATCCGCAATGCGGAGGCAGAAATAGAGCTGTAGGGCTCTGGGGGCCAGCCCTCTTAGAATTGGCGCATGCTGACCGAGCGCCAGGAATTGATCCTTCAGTGCGTTGTCGACGAGCACCTCGAGTCCGGAAAGCCCGTCGGGTCGAAGGCGCTTGCAGGAAAGAAGGAGATCGTCTGGAGCCCGTCCACCGTGCGGGTCGAGCTCTCGGCCCTCGAGGGGGCGGGGTTCCTGACCCACCCGCACACCTCCGCCGGCCGCGTCCCAACCGATTCCGGCTACAGGACCTATGTCGAGGGGCTGCTCGCCTCCGAGCCTCGATCGAGCGGAGTGGGAGTGGAGCTGGAGCTGTCGAGGATGCGTCGCGAGGTCGACGATGCGATGCGCGAGACAACCGCCGCCCTGTCGAAGATGACCGACCTGGTCGCGCTGGTCACGGCGCCGCCGCTGGACACCGCAACCATCCACCGCGTCGAGGCGCTCCTGCTTCAGCCCAACGTCGTGATGGTGGTGGTGATCAGCTCCGCGGGCGCGGTCACCAAACGCACCTTCAGCTTCGACGAGCCGGTGGACCCGGGCGTGGTCGAATGGGCCTCGGAGTACCTCATCGAACGACTTTCCGGTCTCGGTCTCGGGGCGAGGATGATCGCCGGCCGGCTCGCGGACCCCGAGCTCGGCCGGGCCGAGCAGCGGTTCCTGAGCAGCATCCGGACCGCGTTCAGCTCGCTCGAGGGGGCGGGGGAGCAGCAGCTTTACATGGAGGGAGCCGCGAGTCTGCTCTCCGAGAGCCATTTCGGCGACCTACCCGACATCGACCGCCTGATGCGGACACTGGAGCGACGCGCCAGCGTGCTGCGCATGCTGCGCTCGGCGCTCGACGAGCGCTCCGTCTTCCTCTGGATCGGCGACGAGAACCCCCAGCCCGAGCTGCGCTCGGTGAGCGTGGTGGGCGCCAACTACGGACTCGGCTACCGCAACCTCGGTTCGGTGGGCGTAGTGGGGCCGCTGCGAATGGACTACGCGACGGCGATCGTCTCGGTGCGCGACACCGCCCGCGAGCTGTCGCGCTACTTCGAGTCGGTCTACGAATAGCCGCATGAGCCGCGACTACTACGAGGTGCTCGGCGTCGAGCGGGCGGCCTCCGAGCAGGAGGTCAAGAAGGCGTTCCGGCGACTGGCCCGCGAGCTGCACCCCGACGTCAACTCCCACGACCCCGAGGCGGAGGAGAAGTTCAAGGAAGCGGCGGAGGCGTACGAGGTGCTGTCCGACCCGTGGCGGCGTCAGACCTACGATTCCTTCGGCCGCGAGGGGCTGCGCTCCGGCGGTTGGTCGCCACGCAGCGCCGGCTTCGGCTCGATCGAGGACATCTTCCAGGCCTTCTTCGGTGCCGGAGATCCGTTCGGCTTCTCCCGCGGCCCCGCCGGCGGGGGCGACGTCGTGGCGACGGTCGACGTAAAGCTCGAGGAGGTCGCAACGGGGGCGGCCCGCGAGCTCAGCTTCGACGCGGTGATGGCCTGCGAACGGTGCAACGGCAACGGAGCCGAACCCGGCACGCCGATCAGCACCTGCGACCGCTGCGGTGGCAGCGGCCAGGTTCGCTACGTCTCCCGCACCGCCTTCGGACAACTCGTCCGGGCTGCGACCTGCGAGGCCTGCCGCGGCGACGGGCGGGTCGCCGAGACCCCGTGTGAGGCCTGCGACGGGGCGGGGCGAAAGGCCGGCATCCGACACTTCGACCTCGAGGTGCCGCCCGGCATCGAGGACGGGCAGCGCCTCCGCATCTCGGGAGCCGGCCACGCCGGCGAGCCCGGTGGCCGGCCGGGGGACCTGTATGTCGAGGTGCGGGTGGCCGAGGACGAGCGCTTCCACCGCGACGGCGAGGATCTGGTCTCGATCGTCGACGTGCCGGCGACGGTGGCGATGCTTGGCACCACGGTGAGCGTCGAGACGCTGGAGGGGAAGCGAGTTGTGTCGGTGCCGCCAGGGTCCCAGGGAGGCACCGAGGTTCTTCTGCGCGGCCTCGGCCTACCGCGGCTCGGGGGCCGGTCGCGCGGTGATCAGCGCGTGGTGCTGAACGTCGTTGTGCCAGCCAACCTCAGCGACGAGCAACTTGAGCTGGCGCAACAGCTGAACGACACGATCGAGTCCCACAATCTGCAGCCGTCGCAGGAGGGCTTCCTCTCCCGTGTGCGCCGCGCCTTTGGATAGAGCGTGATCCGCCTCGCGGTCCGCTGCCGGCCCGAGCAGGCGGAGCTGGTGCTCGGCGAGCTCGCGGTCCTTGCGCCGAACGGGTTCGAGGAGGAGCAGGGCGACGGCTACGTCGAGTACGCGATCTACGGAGCCGAGGGGGAGCTGCCGGACCTGGGTCAGATCGAGGCGGCCACCGGCGAGGGAACGGTCGAGGTCGACGCCACCGAGGTCCCCGACGACTGGGCCGACCGCTGGCAGGACTTCCATCAACCGTTGCTGGTCAGCGGTCGCGTCTGGGTTCGCCCCTCGTGGGCCGAGCCGCACCCGGAGGCAATCGACGTGGTCATCGACCCCGGCCGCGCCTTTGGCACCGGCGCCCACGCGACCACCTGCATGTGCATCGAGGCGCTGGTCGAGTTGGCCGACGGCGGCGCCGCCGGGGCCCTGATCGACCTCGGCACCGGGTCCGGGGTGCTGGCGATCGCGGCCGCAAAGCTCGGGTGGAACCCGGTTCGCGCCTGCGATCACGAGCCCGCGTCGCTGCAGGCGGCGGCCGACAACGCCGCCGCCAACGCCGTCGAGCTGCAGCTGAGCAGGCTCAACCTGCGCCAGGAGCTGCCGGCCCTCGCGCCGGCCGTAGTTGCCAACCTGACTTCGCCACTGCTGCGGCGGATCGCCTCCGGGATGGAGGGTGGCAAGCTCCCGGAGCACTTCATCTGCTCAGGGCTGTTGACTTCCGAGGCCAATGATGTGAGCGCCGCCTTCGGCCGCGCCGGCTTCGGTGAGCGAAAGCGGCGGTCGGAGGGCGATTGGGCCTCGATATCGTTCGCGCCCAGATGAGCGGAGCTTCAGTTCTCGCGGTCACCACCTACGAGTTCTCCGTCTTCATCCACATCACCGCGGTGATGGTCGGGTTCGGGGCCACCTTCGCCGAGGCGATCATGTTTCCGGTCGCAATGAAGGTGAGCCCGCGCCACCTCCCCTATGTCCACCGGCTGCGCTCGCGATCAACCAGTGGCTTGCGACGCCGGCCCTGGTGATCGTCCTGGGGACCGGGATCTACCAGGTCAGCAAGGGAAACTGGCGGTTCGGCAAGTTCTGGGTCAGCGGCGCCTTCGTGATCGTCTTCATCATCGGAGGGCTGCTCGGCGGTTACTTCATTCCCACCGACCGGCGTTTGGCTCCGATGGCAGAGCGCGACATCGCGGCCTCGGGCGATGGAGAGGTTGTCCTTTCCGACGAGTATCAGCGGCAGGCCCGCCTCGAGGGAATCGTCGGAACGATCACCGGGATCCTTCTCGTTGCGGCCGTCTATCTGATGGTCACCAAGCCCGGGGCCTGAGGAGGCTTGACCGCCGGGGCCCACCGCGAGCTTCCGATCGCGGTCTTCGATTCAGGAGTCGGCGGCCTCACAGTCCTGCACGAGTGCCTGGTCTCGCTGCCCGAGGAGGACTTTCTCTACCTCGGCGACAGCTCCCACTTCCCCTACGGGATCAAGCAGCCCGAGGAGCTGCGCAAGCGGGTCGAGCAGGTGAGCCGCTTCCTCCTGGATCGGGGGGCGAAGCTGCTCGTCGTCGCCTGCAATTCCGCGACCTCGGCAGGCGCTGAGGCGGCGCGGGCGGTCGCGCGGGAGGGCGGTGTGGAGGTCGTGACGGTGATCGAGCCAGAGGCCGAGATCGCCGCCGCGATCACCGACAGCGGCCGCGTAGGGGTCCTGGCCACCCCCGCCACGGTGAAGGCCGGCGCCTATCGCCGCGCGCTCGGCCATCAAGGCCGTGCGCTGGACGTCACCGAGGTGGCCGCACCGGACCTTGCCCCGATCATCCAGCACGGCTTTCCGTTCGATCAGGGGGTCGTCGACAAGGTGCGGTCCTACTGCGCGCCGCTGAGGGAGGCCGAGATCGACACCCTGATCCTTGGCTGCACCCACTACCCGCTGGTGGCGCCGATGCTGCAACGGATGCTCGGTCGGGACGTTCGCCTGATCACCGCCGGCCACGCGGTCGCCGCCGCGGCGCAGCGGGTTCTCGAGACCAACGATCTGACCTCCCCCAACGGCGGCGAGGGCACCTACCGCTTCCTCTGCACCGGTGATGTCACCGCGTTCCGCGATCTGGGCACCCGCTTCCTGCAGATGCCACTCGGCGAGGTGGAGCACGTGGAGGTGCCAGACTCCTCCTGATGATCTCCGAAGCACGTCGACTGGCCCGCACCGTCCCCGACAAGTTGGCGCTCCTACGGCGCCTCGCCGCCGATCCGACCACGCCGCGACGGCATCGGCTGCTGCTCCTCGCTCTGGTCGCCTACCTCGCCTCGCCGATCGACCTGATCCCCGATTTCATCCCCGTTCTCGGTCAACTTGACGACGCGATCGCGGTCGTGCTGGTGCTGCGAATCGTGCAGCGCGGTCGCCTCGACGGGCCCACGGACCCGTCTACCCTTAACGCGTGACCATCCTCGAGAAGGTCCAGGAGGACGTGCGCGCCGCGATGAAGGCCGGCGAGCGCGAGCGGGCGGCGGCGCTGCGCATGGTCGTCGACGCGCTTCAGCAGGACGCCAAGCTCGGCGACGGCGACGAGGTCGCCGTCCTTCAGCGGGAGCGCAAGAAGCGCTTGGAGGCGGCCGACGCATACCGCGACGGCGACAGAGGCGAGCAGGCCGACACAGAGCAGTCCGAGGCAAAGCTGATCGAGGCCTATCTGCCCGAGCAGCTCTCCGACGAGGAGCTCGGCGAGCTGGTCTCGGCCGCGATCGCCGAGATAGGGGCGACCGAGCAGAGCCAGATGGGTCAGGTGATGTCGGCGCTGATGCCGAAGGTCGGGGGCAGGGCGGACGGCAAGCGAGTGAGCCAGGTGGTGCGCGAGCGGCTTGGCGCGTAGGCAGCTAACCCTCGACAACACCGTCGCCGCGGAGCTTGCGGGCTCCGGCGACGCGGTGCTTCGCACCCTCGAGGGCCACCTCGACTGCGACCTGCACCTGCGCGGCAACGTGCTGACGCTCGACGGCGGCGACGGCGAGGTGCAGACCGCCGCCACCGTGGTCGACGAGCTGGTGGAGCTGATCGAGCAGGGTCACGAGATCGCACCCGGGACGATCGAGGCGGTGACCGGGGCTCTGGACGCCCATGAGAGCCCCGCCGAGATCCTCGAGGACGTCATCTGGCGCCACCGCAACATCAAGGTGGCGCCGAAGACGCTGAACCAGAAGCGGTACGTCGACGCGATCCGCGAGCAGACGATTACCTTCGGGATCGGCCCTGCCGGCACCGGGAAGACGTTCCTCGCGGTCGCCATGGCGGCGGCGGCGTTGGCGACGCGTCAGGTGACGCGGGTCATCCTCACCCGCCCGGCGGTCGAGGCCGGAGAGCGGCTGGGCTTCTTGCCGGGCGACATCCAGGCGAAGGTCGATCCGTATCTGCGGCCGCTGTTCGACGCTCTCTACGACATGCTCGATCCCGATCGCGTCAACTCGTACTTCGAGAAGGGAGTGATCGAGGTGGCGCCGCTGGCCTTCATGCGCGGCCGCACCCTCAACGACTCCTTCGTAATTCTCGACGAGGCCCAGAACACCAGCCCCGAACAGATGAAGATGTTCCTCACCCGCCTCGGCTTCAACTCGAAGATGGTGGTGACTGGCGACATCACCCAGATCGACCTGCCCCACGACAAGCGGTCCGGCCTGATCGTCGTGCGCGAGATCCTCGACCGTGTCGAGGACGTCTCCTTCGTTCACTTCGGTGGCGAGGACGTCGTACGCCACAAGCTCGTCCAGAGGATCGTCGCGGCCTACGGCGAGTTCGCCGAGCGCGAGCCGCAGGACGATTGAACATCGATCTCTCCGACGTCCCACCGGAGCTGGGCGAGGCGGTCGCGGCGGCGCTCGAAGCAGCCGGCGTCGAGGACGGTCACCTCGCGGTGGAGATAGTGCACCCGGAGCGAATCCGCGATCTCAATCGCGAGCACCGAGGGATGAATCGCCCCACCGACGTGCTCGCGTTCCCGGTCGATGGCCCAGGGCCCTCCGAGGGGCCACGGGAACTCGGGGACGTGGTGGTTTGTCCCGAAGAATGCAGCGACCTGCGCGAGGCGGTTGTTCATGGCGTGCTCCACCTCTGCGGCTATGACCACGAGGTGGATGACGGCGAGATGCTGGCTCTGCAGGCGAAGGCGATGGCCCGGTTGCGCGATCGATGACTCGTTCCGGGTTCGTGGGGCTGGCCGGTAGGCCCAACGTCGGCAAGTCGACGCTGATCAACGCGCTGGTCGGAGCGCGGGTGGCGATCGTCTCCGATCGTCCCCAGACGACCCGCCGGGCGATCCGCGGCATCTGCACCGACCAGGCCGCCGGTTGGCAGATCGTCCTCGTAGACCTGCCCGGCGTCCAGCGACCGCGCGACGTTCTCACCGAGAGGATGCAGCGGCGGGTGGAGCGCGAGCTGGCCGATTCGGACGCCGTGCTGCTCGTCATCAATGGTGAGGAGGGAGTAGGTCCCGGGGACCGCTTCATCGATCGTTCACTGCTCGCGGCGAGACGCGACCTCCCGGTCCTCTGCACCGTCAACAAGGTCGACCGGCTCGGCAAGCCGCAGACGACGGAGGTGCTCGCCTCCGCCGCCGAGCTGAAGTCGGTGGACGAAGTGTTCCCGATCAGCGCCAAGACCGGAGAGGGTCTCGAGCCGCTGCTCGAACGACTGGCCGAGCTGATGCCCAAGGGGCCCTACCTCTACCCTCCGGAGCAGCACAGCGACCAGCCGAGCGACGTGTTGCTGGCGGAGCTGATCCGTGAGCAGGTGCTGAACCGCACCAGGGACGAGATCCCGCACTCGGTCGAGGTCGCGGTCTCCGAAGTCGACCAGCGCGAGGACGGCCTGGTCACGATCCAGGCCGAGGTCTGGACCGAGTCCGAATCACAAAAGGCGATCCTGATCGGCGGGAAAGGCAGCAAGGTCAAGGAGGTCGGGACGGCGGCGCGGCGCGAGCTGGAGCGCGAGCTCGGTACCCGGGTGCATCTTGACCTGCAGGTCAAGGTTCGGCGACGCTGGCGTCGCGACGAGGGTTTGCTGGATCGCCTGGGGATCGAGTAATGGGCGCGATCTTTCACTTCTAGGTATCAAGCGCATCGAACAGATGGCCGAATAACTCCTGTACTCAGGTAGCCATGAGCCTGAGGGACTTTCCTTTGATTGCGGCTTGCGCCAAAGCCGGTTGACAGTCAGTTCGCGCGAGGAGACAGATGTACGCACTGCAGCTAGATCGCAGGTTCGATCACGGCGCGCCCCGTGAAGCGCGCCCCTTCGAGCAAGCCGACCTGGCGCTCCGCTTCGCGCCCTTCATCTCACTCCTCCTGGTGACGCTCGCAGTCGTGCCGTTTGCCTATGACGGCATGACCGCCAAGATCAAACTCTCCTGGGCGCTCGTCGCCCTGATCGTCGGCTCTGTCTTCCTGCTGCCCTGGTCGCGGCTGCCGGCCAGTTGCCAGGCGATTCCGGTGCTGCTGCTCTACGTGGTTGCTGCGCTGGTCCGCGACGCAACGGGAGGCGGCGCATCCGTGTTCACGGCGCTGATCCTGCTTCCGGTCGTCTGGTTCGCGCTCTACGGAACGCTCAATCAGGTCCTTCTGTCGGTCCTCGGCTGCGCGCTCGCGATCGGGTTGCCCGTGGTCCTCGACCCGGGCTCGAAGTACCCGTCCTCGGAGCTCGGCCGCGCGGCGCTCGACTCGATCATGACCGGGGCGCTCGGCGTCACCGGTCTCCATCTGATGCGCAAGATCCGCGAGCGGGAGGAGCTCTCCCGCTCGATTCTCAACTCGGCCCATGAGGCGTTCATCTCGATGGACGAGGACGGCAACATCGTGGAATGGAGCTCCCAGGCCGAGCGGGACTTCGGTTGGTCGCGGGCGGAGGCGATGGGCCGCCCGCTCGTCGAAACGATCCTCCCCGCCGAGGATCGTGAGCACTACGAGCCGGACCTCCAGCGCATGCTGGAGGGCGACCACCGGGGCCTCGGGCGCAGGATCGAGGCCACGGCTGCACGCCGCAATGGGATCCGGTTCCCGGTCGAGCTGAGCTTCTCGACTCTGAAGACCTCCCAGGGGCTTCGCTTCAACGCCTTCGTGCACGACATCAGCGAGCGGCGCCGCTCCGAGGAGGCGCTGAACCAGGCCAACCAGCGCTTCCGCAGCGCCTTCGACGACGCAGGCATCGGTATGGCGATCGTCAGCCTGGAGGGGCGCTGGCTGCGAGCCAACCGTGCCCTGGCCGAGCTCACCGGTTACCCGCAGGAACAGCTCGTGGGGATGGGCTTCCAGGACATCACCCATCCCGACGACCTGCCGAAGGACTTCAACGCCCTGCAGGAGATGATCGAGGGCGTGCGGGATCGCTTCCAGACCGAGAAGCGCTATTTCCACGCTGACGGCCATGTGATCTGGATCAGCCTCAGCACGACAATCGTGCGCGACAGCGAAGGCAAGCCGATGTATCTGCTGTCCCAGATGCAGGACATCAGCGAGCGCAAGGAGACCGAGAAACGGCTAACCCATCGGGCCTCCCACGACGAGCTCACCGGTCTACCCAACCGTGGCGTGCTCGAGGACCGGATGGTCCTGGCCTTCAACCGGCAGCGACGCGAGCGAAAGCCGATCTCCGTTCTCTATCTCGACCTCGACGGCTTCAAGCGGGTCAATGACACCCACGGCCACGACGCGGGCGACTACCTGCTGGTCGCCGTGGCCGAGCGCCTCACCGCCCTCGTGCGGCCGACCGACGTCGTGAGCAGACTGGGCGGCGATGAGTTCGCGATCCTCTGTGAGGCAATGAACGAGCAGGGGGCGACGCAGCTTGCGAAGCGGATCGTGGAGGTCGTCCCGAAGCCGATCGAGGTCGAGGGTCGGCGCCTCACCGTCACGCCCAGCGTCGGCATCGCGCTGAGCCGCGACCCCGCGATCAGGCCCGGCGAGCTGCTCGCCGACGCGGACATGGCGATGTACTTCGCCAAGGAAGAGAACCGGTCCGGCTTCGCGTTATTCGAGGACGAACTGCGCGAGCATGCCCGCAACCGCCTGTCGCTCGACGCCGGCTGAACGGCTGCCGCGACTTCATCATGCAGCGGTGCTCTCGGGGCGCCAGCCGACGAATCGTAAACTGGCTGCATGTTCGAGGGGATTACGTTCGACGAGCACGGGCTCGTTCCCTGTGTTATGCAGGACGACGCCAGCGGCGAGGTGCTGACGCTCGGCTACATGAACGAGGAGGCGTTGCGCCTCACCGTTGAGACCGCCGAGGTGCACTTCTTCAGCCGCTCGCGCGACGAGATCTGGCACAAGGGGGAGACCTCCGGAAACGTGCAGCGCGTGCGCCAACTCCGCTACGACTGCGACGGCGATGCGCTGGTGGCGCTGGTGGAGCCGGCCGGACCGGCCTGTCACACGGGTGAGAGGTCCTGCTTTTACCGCGAGCTGGGTGGTTCAGCGGCCACCGGCAAGGACGCGCCCCGCGCCGAGGGAGAACCCGGGCTCGCCGCCCACGAGGCGCTCGCGGCGCTCGAGCGAACGCTGCGCAAACGCCAATCCGAGCGGCCCGAGAGCAGCTACACGGTCGAGCTGCTCTCCGACCCGGAGCGCATCGGGGCCAAGGTGACCGAGGAGGCCGAGGAGGTGACCAGGGCGGCGCGCGAGGAGTCAGAGCAGCGGGTGGCCGAGGAGGCCGCCGATCTGCTCTATCACCTGAGCGTGTTGCTGCTCTCCCGCGGCGTCGATCAGGTCGACGTCATGGAGGTCCTCAATGGCCGTCGTCTCTGACCTGGCGGGGCTCGACCCCGACCTCGCCACGGCGCGCGAGCTGGCACGGGAGGCAAACGTGGTACCGATCAGGATGCGGCTGGTTGACGACTGCGAGACGCCGGTGTCGGCGCTGTTGAAGTTGCGTGGCGAGGGCCCCTGCTTCCTGCTCGAATCCGCCGAACAGGGCCAGGTGGGGCGTTGGTCCTTTCTCGGATTCCGACCCCGGGCCGTGCTGCGCTGGGCTGATGGCGTTCTATCTGAGTGGCGGGGTCAGGCGGCGCTCGATGGCGGACCCGCCGACGCCGAGCACCAGGCCTCCGACCCCTACTCGGCGGTCGCCGAATACCTGGACCGCTTCCGGCTTGCACCGGTTGAGGACCTGCCGCCTTTCGCGGGTGGCGCCGTCGGCTTCTTTGGCTACGACCTGGTGCGGACCGTCGAGCCCCTCGGGGAGCCCAACCCCGATCCACTCGGGTTGCCCGACATGGCGCTGATGATCAGCGACGTGATGCTTGCCTTCGACCACCTCCGCCACGAGCTGACCATCCTCGCCTGCGCGTTCGCCGACGACGAGGGAGGGATCGACGCCGCCTACGAGCGCGCGGCCGCGGCGATCGCCGACGTGCGCCAGCGGCTCCGCGGCCCGGTGCCGGCGCCCTCTGATCCGCGGGTCGCCCAGCCACCGCGGTTCGACTCCAATATGCCCCGGGAGCGGTTCGAGGGAGCGGTCGAGCGGATCATCGAATACATCTACGCGGGCGACGCCTTCCAGGTCGTCCCCTCGCAGCGGTTCAGCGCTCCGGCGCCGGTCGAGGCGCTGTCGATCTACCGTGGACTGCGCGCCGTAAACCCGTCCCCGTACATGTACTTCCTCGAGTTCGGCGACTTCCAGCTCGCCGGCGCCTCACCGGAGCCGCTGGTGAAGGTCAACGGGAGGCGGGTCGAGACGCGGCCGATTGCCGGCACCTACCCGCGGGGATCCAGCGAGGAGGAGGACCGCCGCCTCGCCGAGCGCCTGGTCGCCGATCCCAAGGAGCGGGCCGAGCACGTGATGCTGGTCGACCTGGGGCGCAACGACCTGGGGCGCGTCTGCGAGTACGGCTCGGTGAGCGTCGACGAGCTGATGGTGGTCGAGACCTACTCGCACGTCCTTCACATCGTCAGCCAGGTCTCGGGAACGCTGCGGGAGGGGATCGGAGCGATGGATGTTCTGCGCGCCGCGCTGCCGGCAGGAACGCTCTCGGGCGCGCCCAAGGTGCGGGCGATGCAGATCATCGACGAGCTGGAGCCGCACAAGCGCGGTTCCTATGGCGGCGCGATCGGCTATCTGTCCTGGGGCGGCGACCTCGACACGGCTATCCACATCCGCACCGTGGTGGTCAAGGACGGACAGATCCACGTGCAGGCGGGAGGCGGCACGGTCGCCGATGCAAAGCCCGCCTACGAATACAACGAATCCGTGAACAAGGCGAAGGCGATATTTCGAGCCGTTGAGCTGGCCTGCGAGCAACCTGACTGGCCATGAACGTTCTCGTCATCGACAACTACGACTCCTTCACCTACAACCTGGTCCAGTACCTTGGCGAGCTGGGCGCGGAGATCGAGGTGGTTCGCAACGACCGCGCCGCGGTGGGCGAGCTGCTGGAGCGCGATCCTGATCGCCTTGTCGTCTCGCCCGGCCCTTGTACGCCGGCCGAGGCCGGGATCTCGGTGGACGCGATCGGCGCCTTCGCGCGGGCCGGCACCCCGGTGCTCGGTGTCTGCCTCGGCCACCAATCGCTGGTCGAGGCGTTCGGGGGGCGCACGGTTCGCGGCGAGCCGATCCACGGCAAGGACGCCGAGGTCGAGCACGATGGGCGCACCATCTACGACGGCGTACCGAGCCCGCTGGTCGCTGGCCGCTATCACTCGCTAGTGGCGGACCCCGACCTCCCGGAGGAGCTGGAGGTAAGCGCCAGCCTCGGCGACGTTGTGATGGGGGTCCGGCATCGCGAGCTGCCGGCGGAAGGGGTGCAGTTCCACCCCGAGTCTGTCCTCACGCCGCATGGGAAGCAGCTGCTGGCCAACTTCCTCGAGGTCTAGGGCATGCCGAACGAAATCGTCACCCGCGCCATCGACGCCGTCTGCGCCGGCGACCACCTGACCACTGACCACGCCGCCGCGGTGCTTGCCGAGATCATGGAGGGCCGCACGAGCGAGGTGCAGACAGCGGCGTTCTTGATCGCGCTGCGAGCGAAGGGGGAGACGGTGCCCGAGCTGGTCGGCCTGGCACGCACGATGCGCTCGCTGGCCTCCGATGTCCCTTGTGGACGTGACGACCTCGTTGACACGGCCGGCACCGGAGGCGGGCCCTCGACCTTCAACATCTCGACCACAGCGGCGCTGGTTGCGGCGGCGGCGGGCTGTGCCGTTGCCAAGCACGGCAATCGCTCCAACACCAGCCGCAGCGGCTCCGCCGATCTCCTCGAGGCGCTGGGGGTCGAGATCGGTCTCGGCCCCGAGCAGGTCGCCCGCTGCATCGACGAGGTCGGGTTCGGTTTCATGTTCGCTCCCCGCCACCACGAGGCGATGGCCAATGTGGTCCCGGTGCGCAAAGAGCTGGGCGTGCGAACGATCTTCAATTTCCTCGGACCGCTCACCAATCCGGCCGGTGCCAGCCGCCAGCTTGTTGGCGTGGCGGACCGCCGCTACCAGGAGACGATGGCCGAGGCACTGCTCGGGCTGGGGGCGAAGGCGGCGCTCGTGGTGAACGCCGAGGACGGCCTCGACGAGCTCTCGATCTCGAGCCGCACCCGGGTGATCGAGGTGCGCGAGTCCGGAACGGAAGAGTGGTTCGTCGAGCCTGGTCAGTTCGGCCTTGGCGAGGCCTCGATCGAGGAGATCGCCGGCGGCGAGCCGAAGGAGAATGCCGCCGTGAGCCGCTCGGTGCTCGATGGCGCGGAGGGCCCGGCTCGGGACGTCGTTGCGCTCAACGCCGGGGCGGCGATCTACGTCGGCGGCCAGGCGGACGACCTCGGAACAGGGGTCGAGAGGGCGCGCGAGGCGATCGACTCGGGGGCGGTGTCTCGGCTGCTCGAGCAATTGATCGAGCAAACCGGCAAGCTCGCCGGCTAATGTTCCGGCACGCACGATGAGCATGATCGAGCAGCTCGTCTCGGCGGCGAGAGAGGGAGTCGAGAAGCGCCGCGGGCAGATCCCGCTGGCCGATCTCGAGAACCGGCTCGAGAGCCGCGGTGAGGACCGGCCATTCATGGAGGCGCTGGTGCGCCCCGGTCTCTCACTGATCGCCGAGTTCAAGCGCCGCTCGCCGAGCGTCGGGGCGATCGACAGCGAAGCGCCGGTCGCGGGAACGGTGCAGGCGTTTGAGCGTGGCGGCGCGGCCGCGCTGTCGGTGCTGACCGACGAGGCACACTTCGGCGGAACGCTGGATGACCTGCGGGCCGCTCGCGAAGCCTGCGACCTTCCGATCCTGCGCAAGGACTTCGTCGTCGACCCCTACCAGCTGTACGAGGCGGCGGCGAACGGAGCCGACGCCGTCCTGGTGATCGTGCGGTCGCTCGAGGAGCAGCAGCTCGCCGCGCTGCACGCCGAGGCGCTTGGCCTCGATCTGGACCCACTGGTCGAGGTCCACGATGCCGAAGAGCTGGAGCGGGCCCTGGAGCTCGACGCGGCGGTGATCGGGATCAACAATCGCGACCTCGACAACGGGCAAGTGGACATCTCCACGACCTTCGAGCTGATGCCCGACGTCCCCGCGGGCAAGACCGTGGTGGCCGAGAGCGGGATCTCGGATGGCGGCCAGCTCGAGGAGCTCGACCGAGTCGGAGTCGACGCGGTTCTGATCGGCGAGGCGCTGATGCGCGCCGGCGACACCGAGGCGAAGACGCGCGAGCTCGCGGGTCCCGAGGAGTCCACCCGCGAACAGCCGCTGCCCTAGAGATCCCCGTCCGAGGATTTAGCTCCGCTTAGGACTTTCTTTAGCGGCGGATCACCGCCCGCCTCGATCATCGACGTGATGGTCGACAAGGCGAAGAGCTTCTCCCGCACGCCCTTCGGATCCGGGGTGGTCGGCGGCCTGGTGGTCGCGGTGCTGGGCTGGATTGCGATCGCCGCCGGCCTGGTCCACGCGTCGTCGAGCAACGATACGTTGCCCCCACCGCTCACGCCGGCGCCGGTCAACGCCAAGGTGATGAGCGGCCACGGCAACACCGTCGCGAAGATCTACAAGGCCGACTCGGCGGGGGTCGCCTTCATCGAGGCCCAGCAACCGGCCAAGCCGGCCTCTCCATTTGACTTCTTCGGTCTCCCGCGGGGCGGGGGCACCGCGAGCGGTTCCGGCTTCGTGATCGACACCGACGGACACATTCTCACCAACAATCACGTGGTCGCCGGCGCTCAGACGATCCACGTGAAGCTGGGCAGCAGCGACACCAGCTACAACGCGCAGGTGGTGGGACGGGACCCCGCCACGGATCTCGCGTTGCTGAAGATCGACGCGCCTTCCTCCGACCTGCATCCACTGCCGCTGGGCGACTCTTCGAGCGTCCAGGTCGGCGACCCGGTCGTGGCGATCGGCAATCCGTTTGGGCTCGATCAAACCGCGACCACGGGGATAGTCTCGGCACTCCAGCGCCAGATCCAGGCCCCCAACGGGTTCGCGATCTCCAATGTGATCCAGACCGACGCCTCGATCAATCCGGGCAACTCCGGAGGTCCGCTGATCAATTCGTCAGGTCAGGTGATCGGCATCACCTCGCAGATCGAGACTGCCGGCGGCGGCGGCTCGGTCGGGATCGGGTTCGCGATTCCCAGCAACACCGCCCGTCAGGTGGTCTCACAGCTGGAGAAGAACGGCAAGGTCGAGCACGCATTCCTCGGGATCACCGGGGCGACCATCAGCCCCGACATCGCCAAGGCGCTGCACCTTCCGGTCGACTCGGGGGTGCTTGTCCAGCAGGCCGTCAACGGCGGCCCAGCCGCCAAGGCTGGAATCCGCGGGGGCCACACCGCGGCGACGATCCAGGGAGCCAATCTGGAGCTGGGCGGCGACATCATCACCGAGATCGGCGGCCACAAGATCACCTCGATGGACCAGGTCGTCAACATCGTCAACTCCGCCAAGCCCGGGGACACCCTCGACGTCACGGTCCGCCGCGGCGCGGACACCAAGAGCATCACCGTCACCCTCGGCGACCGCCCAAGCAACGTCGGCGCCAGCGGTTCGGGTCTGGGCCGGTAGACGCCGCCCGGCCAACCAATTGCGGCGGCTTCGCCGCCTGACATGCATGTGCCGGCGCGCAACGCGCCGGCCGGCCACCATTCGGCCACCCCTTACCCTTGACCTGTGAAGGTCAAGATCTGCGGGATCACGAATCTCGAGGACGCACGCGAGGCCGTGCGCCTCGGAGCCTGGGCGATCGGCCTCGTCCACCACGAGGAAAGCCCTCGTAGCTGCGACCCAGCGACCGCGGTTGAGATCGGCGCTGAGCTGCGCCGCCGATGCGAGGTGGTCGGAGTCTTCGTGAACCCGAAGCTCGATCAGGTTGAGGCGGCGGTGGCCGACGAGGGGCTCTCGATCGTGCAGCTCAACGGTGACGAGGGCCCGTCCTTCTGCACTGAGGTCGCTCGCCGTACAGGCGCCAAGGTGATCAAGGCGATTCACGTCTCCAGCGCAGCCGACGTTCGCGGCGCCGATGCCTTCCGCACCGACTTCCATATGTTCGATACCCGCCGGGGCGATCTCTGGGGCGGCACCGGGGAGACGTTCGACTGGGACCTGCTGGCCGGCCGGCGCTCCGAGGTGCCGGCGATCCTCGCCGGCGGCCTGCGGCCGGACAACGTCGCCGCAGCGGCCGAGGCTGCTCATCCCTTCGCGGTCGACGTGGCGAGCGGCGTGGAGGCGGAGCCCGGCCGCAAGGACCACGAGTTGCTGGCCTCTTTCCTTGAGGCCGCCCGCGCCGCCACGTCGGCCCCCGCCCCGTGAGCACGGCAGTCGAGGAGCGTTTCGGCCCCTACGGAGGGCGCTTCGTCCCCGAGACATTGGTCTCGGCACTCGACGAGCTGACCGAGGCCTGGTCGGAGGCGCGCGCTGATCCGGAGTTCAACGCCGAGCTGGGGCGCCTTCACCTCGACTTCATCGGCCGGCCGACGCCGCTCTACCGTGCCGCGCGGCTCTCGGAAAGGGTCGGAAGGCCGGTCTATCTGAAACGCGAGGACCTCGCCCACACCGGAGCCCACAAGATCAACAACGCGGTCGGCCAGGCGCTGCTCACGCGGCGAATGGGAAAGCGCCGCGTGATCGCCGAAACCGGTGCCGGCCAGCACGGCGTTGCGACTGCGACGGCCTGCGCGCTGCTCGATCTCGATTGCGTCGTCTACATGGGCACCGAGGACATGCGCCGCCAGCGTCCCAACGTCGAGCGGATGAATTTGCTCGGGGCCGAGGTGGTGCCGGTCGAGGCCGGCGCCCGGACGCTGAAGGAGGCCGTTAGCGCTGCGATCCGCGACTGGGTCGCCAACGCCGCCGACACCCATTACGTGATCGGCTCGGTGGTCGGTCCGGCGCCCTTCCCCGCTCTGGTCCGCGACCTCCAGCGGGTGATCGGCGACGAGGCGCGCCGCCAGGCGCTGGAGGCAGAGGGAACGCTTCCGGCGCGGGTGATCGCCTGCGTTGGCGGCGGGTCGAACGCGATCGGGACCTTCACCGCGTTCCTCGAGGACGAGGGGACCGAGTTGATCGGGGTCGAGGCAGGCGGCGAGGGCCTGGAGAGCGAGCACCACGGAGCCTCGCTGGTCGCGGGACGGACCGGGGTGTTGCACGGATCGCTGTCGTCGGTGCTCAGTGACGAGGACGGCCAGATCCTCGAGGCGCACTCGATCTCCGCCGGGCTCGACTATCCGGGCGTAGGGCCCGAGCACGCCCAGCTCCGCGACACCGGCAGGGCCCGCTACGAGTCGGTCACCGACACCGACGCCTTGCTCGCCTTCCGTGAGCTATCGCGCTTGGAGGGGATCGTGCCGGCGCTCGAGCCCGCGCACGCGATCGCCTGGTTGCTGGCAAACCCTGGCGCCGAGGGCTATGACCTCTTGTGTCTGAGCGGCCGCGGCGACAAGGACCTCGCCGAGGCACTGGCTGCCCTGGAGAAGATCGATGGCTGACGCGACCAGCACCTCGACTGGCCTGGCGCGGATCGAAGCCGCCTTCGCTGCCGCGAGCCAGGAGGGCCGAGCGGCGCTGATGCCCTACATGATGGGCTGCTTCCCGGATCGCGAGGGTGCCCTCCAGATCGCCAGCGCCTACGCCGACGGCGGCGCCGATCTGGTCGAAGTTGGGGTTCCCTTCTCGGACCCGCTCGCCGACGGGCCGGTGATCCACGCGGCGGCAACCGCGGCGCTTGAGCGAGGCGCCGACCTCGACGGCGCCCTGCAGACCTGCGAGGTGCTCGGCGAGGGAGTTCCCTCGGTGGCGATGTGTTACGTGAACATGGTGCTGGCGCTCGGTCCGCGGCGCTTCGCCGGGCGCCTCGCGGCGGTTGGCGCCGCCGGCGCGATCGTCCCCGATCTGCCGCTGGAGGAGTCGGGCGAGATCGGTGAGGCGCTCGAGGCTGAGGGCCTGGCGCTGATCCCGCTCGTCGCACCCACGACCCCGCCCGATCGCCGCCGGCGCATCTGCGAGTCGGCGCGCGGCTTCGTCTACCTCGTCTCGGTCGCAGGGGTGACCGGCGAGCGCGACGAGCTGCCAGAGCAGCTGGAGGACTTGGTGCGAGCGGCGCAGGAGGAAGCCGAGGTGCCGGTCGCGGTCGGGTTCGGGATCGGCACGCCGGAGCAGGTCGCCGCGGTGGGCAAGCTCGCCGACGGCGTGATCATCGGCACCCGCCTCGTGCGCGAGGTCTCCGAGGCGGGCGATGCGACCGCGGGCGCCGAGGCCGCGGCGGTGTTCCTGCGCGAAGTCCGCGCCGCCCTCGCCGGTTAGGATCCCGTTCCGATGACCGTTGTGGTGACCCTCTTTCTGGCCCTGGCGGCGATGGTGGTCTCCTACGCCTTCGGGCAGGGCGGCCCGGTTGCCGGCATCGTCTTCTTGACGGGGCTCTTGGTCGGATCGCTGATCAAGCTCACCGAACCGCTGCGCGAGCGGCTGCGGTCCTAGGCCAGCGACGCCGATACAGTCGCGGCATGCGGATTGGCGTGCTCACCGGCGGGGGGGACTGTCCGGGGCTCAACGCGGTGATCCGGGCGATCGTCCGCAAGGGCGTGGCCGAGTACGGCCACGAGTTCGTCGGCTTTCGCGACGGCTGGCGGGGTCCGCTGGAGGGCGACTACCGGCCGCTGGGAATCCCCGAGGTGCGGGGAATCCTTCCGCGCGGCGGCACGATCCTCGGGTCCTCACGGACCAACCCGCTGGATGCCGACGGTGGCGTCGAGAAGATCGTCGCCAACCTCGCCGCCGAGCGGGTCGACGGATTGATCGCGATCGGAGGAGAGGACACGCTTGGAGTCGCCAGCAAGCTCCAGGATCAAGGCGTCGATCTGATCGGCGTGCCGAAGACGATCGACAACGATCTCAGCGCCACCGACTACACATTCGGATTCGACACCGCGGTCAACATCGCGATGGAGGCCATCGATCGCCTCCACACCACTGCGGAGAGCCACCACCGGGTGCTGATCATCGAGGTGATGGGTCGCCACGCCGGCTGGATCGCATTCCACGCCGGGCTCGCCGGCGGCGCCAACGTGATCCTGATCCCCGAGCACCAGTTCGACCTCGATCAGGTTTGCCACTACATAGAGACGCGCTTCGAAAGCCAGTACTCGCCGATCATCGTCGTCGCAGAGGGGGCCGAGCCGAAGGGCGGGGTGCCGGAGACCGAGGATGCGCCGCGCGACGAGTTCGGCCACGTCCGCCTCGGCGGCATCGCCCACTGGCTCGAGGGTGAGATCGAGCGGCGCACCGGGAAGGAGGCGCGGGCCACAGTGCTCGGCCACGTCCAGCGCGGCGGAACTCCGACCGCCTTCGATCGGGTGCTCGCCACCCGCTTCGGCCTGCATGCGATCGACGCCGCTCACGACGGCAATTGGGGCAAGATGACCTCGCTGCGCGGCACCGAGATCACTCTCGTCGATCTGGCCGAGGCAACCGCCGAGGTGAAGCTGGTGCCCGAATCGCTCTACCGCGAGGCGGAGGTCTTCTTCGGGTGAATCGGCGTCTGGCCGCGATCGCCGGGGCCGCGGCGCTGGCGCTGGTGGCCGGCGGATGCGCCGGCAGCAGCGGCGGTGGCAAGGCGGCCGGCGAGACGTTGACCGTCTACGTCAGCGCGCCGCTGCACGGCGGCCGTGAATCGGCCGGCAGAGCGATCGTCGACGGGGCCAGGCTGGCGCTGGCCGATGCGGGCGGAAGGGTCGGCGACCTGAAGGTGCGGGCCGTCTATCTGGACGACACACGCGATGGTCGCTGGAGCCTGGCCCGCACCGCAGCCAACGCCCGAAGTGCGGCGGAGGACGTGACCGCGATCGGCTACATCGGGGATCTCGACTCCGGTGCAACGCGCGCCTCGCTGCCGATCACCAACCAGGCCGAGATGGCGCAGATCTCCCCCGCCAGCACGGCGGTCGATCTGACCCGGCTGCCGCCGGTGGGCGACGCAAGTCCCGAGCGGCTTCAGCCCAGCGGTCGCCAGACCTTCGCGCGAGTGGTCCCGGACGACGACGTCGACGCCCGGGCGGCGGCGGTCTGGGCGAAGCAGATGGGCGCGAAGCGCGTCGGCTCCGTCACCGATGGCTCGGTCTTCGGCCAGACCCTGGCGCGAGCCTTCGACCAGGAGACGGCCCGGATAGGACTCGGCACCGGTGAGGGCGGAGGCGTTGACCTCGTCTATTACGGCGGTGGGCCGGATGGGTTTTCGAAGGCAACGCGTGGACTCCCACCGCGGCCGATCATCGGCTCCGACGCGCTGATCGACCCCGCCTTCCTCCGCAGCGCGACGGCGTTCGCCGACCGCCTCTACGTCACCTCGCCGTTCCTCGATCCGTCGCTGCTTCCCGCGGCGGGACAGCGGTTCGTGCGCGCCTACAGGCGGCAGTTCGGCACCGTCAATCCCGCCGCCGCGTACGGTTACGAGTCGATGGCGCTGCTGCTCGACGCGATCCATCGCGCCGGCGGCGACGGAGACAGCCGCCGCGCGGTGATCGACCAGCTGCTCTCGACCCACGACCAACACTCGGTCCTCGGCACCTATTCGATCGACGGCAACGGCGATACGACCCTCGACACGGTCTCCGGCTACCGGATCAGCGACGGGCTCCCAGTCTTCCCGTTGAAGCTGCAGGCGCCGCGCTGATCAGCGCAGCAGGTCGCGCAGCGCCGGCTCCAGATCGGGGTGCTTGAAGGTGAAGCCGAGGTCCAGCGCCCGGCGCGGCAGCACGCGCTGGCCATCCTTGATCGTCTCGGCCAGCTCTCGGCCCAGCATCACATTCAGAGCCACGCCCGGTACTGGCAACACGGCTGGGCGCCCCAGGACCCGGCCCAGCGTCTTCGACAGCGTACGGTTGGTGACCGGGTTCGGCGCAGTGGCGTTGATCGTGCCGGTCACCCGCTGGTCGTCGAGCGCCCAGAGCAGCAGCGCGATCTCGTCCTCGATGTGGATCCACGACATGTACTGGTCGCCGCTCCCGATCGGCCCGCCGACCCCGAGCTTGAAGGGAGTCAGCAGCTGCTTGAGCAGTCCGTCACGGGGGTCGAGAACGAGCCCGCTTCGAACCACCACGACCCTGAGCAGGTCGTCGGCCTCGTGGGCGGCGCGCTCCCACTCGACCGGCACCTCGGCCGCGAAGCCGGAGCCTGGCGGCGCCGACTCGTCGACGATCGCCTCGCCGCGGTCCCCGTAGTAGCCGATCGCCGACTGGCTGACGAGCACCTTGGGCCTGTCCTGGAGTGCGCCGATCGCCTGCACCAGGTTGTGGGTGCTGGCTCGGCGGCTCTCCATGATCCGCCGCTTCGACTCCTCGTTCCAGCGCTGGTTGATCGGCTCCCCAATCAGATTCACGACTCCTTCGACGCCCTCGAAAGCTTCGGCCGGCGGGCGCTCCAGCGTCGCCTGCCATGCAAACCAACGGACGGTGGGGTTGGTCTGTCGCGCCTTCTCGGGGTCGCGACTCAACCCGACCACCTCGTCGCCACGGGCCAGCAGCGCATCGCTGAGCGCCCCGCCGATAAGACCACTCGCTCCCGTGACAAGCACCCTCATCGGCCCAGTGTCCCTTACCTCGAATGACGAATGACGAATGGCGAGTGACGAATCATCAGACATCGACAGTCGCGAAGGTGCCGGTCTCCGGATTGAATCGGGCGATCCCGTCACGCTTCGCCTCTTCGACCACCGCCTCGGCGACCGCGGGAGCCACGTCGCGGTTGAAGACGCTGGGGATGATGTAGTCCTCGGAGAGATCCTCCTCGGTGACGACGTTGGCGATTCCGTGTGCGGCGGCGAGCTTCATCTCCTCGGTGATCGAGGGGGCGCCGGCGTCCAGCGCGCCGCGGAAGATTCCCGGGAAGCAGAGAACGTTGTTGATCTGGTTCGGATAGTCCGAACGCCCTGTGGCCATGATCCGCACGTACGGATCGGCCTCCTCCGGCATCACCTCCGGGTTCGGGTTGGCCATCGCAAAGACGATCGCGTCGTCGTTCATTTTCTCCAGCGCCTGTGCCGGGATGATCCCGGGGCCCGAGAGGCCGATGAACAGGTCCACGCCCTCGATCACGTCGGCGGGGTCCCCGGTCAGCTTCTCAGGGTTGGAGACCTCCGCGTACCAGCGCTTGATGTCCGACATCTCGCCGGCCTTGTAATCGTCGCGCTCGGTCGAGATTGCGCCGCTGCGATCGCATCCGACCACGTGGCTGACCCCCGACTCGAGCATCATCTTGGTCACCGCGACCCCCGCGGCGCCGAGGCCGACCATCAGGACCCGCAGCGACTCGATCGGCTTGCCGACGATCTTCAGGGCGTTGAACAGCGCCGCCATCACGACCACGGCGGTCCCGTGCTGGTCGTCGTGGAAGATCGGGATGTCGAGCGAGGCCTTCAGCCGCTCCTCGATCTCGAAGCAGCGCGGCGCCGCGATGTCCTCGAGGTTTATGCCGCCGAAGGTCGGCGACATGAGCTCGACCGCCTGGACGATCTCATCCGGGTCCTGGGAGTTGAGGCAGATCGGGAAGGCGTCGACGCCGGCGAACTCCTTGAACAGCATCGCCTTGCCCTCCATCACCGGCATCGCCGCCTCGGGGCCGATGTCGCCCAGGCCGAGCACCGCCGAGCCGTCTGAGACCACGGCGACCGTGTTGCGCTTGATCGTGTACTCGAACGCCTTCGAGCGGTCGGCGTGGATCTCCTGGCAGACCCGCGCCACGCCCGGCGTGTAGGCCATCGAGAGGTCGTCGCGGGTCTTGAGCGGGTACTTGTTGCGCAGCTCGATCTTCCCGCCGCGGTGCATCTGCATCGTGCGGTCGGTGTACTCGAGCACCTTGGCGCCGCCGGTGGAGCCGATCGAGCGCAGGATCTGCTCCCAGTGCTCCTGGTCGCGCGCGTCGATCGTGAACTCGCGCACCCGCTTTCCCTCGGCGCCTGCGCCGGGCACTAGGTCGACGCCCTGGAGCTGGCCGCCGGCGTCGGCGATCGCGGCGGTCAGCTTGCCCAGCGGCTCCTGGCGAGCGTCCAGCTCGACCCGGATCGTGACGCTGTATTGGGCTTGGGCGGGACTCATGGGGATTCGCGCTTCGCGCTCATGGGAGCGGCAATCATAGGAACCTGCCGCCGCCACCTAAGATCACGCCGTGTCCGATGAGTTGTTTCTGATCGACGGCAACTCGCTTGCCTACCGGGCGTTCTTCGCCCTGCCCGAGTCGATCGCCACCGCCGGCGGGCGCCCGACCAACGCGATCTTCGGCCTGGCCTCGATGCTGGTGAAGATCATCACCGAGCACGACCCGAAGGCGGTGGTGGTCGCATGGGACGCCGGGATGTCGGGCCGCGAGAAGCAGTACGAGGCTTACAAGGCGCAGCGCAAGCCTCGCCCCGACCTGCTCTCCGAGCAATGGCCGCACCTGATGCCGCTAGTCGAGGCGTTCGGCTACGACAACGTCAAGGTGGAGGGCTACGAGGCCGACGACGTGATCGCCTCGCTGGTTCGCCGGGCGCGCGAGCAGAAGATCCCGGTGATGGTCGTCTCCGGCGACCGCGACGTCTACCAGGTGGTCGAGGATGGGGTGCGCGTGATGACCACGTCGCGGGGCATCACCGAGACCAAGATCTACGACCGCGACGGGGTGATTGAGCGCTACGGTGTGCCCCCCGAGCTGGTCACCGACCTGATCGGGCTGAAGGGCGACACCTCCGACAACATCCCCGGGGTCCCGGGGATCGGCGACAAGACGGCCGCCCAGCTCTTGCAGGAATTCGGCTCGTTGGAGGACGTGCTGGCCAACGTGGACAAGGTCTCCGGCGCGAAGCGCAAGCAGAACCTCACCGATCACGCCGACGACGCCCGGGTCTCCAAACAACTCGCGACGATGCACTACGACATCGAGACCGGCCTCGACCTCGCGCAGCTGATGTCCGCCGAGCCCGACCGGTCGAGCCTGCGCGATTTCATGCGCGAGTTCGAACTGCGCGCGATCCTCGAGCGGCTCGAGGAGGGCTTGCCGGAGGGAGCGCTGGTCCCGGGTCGCAAGATCGAGCGCGAAGTGGAGGTTGAGGCCGAGGAGGGGTCGCCAGCCGATCTCGCCCAAGGCCCGGTGGCCCTAGCGATCGCGGCCGGGCGCTGGGCTGCCGCCGACGCCAAGCGGGTGCTGACCGGCGAGACCAACGACCTGAAGACGCTTGCCAAGGAGATCTCGGCGCAGCCCCTGATTGCGCACGATGCGAAGTCGCTGGGGGGCGGTCGGCATGGATTGCTTGCCGCCGCGGCCGAGGCGGGGGTCGAGCTGGAGCTCGAGCACGACACGATGCTGGCCGCCTACCTGCTCGACCCCGCGCGGCGAAACTACGACCTTGTCGAGCTCTCGGCAGACGCTGGACTCGGCGTCACGCGCAACGAGGAACGAGGAACGAGCGACGGGGACGAGCAGCTCGAGCTGGGAGAGGAGGCGGAGGCGGGCCTGGAGCCCCCCGAAGAGGCGCGGCTGGTTGCCGAGCTCACCGACTTGCAGCGCCCGCGGCTTGCCGAGTGGGGGCTTGAGGACCTGCTGCGCGAGGTCGAGCTTCCGCTGGTCGACGTGCTGGCGGCGATGGAGCGCGAGGGGGTCAAGCTCGACGCCAAGCGTCTGACCGAGATCGGCGAGGGGTTCGCGGAGCAGATCGCCAAGCTGGAGTCCGAGATCCACAAGCTTGCCGGGCACGAGTTCACGATTGGCTCCCCCCAACAGGTCGCCCAGGTCCTGTTCGAGGAGCTGGAGCTGACCCGCAAGCGGCGCGGCAAGACCGGCTTCTCTACCGATGCCCGGGTGCTCGCCCAGATCCGCGACGAGCACAAGATCGTCCCCAAGATCGAGAGCTGGCGCGAGCTGACGAAGCTCAAGAGCACCTACCTCGACACGCTTCCTGACCTGATCGACGCCGACACGGGACGCATCCACACGACCTTCAACCAGGCTGCCACCACCACCGGGCGCCTGTCCAGCACCAATCCCAACCTCCAGAACATCCCGATCCGCACCGAACTGGGCCGTCCGCTGCGCTCCTGCTTCGTCGCCGAGCGGGGCGCGCGCCTGCTTTCCGCCGACTACAGCCAGGTCGAGCTGCGGGTGCTCGCCCACGTCGCCGACGAGCCGGTGCTGAAGGAGATCTTCGAGGCGGGCGACGACGTCCATGCGGCCACCGCGGCGGAGGTCTTCAGCATCCCGCGCGAGGAGGTCGACGTCGGCCAGAGATCGAAGGCGAAGATGGTCAACTTCGGGATCGTCTATGGGCTGACCGGATTCGGGCTCGCCGACCGCCTGGCGATTCCGCAGGCCGAGGGCGAGGAGTTCGTCGCCCGCTACCTGGAGCGTTTCCCGGCCGTGCGCGCCTTCCGCGAGGAGACGATCGAGCGCGCCCAGGCGGATGGCTACGTCACCACGCTGATGGGTCGCCGCCGCCCGATCCCGGAGCTGCGGTCGGGCCAGGTGCAAACCCGGCGGCTTGGGGAACGGCTGGCCGTCAACACGGTGATCCAGGGGACCGCCGCCGACATCATCAAGGTGGCGATGGTGCGCTGCCACGTCGCCCTGGGCGAGGCGGACCTGAAAGCGCGCCTGATCCTGCAGATCCACGACGAGCTGCTGTTCGAAGGCCCACCGGGCGAGATGGAGGGGGCCGAGGAGCTGGTGAGCAGGGAGATGTGCCGGGCCTACGACCTCGACCCGCCGCTCGAGGTCGACATCGGAGTGGGCAAGGACTGGCTGGTCGCCAAATGAAGGAGGGCGGCTTTCGCCGCCCTCCTCAGGATCGTCTGCCGACGAGTTGCTACTTGACCAGTTCGAGCTCTGTGAAGACGGCGCCGCTGCCGCCGGCCTCAAGCTCTGCCTCGTGGACCACCGTATTGGGCGTGAGGTCGGCCGTCGAGCAGTTGGTTTCACCCTGCTCGTCGTTCTCATCGGCCTCGTCGTTGCCCTCGTTGTCAGAGCTGGGGCCGCTGTTCTCACTGCCGGGCCCGCTGTTCTCACCGTGGCGTGCGAGGCGATCATCGCCGGCCTCGTTCTCCTGCTCGCCGTCGTTGTTGTCGCCGTTGGGCTCGTCGGTGCCCTCGCACTCAATCTCTGTGTCGGAGGTGACCTGCCCACTCAGGGTGTCGCCCGAGAACAGGTCGATGACAAGGCGACCGGTATTGGAGTCGAACGACTGAATGCGGCCCGCGTTCTCGTCGCCATCCTCTGTGCCGTCGCCATCGGTGTCTTCGTCGTGCGGCAGGTCGCTGGCCAGGAACTCGCCCCGGTTGCGGAGCCCGTCCCTATCCTGATCCCTCCGCGTTTGTTTCACCTTCAGCGAAAGGTGGTGCGCCTTCTCCCAGCGGTCGGGGATCCGGTCGTGGTTGCGATCCCTGGCCGCCGCCCCGGATGGCAGGGCGAGCAGGGCGACGAGGCCCAGACAGCTCGCGACAAGCACCATCAGGGGTCGGTATCGATTGCAGGACATTGAGGTTGCCTCCGTCGGTAGTTGCATCAGATGGCCATGAAACCCGAGCCGGGCGCCAAGATCACGCGGGTTGGACGGTTGGTCTAGTCGCCCAGGGGCGGGAGAATCGAGGAATCGTCGCCCCCGCCCGACCCGCCGTCGCCGCTCCCGCTCGAGCCGCCGTCCGAGGAGCCCGAGCCGCCCGCCCTGAGCCCTCGCCATGGTGGCTGGAGCCGTCGTCCCCGCCGGACCCTTCATCGCCGCTGTGCGAGCCGCCCTCATGGGAAGTGCCCCCCGCGCTGGGACCGGAGCCGCCATGCGAGCCGCTCCCGGAGCCATCGTCTCCCGACCCGCGCCCGCTGTTACCGCCATGGCCGTCTCCGGAACTCGAGCCGCCCTCGCCCCGGTTGCCGCTCGGGCCCGGTCCCCCGCCATGGCTCTCGCCGCTGGCGCCGGGGTCGCTGTTGCTCGTCGAGCCGGACTCCGAGCCGGCAATGTCTCGCTCGCCTGACTTCGAGGAGGTCTCGGACGCCGAGGCGGAGCCGTGGTCGCGAGAAGAGTTGTGAAGCGCCACGCCCGTCCCCACCGATCCGGCGACCAAGACCGTCGCCAGCCCCGCCTTCATTGCGACCCCTGCCCCGGCGCCGCCCGCCGAAGCTCCGGCGGCACCCGCCCCCGCTGCCGCCGCGCTCCCCAAGCCCACACCCGCGACCGCGTCGCCGACCGTCGGGTCGAGCAGGTAGTGCAGGACCGGGACCGGCACCAGCATGCCGGCGCCGTCGCGCAGCGCCCGGCGCGCCCGGTAGATCGCCTGACGCGCCGCACCGCCGGTCAAGCCGAGCGCGGCGGCGATCTCCTCATGGCTCAGTCCCTCCAGCTCGCGCATCACGATCGCCGCGCGCTGCGGATCGGGTAGGGCACGCAGCCGCCGCAGCAGCTCGGCGACCTCCTCGCGGCGTTCGGCGGCCTCTGGAGGAGTCTCGACGCCGTCGATGCCCTCGTGCAGCGGAGCAGTGGCGGCCGGTTGGTCGCGGAGGTCGTTGAGCGCCGTGTTGCGGACGATCCGGTACAGCCAAGGCCTCAGCTCGATCTCCTTGTCGGTGTCCCGCAGCGCCAGCAGGGCCTTGGAGAAGGCGTCCTGGGTGACGTCCTCGGCACGGTGCGAGGGAACGATCGCCGCCGCATAGCGGCCGAGGGGCTTGCCGTATCGGCGAACGATCTCCTCGAAGGCGGTCTCGTAACCGTTGCGCACCAGGGAGACCAGCCGTCGGTCCGGCTGTGTCCTCAGGGCGGGGCCAAGGAAAAGCCGGGAGGCGACGCTGTTTGGGGGTGGCGGGGGCATTTGACCGGATCGCGAACGTGCTGCTCCTGATATGACAGCACGGCGGCCGGGCACGGTCGCATGGAGATAACACGTTCTGGACGAAAAGATCACGGTGGTGAGCGGTGGATAAGGGAACAGCGGTCATCCTCACGGCGGGCGCCGGGGGCCTGATCGCCCTCCAGGCTCCGATCAACGCGGGGCTCGGCAAGGCGAGCGGCGACCTGGCCGCGGCGCTGATCTCGTTCCTGGTCGGCACCGCCGCGCTGTTGCTGATCGTCGTGGTGAGCGGAAAGGCTGGGGGCCTCTCCCACGCAACCGACGTCCGCTGGTACTACTTGGTCGGCGGGCTTCTGGGCGCGATCTACGTCGCCAACGCGTTGGTGGCGGTCAGCTCGATCGGCGCCGGCGGCGTTGCGGCGGCGACTGTTGCGGGGCAACTCACCGCTTCCGTTGTTGCTGACCGACTCGGCATCCTCGGTCTCGAGCAGGTCGCGCTCACACCGCTGCGCATCCTCGGGGTGGCCCTTCTGCTTGTTGGCACCGTGCTGGTCGTCCGCTGAGACCGGTCAGGCGGCGACGCGGGCTTCACTGAGGCGCGGCGCGCTCTGCGCGAACTCCGGCGGCGCGATGTTGAGGTAGTGGCCGAACGACCAGTCGACGAACCTCTTGCTCGCCATCCCGTTCAGCGCCACCGCCAGCAGTCGTGGCGGCACCCTCGGGATCAGCTGCTGGACCCGCAGCATCCCCTCGAACTTCCAGCGATGGGCGTCCGAGAAGGCCGCGTAGTCGGCGAGCGCGCGCTGGCGGGGCTTGGCGCATTCGTGGACCGCCCGCAGCTCGCGGCCGCAGGCGATGGCGAAGTAGAAGGCGGTTCGGATTCCCTCCGCGGTCAGCGGCAGGCAGTGGCCGGCCGAGTCGCCGGCGAAGAAGACGCCGGCATCGACCGCAGGCCGCAGTCGGTGCGGGATCCAATTGCCCTGGTAGCGGACGCTCTCAACCTCGAGCCGCTCGGCCAGCTCGACGGTCGGTTGCCTGACGTGAAAGCGGGGATCGAAGGAGCCGACGCCGACTCGCAGCTCGTCGTTGGCGGGGAAGCTCCAGCCGTACCCAGCTGGGACGACGCCGCGCTCGATCCAGATCTCGAGGTGTTCGTCGCTTCCCCACGGGTGCACCTCGAGCCCGCGCGACAGGCGCGCCTCGGGAGGCTGGACGTTGGCGCCCGAGCCGAGCACGCGGCGCCAGCCCAGCGCGTCGACGACCAGCGGCGCCGCAATCTCACCGCGGTCGGTGACGACCCGGATGTGTGGGGCGGTGCCACTTTGCGCCGCCACAGGCGTGTCAGGCGGCGAAGCCGCCGCAATTGTTCGGGCGTCGCCATTCGGCGGGGCACCCCGGCCCTCCACGGTCGCGGTCTCGAAGTCGGCGTCGCATTGCTTCCAGAGCAGCTCGCAGAGCGTGCGGTAGTCGAAGGTCGAGAAGTCCCAGGGCAGGTCCATGCGCACGCTCGTGTGCGGCGTGTGAATCACCAGATCGCCGAAGGTCTGCTTGATCGACTCCTCGAGCCCGAGCGCGGTCAGCCAGTCGGTTGGCGCCGCGCATGCCGAGGTCTGGCGCTCGCCGATCTCGTATCGGTCCAGGATCAGTACCCGCGCCCCGGACCCGGCCAGCTCGCGCGCTGCGGTCAGGCCGGCGAAGCTGGCCCCGCAGATCAGCACGTCGTAAGAGCCACCTAGCGGCGTCCGTTCCTCGCCACGTTTGGTCTCGCGCTTGGGCATCGTCTGCAAGTAAAACGAAGTTCGAGGCGCTTCAGCTCAACGCCAGGCGTGAATGGGCCCGCTGTCCCTTACTTCGAGGTTCCAGGTTCTTCCTTCTGCCATCATTCGCCGCCGTGTCCACGCCCGACACAGCCGTAGATCCGGCGAGCGAGAGCGCGCCCGCCGTGGTCTCCAACGACTTCATGATTGAGGTCGACGGCAAGCTCGTTCCCAACTACGACGCGACGATGATCTCCTTCAAGGAGGGGGACGTGGTCAACGGCAAGGTCGTGCGCATCGACAAGGACGAGGTCCTGGTCGACATCGGCTACAAGTCCGAGGGCGTCATCCCCTCCAACGAGCTTTCGATCCGCAAGTCGGTCGATCCCGGCGACGAGGTCTCGCTTGGCGAGGAGGTCGACGCCCTGGTGCTCACCAAGGAGGACCAGGAAGGTCGTTTGATCCTCTCCAAGAAGCGAGCCCGATTCGAGAAGGCCTGGCGCCGCATCGAGGCCGCCGCCGAGTCGGGCGAGCCGGTCGAGGGCACCGTGATCGAGGTCGTCAAGGGCGGGCTGATCCTCGACCTCGGCGTGCGTGGCTTCCTGCCCGCGTCACTGGTCGACATCCGGCGCGTCCACAACCTCGACGAGTTCATGGGCCAGAAGCTGGAGTGCAAGGTGATCGAGCTGAACCGCAGCCGAAACAACGTCGTGCTGTCGCGCCGGGCGGTGCTGGAGGAGGAGCGCAAGGAAGTGCGCGAGCAGATCCTCGGCCGCCTGGAGCCGGGCCAGATCGTCGACGGAAAGATCTCCAACATCGTCGACTTCGGCGCCTTCGTCGACCTCGACGGCATCGACGGCCTGATCCACATCTCCGAACTTTCCTGGAGCCACGTCAACCACCCGTCCGAGGTGGTTGGGATCGGCGACACGGTCCGGGTCAAGGTGCTGGACATCGACCGCGACCGCCAGCGCATCAGCCTCGGACTCAAGCAGACCCAGGAGGACCCGTGGCAGCGCGTCGTCGACAGCCACCAGCCCGGGGACGTGTTGGAGGGGAAGGTCACCAAGGTGGTTGCCTTCGGCGCCTTCGTGGAGATCCTCCCCGGCGTCGAGGGCCTCGTCCACATCTCCGAGCTGGCCGATCATCACGTCGAGAACCCGAGCGAGGTCGTCGAGTCGGGGACCGAGCTGAAGGTGAAGATCCTCGAGGTCGACGACGAGCGCCGCCGCCTCTCTTTGAGCATCAAGAGGGTCGAGGGCCAGGACCTGCCGATGCGCGACATCCAGCTTCCGGAGGGCGAGGCTGCCCCGCCGGCGGCTGGGGAGGAGACGCCGGATCTGGATCTCTCCGAGGAAGTCTTCGCCGAGCCGCCCCCCGAGGTCGGGGGCGAGGCCGCGGCCGAGGCGCCGCAGGAGATCGAGGGCGAGAGTGCGACCGAGGAGCCCTCAGAGTCCGAGAATGAGACCGCCGCCGAGCCGCCCGAGGAGGCTGGCGACGGCGACGGTTCGCAGGACGCCGAGGAAGCCGGGGAAGCTCACGAGGGCGAGTCGGTAGCCGAACGCCCGGACTCGCCGGACGACGGCGAAGAGGCGCCCGGCGAGGAGAGCTGAGGGCGGCGGCGATGGCGCCGCTCCTCATCGGCCTCACCGGCGGGATCGCCGCCGGAAAATCGGAGGCGCTGGAGGCCTTCGGGCGACTCGGCGCCGAGACGATCTCCAGCGACGCGGTGGTGCACGAGCTGCTCGATTCGGAGCAGGTGCGCGATCGTCTGATCGAGCGCTGGGGACCGCAGATCGCCCCCGATGGCGCGATCGACCGCATCCGCGTCGGGGAGATCGTCTTCGAGCGGCCGGAGGAGCTGGCCTGGCTGGAGGCGGAGTTGCACCCGAGGGTGGGGGACCGGATCGACGCCTGGCGGCGGTCGCTCGACCCCGGTACGGAGTTCGGGGTGGTCGAGGTGCCGCTGCTGTTCGAGACCCCGATGGCCGACGCCTTCGACGTCACCGTGGCGGTGGTCGCTGATGACGACACGCGTCGCGCTCGGGCCGAGCAGCGCGGCAATGCTCTGGTCGACCAGCGCGCGGCGCGCCAGCTCGATCAGGACGAGAAGGCGGCTCGGGCCGACCACGTGGTGCGCAACGAAGGCTCGCTCGCCGACCTCGAGCGTGAGCTGTCCGACCTGCTCGCGAAGCTGGAAAGCCCGGAAGGGAGATCCGGCACCGAACCTGTACAACGTTAGGTCGGCATGGAAGCGACCCGCAGCAGCCATCGGTCCCCAGCCCGCCGCTCAGCGAGCCGCTCTCGGCCTCGTGCCCGAGGGCGGCAGACCGCGCAGGTGCGACGCAGAAGATGGGGCCTCGGGATCCTCGTCGCCGTCACCCTCGGGGGGCTGGTCGGATTCCTGATCGCCTCAGGCAGTTTCAACCGCGCGATCCGCGAGTTCACGCTGCCTCTGCGTCACGAGGACGTTATTCGCCAGCAGGCGGCCGACAAGGGTGTGGACGCGAGCCTGATCGCGGCGGTGATCTACTCGGAGTCGCGCTTCCACGACCAGACCTCCCACGCGGGCGCCCGCGGGCTGATGCAGATAACCCCCGACACCGCGACCGAGATCGAGAAACAGAGCGGGGGGACGACATTCCGCCTCGACGACCTCTCCGATCCCCAGATCAACATCTCCTACGGGACCTTCTACCTGGGCTACCTTCTCGACCGTTACGACGGCAACGAGGTTGCGGCGCTGGCCGCCTACAACGCCGGACCCGGCAACGCCGACACCTGGGGAGGGAGCGGGATGTCAATTGACGACATACCGACCAGCGAGACCCGCGGGTACGTCGCCGAGGTGCTGGACAAACAGAAGGACTATCGCCACAACTACGCCAAGGAGCTCGGCTACTGACGTTGGCCGGCGCCTACGGCGCCGGCCAAGAACGACTGTCAGGCGGCGAAGCCGCCACCCTAGTGCTTGAAGCTGTCCCTGCCCGGGCCGCCGACCATCAGATCGTGGCCGCGACCACCGATCAGGTGGTCCTTGCCCCCGCGGCCCGCGATCGTGTCGTCGCCGGCGCCGCCAATCGCCGTGTCGTTGCCGGCCCCGGCGCAGATCAGGTCGTTGCCGGCTCGGCCGAGGATGCGGTCGCCGCCGCCGTAAGCGGAGATCACGTCACGGCCCCGAGTGCCTACCAGTCGGTCGGGCCCCGGCGTTCCGGTGATGGTCGGGTTGGCAGCGCCGCAGGGTGCGCTGACGCGGCCGATCCGAAGTTCCTGGGTGCCGGAGCCGGTCTGGCCGTTTGGCAAGGCCGCGACCAGCGTGACGTCGTAGCTGCCGCGCGCCGTGTCCGGGGGGACGTGAAGGTTCACGCGCACCTTTGTGGCACCCGCTGTGGGGGTCAAATTGGCTGGGTGGGGATTCGCTTCGGCTCCCGGAACGTCGGTCGAAGCGCTGAGATCGAAGGTCGGGGCGGAACCTGCCTTTCCGGCGTAGACGATCCGGAACTGGACGGCTTCGCTCCGCCCCTGCTCGCCCGCTGCGCGGTTAGGTCATCGACAATCCCGAGGTCCTGGGTCGGTTGCTGGAGGCTGGTCGTCACGTCGCTGACCGTGGGCGAATCCACGCAGGTGGTCTTGCTTGCCTGGCCCGCAAGGTTTGAGCCGCAATCGACTGGCGCGTTGGGGTTGCTCGGGGTCGCCCTGGCCCCGGTCACGACCCGATAGGCGAACGGGCCGGCGAAGGGCTCGCCATCGGGCCCTTGCCGTAGGGCGAACGTCGGGCTCACCGTGAACGTGGGAGCGCTGGGGGCCGAGGTCAGGGCGGCGGAGCGGTAGCCGACCCACTTCTGCCCGGGTCCAGCGGGGGAGAGGCCATCGCCTCGACGGGAGGGGGCTCGGATACCGTGAATTGGATGTGCGAACGTCCAGGCCCCCGACTCGTCGCCCTTGGACTTGCCGTGGGCCTCGTGCTCGCCGACTCCTCGATCGTCGTCCTGGCGCTGCCCGAGATCTACCGCTCGCTCGACGTCTCGGTGAACGGCGTGGTCTGGGTGCTGGTCGCCTTCAACCTGGTGATGGCGCTGTGCGCGGTCCCGGCTGCGTTTGCGGCGGGCCGCGTGGGGCCGGCGCGAGCCACCGTCGGCGGCCTGGCCGTATTCGGTGTTGCCAGCCTCGTCTGTGGGATTTCTCCCAGCCTCGCCCTCCTGCTCGCGGCGCGCTGCGTTCAGGCCGCGGGCGGGGCGGCGGCGGTCTGCGGCGCGCTCGAGCTGCTCCCCGCCGAGCTGGACTCGGAGCGGCGCGCGGCGCGCGTATGGGCGGCCGCGGGAGCGATCGGCGCGGCCGTGGGCCCCACAGCAGGCGGCCTGTTGACCGAGCTGGTGTCATGGGAGTCGATCTTCCTGGTCCAGGTGCCGCTGACCGCGGCGGCAATCGCGGTCCTGCTGCCGGTCGCGGTGCGGGAGCGTTCGAGAGCCGCAGAGCGCGACGAGTTGAGCCGTCCCGGCCGGCCGCACCTCGCCGCCAACGCCGCCCTCGGCCTGGTCGCCGCAGCCCTGGTGGCCGCGCTGTTTCTGATTGTGCTGCTGTTGATCGAGGGGTGGCGGCTGAGCCCGATCGCCGCCGCCGCGACGGTCTCGGTGATGCCGCTGGCGGCGCTGCTCGGTGCGCCGCTGGCTCGTTCTGTGCCCAACCCGTCCGCTCGCGCGGCGGCTGGGGCGATCCTGATCTGCGGTGGCCTGGCCGGATTGGCGCTGCTTCCCAAGGCGCTGGTCGTGGCGACGATCCCGTCGCAGGTGCTGATCGGCATTGGCCTGGCGCTGACGCTCTCGGCGCTGACCGAGGCGGCGCTGGAGGGCCGCTCGCTGCAGGCGATCCACGGGGGCTGGACGATCGCCGCGCGTCACGCCGGCGTCGTCGTCGGGCTGCTGGTGCTGACCCCCGTCTTCACCTCCGACCTGGTCGAGCAGCGATCCGCCGCAGAACAGGCCGGCACCGCGGCGCTTCTCGATGCCCATCTGCCGCCGTTGGTGAAGATCGAGATCGCGACGCGGCTCGCCGATCGCCTGCACCAGGAGCGCGGGCGGGTGCCCGTCATCGACCCGGCCTTCGAACCGCCCCCGGGGGGTCCCGAGGACCGAGCGGGGGTGAAACGGCTGCAGAGCCGGCTCCAGGATCAGCTCGACCGCGCCGCTACTCACGCCTTCAGCAACTCGTTCCTGATCGCGGCTGCGTTCGCGCTCGCGGCGCTGCTGCCGATCGCCGTGGCTCGGCGCCGACCGGAGGAGTTGAGCCTGTGAGCGCGAGGCTCTGCCAAAGAGCTTGGCCTTGGGCCGAGCGCGAACGGACAGTGCTGTGAGCGGGCGAACCCTGGTAGGCGCATCGGTGGCCGCCTCCGTGGCGCTCGTAGTCACCTTCCTCGCGCTCGGGGGCAGCTCCTATGCCCCGGCCAAGGTCAGCGACCCCTGCGAGCCGCGAGCCAGGCCGCAGACCAGTGGGCTCCAGGACACCGCCGCGCAGTTCACCCTCTCGGCGCTCGACGGGACCGCCTGCGAGCTGCACGTCTCGCGCGAGACGCTTGTCCTGGCCCTCGCCACGCCCGAGGGGCGCCAGCGCTTCGCCGACGACCCCCGCCTTCAAGCAGCGGTGCGCGCGGGGCTGGTGCGGGCGATCGACGACGCCGAGCGGGCCGGGGCGCTGAACCCATTGGTCGCCAACGGCTTGCGCGAGCTGGCAAGGAACGCGCCGGTCGACCAGGTGGTGAGCCTGATCCGCGACGCGAGCCCGATCTTCAACGACTTGGGCGGCTTGCTAGGGGGCTTGGGGGCCCTGCTGCCGAACGAGGTCCAGGGGCTGCTGCCGTAGGTCCCCGGTGGTCAACCGCCATCTCATCCCTTCTCGGCGGTGGCGCGCCAGACCCAGAGCACCATCAGCGGCTGCAGCGGCAGCCGCGCCCACAGCGCCCAGCGCGGAATTCGGTCCAGGTCGAGTCCCTTTACCTGCTCCGGGCTGATCGCCATGTGAACGTTGGCCGGGAAAACCGCTACCAGCACACCGATCAGCCACCAGCGCGCCAGCTGGCGGGCCTGCGCCGGGATCATCGCGGCGGCGCCAGCCAGTTCCGCGACGCCGCTTGCCAGGACCACCTCCCGGTGGCGGGGCACGTACGGGGGCATGATCGCCTCATATGCGCGGGGCCGGACAAAGTGCATCGAGCCTGCCAGAGCGAAGAATCCAGCCAGCAATCTCTGGGAGCGCGTCATCGCGGGCGATTCTCTCATCACGGTTTGCGGCGAGCGCACGCCACCAGCACGTGATACCCCGTCGCTAAGGTGGGTCGGTGCCGGATTTCAAGCTCAACCCCGCCTACACGCCTACCGCCGACCAGCCAACGGCGATCGCCGAGCTGTCGGCGGGCCTCGAGGGGAGCGACCGTTTCCAGACCCTCCTCGGTGCAACTGGCACCGGCAAGACGTTCACGATGGCCGGGGTGATCGAGCAGGTCCAGCGGCCGTCGCTTGTGATCGCTCACAACAAGACCCTCGCCGCGCAGCTCTGCAACGAGTTCCGGGAGTTCTTCCCCGAGAACCAGGTCGAGTACTTCGTCAGCTACTACGACTACTACCAGCCCGAGGCCTACGTGCCGGCGCAGGACCTCTACATCGAAAAGGACTCCTCGATCAACGACGAGATCGACCGCCTGCGCCACGCCGCCACCTCGGCGCTGTTCGCGCGCCGCGACGTGATCATCGTCGCGTCGGTCTCCTGCATCTTCGGAATCGGCTCGCCGCAGCTCTACAACGAGCAGATGCAGCTGTTCAAGGTCGGCGACTGGATCGATCGCGACGAGACCGTCCGCAAGCTGGTCCGGATGCAGTACGGGCGTAACGACACGACGCTCGGCCGCGGCACCTTCCGGGTCCAGGGCGAGGTGCTGGAGATCCAGCCGGCCTACGCCGATTCCGCCTACCGGATCTCGCTGTTCGGGGACGAGATCGAGGCGATTCAGCACTTCGACCCGCTGAGCGGCGAGGTGCTCGACGTGATCGACCACGTCTCGGTTTGGCCCGCGACCCACTACGTGACCAAGGACGAGACGATCGAGCGCACGGTGACCGAGATCCGCGCCGAGCTGGGCCAGCGCACCTCCGAGCTGGAGGAGGCGGGCAAGCAACTCGAAGCGCACCGGCTGCGCCAACGCACCCTCTATGACCTCGAGATGATGAAGGAGCTGGGGTTTTGCTCCGGGATCGAGAACTACTCGCGGATCCTCGACGACCGCCCGCAGGGCAGCCCGCCGCACACCCTAATCGACTACTTCCCCGACGACTTCGTCACCTTCGTCGATGAATCGCACCAGACGATCCCCCAGCTCGGCGGCATGTACGAGGGCGACCACTCGCGCAAGCTGACCCTGGTCGAGCACGGCTTCCGGCTGCCCTCGGCGCTCGACAACCGGCCGCTGCGATTCGAGGAGTTCCTCAGTCGGATCGGCGCCCTGGTGATGGTCTCGGCGACCCCCGGCCCGTTCGAGCGCAGCAAGTCCTCCGGCGTCGTCGAGCAGATCGTTCGCCCGACCGGGATCGTCGACCCCGACGTGGACGTGCGCGAGACCCGCAACCAGATCGACGACCTGATGAACGAGATCCGCCGCCGCGCCGAGCAGAACGAACGCGTCCTGGTCACCACGCTGACCAAGAAGATGGCCGAGGACCTGACCGCCTACCTGTTGGAGTACGGGGTCCGGGTGCGGTATCTGCACTCCGAGGTCGACACGCTCGAGCGGATCCAGATCATCCGCGACCTGCGGCTGGGCGAGTTCGACGTGCTGGTCGGGGTCAACCTGCTGCGCGAGGGCCTCGACCTGCCCGAGGTCTCGCTGGTGGCGATCCTCGACGCCGACAAGGAGGGCTTCCTGCGCGGCGAGACGAGCCTGATCCAGACGATCGGCCGCGCCGCCCGCAACGTCGAGGGCAAGGTGCTGATGTACGCGGACCGCGAGACCGAGTCGATGCGAGCAGCGATCCGCGAGACCGATCGGCGGCGGGCGATTCAGGTCGCCTACAACGAGGAGCACGGAATCACGCCGGAGACGGTGCAGAAGGGCATCTCCGACATGACTGAGTTCCTTGCGATGGAGTCGCGGGCTCCGGCGCGCCGGCGCCGCAGCCGGCGCGGCCAGGAGTTTGAGGGCCCCGAGGAGCTGGAGCGCACGATCGTCGAACTCGAGGAGGAGATGGTGGCGGCCGCCGAGGACCTGCGCTTCGAGGAGGCGGCCCGGATTCGCGACGAGATCAAGGAGCTGCGCCGCGATCTCGACGGAATGAGGGCGGGCGCATAGAGCCGCCCGAAGGATCTGAAAGTGGGGCTTCTGCAGCGGTTTCTCCGCTAGGCTGGATTCGATGACCATCTCGCGAGACGACATCGTCCGCAGCGACTTCCCGACCGCTCGCAAGGGCTATGACCAGACTGCGGTCGACGCTCATCTGCGCAAGGTCGCCGAGCAGGTCGAGCAGGCTGGGCCCGCCTCGCTGGCCGACGTCGCGGCCCAAAAGGTGGCGAGCATCGTCGAGGCGGCCGAGGCGAAGGCGAAGGAGATCGAGGCCGACGCGCGGCGCGAGGCCGACGAGCTGCTCTCGAACGCCCGCGATCAGGCCCGCGACCAGCTCGAGCGCGCCCAGCGCTCGGTCGCGAATCTGATCGGCCAAGCCGACGAGCTGCGCGAGCGGATCGGCGAGATGGCGCAGGCGGTTGTCGGAGGGGAGGGGATCCGGGGGGAGACCGAGCCGGGGCCGCAGCCCGTGCCCGAGCCAGCGCCTCCCGAACCCGAGGTCGACCCCACCCCGGTCACGGTGCCCGAGCCGGCACCACTGCGCGAGCCCGAGCCGGAGCCGCCCACGATCCCCGAGCCGCAACCGGAGCCGCCGATGCCTGCCGCCGCCAACGGCGCCGACGATCAGGCCGCACGCTTGGTGGCGATGAAGATGGCGCTCGACGGGTCCTCGCGCGAGGACATCGCCAAGCACCTGGGCGCGAACTACGAGCTTGCCGAAACCGACGAGCTGCTCGACGCGGTCTTCGAGCGCGCCCGCAAGTAGCTAACTCTCCAGGGTGCCGGGCTCACCGTTGGCGCGCGCCCCGGCGGCGTACTCGGCCATGTCCTGGGACCAGAACTCGACCACGTTGCCGTCCGGGTCGGTGACGTAGATCGCCCGCCCCGGCCCGAGCTGGATCGGTCCCTCGACCTCGACTCCGCTTGCGCCGATGCGCTTCAGCAGCGCGTCTATCTCGGGATCCTCGACATGGAAGGCGAAGTGCACGTGGGCCCCGCCCTGTCCGCCGGCAAGACCGGTCTGCGGCGTCCACAGCCCCAACCGCGCCGTGTCGCCGATCAGGTACCAGTAGCGCCCCTCGCGCCCCTCTCCGTAAAGCGTCTCCTCGAAGCCGAGTACGTCGCGGTAGAAAGCGCGCGCCGCATCGAGGTCGGAGACCTCGAGCACCAGCTCGGAAATCGCGCTGACCGGCGGCGGCTCGGACATCGCCCGAGCCTATCCGTCAAACGGCGGCGGCCTTGCTCCCCAGCGCTTTGACCGCCTGGGCGCTGTCGCTGTAGAACTCGCCGCGGGCCAGCTTGCCGTCGCGGAATCGCATCAGGTGCAGGAAGGGCGCTTCGAAGCTTCCACCCTCACCAGTCGCTCGTTGCGTTCCCTTGACGACCACGTCGTCGCCGCAGTCGATGAATTCCTCGGGCTCGACGCTGAACTGCGACCAGTAGTCAGGGATCCGGGTGAAGTTCTCCATGATCGCGTCGCGGCCGCGGACCAGGCCGCCGAGCGGAAGCTCGTCCGAGGTCAGCCACTCGGCATCCTCAGCGAACATTTCGTGAAGCGCGTCCATGTCGCCGCCGGCAAATGCCTCGTAGGCGGCTCGCGCTGTATCTGCATTCGACATTGAACCCTCCTGGTTCTTCCCCCCTTTAGTTCTTCCATCCCCGAACCTATCCCGGCCGAGCAGCCGCGTCAATGGCGCGGCCGGCCGGCCCCTGGAGCCGATGGGAACAACCGTTCGCCCCCGTAGAATCGATTCCTGATGGCCGCTTCCGATCGAATCGTCGTCTCCGGCGCACGCGAGCACAACCTCAAGGACATCGACGTCGAGCTTCCTCGCGACGCGCTGATCGTGGTCACGGGCCTCTCCGGCTCGGGCAAGTCGAGCCTTGCCTTCGACACGATCTACGCCGAGGGCCAACGTCGCTACGTCGAGTCGCTGTCCGCCTATGCGCGGCAGTTCCTCGGCCTGATGGAGAAGCCCGACGTTGACTCGATCGAGGGCCTCTCGCCGGCGATCTCGATCGACCAGAAGACGACCTCGCGCAACCCGCGATCGACGGTCGGGACCGTGACCGAGATCTACGACTACCTGCGCCTGCTGTGGGCGCGGATCGGGATTCCCCACTGCCCGGAATGCGGCGAGGAAATTGCCGGACAGTCTCTGGAACAGATCACCGATCGCCTTATGACCCTCGACGCAGGGCGCCGCTTCCTGCTCATGGCGCCGGTGGTCCGGGGCCGCAAGGGCGAGTACGGAAAGCTGCTCGAGCAGATGCGGCTCGAGGGCTACTCCCGGGCCAAGGTCGACGGCGAGCTGCGGCGCCTCGACGAGGAGATCAAGCTCGACAAGAAGTACAAGCACGACATCTCGATCGTCGTCGATCGCCTGGTGATGAAGTCGGACCTGCGGCGCCGGCTCTCGGAGTCGGTGGAGGCGGCGGCTGCACTCGGTGCCGGCCTGGTCGAGGTGGAGCTGCTCGACAACGGCGACTCCGTGGGCGAGCAGATGCTGTTCTCGGAGAAGTTCGCCTGCCTCAACTGCGGCACGTCGATCCCCGAGCTGGAGCCGCGCATCTTCTCCTTCAACTCCCCGCACGGCGCCTGCGAGCGCTGTCACGGGCTCGGCTTTCAGCGCGTGATCGATCCCGAGCTGGTCGTCCCGGACCCGACCCTGTCGCTGAAGGAGGGGGCGCTACAGCCGTGGCGGCTCGGCCACGCGCGTTACTGGCGGCGGGTCGTCGAGGCCGTCGCGGAGGCCAACGGCGTCGACGTCACCAAGCCCTGGGCGAAGCTGAGCGACGCGGAGCGCGAGATCTTCCTCCACGGCACCGGCGACGAGCGCCACAAGGTGACCTACAGCAATCGATTCGGGCGACGGCGCTCCTACGCCGTCCGCTTCGAGGGCATCGTCAACAACCTCGAGCGCCGCTACGAGGAGACCGACTCCGAACGGGTGCGCGAGCGGATCGAGGGATACATGGCCGAGCAGCCATGTCCGGCCTGCCACGGAGCGCGGCTGCGGCCGGAGAGCCTCGCCGTGACGATCGGCGGACTGAACGTCAACGAGTTCACCGAGATGTCGGCGAGGGCATCGCTGAAGTGGGTCGAGGAGCTGGAGCTGACCGAGACCGAGCGGGCTATCGCGCGCCTGATCGTGCGCGAGGTGAAGGAGCGGCTCTCGTTCCTCGACAACGTCGGGATCGGCTACCTGTCGCTGGCCCGCGCCGCCCGCACATTGTCCGGGGGCGAGGCGCAGCGAATCCGGCTCGCCACCCAGATCGGGTCGAGCCTTGTCGGGGTCCTCTACATCCTCGACGAGCCCTCGATTGGGCTGCATCAGCGCGACAACGCGAAGCTGATCGGGACCCTGGAGCGGCTCCGCGACCTCGGCAACACGGTGATCGTGGTCGAGCACGACGAGGGCACGATGCGCTCCGCCGATCACATCGTCGACCTCGGGCCGGGGGCCGGCGAGCACGGCGGTCACATCGTCGCCGAGGGACCGCCCGCCGCGATCACCGCCGAGCCCGCGTCGCTGACCGGCCAGTACCTGGACGGCAAGCGGAGCATCAGGGTGCCGGAGGAGCGGCGCCAGCCGAGCGGCGAGCTGGTCGTTCGCGGCGCCCACCAACACAACCTGAAGCAGATCGACGTCGCGGTGCCGCTCGGCGTCTTCTGCTGCGTCACCGGGGTGTCGGGGTCGGGCAAGTCGACCCTCGTCAACGAGACGCTCTACCCGGCGGTCGCCAACCGCCTCCATCAGGCGAAGCTGCGCCCCGGGTCGCACGATCGCATCGAAGGGCTCGACCAGGTCGACAAGATCATCAATATCGACCAGTCGCCGATCGGCCGCACGCCGCGCTCCAACCCCGCCACCTACACCAACGTCTTCGACCACATACGCCAGCTGTTCGCCCAGACACAGGAGTCGCGGGCGCGGGGCTACAAGCCCGGTCGGTTCAGCTTCAACGTCAGGGGCGGGCGCTGCGAGGTCTGCCGGGGAGACGGCCAGATCAAGATCGAGATGCACTTCCTGCCCGACGTCTACGTCCCCTGCGAGCAGTGCCACGGCAGGCGCTACAACCGCGAGACGCTCGAGGTCCGCTTCAAGGGCAAGAGCATCGCCGACGTGCTCGAGATGAACGTCGAGGAGGCGTGCGAGTTCTTCGAGAACATCCCCAAGATCGCGCGCCGACTGCGCACCCTGCGCGACGTCGGCCTCGACTACATCCACCTCGGCCAGTCGGCGACGACACTGTCGGGCGGCGAGGCTCAGCGGGTGAAGCTCGCGACGGAGCTAGCCAAGGTGGCGACCGGCAAGACCCTCTACATTCTCGACGAGCCGACGACCGGGCTTCACTTCGCCGATGTGCAGCGGCTGCTCGACGTGCTCGGGCGTTTGGTCGACGCCGGCAACACGGTGATCGTGATCGAGCACAACCTCGACGTGATCAAGACCGCCGACCGGATCATCGACCTCGGTCCCGAGGGCGGGGAGGAGGGCGGTGAGGTGATCGCGACCGGCTCCCCCGAGGAGGTGGCGGCGGTGCAGACCTCCTATACCGGCAGCTACCTCGCCGACCTCGTGCAGCCGAAGGTGACGCGGCGCCGCAAGGCATCACGCAAGCGCACCGCGGTCGCCGCCTAGCGCTCAACCGGCGTATCAGCTCGCGCGCCTTGGGTAGGATCGGGGCATGGGGCTACCACTACTGCTGATCATCATCGGGATCGTCTTGGCGATCCTCGTCAACTACGCGCTCGGCATCCTCTGCATCGTGATCGGCCTCGTATTGCTGATCTGGCCGCGGATCGCTGCCGGGCGCGGACGCGTCTAGCCGACAGCGCCTTCAGGCGCCGCTGCCGCGGGCTTCGCGACCAGAAGGGAGGCGCCGATCGCGCCTCCGAGGTCGCCGAGCTCGGCGATCAGGAACGGAGGCGGGCGGTCGTCGACGAAGAGATGTTTCCCCATCTCCTTGAGCAGGGGCTCCCTGTAGCGATCACCGAAGCGCAGGCCCATGCCGCCGCCGAAGATCACGGCCTCGGGGTCGAGCAGGTTGACCGCCGAGGCGATCCCGGTGCCCAGCGCCTCCACTGCGCGGTCGAGCAGCTGAGCGGTGAGCTTGTCGCCGTGGTCGAAGGCCCGCTCCCAGACCCCGCTGGTGAGGCGGTCCTTGTCGTGGTGCTCGGCGATCTCGAACAGCTTGGTGTGCGCCCCCTTCTCCATCTCCTCGCGGGCCTTCGCCTCCATCGCCCCGCGCCCCGCGTAGGCCTCCATGCAGCCCCTGCGCCCGCAGGGACACTTGGCGCCGCCGCGCTTCACGACCATGTGCCCGATCTCGCTGGCGGCCCCGCGCCCCAGCCACGACTTTCCGTCGAGGACCAGTCCGCCGCCGACGCCGGTGCCCCAGAAGACGCCGAGGATCGTCTGGTAGGGCCGCCCGGCACCGAGATGGAACTCTGCGTCGGTGGCCGCCTGGACGTCGTTGCCGACTCGCACCTCGGTGCCGAGGGCCTCGGAGAGGCTCTCTCCGAGCGGAAAGCTTCCCTCCCAGCCGGGAATGTTGCGCGCAGCGGACACCGTCCCGGTGGCTTCGTCTGCGTCCCCGGGAGAGCCGACCCCAACCCCCTGCAGTGAGTCCGTCTTGGTGGCGGCGGCGTCGGCGGCTTCGCGCAGTGCGGCGGCCATCTCGGATGCGACCGCCTTCGGCCCCCCTTCGTGGGGCGTCGGATGGCGGGCTTCACCGAGCACCTTGCCGTTCTCGTCGACGACCGCGGTCTGGATCTTGGTGCCGCCCAGATCGATGCCGCCGCGCAGTGGACTTCCAGGGCTCACCTCTGGAAAGCTAACCCGGTGGGCGGATCTAGTGGATGGCTGCTGTGGTGGCGCAAGCGGCGCTGGTACGAACGCAACCGGCGTCTGACCCGGTGCTGGCGCATCAATCGACACATGGCGCGGGCGGGGGCGTTCATCCGCTTCCCGGTCGAGGGGGAGGTGCTGGAGGCGCTCGACGAGGGGAGGCTTCGAATCGGCGCTGGCACGCTGCTGGAGCCTGGGTGCTGGCTGACCCTCTCTCCGCAAGCCCGGATCGAGATCGGAGAAGGGTGCTTTCTGAACCGCAACACGATGCTGGCGGCGTTCAATCGGATCGAGATCGGCGATCACGTTATGTTCGCCAACGGTTGCTTCGTCGGCGACGCCGACCACCGCTTCGACGACCCGGAGAAGCCCATTACCTGGCAGGGCTTCACGTCGACGGGACCGGTGCTAATTGGCGACAACTGCTGGTTCGGCGTCAACTGCGTCGTCACAAGCGGCGTGACTATCGGCGAGCGCTGCGTGATCGGCGCCAATTCCGTCGTCACCGAGGACCTGCCCCCGCGGGTGATCGCCGCCGGTTCCCCGGCGAAGGTGATCAAAGAGATCGAGTTCCGCTCCTAGGAGACGACCTGCACGACGACCGTGCGGTCGCGGGCGCGGTCGTCGAAGTCGATCAGCACCAGCTGCTGCCAGGTCCCCAGCGCCAACTTGCCGCCGGTGACCGGAACCGTCTCCGCGCTGCCGATCAGCGATGCCCGCTGGTGGGCATGAGAGTTGGTGTCGTGGTTGAGCCGGTTGTGCTCGTAGTCGCCCTGGGTGGGAATCAGCCGCTCCAAGGCTTCGCGCAGGTCGTGGACGCCACCCGGCTCGAACTCCATCGTTGTGATCGCGGCAGTCGAGCCGCGCACGAAGGCGGTCGCCTGCGCCTCGGACGCACCGGCGGTGGCGACCACGCGCTGCACACCGTCGGTGATGTCGATGATGTCGTTGTCGCCGTTGGTGGAGAGCCGAAGCTCGCCGGTGTGCACGGGCATGTCCCGAAACATAGCCGCCGCGAGGAGGTGTGCCGTGGCGCCACGCCGCGGCAAAAAGAAGAGCCGGGCCCGTGGGCCCGGCTCCGTGCTGCGTACCGGCCGTCCCGACCGGTTACGACTTCGCTGCCTCAGGTGCCCCTGGGGTGGGCGGAGTGGCCGCCCAGGTGCAGTGCATCGAGCAGCTTCGGGATGTAGACGAGGGCGCCGACGCCAACCACTACGTAAACGATGTTGAGCAGCGTCCCGTCACCGAAGATCTTGGACAGCACGTTGGTGTCGCCGTCCGTTAGCCCGATGACCCCCCAGTTGAGGGCCCCAAGCACCATCACCAACAGCGCGAAGGGCTCAAACCTCTTGATCATCTCCATTTGCTTGCCTCCTGCAAGGAAAGAGGGATAGTGCGTGATGTAACAAGCAATACCCCTCGATTTGCAGGGGGTTACTTGCTGAACGAGCCGTTTCCCGCCGCAGATGCGCCTACGGTAGCGGTTCCCAGTCCCAACTCGACGCCGAGGCCAGCGTCTCCTGCTCGAGGTAGCGCTTCAGCTCCGCCAGCTCGGCCGGCTCGATGCTGTAGATGTGCTCGGCGCCCGGGAAGTCGCCGGAGCGGACCTCGGCCGCATAGCTGCGAAGGCCATCGACCATCGCCCTGCGCACCTCGGCGTAGCGCTTGACGAACTTCGCGGTCCGGCCCTCATGGATACCAAGCAGGTCGTGGAGGACGAGCACCTGGCCATCGGTTGCCGAGCCCGCCCCGATCCCGATCACCGGGATCTCGAGCTTCTCCTGGATCACCTCGGTGACAGCCGCCGGCACCGCCTCGAAGACGATCGCGAAGCAGCCAACGGCCTGTAGGGAGAGCGCGTCCTCGGCCAGCTTCGCTGCCGCTGCCGCCGTCTTGCCCTGGGCCTTGAAACCCCCCAGAGCCGACGCCGTCTGGGGAGTGAGGCCGACGTGGCCCATCACCGGGATGCCGGCGCGGATGATCGCCCGCGCCCGGTCGACCGAGGCCCCGCCGCGCTCCAGCTTCACGGCGTCGCAGCCCGATTCCTTGATGAAGCGTTGAGCGCTCTGCACCGCCAGTTCGTTGGAGGCCTCGTAGGAGCCGAAGGGCAGGTCCCCGATCAGCAACGGGGTCTTCAGTCCCCGCCGCACGGCGCTGGCCATCGTCACCATCTCGTCCATGCGGATCGGGGCGGTGGCGTCGTAGCCGAGCACCACCATCGCCGCCGTGTCGCCGACCAGCACCACGTCGACCCCGGCCTCCTCGACCGCTTGCGCGGAGGGAAAGTCATAAGCGGTGACCATCACTATCGGTTCCCCCCTGCGCTTCATCTCGGCCAGTTGCGGCAGCGTCATGGCTTGCCTCCCGGGCGCGCTTGCATCGGTCTTGCGCGGCACGGTGCTCATGCCAGCCTCCCCGAGTTGGTGCTGCCGGTGAAGGCGCCGGGAAGCTCCTCTGAGTCCCAGGCGGGGACGAAATCACCCAGAAGCACTTCGGGATTCGAGTCGACGCGGACCGTTCGGTTGCCGGCGTCGAGGTGGACGACGATCGGCGAGTAAGCCTCCAGATCGCGATCGTCGTAAGCGCCAAACGAGGCCACGATCACCTTTTGACCGCGCTGAACCAGCCGCGCCGCCGCCCCGTTCACCTGCATGTCGCCCGACCCCGGCGTGCCCTCGATGACGTAGGTGACGAAGCGGGCGCCGTTGTCGATGTCCCAGACATGGACCTGTTCGTTGGGGATCAGGTCGGCCCCGGCCATCAGCTCCGGATCGACGGTGATGCTGCCGACGTAGTCCGGGTCACAGTCGGTGATCGTCGCCCGGTGGATCTTCGATTTGAGCATCTGCCTTTGCATCTGGCCTCCGTTTCCAGCCCCTCAGGGTTCGATCAAGACGTTGTCGATCAGGCGCGCGCCGCCGACCTGGGCGGCGACGGCAACGAGCACGGGTCGGCCGTTCAGCTCCGCGACCGGCGTCAGGTCCTCGGCGTCGCGAGCCTCCAGGTACTCGGGCTCGATGCCCGCTTCGCTCAATTCGCGGCGGGCGTCCGCCAGTGCTTCGGTCAGGGAGCCGCCGCGCGCCGAGTCTTGCGCCGCGCGAAGCGCCCGCGACAGCGCCGCCGCCCGTTGGCGCTGCTCGGTGTCGAGATAGGCATTGCGTGAGCTCATCGCCAGGCCGTCCGGATCGCGCACGATCGGCAGCACCTCGATCCGCACCGGGAAGTCGAGGTCGCCGACCATGCGCTGGATCAAAACCGCCTGCTGGGCGTCCTTCTGCCCGAAGTAGGCGATGTCCGGCTGCACGGTGTTGAGGAGCTTGGCGACCACCGTGATGACGCCGCGGAAGTGTTCGGGCCCGCGCCGCTCCGGGTCCCCGCACAGGACCTCCGTCAGTCCCTCGACATCGACATAGGTCGCGTAGCCGGAGGGATAGACGTCGTCGGTGCTCGGCGCGTAGATCAGGTCGACGCCAGCCTCCACGGCAAGCGCCGTGTCGCGTTGCTCGTTGCGCGGGTAGCGGTCGAGGTCCTCGCCGGCTCCGAACTGGGTCGGGTTGACGAACAGGCTCATCACGACCAGGTCGCAGTCGGCCCTCGCCGCGCGCAGCAGCGAGAGATGCCCCTCGTGCAGGTACCCCATCGTCGGCACCAGGCCAATCGTGCGGCCCTCGCGTCGCGGCTCGGCGAGCGCCTGGCGCAGCTCGGCCTTGGCGCGGATCGTCTTCACGCGACCACCTCGCTATCGGCTGCGGCTAGCGAACGGGTGCGCTCGGCGAGGACCCGGTACAGCTCCAACAACTCCGGCATCGTCGCTTCGATCGCCTCCCGATGTCGCTCCACGGTCGCTTCGTCTCCGCGGGCGATCGGGCCAGTCAGCGCTTCCGGGCCGCGCTGCGCCCAGTTGGCGGCGCTGCGCAGGACCAGCGGCGCCAGCAGCTCGCGCCCGTTCTCGACGCAGGCCCGCTCCAGGAGCTGTGCCGCCGACTCCTCGAGGGCGACCAGGAAGTTGGACGCGATCGAGGCGGCGGCGTGGTAGGCGGCGCGGCGCTCCTCGGGCAGCTCAAAGGACCGCATGCCGAGCCGCTGCGCGAGGGACCGGGCGAGCGCCACGGCTTCGGGCGTTGAACCGCTGACCGCGCAGGAGGCGCCGATCAGCTCCGGGTTGTCGTCGGTGATCGTCTGCAGGGGATGCAGTCCGAAGGCCGCCGCCCCCCGCGTGGTTGCGGCGGCCAGCGCCTCGAGGCCGGTCGCGCCGCTGGTATGGCCGACGAAGCGAAGTCCTGGCGCCTCGGCGATCGCCGTGCAGGCCTCCTCGATCGATGCGTCGGGAACGCACAGCAGCGCCGCTTCGGCGCCCGCAGAGGCCTCGGAGGCGTCGCCACGCCCGGCCAGCCTCGAATCGATCCCTGCCGCCCGCGCCGCGCGGTGGAGCGCGCAGCCGACCCGGCCCGCTCCAATGATCGCGAGCGCCGGGATGTCGCGTTCGTTTCCGTTTCGTTCCCGTTCCAGTTCCCGCATGCGAGATACCAGACGGAGCTGAGTCAGCTCTCTTGGACGATTGGCCGGTCTCACCGACCGGTCCGTGCCCGAAGGTCACGGCCAGGGCGAATTATAGGAGGCGCCGTACGCGCGAAGGCCGGTTCGCAGGGCGGGTAACTTGGGGTCGTGCCCGAAATCGAGTATCCCCAGCCGCGGCTGGAGGACGGTCTGATTGCCCTGCGCCCGCCGCGCGAGCCGGATGTCGAGGCGGTCACCGCCGCCTGCCAGGATCCGTTGGTCGCTCGCTTCACCCTTGTGCCGTCGCCCTACAGCGAGGACGACGCCCGCGCGTGGTTTCGAGACGCCGAGCGCCAGCGCCGCGAGGGTACGGGGCTGCATTTCGTGACCGTCGACGCCGTCGACGACAGGGTGCTGGCGTCGGTGGGGATCAACGCGATCACCTGGGCGCACAGGGTGGGGCAAATCGGCTACTGGGTGGCGCCCGAGGCGCGCCAGCGGGGCGTGGCGACCCGGTCGGTGCGACTGCTGTCGCGCTGGGCGCTGGGTTCTCTGGGGCTTGCCCGGGTCGAGATCCGTGTCGACGTCGAAAACGGCGCATCGCAGCAGGTCGCGGAAGGGGCTGGGTTCACTCGCGAGGGCGTGCTGCGCTCCCGGGCCGAGTCGAAGGGGCGGCGATGGGACGAGGTGATGTTCTCGCTGTTGCCGGCAGACATCGAGGACGCCGAGAAATAGCGCCAATTTGCGAGCTTCGACACCTCCGGCCCGGTCGGGTTGCGGGGCTAGGATCGAGGATGAGAGCGATGCCGATCTACGAGTTCGAGTGCGGACAGTGCGGTAGCCGCTTCGAGGAGTTGGTCAAGAGCGGCACGTCGGCCCCTGCCTGTCCGAGCTGCGAGTCGAGTCAAACCCGGCGGCGCCTCTCGCCGGTGTCACCTCCGGGCCGGATGCTGCGGGGCGCGAAGGCGCGCGACTCCGAATCGCGACGGCGCGAACGCGAGGCGGCGCGCAGCGAGCGGATCGCCGACGCGAAGAAGGCGAGGGAATCGTGATGGGCTCCACTTCGGAGCAGCGCCGCGAGCGGCTGGTCGAGGTCTTCAGCGAGGCGGCGGTCTGCGAGAAGTGCCCGCTGTCGGCGACGCGAACCAGGGTCGTGTTCGGTTCCGGCAACGCCGACGCCGACCTGATGTTCGTCGGCGAGGCGCCGGGCGCCGAGGAGGACCGCCAGGGCCTGCCCTTCGTCGGCCGCGCCGGCGCGCTGCTCACCGAGCTGCTGGAGGGGATCGGCATGTCTCGGGAGGACGTCTTTATCTGCAACACATTGAAATGCAGACCTCCCGGCAACCGCGACCCGCAGCCGATCGAAATCGAGTCCTGCGAGCCCTACCTGGCCAAGCAGGTACAGCTGATCGAACCGCGCGTCGTCTGCACGTTGGGCAACTTCGCGACCAAGCTGCTGACCGCCAGCCGCACCGGGATCAGCAAGGTGCGGGGCGCGCCGCAGGTCCACAGCCTCGGCGGGCGCAGGGTGTTCGTGATGCCGCTCTTCCATCCGGCGGCCGCCCTGCGCACGCCTTCGGTCGCCGACACGCTGCGCTCCGACTTCGCCAAGTTGCCGGAGCTGCTCAAACAGGCGCCGCCGGGTGCCGCACCGGCCGCGACGCCGGAGCCAGCGGACACCGCGCCCGAGTCCCCCGAGGCGGAGCCGGCGCTCGAGGTCGACCAGCTCGGTCTCTTCGGTTGAGCAGCCCGAGGGAGAGCTTGCATAGCGGCTCCTCCGCCGACACCGAGGCGATCGGGGCACGGCTCGCCGCTGACCTGGAGCCCGGCGACGTCGTGTTGGTGTCCGGTGAGCTGGGGTCGGGAAAGACGACCTTGATCCGTGGCGCCTGCCGGGCGCTCGGCGTCGAAGACCCGGTCACCTCGCCAACCTTCACGATCGGCCAGCGCTACCGGGGGAGGCTGCCGATCTCCCATCTCGACCTGTTTCGCCTCCAGACGCTGGAGGGTGAGGATCCGGGCTTGATCGACGACTACCTGACCGCCGATTCGGTGGCCTTCGTCGAGTGGCCCGCGGTGGCCGAGCCTCAGCTGCAGCGGATCAAGCTACGGGTGCGGCTCGAGCACGCGGGCGGCGACAGCCGCAGCGTCGACGTCGAGTGACCAGGTCAGGGCCGGCTAGTAGCCGCCGCCCTTGCCGTTCTTGCTGTTGCTGTTGCTCTTGTCGGCGTTGGTTGCGGCGTCGACCGCGGCGCCGGCCTTGTCCTTGACCGTGTCGACCGCTTGGTCGGCCGTGTTGCCCGCTTGGTTGATCTTCTTCTGGGCGTCCTTGGGCAGCGCCTTCTTGGCGTCCTTCGCCGCCTGCTGCACCGTGCTGAGGGCTTTGCCGCCCCCCTTTTGCGCCTTGTCGACAGCCTTGTTGACGTCGTTGCTGCCACAGCCCGCCGTCGTGGCCGCGGCGGCTGCGATCGCCAAGCACGCCGACGCCGCTGCGAGCCTGTGGGCGAATTTGTTCACGTCGCTCTCCTCTTCCGCCGGTTCGATCATCGCCAACCTATAGGCAGATGCCCGCAATCATCGGCTTCGACACCGCGACCGACGACACCGCCGTGGCCGCGGTTCGCGATGGCGAGCTCCTTTTCGCCGGCTCCGTTGGGCCAGGCGATCATGGGCGACCAGCCCATGCGACGAGGCTGCTCGCCGAAGTGGAGGAGGCCGCTGGTGCCGCCGGTGGCTGGGACTCGGTCGTGCGGATCGCGGTCGGTGTCGGACCGGGGTCCTTCACGGGATTGCGGATCGGGGTGGCGACCGCCAAGGCGCTCGCGCAGTCCCTCGGGATCGAGCTGGCGGGGGTCGGCACTCTGGCGGCGCTTGCACGCGGCGCCGCATCCGGCGCCGGTGAGCGGCCGCTGCTGGCTGCCCTCGACGCACGACGCGGCGAGCTGTTCGCGGCGCTCTACGACGCCGGCGGCAAGGAGATCTGGGAGCCGTTTGTGGTCGCCCCCGGAGAGCTGGCGGAACGCCTCGCCCAGCTAAGCGATCCACCTCTGGCGGCCGGATCGGGGGCGCTACGATTTCGTGATGAACTGCAAGAAAGCGGGGCCGAGGTTCCCGGTGACTCGGATCCGTCGCACCGGATCGCGGCGCGGGAGATTTGTGCGATCGGCGGGCTAATCAGCGCGTCGGATCCCGAAGGCGTCGCTCCGATCTATCTGAGGCCACCGGACGCAGAGCGCTGGCGTGAACGAGACAGCACAGACAACTGACGAAGGCGCCGAGTTCGGTTCGGTCGGCGAGCTGCGCCTCCGCCGCCTTTCCTACAGCGACCTACCATCGGTGATCTCGATCGAGCGACGGTCCTTCCCGACGCCTTGGTCGCTGGCGATGTTCGTGCTCGAGCTTTCGAAGCCCTCCGGCATCTGCCTGGCGGCGATCGACGAGGACGGCCGTCTCGCCGCTTACCTGGTCTGCTCGCGATACGACACGATCTGGCACTTGATGAACGTCGCCGTGGACCCTGAGCGGCGTCGTCAGGGGATCGCCACGCTGCTCATCAACCGGCTCTTCGAGGAAGGGGGAGCGCAGAGCCCGTACACGCTCGAGGTCCGGGTGTCCAACAGCGAGGCGATCGTGATGTACGAGCGGTTCGGCTTTCGCTCGGCGGGGACGCGCCGTGGCTATTACCACGACAACGGTGAGGACGCTGTGATCATGTGGTACGAGCGCGAGTCCGAGCGTGCCAGCGCGTTTGCCTGATTGATCCTCGCCCTCGAGACCTCCTGCGACGACACCTGCGCCGCGGTCACCGACGGGGCGCAGGTGCTGTCGAACGTGATCTCCTCGCAGGCAGCCGCTCATGAGCGGTTCGGCGGGGTGGTGCCGGAGGTCGCATCGCGCCATCACCTCGAACTGATCGGCCCGGTGACTGACGCGGCGCTCGCGGACGCAGGGGCGGAGCTGGGCGACGTCGATGCGGTCGCCGTCACGGCCGGACCCGGCCTGATTGGGGCGCTGTTGGTCGGCGTCAGCAGCGCCAAGGCGCTCGCCGCAGCGCGGCGGCTGCCGCTGGTCGCGGTCGACCATCTGCACGGGCACGTGGCGGCAAACTTCCTCGAGCCCGATCCGCTCGAGCCCCCGTTTCTATGCCTGCTGGCGAGCGGCGGCCACACGCTGCTGGCGGCGGTGCGCGAGCCCTCCTCCTACGAGGTGCTCGGTCAGACGCTGGACGACGCGGCGGGCGAGGCGCTGGACAAGGCCGCGCGGTTGCTCGGCCTCGGGTTCCCTGGCGGCCCAGCGATCGAGCGTCTGGCTCGCGACGGCGACCCCGAGGCCTTCGACTTCCCGGTCGCGATGACCCGCGGGCCCAACCTCGACTTCAGCTTCAGCGGCCTGAAGACCGCGCTGGTCTACCGCTGCCGGGACTTGGGCGAGGCCGAGACCCGACGTCGGCGGGCGGACCTGGCGGCGGGCTTTCAGGCCGCGGTGGTCGGACAGCTCGTCGCCAAGCTGGAACGAGCCCTTCGCTCGGACGAGTGGCAAGTCGTGGCGCTCGGAGGAGGGGTGGCCGCGAACGGCCCCCTTCGCGATGCCGTGTCAAGGCTCTGCGAAGAGCGCAATCTGCGGATGAAGCTCGTCGCGCCGGAGCTCTGCACCGACAACGCTGCGATGATCGCCTCCGCCGCCCGCTTCACCGAGCCGATGCCGTACCCCGAATATCTGTCGCTGGACGCCGCCGCAACGGCAGTGGCGACACGAGCAACTAGCAACTAGCAACCTGAGCCCCATGCCAACGGTGATCCTCTACTCCCGCCCCGACTGCCACCTCTGCGACGAGGCCCGAGCCGCGATCCTCTCGATCCGCGATCAGGGCCTGCGTTTCGAGCTGCAGGAGATCGACATCGAGAGCGACGATGAGCTGCTCTCGCGCTACCTGGAAAGGATCCCGGTGGTGACTGTCGAGGGCGAGATCGTCTCGGAGCTGATCCTGGACGTGGACGCCTTGCAGTCGAGGCTCGATACCGTACCCGCATGATGGAGCAGGGAACCGTGGAGCGCGGCGCCGCCGGCCCGGGGCTCGGCGACGGCGAGCGGCTCTCGCTCGGAGTCGCGGCGCGCCTCTCTCGTTACCTCCAGGTCCTCACCCAGGCGCGCAAGATGGGGCGCGAGACGATCTCGTCGCAGGAGCTCTCCGACTACACCCACATCAACCCGACTCAGATCCGGCGCGACCTCTCTGGGTTCGGCAAGTTCGGCAAGCGCGGGGTCGGCTACAACGTCGAGTCGCTGGTCGCAGAGATCCGCAAGATCCTGCGCACCTCGGGCCAGCACAACATCGCCCTGTTCGGCGCCGGCAACCTCGGCCAGGCGATCGCCAGCTCCGACATCTTCGCCGATCATGGCTTCCAGATCGTCGCGGTCTTCGACGTCGACCAGAGCGTGATCGGGATGCAGGTCGGCGACCTCCAGGTGCGCGACTTCTCCCAGATCGACCAGGTCGTCGGCGACGAGGAGATTGTGGTCGGCGTCCTCGCGGTGCCGGCGTCCGCGGCTCAGGGGGTTGCGGACAGGTTGGTGGAGGCGGGGGTGAAGATCATCTTCAACTACTCCGAGCAGCTGCTTCAGGTGCCGCCCGAGGTGACCGTCCACACGTCCTCCCCCGCCGTAGACCTGCTCTACGCGCTGTACTTCTATCTCGCCTAGCGGCTCTTGGGCGATGTGTGAGCGCCGACCTCTTCGAAAGAGATTGGTGCCAGGGGAGGCGCGAACAAGGTGATGTCCTCCGGCCTCGATCTGAACCAGGTCCGCGAGGTCTTTGAGGCCTCGACCGACTTCACGATCGGGATCGAGGAGGAGTTCGCGATCGTCGACCGCTCGAGCCTCGAGCTCGAGCACCGCTTCGTGGACATTTACAAGCGCTGCCAGGGCCATGAGCTGCTCGCCGAGTCTGCGGCCGGTGAGCTGATCGACACCGAGATCGAGATCCGGTCGGGCCGCGGCGCGACCTTTGCCGAGGCGATGGAGCGCCAGGCGAAGTGTCGAGTGGCGCTGTTCGCGCTCGTCGAGGAGATGGGCCTGGCGCTGGCCGCCACCGGCACCCATCCCTGGGCCGACTATCGAGACCAGCGCATCATCGACACCCAGCACTATCGCCGCCTCAAGGGAGACCTCCAGTGGGTCGCGCAGCGCAACAACAGCTGGAGCCTCCACCTGCACATCGGCATCCATGGGGCGGACCGCGCAGTCGCCGTCTGCGACTGGCTGCGCGAGCTGCTGCCTCTGTTGCTCGCGGTGTCGGCCAACTCCCCGTTCCTCGATCGCCAGGACACGGGCCTGCACTCGGTACGCACCGAGATCTTCACGCGGGTCTTCCCGCGCTGCGGGATTCCGTCGACGTTTGGCACCTGGGCCGAGTACGCCGAGTTCGTGCAGACGCTGGAGCGCATGAACTCGATCGTCGAGTCGACACAGCTTTGGTGGAGCGTCAGGCCCCATCACCGCTTCGGCACGGTCGAGGTGCGCATCTGTGACGCCCAGACGCGCGGCGACGAGTCCTCAGCGCTGCTGGCGCTGATCGCAGCATGCACTGCCCAGACGGCGCTCGACTACGACCGCCACGGCTACGACGGGGCCGGGAGTCCGCTGCGCGACCGCGAGATCGAGGAGAACCTCTGGCGCGCGATCCGATACGGGATGGACGGCAAGATGATCGACTTCCGGCGCGGCGCCGAGGTGGAGGCGAGGCGTGTGCTCGAGCAGATAGTCGAGTGGACGGCCCCGGCTCGCGAGCGGCTCGGGGTGGAGGTGGCGCTGCCGGAGGCAAACGGCGCCCAGCGCTCCCGGCGGGCCCTGCGGGACGGGCGGCCCATGGAGGAGATATATAAGGATGCCGTGGCGGAGACCAAGCGGACCTACGGAGTCGAGGAGCTGGTCGGATGAACGAGGAAGAGCAAACCCCGGCCGAGGACATGCCGCAAACGGAAGAAGAGGTCCGGGCACGGATCGAGGAGCAGATCCGCAACCTGCGCGTCCAGGACCTGATGGTTGAGAGCGTGGTCAGCGTGCTCAACCTGACCGCACGCCGGATCGCCAAGGAGGACGAGCGCGACCTCGACCAGGCTCGGATCGGGATCGACGCGGTCAGGGCCTGGGTCGACCTGCTGCCCGACGACGCCGCGACGCAGATCCGAAACGCCCTCTCGGAGCTTCAGATGCTGTATGCGCAGGCGGCCGAGGGGGGCGAGAAGGGCGACGCTGAGGCCGACAAGCAGCAACCGGGGGCTGAGCAGGGTGGGCACCCCCGTGGCACACCCGCACGCGGAGCTGAGGACGCGCCGCGAAGTGGGGGAGAGCCGCCGCGTATCTGGACTCCGCCGGGCTCGAAATAGGCCATCAAGCTGACGCGACTGCGGTGCTCGTAGATAGACTTCCGCGCCGCTACGGCTGGGTTCGAAGTCCGGCCGCCCGACCCCTGGAGGAGCGAACTTGACCGACTTTTTGACGTCGTATGGCCCAGTCGTGGCCCTCGCCTGCGCCGCCGCGGCGGTGGTCTACGGCGCGCTGATCACGCGGCGGCTGCTGCGCCTCTCGCCGGGCAACGAAAAGATGCAGGAGATCTCGGGGGCGGTGCAGGAGGGCGCGCGGGCGTACCTGACCCGCCAGTACACAATCATCGCGGGGGTCGCGATGGTGCTGGCGATCGGGCTGATCCCGCTTCAGAACTACCAGACGGCGATCGGCTTCGTGATCGGGGCGACTCTTTCCGGAGCTGCCGGCTTCATCGGCATGAACCTCTCGGTGCGGGCCAATTCTCGTGTCGCCGAGGCGGCGCGGGGCGGCGTTCCGCCTGCTCTCGACGTTGCCTTCAAGGGTGGCTCGGTAACCGGGCTGCTTGTGGTCGGCCTCGCCCTGTTTGGGGTCGCGGGTTACTACGGCATCCTCGTCATCACCGGCTCCAGCGACAAGGACGCGGTCGACGCCCTGATCGGCCTCGGCTTCGGTGGCTCGCTGATCTCGGTCTTCGCACGGCTCGGCGGCGGCATCTTCACCAAGGCCGCCGATGTCGGCGCCGATCTGGTCGGCAAGGTTGAGGCGGGGATTCCCGAAGACGACCCGCGCAATCCCGCAGTGATCGCCGACAACGTGGGCGACAACGTCGGCGACTGCGCAGGCATGGCGGCGGACCTGTTCGAGACCTACGCGGTCACCGCCGTCGCGGTGATGCTACTCGGGGTGCTGACCTTCACTGAGCAGGCGCAGGTGGCGATCTACCCGCTGGTGATCGGCGCTGTGGCGATCCTCGCCTCGATCGTCGGCGCGCTATCTGTGCGCACGAAGTCCGACCGGGTCGAGGGCGCTCTGTACCAGGGACTGATCGTCTCGGCCCTGATCTCGGCCGCGGCTTTCTATCCGGTGACCAAGTGGCTCATGGACGGGCTGAACCTACAGAGCACGGACCTGACCGCGAATGCGCCAGGTGTCGGCGACCTTTGGCTGTGCGCGCTGATCGGACTCGGTGTGACGGCGTTCCTGTTCGTGATCACCGACTACTACACGTCGACGCGTTTCCGGCCGGTGCGGACGATCAGCCGCGCCTCGCAGACCGGCCACGCCACCAACATCATCCAGGGGCTCGCGCAGGGCCTTCAGTCGACCGCCGCTCCGGCGATCGTGATCGCGCTGGCGATCCTCGGCGCCAACCAGCTGGCCGGGATCTACGGGATCGGCGTCGCGGTGATGGCGCAGCTCTCGCTGTGCGGGCTGATCGTGGCGCTGGACGCATTCGGGCCGATCACCGACAACGCCGGCGGCATCGCCGAGATGGCCAACCTGCCCGAGGACGTTCGCAACGTCACCGACCCGCTCGACGCGGTCGGCAACACCACGAAGGCGGTCACCAAGGGCTATGCGATCGGCTCCGCGGCGCTGGCGGCACTGGTGCTGTTCAACGTCTTCCAACAGGAGCTACAGGACCAGGCCAAGGTTGGACAGGTGATCAACTTCAGCCTTACGCAGCCGGACGTGCTGATCGGCTTGATCGTCGGCGGCATGATGGTCTATCTGTTCGCGGCGCTCGCAATCGAGGCGGTCGGTCGAGCCGGTGGCCAGGTGGTCGAGGAGGTGCGCCGCCAGTTCCAGGAGAACCCGGGAATCATGGAGGGCACGCAGCGGCCCGAGTACGGGCGCACGGTCAGCATCGTCACCGCCGCGGCGCAGCGCGAGATGATCGTTCCCTCGCTGATCCCGATCGTGGTGACGCTGGTTATCGGCCTACTCAGCGCCGAGGCGCTCGGCGGCCTCTTGATCGGGGTGATCGTGGTCGGATTGTTCATGGCGATCTCGATGACCGCCGGCGGCGGCGCCTGGGACAACGCCAAGAAGCTGATCGAGGATGGCGCCTACGGCGGCAAGGGAACCGAGGCGCATGCAGCGTCGGTAACCGGCGACACGGTCGGCGACCCCTACAAGGACACGGCCGGGCCGGCGATCAACCCGATGATCAAGGTCGCCAACATCGTCGCCATCCTGATCATCCCCATCGTCCATATCTCCTAGAGATAGGCTCGGCCGCATGGCCGAATCAGGTACCGGGCCGATCAACGTCGCCGACTATGAGCGCCTCGCATCGGAGGCGCTCGACGCGGGCCCACTCGGCTACTTCTCCGGCGGGGCCTGGGACGAGGTCACGCTGCGTGAGAACGTCGACGCGTGGCGCCGCTGGCGGCTGCGGCCCCGGATGCTGGTCGACGTCGGTGAGGTGAGCACCGCGACCGAGCTGCTCGGGGCCGAGGTCTCGATGCCGATCGTCGTCGCGCCGGTCGCCTTCCAGCGCATGGCCCACGACGACGGTGAGGCCGGGATGGCGCGAGCGGCGGCTGAGGCCGGCGCGCTGATGTGCCTGTCGACGATCGCCACCGCCCGCCCCAGCGAGGTGGCGGCGGCAGCGCCGCAGGGGCACCGCTGGTTCCAGCTCTACTGCTTCCGCGACCGCGCAGTGACCCAGACCCTGATCGACGAGGCGACCGAGTTCGGCTATGAGGCGATCGTGCTGACCGTCGACGCGCCGCGCCTTGGCTGGCGCGAGCGCGACCTTCGGTCCGGGTTCGTGGTCCCGGCGAGCGTCACGGTGCCGAGCGTCGCCGCGGCGCTCGGGGCCGACAAGCCGATCGGTCCCGCCGAGGCGTTCGCGCTCCTGGACCCGACCCTCACCTGGGCAGATCTCGAGCAGCTGGTCTCCGGCTGCGATCTGCCGGTCCTCGTCAAGGGGGTGCTGACCGCCGAGGACGCCGAGCTGGCGCTCGAGCACGGCGCCGCTGGGGTGATCGTCTCCAACCACGGCGGCCGCCAGCTCGACGGTGTTGCGCCGTCTGCCGAGGCGCTCCCCGAGGTGGCCGATGCGATCTCGGGGCGCGGCCTGATTCTCGTCGACGGCGGCGTGCGTCGCGGCACCGACGTGCTCGTCGCTCTGGCGCTTGGCGCCGACGCCGTCATGGTCGGCCGACCGGCGCTCTGGGGCCTCGCCGCGGACGGCGAGCGGGGCGCGCTGCGGGTGCTTCAGATCCTCCGCGACGAGCTCGAGCTGGCCATGGCACTGGCCGGTTGTCCGTCGCCTGGCGCAGTCACCGGCGAGCACGTCCGAGCTGCGCCGTAGCCGTCCCTATAGTCGGGGCTGATGGCCCAGCGCATCCCACGCGACGAGAGCCTCAGCCGGGTTTATGGGGTCGGCGACCTGTTCTCGGCCGCCTACGGGAACGTCGGCTCCTCGATCTATTACGCGCTCGGCGTCACCGCCGCCTTCGCGCTCGGGCTCACCCCGGTGGCCTTTGTGATCGCGGGGCTGATCTTCATGTTCACCGCCGCCTCCTACACCGAGGCGACCGTGATGTACC
>JBBPIN010000003.1:0-27052 GCA_038040285.1 Actinomycetota bacterium
GACCGGGACCCTGGTGTTCTGGGGGGCCAACCCCAGGGCACCGATTGGAGGTTGACGTGGCGAGATTTGGACGCAAGGACGACGACAAGGGCTCCGAATGGGTCCCGGATCAGAAGGACAAGGGGTCCGAGGAGCCGTTCGTCGGCTACCCCGCTGAGGGGCAGTACGACGCTGAGCGGGTCGAGGAGGAGATCTACGACCAGCGGGACCAGGGCGTCGAGGTGGTGGCCGAGGGCGCCGACGAGGAGCCGCGGCCCGGCAGCTTGACCGAGCAGGCGGCGCGCGAGGCCGAGGCCAGGGCCGACGCCGCCGCGGCGCAGTCCGGACAGGCGGTGGCCGGCAACGGCGACCCGCACGTAGCGGGGGACGGAGCGACGCTCGGGCGCGACTTCGTGATTCCAGGCGTCGATTCCGAGGACTCAGACCCCTACCGCTGGCACACTGGCCAAAAGCGCGACCACGGCGGCACCGACGCGATCGAGATCATCGACCTCGTCAAGCAGTTCGGCCGCACCCGGATCCTCAACAGCCTCAACCTCGGGTTGCCCGACAACCAGATCTCGATGGTGCTCGGGCCCTCGGGCACCGGCAAGAGCGTCCTGATCAAGCACATCGTCGGGCTGCTCTACCCGGACTCCGGCGACGTGCTCGTGCACGGCGAGTCGATCCCAAACATGACCGACGACGAGCTTTTCGATGTGCGCAAGAAGTTCGGCCTGCTGTTCCAGGACGGGGCGCTGTTCGGCTCGATGAACATCTACGACAACGTCGCCTTCCCGCTGCGCCAGCACACCGACAAGGGCGAGGACGAGATCGGCGAGATCGTCAACCGCCGGTTGAAGGAGGTCGGGCTTGCCGAGGCCCTCCACCACATGCCCAACGAGCTGTCGGGCGGGATGCGCAAGCGAGCCGGCTTCGCGCGGGCCCTGGTGCTCGACCCGGCGATCGTCATGTTCGACGAGCCCGACTCGGGCCTCGACCCCGTGCGCACGGCGCTGCTCTGCGAGCTGATCCGGGAGGTGCACGATGAGAACGGCGGTTGCTACCTGGTGATCAGCCACGACCTCGGCACGGCGCGCCGCATCGCCGACTTCATCGCCGTGCTGTGGAAGGGCAAGATCGTCGAGAGCGGCCCCAAGGAGGAGCTGTTCAACTCGGAGAACGAGTTCGTCTCCCAGTTCCTCAACGCCGAGGTCACCGGGCCGCTGGCGATGGACTAAGCCTCACCGGCCTACCTGAAACTCGGACTTCTGCCTGCTCGGCGGCGGCGACTCTGCAGGCGGCGGCGGGGGCGGCGGGATCGGTGGCGCGATCTTCAACGACGCCGGCAACGTGACGCTCGTCAACACGACCCTGACCGGCAACACCGTCGCCGGGGGCACCGGAGGCGCGGGCACCACCGCCGCAGAGAACGGCCTTCCCGGCCAGGGGATCGAAGAGGATGTCTTCAACCGCGGCGGCACCGTCAGCACCCTCACGGGCAGGTGCGCCGGCAAGCTGGCGACGACGATCGGCACCAACAAGCGAAACAAGATCAACGGCACCAGCGCCGCCGACGTGATCCTCGGCCTCAAGGGCAAGGACAAGATCAAGGGCCGCGGCGGCAATGACTACATCTGCGGCGGCCCTGGGGGCGACAAGCTGTTCGGCGGCAGCGGCAAGGACCACCTGCTCGGGCAGGGAGGTCCCGACAAGCTGTTCGGAGGCGGCGGGACCGGCGACCTCTGCATCGGCGGCAAGGCCCACGACGTCGCGGCACGCAGCTGCGAGACGTCGCGCTCTCTCGGCTGAGTCAGCGCGCACGCGCGACTGAGCTAGCGCGCACGCGCGCAACCAGCGTCCCCGCCACCCCCTCCCCCTAACCTTTCTGCGTGGCTGCAGGAGAAAGGTTCGGCGCGATCGCCGCTTGGTCGGCGAGGCATGCGCGTGTGCTGCTGATCGTGACCGCGGTCGTTGCGGCGGCCGCGGCGGTCGGCGCATCGAGGCTCCACACCGACGCGGGCACCGACACCCTTGTCGACCGAGACTCTCAGAGTTTCCAGGCGACCGAGCAGTTCCGGCGCCTGTTCGGCGACGATGCCGTCGTGGTTTTGGTCGAGGGCGACCTGCGAAAGCTGGTCCTGACCTCGAACCTCGGCAGGCTGCTACGTCTGGAAGGTTGCCTCTCCGGCAACGTCCCGAAGAACGTCAAGCCGCTGCCCGGCGCCTGCACCGAGATAGCCCACATGAAGCCGGCGAAGGTCGTCTACGGGCCGGCCACTTTCCTCAACCAGGCGGCGCTGGGAATCCAGGCGGCGCTCGGCGGTCAGATCAAGCAAACGCAGGCGCGGGCGCTGAGCGCTGCCCGCGCCGCCGCGCAGGCCGCCGCCGCGCAGGGTCTGTCGAAGGCCGAGCAGCGGCAGGCGGCGAACGCGGCGGCGCAGGGAGTCGGGAGGCAGTTCCAGCAGCGCCTCCTGCAGGCCGCCGCGCAGTACGGCATCACCCGACTTCCGCAGATCGACGACCCGCTGTTCGTTAGCCAGGTCGTCTTCGACACCCGCCAGCGGCCCGGCACCCCGAAGGCGCGCTTTGCCTACCTGTTCCCGAATCGCGACTCGGCGCTGATCTCGATCCGGCTGCGTCCGGACCTCAGCGACTCCGAGCGCCACCGGGCCCTGGGGCTGATCCGCGAGGCGGTCAACGACACCACGCCGCGCAAGGCCTGCAAAGGAAAGCCGTGCTTCGCGCTGCATGGCGGTCGCTACGTGGTCAGCGGCGCCCCCGTGGTGATCGACGGTGTGGCGAACAAGCTGCGGACCGCCCTCGTTGTCCTCTTCGCCGCCGCGATCGTGGTCATGGCAGCGACCCTGGCGATCGTCTTCCGCTCCCGCCTTCGGTTGTTGCCGCTGGCCCTGGCCCTGGCCGCCACAGCGATCACCTTTGGGCTCAGCGGGTTGGTCGGCGGCTCCCTGACGATCGCCGCGATCGCCGTACTCCCAATCCTGATCGGCCTTGCCGTTGACTACGCGATCCAACTCCAGGCGCGCTTCGACGAGGCGGAGGCCTCCGGCGCCAGCGGAACCGAGGCGGCGCGGATCGCAGCTGCTCGCGCTGCGCCAGTGGTCGGCACCGCCTGCCTGGCATCCGCGGCCGGCTTCTGCGTGCTGCTGCTTTCGCCGGTACCGATGGTGCGCGGCTTCGGGCTGATGCTGGTCGCCGGGGTGGCGATCGGCTTCGGGCTGGCGCTGACCGCCGGTTTCGCGGCGCTTGCGCTGCGCACCGGGAACAAGGAAGTAGAGCGCAGGAATGCCGAACGGGCGCAGAGGTCGGAGGCGGGCGAGAAGCTGGCGGCTCGCGTCCGGCGCTTCGGACAGCGGGCCGGTTCGCTGCGCGACCGGATCGGTAACCGGGTCGGTTCGTTCGGCACCGAGGCGCTCGCGATCTCGATCCGCAGCCCGGTCCGGGTGTTGACCGCGGCCGGCGCGCTGGCGCTCTGCGGTTGGCTCGTCGCCCCCCGCGTTCCGGTGCAGTCCGACTTCACGAGGCTCGTGCCGCAGGATCTGCGCGAGGTCCGCGACCTGCGCGAGCTTCAGAACGCCACCGGGGTCTCAGGCGAGCTCGACGTCACCGTCCATGCCCCCGACCTGACCGACCCGAAGCTGATCGAGTGGATGAGCGGCTTCAAGAAGCGGGTGCTCTCAGAGCATGGCTTCCGGGGCGGGTTCGCGAGCTGTCGCAAGGCCGAGATCTGCCCCGGCACCTCGCCGACCGACTTCTTCACCAACCCGGGCGAGCCATTGACCAGCCCGCGCATCGAGCAGGTCTTCAGTGCAGTTCCGGCCTACGACCGCCAGGCCGTGCTGAGCAGCGGTCCGCGCAACGGCGAGCTCGGCCACACCGCGAACATCTCGTTCGGCATTCGCGTGATGCCCCTCGACGACCAGCAGAAGCTGATCGACGACGTCCGCGGCGCGATCGATCCGCCGGGCACCACCGAGCCTCCGGCCGGCACTGTCGTTCGGCTCGCCGGGCTGCCGGTGCTTGCGGCCTCCTCGAACTCTTCGCTGACCAGCAGCCGCTACTGGCTCACCCTCGCCGGGCTGGCGGCTGTGGCGCTGGCGCTGCTCGCCGTCTACCGCTCGTTCCGGCGAGCGCTCGTGCCACTGATTCCGATCGTGCTTGCCACCGGCTGGGCGTCACTCGTGCTGTTCGCCAGCCATATCAAGCTCAACCCGATGTCGGCGACCCTGGGCGCCCTGGTGATCGCTATTGCCACCGAGTTCAGCGTCATCCTCGCCTCGCGCTACCGCGAGGAGCGCGCCGAGGGCCGATCGGTGGGCGAGGCGCTGCGCCAGTCCTACACGCGCACCGGTCCGGCCGTGCTTGCATCGGGGTTGACCGCGATCGCCGGCTTCGCGACGCTGATCGTCACCGCAATTCCGGGCCTCGGTGACTACGACTTCCTGATGTTGCGCGACTTCGGCTTCGTCACCGTCATCGACCTCGGCGTGGCGCTGCTCGGAGTAATGCTGGTGCTCCCCGCGGTACTGGTCTGGGCCGAGGCCGGCTTCAAGCTGGGGCGGGTCCCGCTCCCGCGGCGGCGTCTGGCCGCCTCGAGGCGGTGAACGAGCCGGGCCCCGAACGCGGGGGGGATGGCCCCAAGGGGATTCCGGGGCGCCGCACGATGGGTCCCGCACCGCGGCCGGGGCGTGGCTACTCGACCGTCGTCGGCCTCTTGTTCCTGGCGCTGATCGTCGTGGTGACGATCCACACCATCACCACCCGCAACCAGGGCATCCTCGGCCTCAATCGGGCGAGCACCGACGAGCCACTGGCCGAGTTCGCGGTGCCGGTCGCGGCAAGCAATCTCGAAGGCGACGCGAACATCGCCCAGGACGACTGCGAAAGCGACCAGCTGCCCTGCCCTGCCGACCAGCGCCGCGCCCCTGCCTGCAAGGTGCGGGGGCCGAACGTGATCCGGGTCTGCGACTACTTCAACCTGCCCCTGGTGGTCTCGTTCTGGTTCACGCGCGGGGGCAACTGCGAGAACCAGCAGGACGTGGTCAGTGTGGTGTCGCGGCGCTACCGTGGGCGCGTGAACTTCCTCTCCATCGACGTGCGCGACAGTCGCGACAGCGTCCGCGATCTGGTTCGCGAGCGAGGTTGGCGAATGCCGGTCGGCTATGACCATGACGGCGCCGTCTCGACGCTGTATCGGGTCGGCGGTTGCCCGACCTTCGTCTACGCCTACCCCGGTGGGATCCTCGAGTCGGCGAGCATCGGCGTGCTCGGTCCGTCGGAGCTCTCGGCCAAGGTGGACGCGTTGCTGGCCGCCACGCGGCGCAAGGAGCGCGCCGATCGCTGAGGGGGGCGAGGGAGGGGTCGCCGGACTGCCCGCCGAGGGCGAGGCGGTCCCCGAGCGCGGCTGGGTCGCGCCAGCGGTCGCCGACGAGTTCCCCGGCCTGAGCCTCGCCTGGACCACGGTCGAGGCGCGCTCTGGTCGCAGCCCGCGCCAGGTCAAGGATCGCCTGCGCGAGCTCTCGAACCGCTTTCACGGCGGTCACGCGATCCACATGCGCCAGCGCCCGATTCCCTGGGCCTACCGGGTCTTCTTCCGTCAGATCGGGCTCGATCCCGACCAGACCCGCACTCCGATCGAGGAACTGGCCCTGGAGCGGATGAAGAAGGGCGCTTTCGTGAGCCGCAGCCAGCTCGACGACGCGCTGACGATCGCGATCGTCGAGACCGGCGTCGCGCTGCGCGCCTTCGACGCCGACCGCACCGAGGGGCGCTTGGGGGTCCGCGCCTCGGCGCCCGGCGAGGCGCTCGAGGGCAGGCCGGGGGAGCTGCCGTCGGGGACGCTCGTGATCGCTGACGAGCGACGGCCCGTGGCGCTGCTCTTCGGAGCCACAGCCGCGGGGCGCGGCGTGCATCCGAAGACCGCCCGCATCACGCTCGCCGCGCTCGCGGTCAAGGGCGTGCCCGATATCGCCGTCGAGGAGGCGCTGTGGCTGGCGACGGCGGCCTTGACCATCTAGAATCGGCTGACCGCCTACGTCTGCGAAGGGACCGATGCCGGAGCTGATTAGAGAGCTTGAAGCGCACCGAACCGGAGCGCCTCCGTTCTCGGGAAGCCTCACCGATCTCCTGCACGGGGACGAGCGCCCGGCGCGGGTCGAGCTGCGAAGGCAGATCGCCCGCCTCGAGCTTGAGCTCTCGGAGCTCTTCATCTCCGCCTTTCCCCGCAGCGGGATCGCCTACGACGTCACCCCCGCCGGCGGCCCGCGATTGCTCGGCATCGGCGAGCTGGAGCAGGTGCGCGACCGGTTGCTGACCCGGATCGCCGACGTGCGCGGCATCCTCAAGGATTGCGGTTACGTCGAGGAGCGAAACCGCGAGCTGCTCGAGCGGGTGATCGCGGAGCCCGAGAAGTACCACTGGGTTCGCGTCTCCAACGAGGACATCGGCGAACCCGGCTGCCGACACTGGCACTCGCGCCCCCGCTTCGGCTTGCTGGGGATGCTGATGGGCTGGTGGCGGGTCAAGATCTCCTCCGGTTGCCCGTTAGCCAAGGGACGCCCGGCGTCCCGCTCCCCTAGAAATGGCGAAGTCGCGCAAGCGCCGCAAGCGGCGCCCTAGGGCCCAGCCCCAAACGGTCCCCAAGTCGCGGGCTCCGGTCGAGCCGACGGTCAGACGCACGGCCCGGGACGAGCGGCCGCAGGCGCTCTGGGGCTCCTTCCCGCTCACCGAGCTGACGGTGCTGGTGGGCCTGATCATGCTGATTGTCGGCTTCGCGACCGGCAGCTTCGCTGGCACCCTGATGGTCGCGGTCGGTATCACGCTCGCCTCGCTCGGGGGCTTGGAGCTCGCGATCCGCGAGCACTTCACCGGCTACCGCTCGCACAGCGTGCTGCTGGCGCTCGCCTGCGCCATGTTCACTGCGGCGCTGGTATTCGCCCTCGCCGCGACGCTCTTCGGCTCGGTTATCGCGGTGATACCCGTCGCCGTCGGTGTCGTCGTCTTCGTTCCCGCGTTGATCGCATTGCGCAACGCGTTCAAGCGGGCCTCAGGCGGTCTCTCCTTCCGGATCGGCCGCCTGGGCGGCTAATCGATGTGTGCCGCGGCGTTGCGCCGCGGCACTGACATGTCAGACGCCGAAGGCGCCGCAATCACGCGTGCCACTACGCGATCAGGGCGGGCTGGTGGCCGGCCTTTGCCTCCAACTCGCCGGAGACCAGCTGGCGCTGGCGTGAGGTCAGCGTTCCCAGCCGCTTGTTCTCGGAAAGAGCCAGGGCGAGGAGGAACTTGCGTGACCGGGTGCGACCCCAGCGCCGTTGGCTGGTCAACAGCTCGGCCAGGGTCATGCTCTCGGTCTCCCAGGGGCAATCCCGGACCACCTCGGCGGCGGCGACTTCGCCCCCGGCGATGCTGCGCTTCAGGGCAGCTCGCGCTAGGCGAACCCGATTTGCGTGCTCCAGGGCCTGCATGTGCTGGGGCCGCTGGGGGGAAACATGGGCACGGGCGATCGTTGCAGCGTTCACTAAGACTCCTCCCTTCAAGGGGATGGTCGAGGTCTCTCTCCGCGCCGCCCCCCCGGCGTCTTGCCTGGGCGTCTGAATGACTGGGGGTGCTAGTCCTTCGCGCTCCTGCCCCGGTGTGCGGCGCCGGCGGAACCTACGCGCTGGCGACCCCGGGCGTCAACCCGAATCGCCTCAGCTCACTCCGAGTCGTTCGCTAAGAGCATGCTTTTCGTCGGCGCTCGGAGTTAGTCCATTTCTGGACAAGCCGAAACTACCCATACCGGGGGATGCCAGCGGGCTCCGACCTCCAACTTTTGTCTACCCCGAGGGTCGAACTAGACCCGCGGCAGCTCGGGGAAGTCGGCAATCACCCGGGCGATCGTCCCCAGGGCGCCGTCGAGGTGCTCCGGCTCATGGGTCGCCATCAGGCTGGTTCGCAGCAGGGCGCCGCCCGGTGGAACGGCGGGATGGATCGCGACGTTGGTGTACACGCCGGCGTCGAACAGCGCCTTCCAGAGCAGCACCGCCTGCCAGTCGTCGCCGACCATCACCGGAACCACCGGCGTGGTGGCGACTCTGCCGTCGGGCAACGTCCCCGGCTCGACCACCTTCAACCCCAGGTGGCGCAGACCCTCCCGCAGATACTCCGCGTTGGCGAGCAACTTCTCGAACAATGGTGGCCCGTCGGAGCGGATGACCCGAAGCGCCTCCAGCGCTGCGCCGACCGCCGCGGGCACGCCCGAGGCGCTGAAGATGAACGAGCGCGAGGCGATCCGCAGGTACTCGACCACGTCCGCCGGTCCAGCGATGAAGCCGCCGCAGGAGGCGAGGCTCTTGGAGAAGGTGCCCATGCGCAGGTCGACCTCCTCCTCGAGTCCAAATAGCTCGCAGGCGCCGGCGCCGCGTGCCCCCAACACCCCAACCCCGTGCGCCTCGTCGACCATCAGGCGAGCTCCGTAGCGCTTGCACAGCTCGACGATCGCCGGCAGATCGCAAACGTCGCCCTCCATCGAGAAGACGCCGTCGACGACGACCAGAACGCCGCCGCCGTCATCGGCGGAACGTTCGAGCATCGTCTCCAGCTTGTCCATGCGGTTGTGGCGGAAGGGGCGCAAGCGCGCGCCGGAGAGGCGGCAGCCGTCGAGGATCGAGGCGTGATCGCCGGAGTCGCAAATCACCGTGTCGCCGGGCTCGAGGATCGTGCCGATGCAGCCGAGGTTGGCCTGGTAGCCGGTGGTGGAGACGATCGCGTCCTCGGTCCCCATCCAGTCCGCGAGCTCGCTCTCAAGCTCCAGGTGCAGGGGCGTGGTGCCGTTCAGCAGCCGCGAGCCGGTCAGCCCCGTCCCGTAGGTCTCCAGCGCGTCGCGCGCGGCCTGCTTTACCCGCGGATCACCGGTCAATCCGAGGTAGTTGTTGGACCCGAGCATGATCGTCTCACGGCCCTCCATTTCGACCACCGGCCCGGCCGCCGACTCCAGCAACCGGAAGTAGGGCAGCAGGTCGTTCTCCTTCGCCGCCTCGAGCTGCTCGAGCCGGTCGTGGCTGCGCGCCTTCTCGAATACGTCGACCGGACTCCGGGTCGTCTCCGCCATAGCGGGAAGTCTGGCAGCAATTAGTTGCTCGTCGCTAGTCGCTAGTCGCTAGGGGGTTCAGGCTGCGGCCCGGATTGAATCCTCGAGCGACGAGAGACGAGCGACTAGCGACTCTCCTATACGTTCCGGCCATGTCACTGGCCATTCGTCCCGTCAAGACGAAGCGCGACCTGAAGCGCTTCGTCGGGGTCCCCTTCCGCCTCCACCACGACCAGCGGCAGTGGGTTGCGCCGCTGATCTTCGAGCGCATGCAGTTCCTGGATCGCTCTCGCAACCCGTTCTTCGAGCACGCCGAGGCGGAGTACTTCATCGCCGAGCGCGACGGCGAGCCGGTCGGCCGCATCACGGCCCAGGTGGACGAGCGCTGGGACGAGTTTCAGGGCGGCAGCGACGGCATGTTCGGCTTCTTCGAGACTGCGAACGATCCGGCGGTGTCGGCGGCGCTGCTCGACGCAGCATCCGAGTGGGTTGCCGCTCACGGGCGCGAGCGGGTGCTCGGGCCGATGGACTTCACAACCAACGACGAGGTCGGGCTGCTGGTCGAGGGTTATGAGCTACGGCCGATGATCCTTCAGCCCTGGCACCCGCCGTATTACCGCGAGCTGATCGAGGGTCGCGGCTTCACCAAGACGATGGACCTCTGGATGTGGTGGCTGGCCCTGGGGGAGCAGATGTACGGCGAGGAGAGTTTCCACCCGGCGATTCACGCTGCCGCGGAGAAGGTGACCAGCGAGCACGGGATCACGATCCGCAACATGAACAAGCGCGACCTCAAGGACGAGATCGCCCGTTTCATGGAGGTCTACAACGAGGCATGGGGCCGCAATTGGGGCTTCGTCCCGGTCACGGAGGACGAGGTCGCCTTCCAGGCCAAGAACCTCAAGCAGGTGATCGACGAGCGCTGGACCTTCATCGCCGAACGCGATGGTGAGGTGCTGGGCGCGGCGCTCACGCTCCCGGACATAAACCAGGCGCTGGCGAAGCTCAACGGCCGCCTGCTGCCCTTCGGCTGGCTGCGATTCCTGCTCGCCAAGCGCAAGATCGACACCGTGCGCGTGTTCGCGCTCGGTGTCAAGCCCGAGTACCAGCACACCGGGATCGCCGCCGCCTTCTACATAAAGCACCTCGAGGAGGCCCAGCCCGACGGGGTGTACGGGGGCGAGACCGGCTGGATCCTCGAGGTCAACGAGCCGATGAACCGGGCGATGGAGGGGATGGGGGGGAAGGTGGTCAAGAAGTACCGGTTGTACGAGAAGCGTCTCTCGTAAGTCGTCATTTGTCATTCGAGGTTTGGACTGAAGCCCGAGTGACGAATGACGAGTGACGAATGACAGAATCCGCAACTTGCGCAAATAGCGCCGATCCCCTCCCGGCCCCCGCCGAACCTATGCCTACACTGCGCCCGTGCCCCGTGCCGACCTTGAAGCAGAGGTGATCGCCGAGGAGGACGGCGGGCCGGCCGCGGAAGACTCAGTGCGGCCGCTGCCGCTGCGCTACGAGCCCTCGGTCCCAGCGCTGCGCGAGGTCCGCACCGCGGCGATCGCCGCCGCCGGCGGAGCGCTGGCCGGAGTCGCGACGGTGGCCGCGGTACGCGCGGTCAGCAGTTCGAGCACGCGCAAGCGTCCCCAGCGGCGCCTCGTACGCCGCCCCGATCGCCAGAACGTGGTCGCCAGCCGCTCCTTCTTGATCGACGTTCATCTGCTCGGCAAGTGAGGACGCCGGAGTCGGGAAGCGGCCCCGAGCCGCTGACGGTAGACGTGCGCCCTCCCTGGCCCTTCCGATTGCCGCGCGGCAGTGGGGGTGACGGTACGGCCGCGGTGCGGTCCGGCACTTTCTGCCGCCTTCTGCACGTCGATGAGCGACCGGTGCTGGTGCGGGCCTGGCAGCCGCAGAGGCAACGCGTTCTGCTGCGCGCCGAAGTGCTCGCACCCGGCAGCGTCGTCTACCCACCGGTCGGCGGACAACCACAGGCAGCAGAGCCCGCCGGCCCGGAGCATCTGGAGCTGGCGATCGAGCGGATGCGGTTTGCGATCGGCGTCGACGACGACCTCTCGGACTTCTACTCCCGCTTTCGCGGCGACTCGCTGCTTCGCCCACTGATCCGCCGCTTCCCGCAGTTGCGCCCGCGCCGCCGCCCCTGGCCCTGGGAGGCGCTGGCGTGGGCGGTGACCAAGCAGCTGATCGAGTCGCCGAGGGCGGCGGCGATCCAGCGTCGCATCGTGCGCCGTTGGGGACCTCGGATCGGATCGGGGCACGGGGCGCTCCATGACGTGCCGAGGGCTGCCGTGATCGCCGGAAGGGCGCCGGCGGAGCTGGAGGCACTGGACCTGTTGGGCGGGCGGGCGGTCGCCCTGCGGCGAATTGCCCGCGAGGTGGTCGCTGCACGTTGCACGCCGTCGGACCCGTCCTCCGACGCGCGCCTCAAGAGTGTCGCGGGGATCGGCCCCTGGACCGTGCAATGCCTCGGCCTCTACGGTCGTGGCGAGCCGGACTCGCTGCCGGCCGGCGATCTCGGCTACCTGAAGCTCGTCGGACACCTGGCGGGCAACGGCCGCCGCGCCACGGTCGAGGAGGTCGAGCGCTTCTACGCCCCCTACGCGCCGTTTCGCGGCCTTGCGGGCGAGTTCACGCTGCGCGGCCTGCACGGCCAGGTCGCCCAGGGCCCGCCGCTGCGACTGTCCGCCTGACGCTGCAGGGAGCGCCGCGGCGGGCGCCGGACGCATGCAATCTGCCTCCCAGGCGACCGGCAACGGCTACGAACATGCGGCTAGCCAGGCGTCAAGCGACCCGATCCGGGGTCGATACCCACTTTTAGAACGGACTTACGCAGTTTGCGTGGAAAGAACCCTCTTCAGAAGTGGGTCGATTCCAATACCTCGGATTCCCCAGCGACGCCTCTGAGATCAGAAGGGTCGCAGCGCTGCCCGCAGGGAGGTTGGACCGATGACGTCGCCCGGCTGGTCAACGCGGCAGCTCGCGGAGTTCCTCGAGGCGATGTCGGCGGTAGGCGACATGGCCACCGCCCGTCGCGCTGCGGTCGACCGGGTCGCCGAGGCGCTCGAGGCCGAGCTGGCCGCGGTGGTCACCGACAAGGGTGTCCTGGTGGCGATCGGCCTCGATCCCGAACAGGTGTCCGGAACAGCTTTGGCTGCGGTCAGAGAAGGGCGTTCGAAGACGATCGAGGTGCCCGGCCTCGGCCGCTGCGCCGCTGTCTCGATCGCGATCGGAGGCAAAGAGGACGCGTCGCTGTTGGTCGCCCGCACGGCGCAGGAGAGGTTCACCAGCGAGGAGCTCAGCGTTGCCCGCGGCCTCGCCCATGCGCTGGCGATGGCCGAGCGGATGCTGCAGGGACGCGACGAGGGGCGCGCGCTGCGCGAGGAGAGCGCCGAGCAGGCGAGGGAGCGCGAGGTCGTGGAGGCCAACTACCGCTCGCTGGTCGAGCGCCTACCGGCGATCGTCTACAGCGCCGAGATGGGCGAGCCGCGACGCTGGACCTATGTCAGCCCGCAGATCAAGGAGATCCTCGGCTTCACACCGCAGGAGTGGATGGCGGACCCGGAGATTTGGCTCAACCAGCTGCATCCGGATGACCGCGAACGCGCCCTCTCGCAGGAGAACGAGCGGGTGCTCGACGATCGCGACCCGCCGCCGATCGACTACCGGTTGCGAAGACGCGACGGAAAGGCGATCTGGGTCCTCGACGAGGCGGTGCTGGTGCGCGACGAGTCGGGTAAGCCAATCTGGCACGGCGTGCTCTACGACATCACCGAGCGCAAGCAGGCGGAACGCGAGATCGAGCGCCGCGCCGCGCAGCAGGCCGCGGTGGCCCGGCTCGGCGACCGGGCCTTGAAGGGCGCCCAGCTGCCGGCGCTGATGGAGGATACGGCCGCCTTCCTCGCCGCCGGCGAGGGAACCGGGCATAGCTGTGTCTGGGAGTTCGAGGAGGGAAGCGGGAAACTGACGCTGGCGGCGAGCATCGGCATGGGCGATGGGGGCCAGGAGACCTCGATCGCCGTCGGCAACGACTCGCCTGCCGGTCTTGCGCTTGCGTCGGGACAGCCGGTGACAGTCAACGACTGGTCGGGTGAGACTCGATTCGCCCTCCCGTCCTATCTTCAGGACCTCGGCCTGCGTTGCACGATCGCGGCGCCGATCGAGGGCGAGAGCCAGCCGCTGGGCGTGATCGAGGCCCACTCCACCGAGCCCAACGCCCTCTCTGCCCAGGACATGCACTTCGCGCAGGCCGCCGCCAACGTGCTCGCCCACGCGATCGAGCGGCAGGTCGCGGGGGAGGCGATCCGACACGGCTCGCTGCACGATCACGTCACCGGACTTCCGAACCGGCCGCTGTTCGTGGACCGGCTCGAACACGCTTTGGACGCGGCACGGGGACGCGAGACGCCGCTCGCGGTCTTCTTCCTCGATCTCGACCACTTCAAGGTGATCAACGACAGCCTCGGCCACGACGTCGGCGATGAGGTGCTGAAGGCCGTGGTCCCCAGGCTGCGCAAGCAGCTGCGCTCGCTTGACACCGTGGCGCGCTTTGGCGGCGATGAGTTCGCGATCCTGGTCGAGGAGGTCGTCGACGAGGCCGAGGCGACGAGGATCGCGGAGCGCATCTGCAACGCCTTCGAGCGGCCGTTCACGGTCGACGGACTGGAGCAGCACCTGACCACCAGCGTCGGCATCTCGATCTCCGGGCCCGAGACCGGAGAGCCGGAGTCGCTGATCCGCGACGCGCACGCGGCCATGTACCGGGCAAAGGACCGCGGCCGCAACCGCTCCGAGCTCTTCGATCAGGAGATGAGATCGAAGGCGGTTCGCAGGCTGCAGCTGGAGCGCGAGCTGCGTCGGGCGCTGGACCGCGAGGAGCTCTCGCTCCAGTATCAACCGATCGTCGCGCTGGCCACGGGAGAGATCCCGGCGCTGGAGGCGCTGCTGCGCTGGGAGCATCCGGAGCGCGGGCAGATCGAGCCCTCCGAGTTCATTCCCGTCGCCGAGGAGAGCGGCTTGATCCACCCGATCGGGCGCTGGGTGATCGAGCGCGCCTGCCAGCAGAGCGTCGCCTGGCACCAGCTGCGCCTCGACGCGCGGCCGATCGACATGACGGTCAACCTCTCGGCACGCCAGTTCGCCCAGCACGACCTGCCCGAGATCGTCACCGCGATCCTCTCGCGCACCGGGCTCGACGCCGTCCACCTGAAGTTCGAGATCACCGAGAGCGTGCTGGTCGAGAAGTCGCGGGCGGCGGACGAGATGCTGCGCGAGCTCAGCGGGCTCGGAGTGCAGCTGATCCTCGACGACTTCGGGACCGGCTACTCGTCGCTCGCCTACCTCAACCGCTTCCCGTTCGACGCGCTCAAGATCGATCGTTCCTTCATCGAGGGACTGGGGATCGAGCAGGAGCGCTCGGCGATCGTCGAGGCGATCGTCGGCATGGCCCGCGCGCTCGGCATGCGGACGATCGCCGAGGGAGTCGAGAACGAGGTCCAGCTCGCCGAGCTGCGTCGGCTCGGCTGCGGCTTCGCGCAGGGATTTCTTTTTTCCGGCCCGTTGCAGGTGCGCGAGATGACCGCCCTGCTGGAGCGCGCCGCCGCCGGCTCCCCCTTCAGCCGTATGCGGCCTAGCGCCGCGTCCGCCGATGCTGCCCCGGATCTGGCGAGCGAAAGTCGAGCATGGCAGGGACGCAGGGAGACGGAATAGCAACGCTATTCCGGCGACTGAGGACCTAGCCAGGCGAGGACTTGCAGCCGCTAGAACGGGGCGTGCATTGGTGGACGGGGCGCTAGCCCGGAATCCTCCCAGGCAGAAGCTCCTCAGTAAGCACCTGGGTCGTCGTGGGCAGCGACGAGATCAGCCCGTGGTCTCGCATCCAACCGATGAACTGTTGCCATTCGGCCTGGTCCATATAGCCGTAGGGTCGCTTCGGGCTCGCCTGGCTCAGCACCGGGAGGGTCGCCTTGACCTCGGCCGCGGTCAGCTTCGGGTTCAGGCTGTGGTTCTGCTCCAATAGCGCCTGCGTTGCGCCCTTGGGGTCCTTCTCGGCGGCCGCGGTGCCCCGCGCCATCGCGGCGAGAAAGAGGCGGATCGGCTCGGAATCGTCCTTCAGCCTGCTGCCCTGGGCCACGAAGACAAGCTCGTCGTAGGTCGGGATCCCCAGCTGGTCGACGGGGGTCACGGTCGGATCCTTGTGCCGCAGCTTCAGGTCGATCCCCTCGACGTTGCTGAAGCCGCCCAGCATCGCCTGGGCGCGGCCGCCGAGGATCGCTGGCAGCAGGTTGAGGCCGACGTTGACGGCCTTCACGTCGCTTGGCTTGAGGTTCGCGCGGGCCAGGATCGTCTCCAGGAAGGCGTCCTGGTAGGGGATGCCGGCGGTTGCGATCGTCTTGCCGCGCAGGTCCCCGAGCCGCTTGATGCCCGCCTTGCGCAGCCAGATCAGCGAGGTCAGGGGGCGGTCGACGAGGGCCCCGACCGCCTTCACGTCGAGACCCTGCTCGCGCGCCAGCAGCAGCTCCGGCTCATAGGAGATCGCGAGGTCGGCCCGGCCTGCGGCGACCTCCTTGATCGGGGCCGAGGGGTCGGTGGGGGAGTTGATGCTCACATCGAGGCCGGCGTCGCGGAAGTAGCCGAGCTTCTGGGCCTCGTAGATCCCCACGTGGTCGGGGTTGGGGTAGAAGTCGAGCGTGAGGCTGAACGGCTGCGGCTGGCCGTTGACATTCTCGGACTTCTCTCCGCATGCGGCGAGCGCCAGCGCGCCAGAAAGCACGAGGGCCGCGATTGTCAGGAGTTTGATTGTTCGTTTCATCTGTATTTCGGCCTGTGAGTTGAAGCCCGAGCAACTAGCAACTAGCAACTAGCGACGAAATTTCTATCGCCTATCGCCACGTCACCACCTTGCGCTCCAGCAGCGCCAGCAGCGCGAACAGCAGGATCGCCATCGCAGAGAGCACGGTCACCGACGCCCAAAGCCGCGGCGTATTCAGCGCTGCGTTGTCGAGTTGCATCAGATATCCGAGGCCGGACGAGGAGCCGGCCCACTCTCCGAACACCGCACCGATCACGGCGACCGCGACCGCGATCTTGGCGCCGCTGAATGCGAACGGCAGGGCGGTGGGCGACTCGACCCGCCTCAGGATCGCCCAGCGACTCGCGTCGAGCGTGCGCATCATCTTCACCGCGTCGGGGTCGACGGAGCGCAGGCCGTCGAGCGTGTTCACGGTGATCGGGAAAAAGCAGATCAGCGCGATGATCGCCAGCTTCGGCCCGATTCCGAACCCGAACCAGACGACCAGGATCGGCGCTACGGCGATGATCGGGATCGTCTGCGAGGCGACGATCAGCGGGTAGAACGCGCGCCGCAGCGTCTCCGACAGGTGAAGCCCGACGGCGAACGCCAATCCGGCGACCAGCGCGCATCCGAAGCCGAGCAGCACCTCCTTCAGGGTTACCCACGCGTTGTCGGCGAGCAGCGAGCGGTCTTCCCCCAGCGTCTTCGCGATCTCGCTCGGGGCCGGGACGAGGAAGTCCTCGAGGTTGAGCACGTTCGCGAGCAGGCCGGTACTGGCGGCCAGCTGCCATGCGGCGACCAGCGACGCCAGCACCGCGGCGGGGAGCAGGTAGCGCCTCATCGCGATCCCTCGCGCAGGGCTCGCATCGCCTCGGCGCGAAGCGCGCCGAACTCCGGCGTCGTGATCGCCGCGGCGCGGTCGGAGGCGCGCGGTGCGAGGGGAGTCAGCTCGGAGACCAGCCGCCCGGGTCGGGATGAGAGCACCGCCACGCGATCGCTCAGGTAGAGGGCCTCCTCGACGTCGTGGGTGACGAGGATCACCGTGCGCGGTTCGGTCGCCAGGGCCCCGGCAAGCCAGGCCTGCATCTCGCCGCGGGTGATCGCGTCGAGCGAGGCGAACGGCTCGTCGAGCAGCAGCACCGGCTTGCCGGCGATCAGCGTTCGCAGGAAGGCGACCCGCTGGCGCATCCCCCCCGACAGCTCCGAGGGTCGGCTGCGCTCGAACCCCTCCAGCCCAAAACGCTCGAATAGCTGCCCCGCTCGCCGGCGGGCTTCCGCCCTGCCGAGGCCACGGTTGCGCAGGGCGAGGGCGGCGTTGTCGATCGCCGAGTACCAGGGGAGCAGCAGGTCGCGCTGGGGCAGGTAGGCGCACCGCGCGAGGCGCTCCGTCGGCTCGGCGGCCGTCCCGACCGCGATCGTCCCCACATCGGGCTCGCGCAGCCCCGCGATCAGCTCCAGCAGGGTCGACTTGCCGCAACCGGAGGGCCCGACGATCCCCAGCACCTCGTGCGGGGCGGCCCGCAAGCTGAGGCCGGCGAGGACCCGCAGCTGCGCAAACGCGTGATCGATCGCCGCGACGCGGACCTCTCCCGCGTCTGGCGGGGCGCCGTTCGTACCGATTGAAAGGGGCTCCTTGGTGGGAGCCCCGGTCCTGGTCAACATGCTCCCTCCGCGCGCATTACCGCACAGGTTCTGAGGGTCAGCGCCGGGCGGCCTTCCGTGCCGGGGGCGCTATCTCAGCCCGCTTTCCCGCGAGCCCCCCTGGGTTGTGTCTCCCAGTCTAGACCGACCAGGGCGGGGATATACGGGCGTTGTTACCCTTTCAGTTCGCTCCTGACCAAGGCAGTCGAGAAAGTCTTCAAAGGAGCGCACCCGGCGGAAAACTCAATGGACCCGGCAATCATCGTCTTCGGACTGGGCATCGGCGTGCTCGTCGGCATGACCGGGATGGGCGGCGGATCGCTGATGACCCCGATGCTGATCCTCGTCTTCGGGATCCAGCCGACCACCGCGATCGGCACCGACATCTTCTACTCGGCGATCACCAAGACCGTCGGTGCCTGGCGGCACTTCCGCATGAAGACGGTCAACCTGGGTCTCACCTTCTGGCTCGCGGCCGGCAGCGTTCCGGCCGCGACCCTCGGCGTCTGGGCGATCTCGATCCTCAAGGACCATCTGGGAGAGGACCAGCTCAACTCGGTCGTCTACGCGTTGCTCGGGGGCACGCTGCTGATGGTCGGGATCATCACCCTCGCCCGGGCGCTGATCCTCAGCAACCTGATCGAGGAGCGCGACGACTTCGAGATCCAGCGCCGCCACAAGATCGCCGCTGTGACGATTGGCGCAACGACCGGCTTCGTGATCGGAATCACCTCGGCCGGCTCCGGAACAGTGATCGCGATCCTGCTGATCGCGGTCTTCCGGCTCACACCGCGCCGGGTGGTGGGGACCGACATCTTTCACGCCGCGATCCTGCTCTGGGCGGCGGGCCTCGCCCACTGGGTCGGCGGCAACGTCGACTTCTCGCTGGCCGCCAACATCCTGATCGGCTCGGTGCCCGGGGTGGTCATTGGCGCTGCGCTGTCGGGAAGGGCGCCGCAGGGGCTCCTGCGCACGGCGCTGGGCCTGGTGCTGGTCGGGTCCGGACTCGTCACGATCCAGAAGGGCGACCCGACCCTCTGGCCGATCGCTGCGGCCGTGGCCGCAGTCGGCTTCAGCTCGGTGCTGTGGGGGCCGCGCTGGTACCGCAGGCGCCAGCAGAGCCGCGAGGCCCGCAGGCTCGCCGAGGGCCTGGGGCCGGGTTGAGCGGCTAGCGCCTGATTTACTTGCCGCCATGCGTGTTTCAGCCAAGGCGGACTACGCGGTGCGCGCCGCAGCCGAGCTGGCCGCCGTCGAGGACGGCCCGGTGAAGGGCGAGCGTCTCGCGGAGGCCCAGGACATCCCGTTGCAGTTCCTCGAGCACATCCTGCTCGAGCTCAAGCACGCGGGCATCGTGCGGGCGCGACGCGGCGCCAAGGGTGGCTACTGGCTGGCCCGCCCGGCCGAGGAGATCACGATCGCCGACGTGATCCGCGCTGTCGAGGGGCCGATCGCCAACGTGCAGTCGGCGCCCCCAGAGTCGGTTCACTACCGGGGCAAGGCCGAGCACCTGGTGGAGGTCTGGATTGCGGTGCGGGCCAGCCTGCGCGCCGTACTCGAGCACACGACCCTCGCCGATCTCACGACCGGCAAGCTGCCGAAGGCGGTCAAGCGCCTGGCCGCCTCCCCTGACGCCTGGGAACACCGTTAATCGGTGTTCAGCCGGTGGGCGGGGGTGCGAGCTAGGGCTATGGGGTGGCTGGCTAGCGAGCGCCCCCGCCCGCCGGCTCCAACGACTCCGAGCTAGGGTGGATCCCAGGGCCGCGACATCCAGCTGACGCAGGTCCAGCCGGGAGTCTCGGCGTCGGCCGCGTGCCAGCGCTCGCCCTGCTCGAAGACGCTCACCCCGCAGTTCACCGAGCGCACGTACCAGAGCCTTCCCGCCAGGTTGGGCCCGAAGTCGTCGCCGAGCAACGAGTCGAAGAGGAAGAAGCGCAGGAACAGGCCGTGGGTGACGATCAGCGGGCGCTGGCCACTGTACTCACGCTCCAGCTCGTCCTTTAGCCTCCGCACCCGTCCGCGCACCTCTTCGAAGGTCTCTCCGCCATGCCAGGAGAAGTCGGGATCGTCGCCGTGCTCGGCCATCCAGACCGACCAGCGGCGCAGCTTCTGCTCCTCGGCGCTCATCGAGGCGTAGTCGCGCGACTCGCGCAGCTCCGAGATGTAGGGCACTTCGTGCACGGCCATGCCGAGGGGTTCGCCGATCAACTCGGCCGTCTCCCTTGCCCTGCCCATCGGGCTGCTGATCAGGGCGGTGGGCTCGAGCGCCCGCAGCGCCTCCCCGGCGGCAAGCGACTGGCGGCGGCCGAGATCGGTGAGCCGGTCTCCCTGGTCGAGGGGAAGCGCCGCCAGCTCCGGATCCGCATTGGACACCGACTCGCCGTGGCGTACGAAGATCGCCCGCGTCACTCGGCCGCTTGCACGCCGCCGGCGACCACGTTGACGAACGACTCCAGGTGCCGGGTCGTCCAGCACTCGAAGGCGCCGTCGCAGTAGGGCTGGTAGGCGGACATCACCGAGTCGCCGTAGTTCCAGTACAGCTTCGGCTCCGGGTTTAGCCAGAACATGCGTCCGGCACGCTCCGCGACCTGGGCGAAGGCATCGGCATGGGGCTCGCGGCCGTTGGTGCGCGCGTCGCCCAGCACGATCACGGTCGAACGCGGGTCAAGCTCGTCGGAGATCTCGCCCAGGAACTCGAGCCAGACCCGCCCGTAGTCGGTGTAGCCGGAGACGTCGGCGACCCCTCCCTCGCTCGATATCCGCCGCGAGATGTTCAGAAAGTCGCGCTCGTGCTCGAAGATCTCGGTCACCTCGGAGATCCGCTCGATGAACACGAAGCTGCGCAGCTTGCGGAAGGAGTCGTGCAGCGCGTGCAGGACCGACAGGAAGAAGACGCTGGCCGAGGTGACCGAGGTCGAGACGTCGCAGAGGACGTAGATCTCGGGCCGCCGCGGACGCTTCGGCCGGTAGCGGAGGCGCAGCGGCACGCCGCCGGTTTCCAGCGAGGCGCGCATCGTGCGCCGCACGTCTACCACCCGACCACGGCGTCGGCCTCGCTGTTCGTGGCCGAGCGTCGCCAGGCGCCGTTTCATCTGCGCGACCGCGCGATGCACGGCGGCGAGGTCCTGGGCGGGACTGGTGGGCAGCGCCCGGTCCAGCTCGGCGAGCGGACGGGAGGGGGGAAGCGCCTCGGTGCGCTCGATCAGCGCCCGTTCCAGCTCGCGCCGCAGGTGACGCTCGAAGCGGTTGAGCTGCTCGCGGTCGATCTCCAATTGCCGGCCGTCCTCGTCTTCGGGTTGAGCGCCGGCCGAGAGGCCGAGCGTGCGGCGGATCCGCTGCACGTCGACCCCGATCACGCCGGAGCCCTCGCCTTGCCGGCCGAAGGCGGCGATCGCCAGCCGCGCCAGATCGCGCATGTCTCCGTCGTTGCCCTCCACGATCGCCTGTCGCACCGAGTCGCGCAGCTCGTCGATGTCGAGTCGTTCGCCGCCTTGGTGGCGCTGCTCGCCCTCTCCGATCCCCCGCTGTACCGCCTCGGCCTCGGCGGCGCGGAAGAAATAGCGGTCGAACAGCAGCTCGAAGACGCGGCGGTCCTCCTGCGATTTTGCGATCGTGGCCGCCAGCGCCTCGCGAAAGTCGTCGTGGACGGCCCACGGCACCTGATCGAGCGCCGCGAAGGCGTCGAGGATCTCCGAGGTGCCGACAGCCACGCCTTCGCGCCTGAGTTCTTCGCAGAAGACCAAGAGCTTGGCCGCGAGCCCGTCGGGGCCGCTCTCGAGCTTCTGTCCGTAGGGAGAGCCGTTCATGTTCGTCACTCGTCACTCGTCATTTGTCATTCGAGGGTATGGAGCAAGCCCCGAATGACGAATGACGAATTACGAACTGGCCACCTTCTGCTCCTCGAGCTTCACGCCCACCCGCTCCGACACAACGTCAATGTCGGTCCTGTGCTTCACCAGAATCGACATCGAACGCTCGAAGGTCTCGCGATCGATGTCCTCGGCACCCATCAGCAGCAGGGTGCGCGCCCAGTCGATCGACTCGGCGATCGACGGCGGCTTCTTGAGGTCGAGCTGGCGGATCATGTGCACGACCTCGACCAGGCGCCGCGCCAGGTTCTCGTCGATCTCGGGTGTGTGCAGACGCACGATCTCCATCTCGCGATCGAGCTCGGGGTAGTCGAGCCACAGGTACAGGCAGCGCCGCTTCAGCGCCTCGGTCAGCTCGCGCGAGTTGTTGGAGGTCAGCACGACGATCGGCATCGTGCGCGCCGAGATCTGGCCCAGCTCGGGGATCGAGATCTGAAAGTCGGAGAGCAGCTCGAGCAGCATCGCCTCGAACTCCTGGTCGGTCTTGTCGACCTCGTCGATCAGCAGCACGACAGGGTCCGGGGAGGAGATCGCGGTCATCAGCGGGCGTGGGAGCAGGAACTCCTCGCCGAAGATGTCCTCGTGCACGGCCTCCCAGCCCGCCTCCTCGCCGGCCTGGATACGCAGCAGTTGCTTTCGGTAGTTCCACTCATACAGCGCCTTTGCCTCGTCGAGGCCCTCGTAGCACTGCAGCCGCACCAGTTCGCGGCCGCTGGCTCGGGACAGCGCCTTCGCAAGCTCGGTCTTGCCGACCCCGGCTGGGCCCTCGACCAGGACCGGCTTGCCGAGCCGCTGGGCCAGGAATGACACCAGGGCGGCTGGCTCATCGGCGAGGTAGGAGACGCGCGCCAGCGCTTCCTTTACCTCCTCCACCGAGGCGGGTGTCGGCTGCTCGGCCATCGAGGGCAAGGATACCCGCCGCCTCAGGGCGCCCGGCGGCGATAATCGGCCGGTGTCGGCCCTGCTCGTCGCAGCCTCGACGCTCGTCCCCGCGCTGCTCGGGGCCCTGCCGCGCAACTTCGGCCCCTACGCGTCGCTGATGCTGCTCGGCTTCGTGTTCGGCATCTTCGGACACATCGCGCGGTCGCGATGGTTGGTCACGATCGGGCTGCTCCTGATCGTCATTGGCGCTTTTTTGTTGCCGTTGGCCCTAAAAGCGACTACCAACGACGATCCGCCGCCGCCGCCCCGGGTACCCGCCGGTATCGCCGGCTAGCATTGCGGCGGGCGGTGAAGGCATCGATCGCCGGCAGGCCCGGGCAGGTTGAAGACGACTCGAATGACACGAAACGCCGCTGGCGCCCGGGCGATCGCGTCGGCCGCGATCGCAGCTGCGGTGCTCGCGGGCAGTGCCGCCGCGCGCACCGGCCACAAACACCCCGGCCACCATCATCCGCATCAGGGTCAGGAGCAGAGCGGGCCGATCGGCGGCTCCAAGCACGGACCGTCGGCCCGCTTCTCGCGGCGCGGGATCGCCGCCAGCGGCGCCTGGCGTGGCTACGTCCTCGACAGTCCAGGTCCGGAGGTCAATCCGGCCAGCGTCGACGTGCAGAACACCAAGGCCGGAAACACGGTCGACAACCCGGCCGGGCTCAGCGCAGCCGACGGCAGCGTCACAACGTTCAACTCCACGGGCCCGAACGGTCCCTACGAGGTGGTCGACCTTGGCCGGCTCACCGGGGGGCGCATAGAGATCGGCGTGGCCGCAAACACCGGCACTCCAATCCAACTCGCATACAGCGAGGCGCGGCGCTTCCTTGGTCCTGGCGGCGACGTCGATCACGGCTCGCAGGGCCGCAGCGACGACCCCTCGACTCGCTCCGACATCGTTCCCGGCACGCCCGGCAACTACACGCTGGGCGGGGTGCGCGGCGCGGAGCGCTACATCTATATCCAGTTGGCCGGGGCAGGCAACGCGCAGATCGACTACATCCGTGTCGAGGTGACCCACCTGCGCCCCGCGGCCGGCCACTACGTCGGGCACTTCCTCTCCAGCGACGACCTGCTGAACCGGATCTGGTACGCGGGCGCATACACCCTCAACGTCGATACCTACGGCGACCCGGCGCGCGGCAACAACTTCGCGGTCACCGATGGCGCCAAGCACGACCGTCTGGTCTGGCTGGGCGACTTACCGATCGAGAGCTTGGCCGGCTTCTACACGGTCCGTGAGCTGCCGATCTACCTGCGCCGCTCGATCCAGATGTTCACCTGCCAGCAGGTCCACGGCGGCTTCATTCCCCAGGTGTCGGAGGTCAACGTGCAGTGCCGCGAGCCCGGACCCGCAAACGGCCCCCCACCGTCCGCTTTCGGAATCTGCACCTGCGTCACCGCGCAGCGGCTTCCCTCCTACACGGCCTGGTTCGTGGTCGGCGCCGCGCAGTACTACCGGATGACCGCAGACCCGAGGGTGGCCGGGTGGCTGCCGGTCGTCCAGCGAGCGATCCGCTACTTCCAGAAGGGAATCGGCCCGCGGGGGCTGTTCGTGACCCAGCAGGGTGAGCTCAACTGGCACCCGCCCGACTTGGCGGCCGGGGAGGACGCCGACACCAACTCGGTCTGGGTTCGCGCCCTGCAGAGCGCGTCCACCCTCGAGAAGGAGCTGGGCAACCCCCACCTCGGAAGGCGCTACGCCGGGATGTCCAGGCGGCTGGCCGCCGCGATCCGCGCGGCGCTTTTCGATCCCTCGGTCGGGGCGCTGCGCCTAAACACCGCCGACCCGACCGGGAACCACACCCAGGACGCCAACGTGCAGGCCATTCTCGCCGGCGTTCTTCGCGGGCCGGCCGCCGGCTCGGCGCTCAACTTCCTCGGCGGCACACTGGCGACCCCCTTTGGAACCGCGACCGGCCAGTTCGACAACGACCCTTATATGGGTCGATATATCTCGCCCTTCGAGTCCGGCTGGGAGGTGCTGGCGCGCCTTCAGTACTACCAAACCGGCGAGGCGCTCGGTCTGATTCGCCGGCTCTGGGGCCACATGGTCTTCAGCGATCCGGGCGACACGCTGTGGGAGAAGATGACCGTCGCCGGGGGAGTGTCCCCCTACCAGAGCGCCAATCCGAACGGTTCGCCGATCATCGAGGACTCCAGATCGGGTGAGACCTCGCTCGCGCACGGCTGGAGCGCCGGACCGACCGCGGCGCTCTCCGCCTATGTGCTGGGGATGCGACCGGCGAGCCCGGGCTGGAAGACCTGGCTGGTCGAGCCCCAGCCAGGCGACCTCAAGTTCGCCCAGGGCTCGGTGGGCACCCCGGTGGGCAAGCTCGGAGTCCGTTGGGAGCGCGACATGGTCCGGCGACACTCGTTCCGGATAACGGTGAAGGCGCCGCATGGCGCCACCGGCACCGTCGCGGTGCCGCTGCTCGGCGCCAAGCGCACGATCGGTCGCGACGGTCGCATCGTCTGGGCCCACGGCCACCCGGTCGGCGGCGCCAGGGCGCGCCGGGCGGGGAACTATGTGCGTTTCGATGAGCCGGAGCCCGGCGTTCACACCTACGCCTGGGCGGTGGGTAAGAAGAAATAGGCTTGCGGGCGTGGGGAGGCTCGACGAGCTTGACCTCAGCCTGAAGCTCTCCCGCAAGGAGGAGGCGCGGGCGCTCGATCGCGGCTGGGAGCGGCTCACCCAGCTCAGACTCACGCTCGGAGGCCTGATCGGCGAGGGGGGAATCGGTCCGCCGGTCCTGGTCCTTTTCGAGGGCTGGGACGCCTCGGGAAAGGGCGGCGCGATCAAGCGATTGGTTGCGCATATCGACCCCCGCCACGTACGGGTGGTCCAGTTCGCGGCCCCGACCCACGACGAGAAGCGCCACCACTTCCTCTGGCGCTTCTCGCCTTCGCTGCCCGGCTGGGGAGGGATGGCGGTCTTCGACCGCTCCTGGTACGGCCGGGTCCTGGTCGAGCGGGTCGAGGCGCTCGCGACCCGCGAGCAGTGGCTGCGCGCCTACGACGAGATCAACGCCTACGAGGGCTCACTTGCGGCCGAGGGGACGATCGCGATCAAGTTCTGGCTCCACATCTCCGACGAGGAGCAACTGCGGCGTTTCAAACGGCGCCAGAAGGAACCGCTGAAGAGCTGGAAGCTGACCGACGAGGACTGGCGCAACCGCGAGAAGCGGGAGCAGTACGTCGATGCGGTCGAGGACATGATCGCCCGCACAGACCAGCCCCACGCGCCGTGGCATCTCGTGCCCGCCGACTCGAAGCGCTATGCGCGCATCAACGTGCTGGAGACCGTGGCCGAGCGGATCGAGGATGGGATGCGCAAGTGGGGCTTCGAGCCCCCGCCGCGCCTCGCCCGTGACGCCGACGGTTAGTCGCGGTTCCGCCGCTCGCGCACCAGCTCGACGTGCCGAATTCGCAGCCCGGCCATCGCCAGCAGGGCCGCTCCGCCGAGCGCTACGAAGATCCCGTGGGCGAGGCCGTAGTCCTGGTTGAAGCCCGCCAGCTCGAACTGCGGCCGGTCGAACATCAGGTACACGACGATCCCGCCCGCCCAGAACCCGGCTGCCGCGAGAAGCGTTCCCACGTGCAGTGGGAGGGGCGGACGGCGACCGCGGCCGACCTGGATCAGCAGCGCGATGGCGGCGCCGGCGGTGATCAGCTCCGCGGCCATCGCGAAGCCGAAGCTGCCGAGCCCTGTTTTGACCAACCCCCCGATCGGGGCCTTGTACCAGGGCAGCACGGTCGCGGCGGAGCAGATCAGCGCCCCGAGCGCGGCGAGTCGCTCGGTCGCCGTAAGGGCCCCGATCGCCTGCCACCAACCCATTCGCTGAGGCGCGGCGTTCGAAGGCCCGGGGTCAGAGTGACTGGCGTCCACGGTAGCCCGTGTCGAGGTCGTGCCACCAGGCGACCTCGTCCTCGCCGAGCTCCCAGCAGAGATAGACCTCGCGCTGCTCGAGGATGGCCGGGAAGTCGATCAGGCCGCGGTCGATGTCGCGGACGACGATCCCGGCCTCCTGCATCGCCAGCAGCAGCCGGCGCACCTCCAGAAAGGCCTCGCCGACCTGTGTGCCAGGCTCGCCGCCGCCGTTGGTCGGCGCCGCGTCGGTGAGCGCGGCGTGGGCCTCCTCGTCGGTCAGCAGGTCGCGGGCGTCGCGGAGCCGTTGCAGCAGCGGCTTGACGGTCGGAAGCGACGCGTTCGCCTGCTCGATCGTGAAGTGGCGCTCGTGGACATGGGCCGGACGCGGCTCGCTCATCGAGCCGATTCTACTTTCGGTCCTCGGCGCCGGCACGCAGGCGCGACGTGATGTCCCGCAAGGCCTCGGCTGCGAGATCGGGGCGGCTGATCGGGCCCGGCTCGACCGCGTCCACGATCCGGGCCTCCGGCAGCAGCTCGCGGGTCATCCGGTTCAGCTCCTCGCGGGGGGGCAGCCAGGCGCCGCCGACCCCTTGGGCGGCGAATATCCACAGGCGATCGCCGAGGCGCTTCGCGTCCTCTAGTGGATCGTCCTCGATCCAGGCTCGCAGACGGCCGAGCCCCGGCTCCTGCGGGCAGAACTCCACCTGCGCATCGAGGCGCTCGCGCAGTTGCGCATCGTTCATCTGCGGGTTTGTCGCCTCCAGCAGCACCCGCATTCCGCCCCGGTAGTTGTGCTCCAGCATCTGTATGAGGCCTTCGACCACCGACTCCGAGGAGAGCATTGCGTCGCTGCCCTCCAGCATTTG
>JBBPIN010000003.1:27152-101814 GCA_038040285.1 Actinomycetota bacterium
GGCCTTCGACCACCGACTCCGAGGAGAGCATTGCGTCGCTGCCCTCCAGCATTTGCAGCGAGAAAGGGGCAGTACCGAAGCTGACCGTTGTCGCCGCAAGCTCGGGACGCCGTGCGGCGATCCGCGTGACCCGGTTGGCGCTGTCCGAGACGCCGATCAGCACCGCCGGGGAGCCGGGTTCCGCCGCGGCTTCGACGACCGCTTCGAGGTCGGCCGTGTCGGTCTCCATGTCGTAGGGCCCATTGCGCGACGAATCGCCGGTGCCGCGCGGGTGGTAGGTGACGACCCTGTGATCGGATGCGAGATCGGAGAGCAGCTCCTCGTAGACCTGCGGGCTCCACCACCAGTAGCTGGCCAGCACGACGGCCGGCCCGCTCTCACCCTGGACCTCGAAGTGGATCCGGGTGCCGTCGGGACGACTCAGCTCGGGCATTGGCCAACCGTACCTGCCGCTTCCGGCCCGCCCCTCGCTAGGAGGCGACCAGCTCGCGCGCCCGCTCGGCCAGGTGGGCGACGCCGAGCTGCTCGTAGCGCTGCGCGGCCGAGTCGAACGCCTCTCGGGCGGCGTCGGGGTCGTCTTCGGCCAACCGGCGACCGCGAAGCTCCTCGCAGCGGGCCGCGTCGAGCGGATGCCCCAGCTGTTCCCAGGCTGCCCCAGCCTCCTCGAGCGCGGCGGCGCCCTCCGTGGGGTCACTTGCCGTCACCCCGGCGGCTTCCCTGGTCGCCGCCCGTCCCACCGGGTACTGCTGCAGTCGCTCAGCCAGATGGGCCGCACCCTCCGCCGCCTCGCGGGCGTGCTCCTCGCGCCCGCCGAGCGCCAGGTTCACCGCGCGCGCCGAGCTTGCCTCGACCAGCTGCGCGACCAGGCCCGCACGCTCGCCGACGTCGAGCGCCTGCGCAAGCGCCGTCTCGGCGGCGGCGTGCTCGCCGCGATCCGAGTGCACGGCGGCGAGCCAATAAAGCGACGAGAAGGCGACCTCTGAGCGACCGACCTGCTCGGCGACGTCGTGCGCGCGGCGCAGGGACTCCTCGGCCGCCTCCCAGTCACCCTCGCGCCAGCGCAGCACGCCGCGCATCACGTAGGGGAAGCAGAGCTTGCCCAGCAGCCCCTCGCGCTCGGCCAGCGATGCACTGGCGTCGGTCTCGCGCTTCACGGTCTCCCAGTCGGCCCGGTAGACGGCCAGCGCGGCGAGCGCCGCGTGCAGCTCGACCTGCGAGGGCAGGTCGCCGACCTCGACCGCCAGCTCCAGCGCCTCCGCGTAGGCCTTACCGGCGCCCTCGTAGTCGGCCTCCGAGGCCTCCAGGTGATAGCCGAGCGTGAGCAGTGCCCGCACCCCCTCGGCCTGATCGGAGTCACGCGCCAGCTCGACCGAGCGCTCGAGGTTCTCGCGCGCCTTCTCGAAGTCGCCAATGCGCCCGAACACGCGCCCGAAGATGCCGTGGGCGCGGCTCGCCGCCGCCGCCTCGCCGAGACGCTCCGCCAGCCGCAGCGCCTTCTCGGAGGCGTAGATCGCCAGCATGTTGTCGCCGGTGTGCATGTACAGCGACGCCGCCTCCTCGTACAGCCGCACCAGCTCGATGCACGGAGGGCCGTCCTTGAGCAGATCGATCCCCTTCTGGTAGTGGTCGATCGAGGCCCCGCGGTCGCCCTTGTGCCAGAGCCCGGCCCCGATCTTTCGGTGCAGGTCTCCGACCCGGGCCAGGTCCTCCTGGCGTCGGTAGTAGTCGAGGCACTCCTCCCACACCTCGACCGCCTCGTCAACGCGGCCGAGGCGCAGCGCCGCGTCGCCCGCCTTCTCGCCGATCCGCGCCGCCTCGGCCTCGTCCAGCGCCCCCTCGAGATCGCGGGCGGCCCGGTAGTGCCCGAGCGCCTCCTGGTTGGAGTAGAGGGCAAGCGCCGCGTCGCCAGCTGCCTCCAGGTAGCGGACGGCCTTGACGTTCATCTCGCGCAGCTCGTCCGGGTCGATCCCGACCTCCGAGCCCAGCGAGGCAGCGCGGCCGTAGTGGTCGGCGATCAGCGCCACCGCGCGATCGCCGCGCTCGCCGGCCCGCTCCTCGATGAAGCCTCCGACCTGGAAGTGCTGGCGACAGCGGGTCGCCTTCGGAAGCATCCCGTAGGCGACGTCGCGGATCAGCGCGTGTTTGAAGACGTACTCGCGCTCGCCGGCGAGGCGGCTGGAGGGGTTGGAGATCACCAGCTCCTTGTCTTGCAGCGAGCCCAGCGCGTCGCGCACCGCCGCCTCGCTCTGCCCGGCGGCGCTGAGCAGGATGCCCTCCCAGAAGTTCTGCCCGACCACGGCGGCTTGCTGGAGCAGCCGCCGCTCGAAGGGGGCGAGCGAGTCGAGGCGCGCTGCGAGCACCGAATGCACCGTCTCGGGCAGCACGTCGGGCTCGTCGCCTCCCTCCTGAAGCCGGTTGACCATCTCCTCCGCGAACAGCGGATTGCCGCCGGCGCGCTCCGCGACCCTGGAGATCAGCTCGCGATTGCCGTTTCCATAGAGGCTCTCGACCAGCTCCTCGGTCTCGCTGTCGGAGAGCGGGTCGAGGTAGATCGAGGTGGCGTTGCGTCGCGCGCTCGCCCAGTCGGTGCGGCGATCGAGCAGTTCGTCGCGCGCCATGCAGACCAGCAGCATCGGCCCGCGCATCCAGCGCGCCAGGTGCTCGATCAGGTCGAGCATCCCCTCGTCGGCCCAGTGGATGTCCTCGAAGGCGACCACCAGGGGCTGGGTCAAGCTGATCGCCTCCAGCAGCACCCGAATCGCGGAGAAGAGGCTTTCCCGCATCCGCTGCGGGTCCTCGCTCTCCAGCGGCGGGGCGCCGTCGGGGGGCTCGATCCCGAGCATGCGGGCGACCAGAGCCGCGTTTCGCTCCGCGCCCTCATCGGCTCCGCCGCCGTTCATCCGCTCCGCCATCCCGTCGCGCAACTTGGCCCATGCGGATTCGGTGGGCTCGCCGCCGCCGATCCCGAACTCGGCCCGGATCACCTCGCCGAGCGCCCAGTAGGAGATCCCGGTGCCATAGGGAGGACATTCCCCGGTCAGAAGCTTCGGTGGCGGCTCCAGCTTTGAGACCCGAGCGCCGAACTCGCGCAGCAGCCGCGATTTGCCGACCCCCGCCTGCCCGATCACCGTGACCAGGTACGGGCGCCCCTCTCGCTCCACGCGCTGTGCGAGCGAGACGAGCAACGCCGACTCGTCAGCGCGCCCGACCAGGGGCGCACCGGGGCGCTCGCCGCGGTGGGCCGGGTGTTCGGCGAGCGCTCCGGTTGCCTCCCAGGCGGGCACCGGCTCGGACTTTCCCTTCAGCTGCATTGGCTCCAGCTCGTCGTAGGAGATCGACTCGCGGGTAGCCCGGAAGGTGGACTCTCCCACCGTGACGCTCCCCGGGCGCGCAGCGGCCTGCAGCCGCGCGGCCACGTTGACCGTGTCGCCGATCACGGTGTAGCCGTCACCCATCCGCCCGGCCAGGACCTCGCCGCTGTTGATGCCCACCCGCAGCAGGAAGTTCACCTCGCTCTGCGGCGCGTGGCGCTCGTTGAGCCGCTCCATCGCCTCCTGCATCGCCAGTCCGGCCCGCACCGCGCGCTCGGGATCGTCCTCGTGTGAATGCGGGGCGCCGAACACGGCCATCACGTTGTCGCCGATGTACTTGTCGACCGTGCCTCCAAAGCGGGTCACCTCCTCGCCGAGCTTTCGCAGCGTGCGGTCGAGCAGCTGCTTGACCGCTTCGGGGTCCATGCGCTCGGCTACCGCCGTGTAGCCGGAGAGGTCGGCGAACAGAACCGAGACCTGACGGCGCTCCTCCGGGAGTGGCTCGGCCGCTTCGGCGGTGGCCGCGGGTGGGGCGGAGGGGACCTGACCGCTCGCATCTGCGGTCGCAAGGGCGGTCCCGCATTCGATGCAGAACTTGGCGCCGGGAGGGTTCTCAGCCCCGCAGCTGGGGCAGTGCGGCGCGAACTCCGTGCCGCAGGACATGCAGAAGCGAGCCCGCTCGGGGTTCTCGGCACCACAGCTGGGACACGCAGCCTCCATCCCGGCACAACCTTACGCCGCGTCAGGCGCGGGCAAGAGTGATTTCTGTCACATGCTGATCGCCGGCTACCGCTTCGCGTAGTCGCCGAACTCGCCGAAGTCGTGCATCACGCAGGCCTCGTCGCCGATGATTTCCGCGTCATGGCCCGGTGGGATCGCGACCACGTCGCCAGGCCCGACCTCGGCTTCGCTGCCGTCGTCCATCTGGACTCGCATTCGCCCCGAGACCACGTAGGCGAGGTGCGCGACCTGGCAGGAGTCGGTGCCGGCGATCGGCTTCACGTTGTCCGACCATTTCCACCCTGGCTCGAAGGTTCCGCGTCCGACCACTTGGCCGCCGATGTTGACTACCTCGGCCTGACCCTTGCCCTCGAACGGCCGCACCTCATCCGGGGAGTCAAAGTTCTTTATCTCAATATTTGCCATCTGGGCTCCTTCCCTTTGGGTTTGCGTTGACCCTACGCCCGTCCAGTCGCATCCGCAAGGCACGCCGCGCGGCGCCGTACGCACCTTTAGGCTCCGATTAGGTCGCGCCCTTAGCGTGCCGGCAGCTAGGGCGCCGACTTCATCGATGGACGTCTGTGATCCTGAATCGAATCCTCCTCTTTGGGGCGGCCCTGATGGTTGGACTTGTGGCCGGCGCGTTGAGCCATTCCGTCCTCATCGCGGCCAGGGCGGCCAGGATTGCGGCGCTCGCGGTCGCGGCGAGCTTGTAAGGGAACACGGTTGATCGGAGATCGCTCAGCGCAAGCGGAGGGCAGCCTGGCGCCCGACTTCTCTCAGTTCAGCATCGGCTTCGATCACCGCGATCGCGCCCGCCTGCACGAGCTCTGGGACCAGGTCCTCGACTCCGAGCGCTGGACCGAGGGGGAACTGCTCGATCGTTTCGAGCGCGACTGGGAGCAGCACAACGGTCTCGCCTCGGTGGCGACCGCAAGCTGGGCCGGCGGCGCGGCCGCGGCCCTCCGCTTCGCCGACGTCCGCGATCAGGTCGTGTTGTGTCCCTCGAACACCTTCATGGCCACGCCCCTGTCGGTCCTCAACGCGGGCGGCAGGGTCGAGTTCGTGGACTGCAACCGCGAGGACCTCTGCATGTCGTTTCGCGATTTCGAGCAGAAGGCCGAGCGGCATCGACCGCGCGCCGTCTGGCTCGTCCATATCGGCGGGCACATCGCCTTCGACGTCGAGCAGATCGCCGCCTACTGCCGGGAGAACGACATCTTCCTTATCGAGGACTGCGCCCACGCGCACGGCGCCTCCTGGAACGGCCGGCGGCCAGGCTCCTGGGGGGACGCCGGCGTCTGCTCGCTCTACGCGACGAAGACGATCTCAACCGGTGAGGGCGGCGTGCTGGTCACCCGCAACGATGACATGGCCGAGTTCGCGCGCCGGTTTCGCAACTACGGCAAGCCCGACTACGAGGTCCAGGGCACGAACGCGCGGATGAGCGAGTTCACCGCTGCGATCGGGATATTGGGTCTCGAGCGACTCGAGCAGATCGTCGCGGTCAAGAACGAGATCGCCCGCGACGAGCTCGACCCCGAGCACCCCGCCCACCTTCAGCTGCCCGACGGAATGGTCTCCGGTCTTTACAAGTACATCGTCTTCGATCCTGTGTCCGAATCGACCGGCAAGGTCTACGACGAACCCTGTCATCGAATCCTGGGGCACGCCGTGGACCTTCCCGAAACCGATTGGGTCTCCACCCACCACTGGTGCGTCCCCCTCTACTACCGGGGCGGACGCTCCGCGGAGGCCGACGGGCAGTGAGAGTGCTGGTCACAGGCGGCTCGGGCTTCATCGGCTCCCACGTCGTCGACAAGCTGATCGATGCCGGCCATGAGCCGGTGATATTCGACCTCGAGCCCTCCCCCTACCACCCGCGCGAGCAGGTGCGGGCGGTGAGCGGCGACGTCACCGACACGGGGGCGCTCAGGCGCGCGTTCAGCGGCTGCGACGCGATCATCCATCTGGCGGCGGTGGCCGACGTCGGCGTGGTCGAGGCCGAGCCCGGAAAGGCCGAGCAGATCAACGCGAGCGGGGTGATGTCGGTGCTGGAGGCAGCGCGTCTGACCGGCGTCAAGCGGGTGATCTACGGCAGCACGATCTGGGTCTACAGCGACTGTCCGGAGACGGCGGTCGACGAGGAGACCGAGACGCCCCCTCCGCGCCACCCCTACACCGCGACCAAGCTCGCCGGCGAGATCTACTGCCAGTCCTACGCTCGCTTCTTCGACCTCGAGCCGACGATCCTGCGATTCGGAATCCCCTACGGCCCGCGGGCCCGGGGCGCCACCGTCCTCTCGGCCTTCGTCCGCCGGGCGATGGCGGGCGAAGCCTTGACGATCGCCGGGAGCGGCGAGCAGTCGCGGCGCTTCGTCTACGTCGAGGACCTCGCCGACGGGATCGTGCGGGCGCTGCGACCGCAGGCCGCGAACCGCGTCTACAACCTCGCCGGCAGCGAGGAGATCTCGATCCTCCAGGTCGCCGAGACGGTTCGCGATGCGGTGGGCGGTACCGAGCTGGTCCACGTGCCATCGCGCGCCGGCGACTTCGGGGGCAAGGAGGTCTCCAGCGACCGTGCGGCCAGGGAGCTGGGCTGGGCGCCCGTCACCCCGTTCAGCGAGGGGGCGCACCTCTATCTCGACTGGTACCGGCGGCGCTCCGACGAAACGTCGGATAACGGTCACCGGGCGGCCGAGAACGGTCACCGGCCGGCCCCGGCGAACGCCGCCGACTGGGAGGAGAAGCCGACTGGACGCCGCGTGCTGATCGTCTCCGCCGACATCGGCGAGGGCCACGACGGGCCCGCGCGCGCGATCGCCGCGGAGATCGAGGAGGAGGAGCCCGAGGCGCAGGTGACGATCGTCGACGGCCTCGCGGAGATGGGCAGGTTCATCACCTGGGTCCTGCGCGACGGCTCCTGGGTCGCCTTCAACTGGCTTCCCTGGGCCTTCGAGGTCCAGTACTTGCTTCTCACCCGCTTCCCTCCGACCCGTTGGTTCGTCGCCAGGCTCGGCTACCTGCTCTCGCGCCGGCGGCTGCTGAAGATGATCCACCGCCGCCGCCCGGACCTGCTGATCTCGACCTATCCCGGCACCACCGAGCTGTTCGGCGAGCTGCGCACGCGGGGTCGCCTCGCCGTACCGACCGTGTCGGCAATCACCGACCTCGCGGGGTTGCGGTTCTGGGCCCATCCCGGCATCGACATGCATACGGTCATCCACCGCGAGTCGATCGAGGAGGTCGAGGCGCTCGCCGGGCCGGACAGCGTCACCTGGGCGCGGCCGCCGACCTCGCCGACGTTCTTCGAGCCAGCGGACACCGGAGAGGCCCGCCGCAGCCTCGGCCTTCCCGAGGAGGGGCCGGTGATCCTGGTCTCGGGCGGGGGCTGGGGAGTGGGGGACCTGACGGGAGCGATCGAGGCGGCGCTGGAGCGCAACCCGGGCGCCGTCGTCTGCATCGCGGGACGAAACGAGCGCGTGCGCTCCCGGATCGTCCGGCGCTTCGCCGAAGAGCCGCGGCTGCGGGTCGTCGGCTTCACCGATCGAATGAGCGACTACCTCGCCGCCTCCGACGTGCTCGTGCACTCGACCGCCGGGCTGACCGTGCTCGAGGCATTGATCCGCGGCTGCCGGGTGGTGTCATTCGGCTTCAAGGTCGGGCACATCAGGGTCAACGACCGCGCATACCAGCGTTTCGGCCTCGCGCGGACCGCTCGCTCGCGCGAGGAGCTGGCGCAGGCCTTGACGGATGCGATCGCCGAGCCCCGCCGCCCCGACCTCTCCTGTGCGGCGCTGCCCACGGTCGCCACGGTGGCGCGCACCACCTCGCGCCGGGCCGAGCCGCTGGCTTCCTGGCGGCTGCGCCTCACCCGGATCGCCACCGCGACGGTGGTGACGGTCGCACTCCTGGCCTGGGTGCTCGGGACCGACGAGCCCTACAACGTCCTCGCAAGCCCGCTGCATGCTCGGCCAACGACGAGCTTCCCGGCACTGGGGCCCGACGTCGGCTTGCTTGTCCGCGCTCCGGCCGGAAGGATTCCGCGCTTCTCGCAGCAGCTTCACCGCGGCGATGCGGCGGCCTCGTTCGCGGTCGAGAGCCGACCAACCGCCGCGACCCGCGCGCAGCTGCGGCGGTTCGGGAACAGTGCGCTACCGGCGCTTGCGTCGGGCGGACCCGTCCACTGGATGGCGACGAGGAAGGACCTCAAGAGGACCGCGAGGCGTTTTGGGTTCGACGGTCACTTCCTGTTCGCCCCGCCCGCGGACGGCTTCACGCTTGGCGAGTACCTGCTCGCCCACTCGGCGGGAGCGATCCCGGTGGCCGGAGCCGTCAAGTACGGCGGGGGGTCGCTTGGATCGGTCGCCCCCGGGCAGGTGGTGGAGGCGACGCTGAACGATGGAGAGACGGCGCCCGGGCGGGCCCTACGCTCGCTGGTGCTCCAGATCAACCATCGGGGCCTGCGGGCCGTCCCCGTCCAGACCCTCTGGCGCCGCAGTAGTAATCAGGCTCGAGACGGCGGGTGAGCGCATCAGCGCCACGGCGCCGGTGATCACGACCAGCAGGCAGGCAACCAGGACGCCGCCGTGTAGGGGTGTCCCGCCCCACGACTCACCCCCGATCAGCGGCGCCACCGCGACCGGCACCGCAACCTGGACAACGAACACGGTCGAAGCGACCGCCACCGCGGCGCGCCGCTGCAGCGCCGACATCTCAGCCGTGAGGCCGAGGAGCGAAGCGATTCCGATCGCCGCCACCCAGCTGACGCCGACCAGCAGGGCACCGGATGAGAGCTCGTCGGCGAGCACCTTGGCGCCGAGCGAGGTCCACGCATACGCGGAGCCGGCGCCGAGCACCATCAGCCAGGGGGGGCAGCGCCGCAGCGCGAACGGCGCCGCGGCCAGCGCCCCGAGAGGTACGAGCACCAGCGCCAGCCCCAATGTCCCCGCGTGCGACGAGGATTCCCCCGGTGCGGCGAGGGACGCGCCCGCGACTCCGCCGACGATCGCCAGCGTGCACAGGACTTCGCGCTTGCCGACCGTCTCACCGAGCAGGCGCACCCCCAGCACCAGCAGCAGTAGCAGCCCGACCGCAAGCGCCGGCTGCACGACGCTGAGCGGGACCAGCGACAGGGCCAGGACCTGGAACGGGAAGCCGAGGACGGCGAGCCCGGTCGCAGCCAGCCACCGAGGGCGGCGCAGCAGGTGCCCAAGCAGGGTCGGTCGCACCGAGTCCACCGACGGGACCGCGCGTGCCTCGAGCGCCTGAAGCGCGACGGCGGCGTCAAAGCAGAAGGACGCCGCGCAGGCCGCCGCGAGTCCGAGCGCGAACTGCATCGCCGAGCCATCATAGGAGCGCCGCGGTCGGCGCCGGGGCGGCCTTGGGCCTGGTCGCCGGCCACGCACTGCCCTCGGTGGCGCCGTTGGTCCCGCGGCTGGCCGCCGCGCTGCGAATCCCGACCCGGCTGACCGACCCGGGCGCCGTCGCCATCACCTTCGACGACGGCCCGGACCCAGAGGGCACGGCGGCGGTCCTCTCGGTGCTCGATCGCGAGCGGGTCGGCGCCACCTTCTTCCTGGTCGGCGAGCAGGTGCGCAGAAATCCCTCGCTGGCCGCCGAGATCGTCGCCGCCGGACATGCGGTCCAGCTGCACGGCGACCGCCACCGCAACCAGCTGCGGCTCACCCCGGGGCAGATCCGCGACGACCTGCAGCGCGGGGCGGAGGCGATCGAGGAGGCGACCGGCCGCGCGACCCCGTTCTACCGCCCGCCGTACGGGATCTTCTCGGCGGTTGGCCTGCGGACCGTCAACCGTTCGCCATGCGAGCCCCTGCTGTGGTCGCGGTGGGGCCGCGATTGGAGAGGCCGAGCCACCGGCGCTTCGGTTGCCTCCGACGCGACGCGTGGGCTGGAGGGAGGCGACGTCATCCTCCTCCACGACGCCGACAACTACAGTGATTCGGAGTGCTGGCGGGCGACCGCGAGCGCCCTTCCGCGGATCATCGAGGTGGTGCGCCATCGGGGCCTGCGGCCGATACCGGTCCGCGGCCCAGCGGACGCAAAGAGCTGACCTGAAGCGCTATTCGATCGGAATGTCTTCGACCGGCGAGCCGCCGCGAGCCGGGCTCTCGCCGACCCGCTCGATGTAGGCGTCGAGCAGCGCCCGCAGCGTCACCAGCGCGTCGTGCTGGAGGCTCTGGATCTGGCCGCGCAGCTCGGGCGGCGCCGAGGCGCGCAGGACGTCGGCGGTGCGGCAGATCGGGCACCACTCCAGGCACTCGTGCGATTGCCCGGCGGCGGAGCCGTGCCCGTTCCCGGTCTCGCCTGCCGGGCCGCGATCCCCGCGCTGCCCGCCGGATCGTGTGCTGCGCGCGTACTCGCCCCAGAAGCGCTCGGCCTCGCCGCCGGGATCGTGCCCGGCCGCTCCGCCAGGCTCAAACCCGCTCTGGCTGTGGTCTTGGGGATCGGACATCGTCGAAAGTGACCTTCAGCGTTCCCGCCTCGAAGCTTGCCCCCGAAGGGCTGTGATCGGCGAGCGCGGAGGGCAGGATGATAGTCCGCTTCTCGCCGCCGACCGAGACGATCAGCTCGTCGCCGACCTTCTTCAGATCGATCCCGGCCTTCTCGGTGAAGGGGATCCGCAGCCGCAGCGTCGCCACGTCGCCCTCCGTGCTCAGCTCGTGGACCAACTCGGAGTGCAGAACCCGCTCGGGGGCGACGTCCTCGAACAGCTCCTCACCGAGCCGGTCGAGCATCGTCGACCCCACCACCTCCTCCTCGAAGTAGCGCGAGGTGAGGACCGGGACCGGGGCGAAGCCCTCGCGGACCTCCTCGAGGTGGCGGCGCTGGTGGCCGAGCCATGCGGCGAAGTAGCCGCCCTCGACGTCGTCGGGGAAGATCCGGTTGACGATCACGGCGTCGGTCAGGTAGCCGTAGAGGTTGAGGTAGGTGAAGGTGCGCTGCGCCTCCTTGATCACCATCCGGTCGGGGTTGAGGACGAGCCGGATCGAGCAGTGCTCGCGATTGCGGAGGATCGCGTTCATCTCGATCAGGTTTCGGACCAGGCGCTGCACCTCGTCGAAGACCTCCGGGCCCGGCAGCGGCACGTCGAAGGTGCGGGCCAGCGGCCGTGCCGCGCCGACCAGGCGCCGCTCCCACGGAAACACCCGCTCAAGCCACCAGCGGGCGATGTCGGGGAAGCCGAGCAGCCTCAGCGTCTCGCCGGTCGGCGCGCAATCGACGATCACGACGTCGAACTCGGCCCGCTGATGGTGGCGCTTGATCTGAAGCAGGGAGAACAACTCGTCCATCCCCGGCGGCACGGTCAGCTCCTCGGCCCGCACCCGCTCGATTCCGCGATCGGCGAGCAGCTTGCCGAGCCACTCCTGGACCGCGGCCCAGTTGGCCTCCATCTCGCGTTGCGCGCGCACCTCCTGACCCCAGAGGCGGTCCCCGGCGGGCGTCGGCTCGGGCCCGAGCTGCACCTCGAGGGAGTCCGAGAGGCTGTGAGCCGGATCGGTGGACAGCACCACCGTGCGCAGCCCCGCTCGTGCGCACATACGCGCCGTGGCGGCGGCGACGCTGGTCTTGCCGACGCCACCCTTGCCGGTGTAGAGGATCGTCCGTGGCCGCATGGACGAATGAGCCTAATGCCATCGTCCAGGCAGGGTTGCGCGGCGCTCAGGATGGTGCGCTAGGGTGCCCGCTCGCGGTAGGCAGGCCGCGCCCGATCGACCTCAGTCAGCAAGGAGCTTCCTCTTGACCCGATTCCGACTGCTTTTCGCGTTCTCAATCCTCGCGGTGCTGGCCACGGCGCTCGTCGCCTGCGGCGGCGGCGGCGGCGGAGGGGGAGGAGAGGACCCACAGAAGGTGCTCGACCAGACCTTCTCCTCGAACAATGAGTCGGTCAAGAGCGGCGACCTGAGCTTGAAGTTCAACGCCGATGTCACGGGTTCTCAGGGCGGCACGCTGAACGCCGAGCTGAGCGGTCCGTTCGAGAACCAGGGCAGCAACCAGGTCCCGAAGCTCGACTTCAAGGTCAAGGCGGACCTGTCCGGCTCGAAGCAGAACTTCAATTTCGATGGCGGCCTGATCTCGACCGGCGATTCGGCATTCGTCAACTACAAGGGCACCGACTACCAGGTGGATCAGACCCTGTTCGACCAGCTCAAGCAGACGGTCCAGACCTCATCGGCGCAGCAGGGCCAGAACAAGCAGAGCGCTGGCGCGGTGCTCAAGCAGCTCGGGATCAGCAACCCGAAGGACCTGCTCACCAACCTCAAGAACGATGGCACCGCCGACGTCGAGGGGACCTCGACCAACCACATCTCGGGAGATCTCGACATCAACAAGACCGTCGATGCGTTGAAGTCGGCGCTGTCGAGCGCCAGTGCGCTGGGGGCGCTGGGCGGCGCGAGCACGCAGCTGCCCTCGGCCAGCCAGCTCGACCAGGTCAAGAGCGCGATCAAGACCGCGCACTTCGACCTCTACTCGGGCCAGGACGATCACATCCTGCGCCGGCTCACGATCAACCTCTCGATTGAGCCGCCATCGGGCTCGACCAAGAAGGTCGACCTGACCTTCGATCTCACGCTCGGCAAGGTCAACGAGCCGCAGACGATCACGCCGCCGTCCGGCGCCAAGCCGTTCAGCGCCCTGCTGCAGCAGCTCGGGATCAACCCGAGCGCCCTCGGCGCGCTGGGAGCGCTGAATGGAATCGGTGGTGGCACCTCTGGCGGAGGGGGCGGCAGTGTGCCGGCGCTGCCCACGCCGCCCAGCGGCACGAGCGGCGCGAGCGCCGCTCAGGCGCAGAAGTACCTCAATTGCATCTCGAAGGCGAACAGCGCCGCCGACCTGCAGGCCTGCTCGGCGCTGGCGCCCTAGCGTCGACCACAAAGGATTGAGTGGAAGGCCCCGCCCAGGCGGGGTCTTCTCGTTGCCCTAGGCTGCTCCGCCATGGAGCCCTCGCGTACGCCGCGGCTGAACGCGGCTTTCTTCTTCGGCCAGGGCTGGCCCTACCTGCTGGTGCCGTTGATCCCGGTGGCGATCGTCCTCGACCTGGCGAATGCCTCGGCCGGGATCGTGTTCGCGACCTCGGCGGCGGGGATCATCCCCACGGCGGCGTTGATGGGCCGCGGCACCGAGGAGCTCGCGGCACGCTCGGGGCCGGGGATCGGCGGGCTTCTCAACGTCACCTTCGGAAACGCGCCCGAGCTGATCATCGCCCTGTTCGCGCTCAGCGAGGGCCTGCACGAGGTGGTCAAGGCTTCGCTGATCGGCTCGATCATCGGCAACACCCTGCTGGTGATGGGGGCGGCGTTCTTCGTCGGCGGGATAGGGCGCAAGGAGCAGAGATTCGACCAGACAGGCGTCAGCGTCCAGACGACGATGCTGCTGGCAGCGGCGACCGCGCTCGTGATGCCCGGCATCTTCGAGCTGGTCGAGGGCAGGGGCCTGCCCGCTCCCGGCGTCGAGCGGGTCGACTTCGGCTCCACTGTCGAGCACCTGTCGATAGTCGTGGCGGCGGTGCTGATCGTCGTCTACGTGGCGGGGCTCGTCTTTTCGCTGCGCACCCACCGCGATGTCTTCAACCCCGAATACGAGGACGAGGACACATGGGGCTGGTCGGTGCGGACCTCGGTGCTGATGCTGGCGATCGCCGGCGTCGCCGTGGGCGTGATGTCGGAGGTGCTGGTGGGCTCGATCAGCGAGGCCTCACAGTCGATCGGGCTCTCGGAGTTCTTCATCGGGGCGATCGTCGTGGCGATCGTCGGCAACGCGGCCGAGCACTGGGTCGCGGTGCTTGTCGCGCGCAAGGACAAGATGGACCTTGCGGTCAACATCGCGATCGGCTCCGGCGCTCAGATCGCCCTCTTCGTGACGCCGGTGCTCGTGTTCTGCTCGTTTTTCATCGGCCCCGGGCCGATGCCGCTGGTCTTCAACGGATTCGAGCTCGGTGGGCTGCTGTTCGCGGTGCTGCTCGCCAACTATGTCACCCAGGAGGGCCGCTCGAATTGGTTCGAAGGCGTGCAGCTGCTCGCCGTCTACCTGATCCTGGCGGTCGCCTTCTACTACGCCTGAGCGGGCAGCCCGCCGAGCGCGTCGAGCACGACGTCGTCGTGCGTCTGCGGCGAGACCTTGGGGAAGACCCGGGCGATCTTGCCGTCGGGGTCGATGATGAAGGTCGCGCGCTGCACGCCCCAGTACGTGCGCCCGTAGTTGCGCTTTTCCATCCACGTGCCGTAGGCCTCGGCGACCTCGTGATCGGCGTCGGCGAGCAAAGTGAGGGCCGTGCAGCCGGGCGTGTCCGCGTGTGGTATCTTGCGCAGTAATGGCCGCCACCAAGACCCGCAAGGCAATCGGGATCGTCCGCGTTTCGCAGATGAAGGGTCGTGAGGAGGCGTCCCTACCCGACCAGCGAGCGCGCGTTCGAGATGCCTGCGAACGGGACGGGCTCCAGCTGGTCGAGGTGATCGAGGAGCCGGATGTCTCCGGCGGTACTCCGCTCGCCGAGCGCGATGGTCTCCGTCGCGCCATCGAAGCTGTTGAAGCCGGCGAGGTCGAGGTGGTCGTCGGTGCCTACCTCGACCGCTTGATACGAAGCCTGAAGGTGCAGACCGAACTTGTCGAGCGCGTCGAGGCCGCGGGCGGGCAGGTGTTAGCCGTTGACGTCGGCGCGATCACAAACGGCAGCGCCGGCCAGTGGCTGTCCTCGACACTCCTTGGGGCCGTGGCCGAACACCAGCGCAGAGTCTCAGCAGAACGTGCCGGTGAGGCGCAGGCCCGCGCCGTCGCCCGCGGCGTGGCCCCGTATCCAAGTGTCCTGCCCGGATATGTCCGTGGCGAGGACGGAATCCTTGAACCCGATCCGATCACGGCACCGATCATCGCCGAGGCGTTCCAGATGCGCGCCGGGGGCGCGACCGTGAAAGCCGTCCGCGAGTTTCTGGCAGAGCACGGAATCAAGCGCTCCTACCACGGCGTTACCTCGTTGCTTGGCTCCCGCGTGGTGCTCGGTGAGCTGCACTTCGGGGACCTCATGAACCTCAAGGCACACTCGCCGATCGTCGAGCGCGAAACCTGGAAGGCAGTCCAGCGTGCCCGCGTCCCGGGCGGCGGGCGGGCCAAGAGTGAACGACTGCTCGCCCGGCTCGGGGTGTTGCGCTGCGGCTCGTGCGGAGCCCGGATGGTGGTCGGCTCCTCTAACCATGGTGCCTATGCGTGCTATCGCTGCCCGCCGGTCAGCGACTGCAAGGCGCGGGTCACGATCAGCGGGCCAATCGTTGAGGGAATCGTGGTGGACGCGGTTCGCAAGCGCATCGCGCACAAGTCGGGTCGAGCTTCGGCGGAGACTGGCATCCGCGAAGCCGAGCAGACACTTGAGCGGTCCCAGGCCAAGCTCGACGCCGCGATTCGCGCCCTCGCCGACCTTGGGGATGAGGTCGCCACCCGCGAAACGCTCGACGCGCTCCGCGAGAGTCGTGACCATGCTCAGCAGCGACTCGACGACCTGGGCGGCTCGCGTGCTGCCGTCGTCATCGACGCGGCGACGGACTGGGACCGTCTCGCGCTCGCCGAGAAGCGCGATCTCATTCGGGCCGTCGTCGACGTCGTCGAGATCGCCCCTGGCCGGGGTCCCGACCGGGTGTCCGTGCGGCTCGTCGGCTAGTCGCTGGACCCGCATAGCGGCCCGCGCCGCCGCCTGCGCTGAGAGGTTGCGTGCTGACTTAGTGACGACACGCACAAGCGTCTAAGGGGTCGCCGACGGGGCGGCGACCAAAACCCCTGCAAACTTCAAAACTATATCTTTGTGCAGTTTTGTGATTTGCAGGGATTTTTCTTGCCGATTCTTGCCGGTTTTTTCCGTCCTGCCGCGGAGGGACCCTTGCTGCAACAAGGACCACGGGTATGAGCCCACAGGTCCACCAATGCGGCCCAGGGTCACGATACCCGCAGCCCGTTACAACTTTCGCAAGAGCAGCGTAACGGACTCCTTCGGACGGACACTTGGGCCAAGAAAAGAGGTTCAAGTGTCAGCAGACACAACCGAGTTTGACTATGCCGAGGCATGGGTTCCAGCCGTTGGCGACGTCATCAGGGGCAAGGTCACCGAGGTTTCTTCTCGAAGTGGCGAATACGGCGACTACCCGATCGTCACCCTAAAGACCGACGACGGTGAGATAGCGGTCCACGGTTTCCATACGGCTCTTCGAAACCAGTTCGCTGAGCTGAACGTTCAGTCGGGCGATTCGATCGGAATCATGTATCGCGGCCGGGTCAAGAACCGGGCCGGTGACCGCGAGTTCGAGTCCTACCGCGTCAAGCAAATGAACGGCACGGGCTCCGCGTTCGATTGGAACGCGGAGAAGCGGGCAGCCTTAGAGGACCCGACCCCCGACGAGCGGCCGTCCGCACCTCTCGATGCAGGAGAGGGGGACAGCCCCTTCTAAAGACGCGGCTGTGGCGGGGGGACCTTTGATCCCCTCGCCGCTGTGCCGTCCTTAGGGGGCTAAACGCCATGCCACGAGGACAAACAGGACTAAGCGTTGAGGGCGTCGGCAACGACTGGCGCGACCATGAGCTAGAGGTCGGGGAGACGGTTAAGGGTGAGGTACTGCGACTGCCGAGCCCCGGCGATTTCAATGGCAACAGGATTTTCCTGAAGACCGAGGACGGCGTGCTCTCCATTCTCGCGACCGCTACGCGCGGTCACACGCTTCTGGAACGGGCGCTCGCTGCGAAGAAGATCGCTGTCGGGGATTTCGTCGAGATTGAATTCTCCGGCTGGGCGGAAACCCAGGACACAGAGCGCAAATATCGCTTCGAGGAAGTGCGGAGAATCACGTCCGAAAAGGTGGTGAAGTGAGTGAGTCCGGCGAGCTAATCGAGCAGGCACTCGAAGCGCTCGCGCGCGGTGAAAGCGTTGTTGCTACTGGGGTAGACAAAAGTCCTTGGTACGCATGGAAGGCGTACCAGACGACCCGCGCCACCGAGGCGCAGGTCCGCGCCATGGCGAAGGACCCACGCTGTATCGGCTTTGGCGTAGTAACGGGTGCGGTCAGCGGGCTGATCATTCTCGACTTCGATGGCGAGCACGGCATCGCCCAGTGTGAGGCGCTGGGGCTCAACCCACACGTCCGAACCCCTCGCGGCGGGTATCACGTCAGATTTGCTCACCCCGGCGGCAAGATCAAGACACTGAACAGCGAGACGTCTAAGGCGCTTCAGGCGCGCTGGCACGGTCTCGACATTAGGGCCGATGGTGGTCTTGCGGTCGAGTGGGGTCGCAGCGGTGTGGGTGAGTACCAGACACTCCGCGACCCGGCCGAGCTTGAGGACCTTGAGCAGCTACCGGTCGAGCTTCTGCAGGACCTTGGAATTCTAGAAGCCAACGGCAACGCCTCTCGCGACCAGCGCAGGGGCAAGGTGGAGCACCCTGGCCGCCACGCTTACCTACTCCGCATCGGCTCTGCGATGGCTGGGCGCGGAGAGGGTCACGCAGCAATCCACGCCGAGCTGCACCGGGTTAACAAGTGCGACTGCGAGCCGCCGAAGCCCGACCCGTATGTGGACACGCTCGCGCGCGACCTGTTCGAGCGTTACGGAACCAAGGGCACCGAGGGGCCGGGGGCAGAGCCGGCAGACGACGGTACTGGTACGTCGCTCGATGACTTCCAGCTTGAGTGGGGCGATCCGCGCAATATCCGCAGGACACGCTGGTTCTTCAAAGGGCTAGTCAAGTTGTCCTGTTTGAATTGTGTTTTTGCCTCAGGCGGCACCGGCAGGAGCACGGTCATTCGCTGGATGCTGGCGCAAGCAACACTGGGAAACCTGCCCGGAGAATTCGAGGGACAACCAATAAACGTCCTCTACCTGGGTGATGAGGATGCATTTCGAGAATCAACACTCCCCGCTGTCCGGGCGATGGGTGGCGATGTCTCCCGCCTGGCCACGCTGAACTACACAAAGGGGCGAGCGCTTGAGATTGTGCGAGACGCTGACACACTGGAGCACCACCTCGTTGAGCACGGTTTTCAACTCGTGTATCTCGACCAGGCTCTCGACCACATTGGGCGCGACGCCTACAACAGCCACATGCAGCAGGACGTGCGAGCGGCATTTGCCCCACTGAGAGCCGTAATGCTTCGGCTAGAGAGGGCAGCGCTATACGGGGGTCACCTCAACAAGACCCGTGACCGCGGCCTTGCGCTCCGCGACCTAGCAGGTGGCTCGGGGCAGTTTGTGGACCTTGCGCGAAGCGGACTCTTCCTGGGCTGGCATCCAGAGCGCGGTTCCCGCGAGCAGGGGAGCTACCGGGCGTTGACTCGTGGCAAAGGCAATTTCGGAGCCGTCCCGCCTGCGCTCGTGTTCAAGATCGAGTCCAGCTTCGAAACGAACCCCGATACAGGGGAGACGGCGGAGGTGGCCGTGGTCGCGGACATGCACGAGGACCCGGACCTGGCGTATGAGGACGTGCTGCCACAGGCACCGAGGGAGAGGGGTCCTACGAAGGAAGACCAGGCCGAGGAAGTCCTATACGGCCTGGGTGCCGACCACGAGTGGCGGACACGCAAGGAGGCCCAAGAGGCTTCTCTGGCGATGGGAATAAGCGAGAGAACCTTCGCCAGAGCGTTTGCGGGGCTAGAGAAGGAAACCCGGCAGGCCGGAATGGAAGTCGAATGGCGACTGCAAGGAGATCCGAATGTTGATCGTTGAGTTTCAGGGGCTGCGCGCAGCTCTCGAAGTAACCGAGGAGGCAGCGTGGGAAGTGCTGCGTTTCGCCTCCACCAAGAGCAAAGACAACCATGCCCCAGACCCTTTGCCACCCCCTCTTACAGGGGGATGGCGGCAAAGGGTCCGGCGAAGGGTACGGAATCACGCAAAGAGCGTGGATCGTCTAAAGCAGCCCGTGTTCGGCAAATCTGTGCTCGGGTTCTGGCCGACGGTGATTATCACCCGCGCAGCGACCTAGCTGCCGCTGTCCGCAAGGAGGGACTGAGTACCGGCAACCTCGATAACGCCCTGGGGAAAACGGGGGCATTCATCCGCGACGAGCGAGGTGGAAAGCCCGTCTACATCCTCGACCCGAATTCGATTGAAGAGGCGGGCGAGGCGGTGTGTTCACGGACGAGAATCTGCGCCAGGAGTCAGTCCGTGTGCCCGTTGGCAGCGAAGAAGAAACGGACTGGTTTGAGAAGGGTCGGGAGCTTCAAAGGCTCATTCCCGGGCGAGGAGATAACACGAATGGGGCTAGTGGTAATGGAACGCACTAACGAAAGGAATTGGTAAATGAGTCGCAGGATAAGGGCTGATGACGCGATTGTGACTTTTCATCGCAGCTTTCCCCCTTCACGTAAAGAGCAAATGGCATATCTCATGACTCATGTTCGCAGCCTTGGCTGTAACTGTAGTCCAGAGATCACCCTGCCCGAGCCCATGCGGCTTGGAGCCGCCACGGAAGCTGAGTTTGCTCATGACGAATGGTGCTCGATTTACGGGGGGTGCGATGACCGTGGCCGAGACTAATGACTAGGCATCGCACCTGGGATTACTGTCCCAGTTGCGGAGCGGTCTATCGCCGCGGGCGCCCTGAGTGGACGACCTGCTTACGGTGTGAGCTAGGACCGGCCAGAGCAAAATCACCGCGCACGGCGGTCGCGGTGGTCGCCGACACACCCGAAGCCCCGGAGCGTGTCAAACACCACCAGGGCTCACTCGAGGTGGAATGGCTGGAAGGCCAACAGTGACTGGGCGCTCCACTAAGCCCTCCCGCGCCCTGCCCCCGGCGGTCGACGCCACGGTCCAGCGCGTGCTCGACCGCGCTGCGCGCCGTCTGCTTGCCGAGACAAATGGTCACGCGGCCGTCGATAAATGGGAGGTAATTAAGAAGTGAGTGACCTAATGTTCGGCGACCTCGGCGGCGCCGAGGAGGTTCGCATTTTTGACCGCCGCCTCGCCGCCACGGCTGAAAAGTACGCCACCGACGAATCGCCAGAGCACCGTCGCCGAATGGTTGCGCTAATCCGCGAGCGCGGTGCGTGTTGGAGGGCCGAGCACGCTCGCAGGACCAACGCCCTGACCGCGCTCCTCGAGGTCGACGATGACGCGGCAGCCGATTTTGCGACTGAGCTGGCGATGCTCGCTGACGGCGAGCGCGCCGTCCAATGACCACGCCGACACTCGCCGCGGAGTTAGCTTGCGCCGCTCGAGCGTTGAATGCGTTGGGCCGCCAGCTCGACGTCGACGCCGAAGTCCAGCGGGCCGCCTGGCGCAGCCTTTCGGACGAAGTCGCCAGCTGCCGTTCCGACGGTGCGGCTCGGCTGGCCGTCATTACCTGGCGCGCCGACCTTCCCCACTTGTTAAATGAGACACCGGCTGATAAGATATGAGTCACAACGCCTTAGATAGCGAGGCGCATATAGAAAGCCGACACCCACGTCGGCGGCCAAGGACCGAAGAGCGAGGACCCCTCACCCGGGCAAGCTCGTGGCAAGGCCGTGGAAGGCGCGGGTTGATCGAGACGCAGAGACCGAGGACCGGGAAACCGGCAAGGTCCTGGCGTAAGACTCAGCGACACAAGCTGTGGTCGGCAACAACACCCGAAAGCAAATGTCACCGGGAAGTGAGTCGACCTAGTATGGAAAGCAGGGCACACCCGCTCGTGAAGCGAGCGATGGAAGTTTTTGACCGCGCCGACGAAGAAGGTCGCGCGCTGAGTTACCAAGAGCGTCAGCGCGTCGAGGGATTTCTAAAGCGCGCCAAGGCGGCGAAAGATGTTGACGATCGCGTCCGCGAGATCGACGGCGACCTGGGTGAGTCCGGTCGCGGTGTCGGCGGCAACGCGTTCGGCGGGCCGGGCGACTTGTTCGTCAAATCCGAGGGGTTCAAGTCCATTCAAGACCCGGACAGCCGGTCGCAGAGCTGGAGTACCGGCGCTGTCGACGTTGGCTTTCTGAGCAAGGCCGGGACGCTTCTCGAAAGCGGCCAGGGTGCGGGATTGATTCCCGCTCCGCAGGTTCTACCGGGCGCCGTCACGACACTGTTCGAGACGCTCAGCGTCGCGAGCCTCTTCGCGAGCGGCGTGGCCACTACATCGTCAGTCAGGTACGTCAACGAGGGCACGGCGGTCTCCGGGGCCGCGGGTGTGGCAGAAGGTGGCGCAAAGCCGCCGTCCGACCTCACCTATTCCACCGTCGACGAGCCGGTCAAGAAGATCGCCACGAGCCTCACCGTGAGCGATGAGTTGCTCGATGACGTGAGCAACGTCAGTCAGTTCGTGAACGGGCGTTTGTCACTGTTCGTTCGGATCGAGGAGGAGCGCCAGCTTCTCCGAGGCACGGGCACAAATGAACTCGTCGGCATCCTCGGCCGCAGTATCAACACCTATTCGCGCGGCACGGTGGACAACAACGCCGCTTGCCTTGCGAAGGTGATTGCCAACACTCGCGGAAGCTCATTCTTGAGCCTGACGCGATCATCATGCATCCAAGCAACTGGCTGGCCACACGGTTACTCACCGACACCACTGGACAGTATTTCGGCGGTGGTCCGTTCGGCAGCGCTTACGGCAATACCCAGAACCCACCCGGTGTGTTCCGGCAGACTCTCTGGGGCAAGCCGGTTGTCCTGAGTTCGGTTGTCGGTGCCGGCACGGCGCTGGTCGGGAGCTTCGGCCAAGCCGCGCAGATATTCCGGCGCGGCGGTGTGAGCGTGGAAGCAACTAACAGTCACGCTTCCCAGTTCACACAGGACCTGGTGACAATTCGCGCTGAGTCTCGGGAAGCCCTCGCGGTTTTCCGGCCACAGAGTTTCACCGAGGTTCGAGGTTTGCAGTAAGAACTCTTGCTCATTCTCGTCAGAGCAAGCCGCTCCGCATCAGGAGCAAACGGAATGGAGGGGCGCTGGGTTCCCTTAACCCAGCGCCCCTCATTCCAACCGAGAGGAGCAACCGTGGACGAACCACTGACGTTTGACGAGTTGACCAGCGATGAGGTTCGCGTGCTCGTTTGGGCATGTGAGATTGATAACGCTGACCGAGCCTTCGAACCTCTCCCCGAGGACCTTCAGACCTGCGAACGCCTCCGCGAGCGAGGTCTCCTCCGAAGGACGATGATCGACGCCGGCAGTGTCGCCTACGATTTAAGCGCGACTGCGCGGACAGCTGATCGACTGTCGAGACTCACCGAAACCGCACAGGCATCGGTGAACTGAAATGGTACGCAGGCTCTGCATCGAGGCCGGCTGCCCGAACGACGCCACGTCACGGGGCCGCTGCGACGAACATCGCAAGGCCATCGAGCGGGACCGTTCACGTCACCGAAGGGCTGACCCGGACAGGGGCAAGGCGGTGAAGGTGTACCACTCGGCGAAGTGGCTAAACACTCGCAAGTACGTTCTGGCCCAGAAGCCGCTCTGTAGGTGCGGAAAGCTGGCCCAGGAGATTGACCATATCGTCCCGCTTTCAAGAGGTGGCGCTCCCTATGCGCTCGACAACCTCCAACCTCTGTGTGCTGACTGTCACCGCGACAAGCACCGCGCCGAGCGTGTTTTGGGTATATGACCCGTCCAGAGGGTTGTAAGGGCGTCTATGGCGCTCTGCGGCACGTCAGAGGCCGGTAGGGACGCTCCAAGCGTGAGTTACGCAGCTCGCAGGACGCCTCGGGTAGGTCATTATAAAAAAAAGCTCAGAATCTGGCTGAAAATCAGGGAGAAATGTCCAACCAACTTGACCCGGCCTAGGCCCAGTGAAAGCCCGTTTTGAACCGTTGGTCAACTGCGAAACCCCTTCCTCCAAGCGTCCCGCTGAGCGAAAAGGCACCGCCTCCGCCGAAGTGAAGCCACCCGCGGCTTCCTAACGGCCTTCGCCAGGCCCCGGCGGGTGATTGGACCCCCAGGCTTGTGCGTGGCCACGCCGTCGGCGAGCAACGTTCCCCGCAAAAACGCAGGACCTTCATCGGTATCAGCTTGCATCCCCCTCGTGCGGTCGCCGCGGACAAGGATTGCTCCGACTTCAGCTACCCCGAGCCGAGCCGGTACTCATAGACGGTCACCGGGGCGAGGCCGGGATAGCGCTCGTCGGCGAGCAGCACGGGGCGTCCGCCAGCCTGACTAAGCAACGTGTCGACGGCCTCCGATGCTGCGCGGCCCGCCAGGCCAATGACTACGAACAGCCTCCTCCCCCGAGCCATGCGCTCGGCTCGGCGGACGACCGTGTCGTTCGGCGGCGCGGCGAGCGGCGCGAACGGCGGTGCGTGCAGCATCGCCCTGCGAGACGGGATCCCGACCCGGAGGACCGGGTATCGGCGCGACGGCGGCATGCCGTCGGAGGTGAGCGCGGCCTCGAGCGCGGTCAGGGGCCCGGGGGTTGGCAGGGGGACATCGAGGACCGGCTCCCCCGGTGCCCGGGCACCGGCGATGAAGTCGGCGGCGCCCGCGTAGTCGGGGCGCTGGACGTCGGTGTCGAGCATCTTCACGGCGCCGATCGCGAACCCGACGACGACCATCCCGGTGGCGAGGAACCGAAGCCTGGCGCCGGAGCCGGTCAGTAGGGCTCCCACCGCCAGGTAGAGGCCAGGAGTAGAGGCGTTGAGCTGACCAGCGCCCCAGACGCTGTGCGGGCCGAGCCAGCTGTAAAGCGCCTCCCCCACCGGCGTCGCAAGCGCGAGGACGAGGACGAGGACGAGGCCCGGCGACGGACGGAGCCGAGGCCCGGTGCGCGCGGCGGCCAGCGCCCGCCACACCAGCCCGGCGAGCGCGAGTGCGGTCCCGACGGCGATCACGACCACCGCTAAGTCCCCGGGGACGGTCTTGAGCTCCGCGCCCGCGTGCCCGATCGACCACCGTCCGAGCCCGATCCGGATCGAGTCGAGTCCGAAGGGATTAAGAAACTCGATCGCCTTGACACCCGGCGAGCGGGAGTCCTCGATCAGCGCCGGCAGCCAGGGCGCGTAGGCGAGCGCGGCCGCAAGGGTCGCCACCGAGAGCGGGCGGCGGGCTCGCGGCTTAGTCCAGGCCGCCCATAGGAACTGCCCCGCGAGCAGGAAGACGCAGGTGTAGTTCGCGTACATCGTCGCGCACGCGAGAGCGGCGTAGGCCGCCCACCACCCGCGACGCCACGTCTCGATCGCCCGCAGCAAGGCGATCGTCGAGAGCAGGGTCAACAGCATCAGCAGCGCGAACGACCGGGCTACGGTCGAGAACAAGATCTGGAACGGACTGAGGGCGACGAGCGTCGCGCCGACGACCGCGGCCGGACGGCCGATGGTCCTCGCCCCGAGCAGGTAGGTGAGCGGGATCGCCGCGACGCCGGCGAGTAGGGACGGAAGCCGGAGCAGCTCGGCCGAGTCGCCAACCCGCTCCGCCACCCAGGCGAGGATGAAGTAGAGGGGCGGGTTGAGGTCGGCGGTGTGTCCGCCCTCGAGCAGGTAGACGACGTGGCCGAGGCTGTTCCCGGTGACGATGAAATAGGTCGACAGCTCGTCGCCGAACAGGGAGTTGCCGAACCACGACAGCCGAACGAGAAGGCCGACGAGCGTGATCGCGCCCACGAGCCCGAGGATTGCGGGCTCGGACCGGAGCCACGGCCGTTGGCGTCGCCCGAGCTGGGTTTGGCTCTCGGCGACCGTGCTCAATCCGTCCCCTTACCCGGGTCCTTGAACTTTCGCGACGACAGGACGTGGGCGCGATGGAGCTCGAGTCGCAGGCACGCCCAGATCGTCTTTATCCCATAGACGACGCTGCTCGCGAATCCGACCGAGGAGGCGTCGCGAAAGTAGCGGCACGCCGCCGGCACCTCCTCGGTCCGCATCTCGAACTGCGCCGCCTGGAGGATCAGCTCGGTGTCGAAGCTGAAGCCGATCGCGTTGCGCAGGAACGGAACAGTGAGCAGCAGGCGGCGCGAATAGGCGCGGTAGCCGGTGTGGGCTTCGGAGAGCGCGGTTCCCAAGACCCGGTTCTCGATCGCGGTCAGGATCCGATTGGCGAGGTACTTCCAACGCGGCATTCCGTTGGCCAGCGCCGTGGCGACGCCGTACCCTCGCTTTGTATCTTTACTCCCCTGCGTGTCGGCACGGGGATAGAAGTAGAGGACGACGGTCTGGCCGCGCAGACCGGTGAGCGACACCTCGTCGCCGTTCTGGTCTGGCAGCGTGAAGTCGGGCGCCGCCTGGCCCTCGGCCCGCATCAGTCTTCGCGGCCGGGGTCCTGCCCGTCCTCGTCCTCGTTTTCCTCTCCGTCGTCGAGGTCGAGTGCGGTTTCGGAGACCGAGCCGGACGAGCCCGGGTGGTAGTGGGTCTGGAACTCCTCCAGCAGGCGATCGCGGCGGTCCTCGTCGACCGGGACCTCGTCGGCGATTCGCACCCATTCGGCGCCCTCGTAGGCCTCCATGTTGAAGACCTCCTGGTCGAGCGAGGTGGAGTCGTCGACGACCACCAGCACCTCGGTCTGAGGATTGAAGTAGGTGCCGGGCTGCATCAGCAGCTCGTCCTGCTCGACGACGCGCTCTTCCGCCTTCGATTCGGCCATATCGGGAATCTATACCCGCGCAGCCGTCGTCGATATGGGCGCCGAGCCGTAGGCGACGCGTCATGCATGTGGGGGTGGTTCCTGCGGCGGACTACTGACCGAGGCCCTCGAGCTCGCGCACCTGACGCTCGATCTCGGCCTCGACATCGAGTGGCTGCTCGCCGCGGCGCATACGGCGCTCGTTTCGAGCCAGGACCAGCTGGCGAATCTCCTCGCGCAGCTCGCCGTCGATCCCGGCCGCGGGGCTGCTCTCGGCCTCGATCAGCAAGCGCTCGACCTCGGCGTCTATGTCGAGCGGTTCGCCGCCGCGCGCCTGGCGCCGGTAGGACTTCGCCTCGACCATCTGGCGGACCTCCGCCTCGTGGACGGCGCGCGGGACCGAGCCGCCGCTGTCGGTGAGTCCGCGCGACGGGGGCAGCTCACGATCCATCGCCCACTGCCCCTTGCCGAGCGTCTTCAGCGCCTCACCCGAGCGGATGAAGGCGAACAGGCCGATCGGCAGCACCGCGATCGTGATCACGATCAGGATCATGCCGGCGGTCAGTTCGCTCAACGCGAGGGGCACCAAACGAAGGGTAGGCGTTTGCCATTGGTTGCCATGTGTGACACTTGGAGAGCAATGGAGAACGAGCGAGAGCGTTCGGACGAGGAATTGGTCCACGATGAGGAAGAGGCCGCGGGCTCCGAGGCCGGGAGGATCGGCGGCGCCGGCGGCGCCGAAGAGGTCGAGGATGAGGCCGAGCGCCCGCTGGCCGAGGCGGGAGAGGGCGAGGCCGAGGGCTTCGAGCTGGCCGAGCATGACCTGATCGAGAACGCGGGCGACATGGGGGGGCCAGACCCCTCCGACCAGGCGTTTACGCCTGAGGAAGAGCGCAGCGGCGCCGAATACGGCGAGCCGGACCACGTCGAGTCGTCTGAGACCGAAGATGACGCGGCTGGCTCGGGCGAGTAACCAACAGGGGCGGGCCTCGTGCCTACCCGCCGCCTGAGTCTTCGGGTTACGGTAACCTTCCGGATACTGGTTGACTGACCAGTCAATCGGGTTTCTGGCCCCGATTAGAGGGCCTCAATCAAGGCTTTGACCGACCAAAGGAGCCTCAGTGGTTGACCTCACGCTGACCGACGAGCAGAAGAACCTGCGCGAGCTCGCGCACAACTTCGCCGAGAAGGAGATCCGCCCCGTCGCCTGGGACTACGACCGCGACGCCACCTGGCCGCAGGAGATCATCGAGAAGGCCTGGGAAGTGGGCCTGATGAACGTCCATGTCGCGGAGGAATACGGTGGCCCGGACCTCGACAACATCTCCGGCTGTCTGATCGAAGAGGAGATGGGCTGGGGCTGTTCGGGCATCGGCACCTCGCTGGTGGCCAACGGGCTGGCCGCCGCGCCGGTGATGATCGGCGGCTCGGAGGAGACCAAGAAGAAGTATCTGGGGATGCTCACCGAGGCGCCGAAGCTGGCCAGCTTCTGCCTCACCGAGCCCGACGCCGGCTCCGACGTCAGCGGCATGAAGACGCGGGCCGTCAAGAAGGGCGACAAGTACGTCGTCAACGGCTCCAAGTGCTTCATCACCAACGGCGGCTACGCCGACTGGTTCACGGTCTATACGAAGACCGACCCCGAGGCCGGCCACCGTGGCATCACTGCCTTCGTCATCGACGCAGACGCTGACGGCGTCACCGTCGACAAGAAGGAGGACAAGATGGGTCAGCGGGCCTCCAACACCGCGACCATCTCCTTCGACGACGTCGAGGTCCCCGCCGAGAACATGCTCGGCGAGGAGAACCACGGCTTCAAGCTCGCGATGATGACGCTCGACCGCACCCGTCCCGGCGTCTCGGCGATGGCGGTAGGCATCGCCCGCGCCGCCTTCGAGTTCGCGGTCGGGTACTCGAAGGAGCGTGTCCAGTTCGGCGTCCCGATCGCCATGCACCAGGCGATCCAGTTCATGATCGCCGACATGGCGACCAAGGTCGAGGCGGGGCGGCTGCTCGTCTGGCAGTCGGCGATCCTGCTCGACCAGGGCAAGCGCAACACGCTGGCTTCCTCGCATGCCAAGCGCTTCGCCGCCGACTCCGCGATGGAGGTCACCGTCGACGCGGTCCAGGTCTACGGCGGCTACGGCTTCATCAAGGAGTACCCGGTCGAGAAGCTGATGCGCGACGCGAAGATCATGCAGCTCTATGAGGGCACCAGCCAGATCCAGCGTCTGGTGATCGCCCGCGAGGTGCTGATGCCGCGCCAGGAGCCGCCCCCCGAGGCCGGCCAGCCCAAGGAGGCCGCAGAGGCCGAGGAGAGCCAGGCCGAGCAGGCGCCGGCGACGGTTTAGAGCAGGCACCGCAACTCTGGGCATTCACGCCTGTTCTGCTCGTCAACGAACCGAAAACGACGCCGAGTTCCCGGCCCCACGCGGCCGGGGAGCGGGGGACCCAGGTTTTTGGGGCTAACCCATTGAGGTGGGAGCGCAGCTCCTTCAGCGCCAGCCCGACAGCTAACCCCGTAGGCACTCGAAGGAGGCTGTCGAGTTGGACTTCCCTGGCATTCGTTCAAAGGCTGCGCTGGCGGCCTGTGGCGCCGCCTCGGCTGCGCTTCTGGCTGCCGGCCCTGCGTTCGCGGACTCGGGCGGCGTCGCGCCACCCGGCAGCACACCGCCGCCGACGACCACGACGACACCACCACCGACCACGACAACCGTGCCCGGAGCGAAGGCACGGCTGGTCAACGGGCTGGCGGTTGCGCCGGCAAGCGCCCCGCCCGCTGTCAAGGCGGTGATCGCGGCCGCAAATCGGATCAGCACCCGTCCATATGTCTGGGGCGGCGGGCACCAGGCCTGGGCGTCGAGCGGCTATGACTGCTCGGGCGCGGTGAGCTACGCGCTGCACGGTGGCGGTTTCCTGGACTCGCCGCTGGACTCATCCGGGCTCAAGCGCTGGGGAGACCGGGGCCGCGGTAGCTGGATCACCGTCTACACCAATGCCGGGCATGCCTATGCGGTGATCGCCGGGTTGCGCTGGGACACCTCCGGCAACAGCCGCGGTATCAGCGGGCCTCGCTGGCACAAGAACGTTCGCCCCGCGACCGAGGGGCGCTATGCCGTGCGCCACCCGGACGGCTACTGAGCCGGGGCACCCGCGGCTGGCAGCAAAGGGGGCGCGAGGCGGCGATGCGCCTCGTACAGGCGTCCCCGAACCGGCATGCAGGGCGAAACTCAGGCCTGGCGAAGGTTTTCCTGTCCCGGGTAACTCATTTGATCCGCATTTGGCGCCGATAACTTGATCGAGTTCATGACTCACCCGCTGCGCATGCGTGTTTGCCTGCCGATCATGGCTGCGATCGCCGCTGCTCTGGCGCTGCCCGCCGCCGCGCCGGGCGGCGACCTGGTCCCGGGCCAGGTGATCGTGCGCTACGCGCCCGGCAGCTCTGGGGCCGAGCGCGCCGACGCGCGCGACGACGCCGGTACAGCGGCGATCGAGGGGCTCGGCATGCCCCGCGCTCAGCTGCTGAAGATCACCGACGGCGACTCGGTCGCCGCCACGGTGCGCCAGCTCGAGGCGCAGTCCGGCGTCGCCTACGCGGAGCCAAACGGGATCATGCAGCCGGCGTCGGTGCCGAACGACCCCCTCTTCAGCCAGCAGTGGGGCCTCTTCAACGACGGGCAATCCGTCGACGGGGTGGCGGGGACGATCGGAGCCGACATCGGCGCGCCCCAGGCCTGGAACATCGAAACCGGCGATCCGAACACGGTCGTCGCGGTGATGGACACCGGGGCCGACCTCACCCACCCCGACCTCGTAAACGAGCTGTGGACGAATCCGTTGGACAGCAGTCACGGCTACGACTTCTACGACCCTCCCGGCAACAACGACCCAACCGACCTGACCGGGCATGGCACGCACGTGTCGGGGATCATCGCCGCCGAGGGCAACAACGGCATCGACACCACCGGCGTCGCCCAGCGGGCGTCGCTGATGGAGCTGAAGATCTGCGGCACCTACACCGCCGGCTGCCCGGTCGCCGATGAGATCGCGGCGATCAACTACGCGGGCGACAATGGCGCCCGGGTCCTCAACGGTTCGATCCAGGGTGGCACCTTCAGCCTGGCGACCCAGCAAGCGCTGGCCGCGCACCCCGACACGCTCTACGTCTTCGCGGCCGGCAACCAGGGCACCAACAACGACGTCACACCGACGTATCCATGCGCGCTCGATCAGGATCCTGGATACATCCCGGCCAACAACGTGATCTGTGTCGCCGCCACCGACCAATCCGACGGCCTGGCCAGCTTCTCCAACTACGGCGCCAGCTCGGTCGACCTCGGTGCGCCCGGCGTCAACATCCTCAGCACCTCGGCCCAAAAGACCCTGGTCAGCGACGACTTCGAGGCCAACGACTTCGCGACCAAGTGGACGAACTCGCCGGCCAATGCACCGCCGGGCGCAGACTGGGCGCGTGCCAACGAGGCACCGCTCACCTCCTTCGGCGTCACCGACTCGCCCGGTGCCGACTACGCGCCGAACACGACCAGCGTCGTGACCTCGAACCCGGTCACCCTCCCGTCCGGCTACTCGACCTGCGAGATCGACTACGACCGCTCGATCGACCTCGCCTCTGGCGATTCCTTCGACATCGACGTGCTGCTCGACACCGGCACCCCGCCCGTGGTGGACGTGAACAGGCACTTCACCCAGTCCAACAACAGCTTGCTGCTGAGCAGGTCGTTCCCGCTCGATCCGCAGTTCGACCAGGGCGGCCAGCTTCAGGTACAGCTCACGTTGACCACCAACGCCACCACCGAGGCAGACGGCGTTCACATGGACAACATCAAGCTCTTCTGCCACGGCTCACCGAGCGACGGGGGCACGGAGCTGCTCGACGGGACCTCGATGGCGACCCCGATGGTGAGCGGCGCCGCCGCGCTCCTCTTCTCCCAGGCTCCGCTCTCGACCCCCTCGCAGGTGAAGACCGAACTGCTCAATTCGGTCGACCCGGTGCCGTCGCTGTCCGGCAAGACCGTGACTGGCGGGAGGCTGAACGTCTACCGGGCGCTGATCGGCGACTTCAATCCGGCCAGCGCCGGGGGGGCCGGCGGCCCGGGGGCGAGCGCAGGCTCCGGCGGCAGCGCTCGCAAGCCAGACACCTTCTTCAATCGCAGGCCCCGCCGGGTCGTGCGCACGCACAAGCCTTCCGCCAGGGTCGTGTTCCGCTTCGGCTCCGATCAGGCGGGCTCGGGCTTCGAATGCCGGGTCGATGGCCTGCCCTACGTGCCCTGCACGAAGAGGTACGCGCTGCGCCTGCTGGTCGGTCGCCACGTGCTCAAGGTCAAGGCGGTGGCCTCCGATGGCGGCATCGATCCGAGCGCCGCGGTCGCCAAGTTCCGCGTCAAGCAGATCACGGGATGAGCTGACTTACAGCTCGGCGGCGCGCTCGACGAAGCTGCGCCACTGGGCGTGCGCCACGGCGCGCCAGGCGTCGTCGCGCTGGGGCTCGACCCGATCGCCGACCGGGACCCGCTCGGCGATCGTCAGCGTCGATGGCCAGACTCCGGCGCCGACCGCGGCCAGCGCCGCCGCGCCGGCGGCGGTCGCGTCGACGACGCCGTGCTCGACCGAGACTCCGGCCGCGTCGGCCTGCATCTGCATCAGCAGCGGGTCCTGGGTCAGGCCACCGTCGACCCGCAGCGTCTCCGGCGTAGCCTGCTCGGAGACCACCGCCAGCACGTCTGCCACCCGCCAGGCGATCGCTTCCAGCGCCGCGCGGGCGATGTGCGGTGGCCGGGTGCCGCCGGTCATCCCGGCCAGTACGGCGCGGGCGCCGGAGCGCCACCATGGCGCCCCCAGGCCGGCGAGCGCCGGCAGCACTCGCACCCCGCCCGAATCCTCGACCTCGGCGGCAAGCGCGGCAAGCGCCGGCGGATCGGCGGCCAGGCCGAGGTCGCCGCTCAGCCACTCAAGCAGCGCGCCCGCCGTGAACACCCCGCCGTCGAGCGCGTACTCGACCTTGCCGTCGACGCGCCAGGCCACGGTCGGAAGCAGCCCCCCCTCGGGCTTTGGACGCTCGGTCCCGACGTGGGCAAGCACGAAGACGCCGGTGCCGTAGGTCGCCTTGACCAGCCCCGGCTTCACGCACCCGGCCCCGGCGAGCGCCGCCTGCTGATCGACGCAGCGGGCCCGCAACGGCAGCTCCTGCGACCACGACTCGTGGCGCAGCACACCGAGGTCCCCGGCGGTGTCCTCGATCGCCGGCAGGACGTCGCCGGGGACGCCGAAGGCGTCGAGCAGCTCCGGGTCCCACCCTGGCTCGCCCGGCACCGCGAGCTGGGTTCGCGAGGCGGTCGAGGGATCGGTGGCGAAGCCGGCGCCGAGCCGCTCGCAGAGGAACGAATCGACGGTGCCGAGGCGCAGGGTGCCGGCGTCGCGCGCCTTCGCCACCCGCGGGTCGTGCTCGAGCAGCCAGGAGAGCTTTCCGGCCGAGAAGTAGGGGTCGAGCGGCATCCCGCTTCGCTCCCTCACGGCCTCGGCGCCGCCGTCGGCCTCGAGGCGATCGAGGATCTCCTGCGAGCGCTTGTCCTGCCAGGTCACCACCGGGGTCAGGGGGTCGCCGCTCTCGGCGTCCCAGGCGAGCACCGACTCACCCTGGTGGTCGAGCCCGCAGGCCGTGATCTCGCCCGGCGCCTTGTCGAGCAGCTCGGCGACTGCCTCGACGACGGCATGCAGGATCACCTCGGGGTCCTGCTCGACCCATCCCGGCTTCGGGTGGGCGAGTGGCTTCTCGCGCCTCGCCTCGGCGAGCTGCTTCAGGTCTTCGTCGTAGAGGACCGCCTTGACCGCCGAGGTCCCCTCGTCGATGCCGAGCAGCAGCGTCATGCGACACCCCGGTATTCGGCGACGCTGCGCCACCACGGGGTCTCGGAGGGTGTCGGCGGGGCGGTTTCCAGCGGCGCCTCGGGTCCCAGCTCGACCCCTAGCTCACCGATGATGCCGGTCACGTGTTCGGCAATGCCCAGTGAGGCGGTCACCCCGGTGGAGCGGATCGCCGCAACGTTGACCAGTCCGGGACACTCGCGCGACGCCCCGATCACGTAGTTGACCCCACGCCCGGCCGGGCGCAGGCCGGCGTAGGCGGCGATCGGCTCGGCTCCCTCCAGCTCGGGGAGTAGCTCGGCGGCCTTGGGGACGATCTCGTCGCGGGCTTCGGCGCGCACCGTCCAATCGGTCTTGTCGTCGCCGTCGACCGCGGTTGGCCCGGCGACCACCTTTCCGTCGACGGTCGGAAAGACGAGTACACCTTTGGTGCGCTTGCTCGGGACCGGCAGACGTATCTCCTCCAGCGGCTCGGCGGGCGGGTCGAAGACCAGGAACTCGCCCTTGCGCGGGTAGATCTCGAAGCTTTCGTCGCCGCCGAGGCGCGCGACCTGGTCGGCGTACAGCCCGGCGCAGTTGACGAGCACTCGGCAGCGCACCTCCGTGCCGTCGTTACCCTCGACCCGGAAATGCTCCCCCCCGCGCTGCATGGCCCCGACCCTAAACGACGTTCGCAGCGCGGCCCCGTGGCGCTGCGCGGCCGCCGCCAGCGCTGCGGTGTAGGCGACCGGGTCGCAGATCGCCTCGCCCGGCACCGACAGCGCCCCGTCCTCCTGGAGTGCGACATGGACGCCATTGCCGGCCGCGTTGGCCGCCAGCTCCCGCACCGCCGCCCGCTCGTCGTCGTTGCGTGGACGCAACACCGCCCCGCAGCGCACGATCGCGAGATCGAACGCCTCGAGGACCGGATCGCGGAGCGCCGCGGAGCGCACGATCAGCTCTGTCTCCAGCTCCCCGGGAACGGAGTCAAAGCCGGTGTGAAGGATCCCCGAGTTGGTCCCGCTGGCCGCCAGGCCGGGCGCCGATTCGGCCTCCAGCAGGGCGACCGAGGCGCCGCGACGGGCCAGCGCCAATGCCGCCGCGCAGCCGACCACGCCTGCGCCGACCACTGCTACGTCTGAAGAAGCTTCCATGCATGCTCCATACCGACCATTGACAGACGGGCGCTATGGAGCATAGGGTCAGTCCGTAGATGCCAATCCGCACTAGGCCGGGGCGGCGCCCCGGAGGAGAGGAGACCACGGATGGCCACTGAGCCCGGGCAAGGACCTGTCGGAGGAGCACCTGTAGCGCCGGACGCCCAGACAGACGAACAGAGGCTCCATGAGATGGGTTACAGGCAGGAGCTTTCGCGCGGTTGGAGCGGGTTCACCAACTTCGCGATCTCGTTCACGATCATCTCCGTCCTCGCGGGGACCTTCACGACCTTCTTCCAGGCATGGAACTCGGGTGGCCCAATCGCGATCTCGATCGGCTGGCCGGTGCTTTGTGTCTTCGTGCTGATGGTGGCGTTCTCGATGGCGGAACTGACGTCCGCCTACCCGACTGCGGGAGGCCCTTACTGGTGGTCGGCGAAGCTCGGAGGCCCAGGCTGGAGCTGGATGACCGGCTGGTTCAACATCTTCGGCCTGCTCGGCATCGTCGCCTCGGTGGCATACGGGGCGGCGTTCTTCTTGGACTCCCTGCTCGCCCTTTACGGGCTCAATATCTTCGGCGTCGACTTCGGCGACGACCTGCACATACTCACCGAGATATTTCTGCTCTTCCTGATCATCCTGGGAATCGTCACTCTCCTCAACATCTTCGCCGATCGGGTCCTGGCCCTGATCAACAACATCTCGGTCGTAGTGCACCTCATCGGAGTCGTGATCGTCATCGGACTGCTGGTCTTTGTCCCCGACGATCACCAGAGCTTCAGCTTCGTGTTCGGCGAGCGGCTCAACAACACCGGCTTCGACGGTGGTGCGACAGGAGGCTTGCCGTTCTGGTTCCTGGTGCTGCCGCTGGGATTCCTGTTGACGATGTACACGCAGACCGGCTACGACGCCTCCGCCCACACCGCCGAGGAGACACGCGGTGCGGCGAAGGCGGCTGCCCAGGGCGTCTGGCGCTCGGTATTTTTCTCGGCCCTGATCGGCTGGTTCGTGCTGCTCGCCTTCCTGTTCGCGGCCAACGACGTCGACGCGGTCAACGAGGCCGGCGGCGGCGTGATCGCGATCTTCACAAGCGCCATGGACTCGTGGGCAGCGAAGCTTGTGATCTTGATCGCCGTCATCGGGCAGATCTTCTGCGTGACCGCGGGCCTGACCAGCGCCGCGCGCACCTGGTACGCGTTCTCGCGCGATCGGGCAATCCCGGGCTGGCCCCTATTTCGCAGGCTCAACCGCGACAAGGTGCCGCTGTATGCGGTGCTCGCGGTGTCGTTCTTCTCGCTGGTGATCACCATCCCGGCACTGTGGAGCAACGCCGCGGGTATCGCGTGGGCGTTCCCGGCGATCGTCGGGATCTGCACCGTAGGGCTCTACCTCGCGTACATCATCCCCGTGTATCTGAGGCTGCGCGCGGGAGACGCATTCGAAACCGGGCCCTGGACTCTGGGCAGCAGGTACAGACTGGTCAACATCCTGGCGATCGCCTTCGTGGTTGTCGTCGTGATCTCGCTGTCTCTGCCGTTCACCCACGCGTCGGTGCCGTGGAATGACGACTTCGACATCACGACGGTCAACTACTCGCCGCTGGTCCTCGTGTTCGGACTACTCGTCGGGATCTGGTGGCAGGTGTCGGCGAAGAAAAAGTACACCGGACCCGTCCGCACCCTCGAAGAAGACGAGGTCACAGCGGATTGATCCGTCCGGCGGCAAGCAGCTAGCTTCCCGGCGATGACTCCCGACGACGCAAAGGCCGCCGAGCGCCCCGGCGGCCCGGGCGGCGACGCCGGCATGCTCTCGCTCGACGATCTGCGTGAGGAGGCCGAGGCGGGCACGATCGACACCGTCGTCGCCGCCTTCACCGACATGCAGGGGCGGCTGTTCGGCAAGCGGATCCAGATCGAGTACTTCCTCGACGAGGTGGTCGAGGAGGGGGTCGAGGGCTGCAACTACCTGCTCGCCCTCGACATGGAGATGGACCCGGTGCCGGGCTACGAGATGGCCAACTGGGAGAGCGGCTACGGCGACTTCGCGATCGTCCCCGACATGTCGACCCTGCGCGGAATCCCCTGGCTGGACCGCACGGCGATGGTGCTCTGCGACGTCGCCAACCACGACGGCAGCGACGTGGTCGCGTCGCCGCGCCAGGTGCTGATCGCCCAGTACGAGCGCGCCGCCGAGATGGGCTACACGCCGCTGTGCGCGTCGGAGCTCGAGTTCTACCTCTACAAGGAGAGCTACGCCGAGGCCCACGAGAAGGACTACCGCGACCTCACCCCGACGATCCCCTACATCCTCGACTACCACGTCCTCGCCACGACGATGGACGAGGCCTACCTGGGGCCGATCCGCCGCGGCATGCACGCCGCCGGGATCCCGATCGAGTTCTCCAAGGGGGAGGCCTGGTACGGCCAGCACGAGGTCAATTTCCGCTACGCCGACGCGGTCACCTCCGCCGACCGCCACACGATCTACAAGAACGGCGTCAAGGAGATCGCCTTCCTCAACGAGATCTCGGCCAGCTTCATGGCCAAGCCCTCGGAGAAGGACATCGGCAGCTCCTGCCACATCCACTCCAGCCTCGTCGACGAGGGCGGCAAGAGCGCCTTCGTCGACGGCGACGAGGAGACCGACGTCTTCCGCCACTACCTGGGCGGCCAGCGCGCCCACATCCGCGAGCTGGCGCTGTTCGTCGCCCCCTCGGTCAACTCCTACAAGCGCTACGCGGCCGAGAGCTGGGCGCCGACCTCGGTCTCCTGGGGGCGCGACAACCGCACCTGCGGCTTTCGGGTGGTCGGCCACGGTCAGTCGCGGCGCGCCGAGTGCCGGATCCCCGGCGCCGACGTCAACCCATACCTCGGCTACGCGGCGCTGCTCGCCGCCGGGCTCGACGGGATCGAGAAGGGCACCGACCCGGGGCCGGAGCTGAAGGGCAACGCGTATGAGGCCGGCGAGGCGGAGGCGTTCCCGTCAACGCTTCGCGAGGCGGTCGATCTCTGGGAAGGCAGCGACTTTGCGCGTCAGACGTTCGGCGACGCCGTCCACAAGCACTATCTGAACTACGGGCGCACCGAACAGCGCCTGTTCGACGAGGTCGTGACCGATTACGAGCGCCGGCGCATGTTCGAGCGCGGCTGAGGCGCGGCTGACGGGCGCCGGCGGGGCGGCGCGAATACATTTGAGCACATGAACGGTTGCGCGGTCGGGATCAGCGCCGCGATCGAGCGGGCCAGGTGGGGCCCCTGGGACGACGAGGTGACGATGGCGCCGCGCTCCTACGCTCGGGCGGTCCAGGAAGCCGGCGGGCTGGCGCTGCTGCTGCCGCCCGACGACGCGGCCGAGGCGGCGCCGGAGCGATGGCTCGACCGCATCGACGCGCTGCTTCTCTCGGGCGGCAACGACATCGATCCGGCCTTCTACGGTCAGCAGCCGCACCCGGAGACGAAGGGGATCCGTCCCGAGCGCGACCGCTTCGAGATCGCGCTGACCCGCGGCGCGCTGGAGCGCAGGATGCCGGTGCTGGGCATCTGCCGCGGGATGGAGCTGCTCAACGTCGCCCGCGGCGGCGACCTGGTCCAGCACCTGCCCGACCTGGTCGCCAACGACGAGCACCGGGTCACGCGCGGCGCCTTCGGCGACCACGAGGTGCGGCTCGCACCGGGGTCGCTCGCGGCTCGCGCCGTCGGCGCCGAGCGCACGACGATCAAATCGCATCATCACCAGGGGATGGGCGCGCTGGGCGAGGGGCTGGTGGCGAGCGGATGGTCGATGAGCGAGGACGTTGTCGAGGCGATCGAGATCGACGGGCGCGAGCAGCCGTTCGCGCTCGGCGTCCTATGGCACCCTGAGGAGGAGGAGCGCAGCCGCGTCGTCGGGGCGCTCGTCGAGGCGGCGAAGGTGAAGGCTTGAGTCAGATCCAGGTAATAGAACCGGCCACCGAGCAGGTGATGGCGGAGGTGCCCCAGGCGGGCGCCGATGATGTCGACGCCGCGGTCGCCCGGGCCAATGAGGCGTTCCCCGCCTGGCGGGCCGTGAAGCCGGCCGACCGGTCCGAGCTCCTGCATCGCCTTGCGACCGCGATCGAGGAGCGACTCGAGGACCTCGCCACCCTCGAGGCCCGTAACGCTGGCAAGCCGATCGGCGACGCCCGGGGCGAGATCGGGATGGTCGTGAAGACCTTCCGTTACTACGCCGGCGCCCCCGAGCGCCTGCTCGGCCACACGATCCCGGTCGCCGGCGGGGTCGATATGACCTTCCGCGAGCCGCTCGGCGTCGTCGGGCTGATCGTCCCCTGGAACTTCCCGCTCGTGATTGCCTCGTGGAAGCTGGCGCCGGCGCTTGCGGCGGGCAACTGCGTGGTGCTGAAGCCGGCCGGGCTGACCCCGCTGACGTCGCTGGAGCTGGAGAAGATCGCGCTTGCCGCCGACATTCCGGAAGGCGTGCTGAACGTGGTCGCCGGTCCGGGCAGCGAGGTCGGGGCGAGACTGGTCGAGCACCCCGACGTGGCGAAGATCGCCTTCACCGGCTCGACCGAGGTCGGGCGCGGGATCGCCGCCGGCGCCGCGGCGACGATCAAGCGCGTGACCCTGGAGCTGGGCGGCAAGTCGGCCAACGTCGTCTTCGCCGACGCCGACCTCGAGGCGGCTGCGGCCGCGGCGCCGATCGCCGTGTTCGGAAACGCCGGCCAGGACTGCTGCGCGCGCTCGCGGATCCTGGTCGAGCAAAGCGCCTTCGACGACTTCATGGGGGCGCTGGAACGCAACGTGAACGCGATGCGGGTCGGCGACCCGCTCTCGGAGGAGACGGAGATGGGGCCGTTGATCTCCGCCGAGCAGCGCCAGAAGGTCGCCTCCTACGTCGACGACGGCGCCCCGGTTGCGATCCGCGGCTCGGCGCCCGACGGGGCCGGCTACTGGTTCCCGCCCACCGTGCTGGCGCCGGTGTCGAACGACGACCGCGCCGCGCGCGAGGAGATCTTCGGCCCGGTCGCCTGCGTGATCCCCTTCGAGGGCGAGGATGAGGCGGTGCGGATCGCCAACGACACGATCTACGGGCTCTCGGGCTCGGTCTGGACCCGCGACGGGGCGAAGGCGCTGCGCGCCGCGCGGGCGATCGAGACCGGCGTGATCTCGATCAACGACAACACCTCGGTGCGCGTCTCGACCCCGTTCGGGGGCTTCAAGCAGTCGGGTGTCGGGCGCGAGCTGGGCCCCGACGCGCTCGACGCCTACACCGAGGTAAAGAACGTCTACTTCAAGACCGAGGAGGGCTGATGGCGAACCCCAGGATCGAGGCGCGCTGAATGGCGGGACGGCTGGACGGCAAGGTGTGCGTAATCACCGGAGCGGCGAGCGGCATCGGCGCCGAGTCGGCGCGGCTGTTCGCGGCCGAGGGGGCGAAGGTGGTCGGCGTCGACGTCGACGAGGGCTCCGAGGGCGAGCTGGCGATCCAGGCCGACGTCACCGACGAGGATCAGGTGCAGGGGATGTACGAGCGCACGAAGCAGGAGTTGGGCCGCGTAGACGTGCTGTTCAACAACGCCGGCATCAACCCGACCGACGACAGCTCGGCGATCGAGACGACGCTGGAGGCCTGGCAACGGGTCCAGGACGTCAACCTGCGCGGGGTGTTCCTCTGCTGCAAGCACGGCATCCCGCACCTGCTCGAGGGCGGGGGAGGGTCGGTGATCAACACCGCTTCGTTCGTCGCCGTGATGGGGGCGGCGGTCTCGCAGATCTCCTACACCGCCTCGAAGGGCGGCGTGCTGGCCCTGTCGCGCGAGCTCGGGGTCGAGTTCGCCGACCGCGGGGTGCGCGTCAACGCGCTCTGCCCGGGGCCGGTCGACACGCCGCTGCTCCAGGAGCTGTTCGCGAAGGACGAAGAGCAGGCCAAGCGCCGGCTCGTGCACCTGCCGATGGGACGCTTCGCCGAGGCCCGCGAGATCGCCCAGGGCGCCCTGTTCCTGGCCAGCGACGAGTCCTCCTACGTCACCGCCTCCACCTTCATGGTCGACGGCGGCCTCTCGGGCGCCTACATCACGCCCGAGTAGCGGAGGGTTGGATGCCCGACGACGCCATGGCGATGACCGACGAACAGGAGGATTCATGATGACCGAGCAGCCGATTACCGGCCCCGCCGACGGCGAGCCCGCCGACTTCCCGAGCTTGGGCACGCGCTACCTGATGCGCAGCTCGCAGACCGACGGGCGCTTTGCTCTCATCGAGCACACCATCCCTCCGCGCGGGCTGGCGGCGCCGATCCACACCCATCAGAACGAGGACGAATACTCGTTCGTGCTCACAGGACGCATGGGAGCCCAGATCGGCGACGACGTCGTCGAGGCGGGGCCGGGCGAGCTGGTCACAAAGCCGCGTGGCATCCCGCACGCCTTCTGGAGCGCCAGCGACGAAGAGACCCGCCTGCTCGAGTTGATCTCGCCAGGCGGGTTCGAGCAGTATTTCCGTGACATGGCGCCGCTGCTCAACGTGGAGGGACCGCCCGACGTCGCGGCAATCGCCGAGATTCAGGTGAAGTACGGGCTCAGCATGGATCGCGACAGCATCGAGCCGCTCAGCGAGCGCTTCGGTCTGAGTCGTCCGGAGTAGCGCTCTCATGCAGATTTTGGGCGACGAAAAAAATCGTGTGGTAGGTTGGACCTATGGGGGAGTCGAGCATGGATGCTCGGATCCCATTGCCCGGGATCCGAAGTTGGGCGGCCTGCCTTCTGCTTGCCGCCGCAGCCTGGCTGTCGATTTCGTCGACGGCCAGCGCGGGCGTGAATGGCGAGTGCCCACCGATCCCCGACAAGCCGGGCGCCGTACCCCACGTCGACTACACGAGCGGGGGGGTGAGCCAAGTCCAGCACATCACCTACTGCCAGCTGGCGACCGTAAAGCCGGGCGCGAACATCATCCGGCTCAACGGCACCAATCTCTTCCCGCGGGTACCTGGCTACATCACCCGCTTCGATCCCGAGCTGGTCTATGCCGACGGCACGGTTCCGGGCGTGGACGTGATTCACCTCCACCATGCCGTGTGGGCCGTCAACTTCAGCCCGCAGTTCGCCGCCGGTGAGGAAAAGACGATCTCGCAGATGCCGCAGGGCTTTGGCTGGCACTCAAACCCGGGAGACAACTGGTTTCTCAACGACATGCTGCACGACCTCGTGGCCCAACCCGCCAACGTGTACATCGTGTGGCGGATCGACTTCGTTCCGGACAGCTCTCCCGCCGCCGCCTCGATCAAACCCGTGACCACCCGGTGGCTGGATGTCGCCGGGATGCGGTTCTACCCGGTCTTCGACGCGCTGCGACGGATGGACCCGGGCGGCCAGTACACGTTCCCCGACGAGGCGACCGGCGCGGCCCGAGACGACATCGGTCCGGCGCAGCAGTGGACTGCCCCTGGGCCCCGCACCTTGATCGGCTCCGCGGGCCACCTGCATCCCGGAGGCCTTAACACGCAGCTCAAGGTGACTCGCGGCGCTCAGACCAACACGCTTTTCACCTCCAACGCCCACTACTTCGAACCGGCGGGCGCCGTCTCATGGGACGTCTCGATGGGTGCCACCCCCGGCGCCTCCTGGCGCGTCAAATTGCAGACGGGTGACAAATTGAGCGTTCACGCGACCTACGACACCAAGCGAGCCGATTGGTACGAGGGGATGGGGATCATGCCCGTCGCCGTGTACAACGGGGTCGATCAGGGCGGGGTGGACGCGATAACCGGCAACATCCCCCAGAATGAAGTCCTGACCCACGGGCATCTGCGCGAGAACGACAATCACGGGGGCAACCCGACGGCCCTTCCGGACCCATTTCAGCTGCCGGGGTTCCCTACCTCAAGCCACCAGGTCGACATCAAGGGGTTTTCGTACCTGGGCGACTCGGCTGGGGGCTTTACCCGCAACCCACCGACCATCTTGCCCGGGCAGACGCTCAATTTCAAGAACTACGACGCGAACGTCAACACGAACGCCTTCCACACAATCACCAGCTGCCGTGAGCCGTGCAACGGTTCGGCGGGCATCGCCTACCCGGTCGCCGACGGACCCGCCAGCTTCGATTCGGGCCAGCTCGGCTTCAACTACGCAGGCTACGGCGCCCCGGCCGCGGACCGCGACACGTGGGCGCTTCCGAACGATCTCAAGTCTGGTTCCTACACCTACTTCTGTCGGATCCATCCCTTCATGAGGGGCAGCTTCCGGGTGGCAAACGAGGCGGTCAGCTTCGGCAGGCTGATCCGATACCCCAAGAAGGGCACGGCGAAGCTGATCGTGAAGGTGCCCTACCCAGGGACGCTGGTCCTGAGTGGCAAGCGGATTGTCCAGCAGAGGCGCGCCCACCGCGCTCGGGCAACCGCCAGCAGTTCACCGAGCGCTGAGGGAAAGATGAGGCTGCTTATCAAGGCCAAGGGCAAAGCCAAGCGCAAGCTGAACCGCACCGGCAAGCTGAAGGTCAAGGCAATGGTCACCTACACCCCGAACGGCGGCGTCCCGAACGCCAAGGCGAAGGGGATCAAGCTGTTCAAGCGGTAGCGGCGGCGAGATGCGCGGCTTCAGGGGACGAAAGGCGATCGTTGGGCTGGCGGTGACCGGCGCGGCAGCGTTTGGTGCCGCACACGCCCTCGGTGTCACCCAGACGATCACCACTACGCCGGCCTGCTGCACCTTCAGCCAGCCCACTTTCACCATCGACCCCGGGCAGGTGGCCACGTTCCAGGATCTAGACGGCGTCTCACACAACGTCACCGCGTCGGGCAACGGTCCCGATGGCGAGGTGTTGTTCAGCTCCGACACGATCACCTCCGGCCAGGCACCCGTGAACGGCACCCAGTATCTGGGGACGGGTTCCTACCCCTTTGTCTGCACGGTCCATCCCGGCATGGCGGCCAATCTGGTCGTGACCGGCAACGGCAGCCCGGTCGCGCGCCCCGGCGTAGTCCTCACGGTCGTGAGCAAGAAGCTCGATCGGGTGCTTGCGAGTGGCAAGCTGAAGGTGAAGGTCAGCTCGTCTGCGGTGAGCAGCGACGTCGTGCTGACCGCTCGCAAGGGCGCAAAAAAGCTCGGCTCGAAGGGCAATATCGACGTCGCGGCTGGGGCCTCGCCCACCGTCAAGCTGCCGCTGACGCAGAGCGGGAAGAACGCCCTGAAGGACCTCGGGTCGGCCAAGGTCAAGGTGAGCAGCGCGGTTCCGTTCGGCTCCCCCTCCACCGCGAAGCGGAAGCTGCGCTGAGCGTCATGCGCCAGCGCTAGACGCCGAGCACTTCGTCGATCGCGCGCAGCACCTCGTCGCTCAGCCTCACCCCCGAGGCGGCGGCGTTCTCGTGCACCTGCTCGGGGCGCGATGCGCCGACGATCGCGGCGGCGACGTTGTCCTCACGCAGGACCCAGGCCAGCGCCAGCTGCGTCATGGTCAGGCCGGCCGCCTCGGCGATCGGCCGTAGGCGATCGACCGCCTCCAGCACCTCGTCGTTCATGAACTCGCCGATCAGGTGCCCCATCGACCCGCTGGCGGCGCGGGAGTCGCCGGGCGGGCCCTCGCCCGGCCGGTACTTGCCGCTCAGCACGCCCTGAGCCAACGGCGCCCAGACGATCTGTGAGATGCCGTTGGCGGCGCAGAGCGGGAACACCTCCGCCTCCGGGCCTCGCACCAGCATCGAGTACTGCGGCTGGCTGGAGACGAACTTCGCGACTCCGCGCATGTCCAGCGCCGCCTGGATCTGCTGCGGCGACCACTCCGAGAAGCCGATGTGGCGTGCCTTGCCTGCCTCCACCACCTCGGTCATCGCCTCCATCGTCTCCTCCAGCGGCGTCTCGTTGTCGTAGCGGTGACACTGGTAGAGGTCGACGTGGTCGGTGCGCAGGCGCTTCAGCGAGCCGTCGATCTGCTTGCGGATCTGCTTGCGGTTGAGCCCGGAGTCGCGCCAGGTCCAGGGGCGCTGCTTCCAGCGCATCGGGAAGAAGACCTTGGTCGCGAGCACGAAGGAGTCGCGCGGGTAGTCGCTGAGGATCTCGCCCCATGCCTGTTCCGCGGCGCCCCTGCCGTAGACGTTGGCGGTGTCGAAGAAGTTGATCCCGGCGTCGAAGGCGGCGCGGGTGCAGGCCTCGGTCTGTTCGCGCCCGACCCCGGCCCCGTATGTCAGAAAGGAGCCGAGGCAGATCTCGGAGACCTCGAGGTCGCTGTCGCCAAGGCGCCGGTAGTCCATGCCGCCTAGGTAGCCAGCCTAGGCGCCGCGGACACTTGCGCCGCCCTTATCCCCTTCGCCCTGGGACGTCTTCTCTATCTCATCCTTGAATTGCTCGTCCGTCTTCTCCCGCTTGGCCTCGCGTTCCTTTTCTTCCTCCGCCTCCTTACGTTCCTCTTCCTCCTTCTCGACCGCGAGCTCCGCCAACAGCTCGACGCCGTCGGGCATTCCCCTTTTGATGATCCGGCCGATCACTGGGCTCCAGAGGAAGGTCAGCGGACCATCGAGGGTCGCGCGATGCGTGATCCGGGTGCCGCCGTCCCTGGGTTCGACCACGTGCTCGAAGACCACGTCGCCGTCGAGCTTCACGTCGGCCTCGGAGTCATAGGGCGTCTGACCCTGGGTGACGATCGCCAGCTTGGCGCCCGAGGCGATCGCGATGCTGGGCAGACCGGCGACCGGGTAGACCTCCAGCGAGGAGCCTACGCAGAGCATCAGGTCGCAGCGCTCGGCCAGCGACTGCGCCTCGTGAATCGCGTCCTCGGGCAGAAACTCGCCGAACAGCACCACGTCGGGCTTCACCAACCCCTCGCATGCCGAGCAGTGGGCGACGCCGTTGGTGAACAGCGTCTCCACCTGCTCGAGTGGAAACGAGGCGTTGCAGTTCGTACAGCTCGAGGTGTCGATCGAGCCGTGCACCTCGATCAGCCGCCGGCTGCCGGCCTTGCGATGCAGGCGATCGATGTTCTGGGTCACCACCGCGTCGAGCAGACCCTCAGCCTCGAGCTGAGCCAGAGCCCGGTGGGCGTCGTTGGGCTGTTTTTCGTCGAGGGTCTCGAAGCGCGGCCGGTAGAAGCTCCAGAAGCGCTCGGGGTCGCGCCGGAAGGCATCGATGTGGGCGACCTCCATCGGGTCGACCTTCTCCCACAGCCCCTCGCCGGGGGTGCGAAAGTCGGGGATCCCCGATGGAACCGAGATCCCGGCGCCGGTCAGCGCCACGGTGGAGCGCGATTCCCGGATCAGCTCGGCAAGCCGTTCGGCTGTGCCGACCCTGGCAGCGGTACCCACAGCCTTCAGGCTAACGCGCGAGCTGGCGGCTCGTTAGCGCCCTTCCAATGCGGCCAGCTTCGACCGGCAACCGCTTGTGAAAGCATCGCCCCTCTGGAAAGCGGCAGAGTCCGGGTGGGCTCTGCCTTCTACGCAAAGGAGAGTCATGTTCAAGCGCATGCGCGGTCGCGTCACATTCTCAAACGTGGTCGCCCTAATGGCATTGTTCTTCGCGCTGGGAGGAAGCGTCTACGCGGCCCAGAAGTTCAGCGGCAAGCTGGTCAAGGCGAATTCGCTTCCGGGAAATCGGATCACAAAGAATTCCTTGACCACCAAGCAGATCAAGGATTCGAGCCTGACGGCTGTAAAGAGCGCCAATGCGCTCGCGCATGTCACCTATCAGTCGACGACCGCGACGCTCGATTCCACGGTGTTTACGCCGTTCACGGTCACCGCGACCTGCCCGACAGGACTGAAGGCGATCGGCGGCGGAGTCACGCTGAACGACCAGAACAACGGATTCTTCAACGACGAGAACATCACGCCAGATCACACCGGCTACACGGCACATGTGTTCTCCGGCTCGGTGAACAGCACGGTCACCGTTACCGCGGTCTGCATCTCGGTGGTCGCCACGACACCGTAGAACCCGGTGCGAACGCAGCGCGCAGCCTGCAGGCTGCGCGCTGCGATTCGGCCGCGCCCTAGCGCCCCTTCCAATGAGGCTTGCGCTTCTCCAGGAAGGCCGAGATGCCCTCCTTGGCGTCGAAGGAGAGGAAGGCTTCCGCGAAGCCCTGCTTCTCGGCCTCGATCCCCTCGTCGAGGTCGCCCTTGTGGGCGACCTGCTTGATCTTCTCGACCGCGACCGGCGCCGCCTCGGCGAGCCGGCGCGCGAACGACAGCGCCTCGTCGAACAGCTCGTGGTCGGGGACGACCCGATTGACCAGGCCGTGCTCGAACGCGTCCTCGGAGGAGATCGCGTCGCCGATCAGGTTCATCTCCAGCGCCTTTGACTCGCCGACCAGGCGCGGCAGTCGCTGGGTGCCGCCGAAGCCGGGGATGATCCCGAGCTTGATCTCAGGCTGGCCGAAAACTGCCGCCTGCGCGGCGATCCGCGCGTCGCATGACATCGCCAGCTCGCAACCGCCGCCGAAGGCGATCGAGTTGACCGCCGCGACGGTCGAGACCCCGCTCTGACCAAGCTCGCGCAGCAGCGCGTGGCCGGCGTCGACCATCTCGCGGCCCTTCTCGGGGCTGTCCATCTGGGTGAACGCCTTGATGTCGGCGCCGGCCGAGAAGACCATCGGGATCGAGGAGCAGATCAGCATCGCCCCAACCCCCTCAGCCTCCTTGACCTTCTCCCAGACCTTGCCGAGGTCGGCCATCACCTGCGGCGAGACCGCGTTCATCGGCGGGTTGGTGAGCCAGGCGATCGCCACCGAGCCGCGCGTCTCCAGCTTCACCTGCTCTGGCTGTTCGATCTTTTCGTCGGGCTGCGGGTAGGGGTAGAAGCCCTGGCCCGAGGCCAGGCCATGCCGGCCCTGGGCGACGAGGCGTTTCAGAAGCCGCGGAGGGGCGAAGCGCTCGCCGTGCTTTTCCTCCAGCCTCTCCATCCGCTCCAGGGAGGTGTCGAGCCCGTCGATGTCGGCCTTCCAGAAGGGCGGGAAGATGCCGCGGCGCGGGTCCATGCCGGCGCCGGCCATCATCCCGACGTCGATGTCGCGTACCGAGCAGACGCCCTCCTCGACCAGCAGGCAGGCCTCGCGAAGCGCCTTGGCCGCGAACAGCTCGGCCAGCTCCTCGGCGTCGGGCTCGGCGTCGCCCTCGAGTTGCGGCTCGCCGTCCTTGTAGAAGCCGTCGCCGCCGGTTTTGGCGCCGAGCTTTCCCTGCTCGACCAGCTTCTTCATTCCCTGGTGGACGTAGAAGCTGTCGCCGTAGGACTCGTTGAGGTGCTCGGCGGTGTGCAGGCCGATGTCGAGGCCGAGCAGGTCGGTGAGGATGAAGGGGCCCATCGGGGCGATGTTCTGGGCGCTGACGCCCTCGTCGATCGCCTTGATCGAGAGGCTCTGCTCCTCCTGGGCGCGGAAGACCTCACCGACCGCGGAGATCAGGATCCGGTTGACGACGAAGCCGGGCACCTCGCCGCAGCCGATCGGCTGCTTGCGGATCGCCTGGGCGAAGTTGGAGGCCGCCTGCATCGTCTCCGCCGAGGTGTCGGCGCCGGCGATCACCTCGACCAGCGGCAGCACCGAGGCCGGGTAGAAGAAGTGAAAGCCGACCACCTTGTCGGGCCGCAGCGTCGCGTCGCCCATCTCGGTGATCGAGAGCGAGGACGTGTTGGAGGCGAGGATCGCGCCGCCGGGCGTCACCTCGTCGAGCTCGGCGAACACCGCCTGCTTGATCTCGATCTTCTCGGGCACCGCCTCGATCACGAAGTCGACGTCGGAGAACCCGTCGTAGGTCGTGGTGCCGGTGATCAGCCCGGTGATCAGCTCGAGGCGCTCGTCGGCCTTCTCCTGGGTCATCTTCTCCTTCGAGACCAGGCGGTCGAGCTGGCCCTTGGTCACGTCGCGTGCCTTTTGAAGCGCGGCGTCGACGAACTCCTGCTCGATGTCCTTGACGACGACGGGGATCTCGGCATTGGCGATTACCTGGGCGATCTCGCCGCCCATCGTGCCGCCGCCGACGACTGCGGCCTTGAAGACGAACATTCGGGTTGGTACCTCCGGGGGTCGGGAGTGATTGGTGTTTGCCTAACACCAAACAGTCGAGAGCGCGCGGGAGGCTATCGGGCGGCCGCGGGGCTATGCGGAGGAACCCGCCTCGACGATCCGAGCCATATGGCCGCGCGAGCCCGCCAGGCGGTGATCGGTCGTGATCAAGGGCACCGAGAGGACCTCCGCCAGAGCGACATAGGCCGCGTCGTATGCGCTGTGGTTGGCGCGTAGCTGCCAGATCCGCGGGGTGAGAGGAGAGGCAGGGTGGCGCCGCACGGGAGTCTCCGCAAGATCGCTCAGCGCCTGTCGGGCCCGGCGATCGTCGAGCTCGCGGCGCGCGGCCTTGCGGCGCAGCGCGGAGACCACCTCGACATCGGCGAAGTCGAGCGTATGCAGGTGCCTTGCCCGGCGCATCTCATCCGCCACCGCCGGGCCCCTGGCCGGCGTGCCAAGCAGCCAATCGGTGAGCGCCGAAGCGTCTAGGACGATCAACGATCGCGCTCGGCGCGGCCCGCCGCCACGGCGGCCGCTCCCTGCTCGCCTCCCACGCTCTCGCGTGATGCCACCCTGGCCAGCGCCTCCTCGAGCGTCGGCAACTCGGCCAGATGCTCGAGCTCGGATCGCAGGAACTCGGAGAGGGTCTTGCCCTCCTTTCCCGCCTTCGCCTTGAGGCGCCGGTGGGTGCGAGCGGAGACGCCGCGTACCTGAATGATCGACATATGGAAGACGGTAGCACCCAAGTGCATGCAATTTGCATGCAATCTGTAAAGGAAGAGCTACGGCGCGCTGTGGCCGAGCGTGTTGTGGGTGACGTAGCGCTGGGCGTGCGTAGCGAGCAGGAAGTGGGACCGCATCCAGGCGAGGATAGGCGGTTCTCGGGCGACCCTTGCCACGTCCAGCGGGCCAGTGCGCTACGGTGCCGCCGTTGGGCCGGGCAATTCCCGGCAAAGTCGTGCCTAGCGGTCGGGGTCGTTGCTTCATTGCATCCTCCGCGTCGCAGCACACGAAGTGGAGGAATTACATGCCCACTGGAACTGTCAAGTGGTTTAGCAACGACAAGGGCTACGGGTTCATCACACCCGATGACGGCTCGAAGGACGTCTTCGTTCACCACAGCGCCATCGCCGGGGAGGGCTTCAAGTCCCTGGACGAGGGTGCGAAGGTGAACTACGAGTCCGAGGACGGGCCCAAGGGCCCGGCCGCAGTTGCTGGCTCTGTCCAGCCTGCGTAGCTGACCAAACAGTTTGAGTCACCGGCGCCCGCCATCTGGCGGGCGCCGGTCGTTCCAGGGCCACCCAGATAGCTTGGCGGTATGGCCCAGACGACCGACGTACAGCTCCTGCAGCGCTGCCACGACTTCGAGCTCGAGCTCAGCCTGGCGGTCGCCGAACGGGTCGAGGATTTGGGCGAGGGAATGACCGCGGTGCTGAGCCCGGGGATCCCGCTGGTCTGGGACGCGAACTACCTGCTGGTCGAGGAACAGGGGATGGCGGCGGCAGAGATTGCGGCGCGCGCGGATGAGGTGCTCGGTGGCCTCGGCATGAAGCACCGCTATGTAGTGACCCGGGAGCCGGCGCTGGCCGACCAGCTGGAACCGGAGTTCGAGCAGCTCGGCTGGGACGTGGACCGGACCCTGGTCATGGCCCTAGAACGCGAACCGGATCGCCCGGGATCGGTCGAGGTGGAGCAGGTTGCGCTCGAGGATGCCGAGCCTCTGCGGATGGCGCTGAGGGAGGATCACCCCTGGACGACGCCCGAGGCCAACCCGCAGCTGCTCGAGTACGACCGGAGGATGGCGGAGGTGTACCGGGATCGATGGTTTGCCGCCCGCCTCAACGTAGACGTGGCTTCCGGCTGCCGGCTCTACCAGCACGACGGCATCGGCCAGGTTGAGGACGTGGAGACGCTCCCTCATGCGCGCAACCAGGGTCTCGCGCGCGCCGTCGTCCTCGCCGCCGTACAGGCCTCGCGGGAGGACGGCGACGAGCTGACCTTCATCACCGCCGACGCGACCGACTGGCCGCTGCAGCTCTACGAACGGCTCGGGTTCGACGCGGTCGGGATCAGCCTCGGGTTCCGGCTCAAGCCGGAGCCAGCGAGCTGACCGAGGGCGGGCTCGCGATGCCGCCGCAACCGATGCCCGCCGGGCGCATCCTGCTGGCGCCGGACTCGTTCAAGGGGACCTTCAGCGCGGTTGAGGTGGTCGACGTGCTGGCTTCCGGCTTCGAAGCGGCTGGTCTAGAGGTCGACCGCTGTCCGGTTGCCGACGGCGGCGAGGGCACGAGCGAGACGCTGCGGGCGGCGCTCCGCGGCGAGACGGTCGAGGTAGACGTTCACGACCCGCTGGGGCGCCCGATCCGGGCCAGCTTCGCGCTGTTCGCCGACGGCGAGACAGCGGTCCTCGACACAGCGGCGGCCAGCGGCATGGGCCTCCTGAGTGCTGAGGAGCTTGACGCCGAGGCTGCAACCACCACAGGGACCGGCGAGCTGATCGCCGCCGCCGCGCAGCGGGCGAAGCGAATCTGGCTCGGTGTCGGCGGCAGCGCGACCACCGACGGCGGCCGCGGCGCGATCGAGGCGTTCGCGGCGGCCGGCGGGCTCGGCGAGGCGCAGCTGGTGTGTTTGTGCGACGTGCGCATCCCCTGGGAAAAGGCCGCGGAGGAGTTTGCGCCCCAGAAGGGGGCCAACGTTTACGCCGTCGCGCGGCTGGGGGAACGCCTGGACCAGTTGGCCGCCAATGCGCCGCACGATCCTCGGGGGGTGCCGATGACCGGCGCCGCCGGAGGACTGGCGGGTGGGCTGTGGGCCTGGTGCGGCGCCGACTTGGTCGCGGGAGCGCCGTTCGTGCTCGAGGCCGTGGACTTCGATCTACGCGCGCGCCAGGCAGTAGCCGTGGTCACCGGCGAGGGCCGCCTCGACGCCACCACGCTGGAAGGAAAGATCGTCGCCGAAGTTGCCCGTCGAGCAAACCGACTCGGCGTGCCGGTCCACGCGATCGTGGGGGAGGACGTCACCGACGCGGATCAGAAGCGAGAGCTCGGCCTCACCTCGGTCCGCGAGGCGACGACCTCGCCGACATCACCGTAGCCACTCGACAGATAGCAGCGAGCTACGGAATGAAGTAGTTGTGAATCGCGACCTCGACGATCTCGGCGTCGGGGAGCGCGGCGAGACGCTCCTCGCCCATGACCGCGACCTGCGCCGGCCGAAGGCGGTCGGTCACGAACCGCTCGAAGTGCTCGGGCGTCTCCCAGACGTTGAAGACCTGGAAGCGGCCCTCGAGCTCGCCTGCGGAATGGAAGATCAGTCCCTCGGGCGGCTCGTTCTGAAGGCCCATCTTCTCCCTCACGGCGTCGTACTGATCACCGCCCACGCCTTCCGGGAACCGGGTGATAGTTCCTACCGCCATCTCTTGCCTCCGTCGGTTGTCGTTGTCGTTTACGGCCGCAGCCGCACCGGCAGCGTCTTCAACTGATTGATGAAGGGCGACTCGGCGTAGACGGGCGCGCCCGTCATCTCCATCGCCGGGAAGCGGGCCAGCGTCTCCTCGAGCAGGATCTGAAGCTCGAGGCGCGCCAGCGCGGCGCCGAGGCAGAAGTGCCGCCCGCCGGCGCCGAAGGCCTGGTGCTCGGGGTTGCGGGCGGCGTCGAAGCGGTCGGGCTCCTCGTAGCGCGACTCGTCGCGATTCGACGACACGTACCACATGCACACCTTCTCGCCCTCGCGGATCGGCTGCCCGGCCAGCTCGGTGTCATCGGTGGCGGTGCGGGCGAAGTGGGCGAAGGCAGGGAACATCCGCAGCGCCTCCTCGACCGCGCTTGGGACCAGCGAGGGGTCGTCGAGCAGTTTCTGGCGCTCGTCGGGGTTTTCCATCAGCGCCCGCATCGCGCTGCAGTAGGTGGCCTTGGTGCTGTCGTTTCCGGCCGCGACGAGAAGGAAGAAGCCCATCACGATCTCGTGCTCCTCCAGCCGCTCGCCGTCGACCTCGGCGTGGACGAGGACGCTGGTCAGATCGTCGGTCGGCCGCTCGCGGCGCTCGGCGATCAGCTGACGGCAGCGCTCGAACATCTCCGGCACTTGCTTCTCCGCCACCGATTCCACGCCCTCGGGGTTTAGGTCGGGATCGCCCGCGCCCATGATCGTGTTCATCAGCCGCGCCCAGGCCTCGTCGTCCTCGGGCGTGGTACCCATAAAGCTCCCGATCACGCGCGTGACGACCGGCTGCGCGACGTCGGTAACGAGGTCGCAGGTCTCGCGACCGTCGAGGCGCTCTAGAACCCCGACGGTGATCTCGCGGATTGGCCCCTCGTGGTCGGCGATCCGCTTTGGCGTGAACCCACGCTGAAAGAGCGCTTTGAGGCGGTCGTGCTTGGGCGGATCCATGCCGATGAACATCGACTGGATCAGCTCCAGCGGCAGGATTGCGTGGGTCAGCGCGGTGATGCCGCCGCGCTCGGAGGAGTAGGTCTTCCAGTCGCGACTGACGGTGTGTACGTCGTCGGCCCTGGTCACCGACCAGTAGCCCGCCTCCTCGGGGTATTCGGTGATCCGCGGCGTCCAGTGGACCGGGCACTCGCCGCGCATCCGCTTGAAGAGCTCATACGGCGGCCCGTCAAGCCACACCTCGCGCTCGGTGACGAGCACGTCTTCGATCGGAGTCTCCTCGATCGGCGTTTCGGGTCGGGTCTGACCGGTGGGGGTCGGTTCCATTCGGGCTCCAGCCCGACCCTACACCCGTGGACGCACTTCCACGAAGCCCGCGGCGCTGAAGTCGCCGTCGAATGCGAGCGCCTCCCGGACGCCGCGGGCGCGCATCAGCGCGAAGCTGGTCGCGTCGACGAACGAGTAGTCGCGCTCGTCGTGGCGGCGCAGCCAATCCCACGCCTCGCGCTCAGTCCCCGGATCAACGTGCACGACCTCGACGTTGGCCAACCGACGGACCAGATCGATGAACTCCAGCGCGACACTGTGGCTCATGCGCCGTCGAACCAGCGTCCAGGTCTCGCCAACCACGTGGTTCGAGACGAGGAGCTGCGACCTGCGGGCACTTCTCGCCAGCGCCCGCGCCTCGTGGTGACGGCGATCGTCGCGATCCTGAAGCGCGAACCAAAAGCTCGTGTCAGCGAACCTCACGGCTGCTCGTAGATGACCGCATCGATGTCATCGACCGCGCCGTCGCCGAACCGGCCGATCATCGCTTCCCACGGATCGTCGGACCGCGGAGCGGCGCCGTCGAGCTCCGTTTCGAGAGCAGCGCGGATCAGAGCCGCCTTGGACATGCCGCGGCGCTGTGCCTCGGCAGCGGCGGCTCGGTCGAGGCTTTCGTCGATGTGGATCTGGATCCGTCGCATGCCAAACACTATACACACCCGATGTGGCATAGGTGTGTATAAGGTTACGAGTTGGCTGCAGACTGCGCGCAGGCTGGGGGCTAAAGGCTGCCCCGCTCCGCAACCCAGACGCTTTCGAAGCGCAGGTCCGTCATTCCGAGGATCAGGTCGTAATCGGCGTCGTAGTGCAGGATGCCGGTGCCGCGCCGGTCGGCGATCGCGGCGAGCAGCAGATCCACGGTCGCAAGGCGATGGTGCCCTACACGGACGAGCTGCCTCTGTGCTTGGAGGGCCGCCCGCTCGACCTCTTCGTCAATCGCAAGGTAGGGGAGTGCGAGCAGCTCATCGAGCATCGAGGCATGCTCGTCGGCGCTGCGGGCGGTGTATCCGGCCTCGAGCAAGAACGGCAAGGCCACCGCCACACTGCCCTCGTCGAACTTGTCCGCGATTTGTCTGGCGCGATTGAGCTCCAAAACACCGAGCGAGATCCTCACCCAAGCCGAGTTGTCAAGGAGCAGGGTCACGATTGGCCCAACCGTGCCGCTTCACGTACTCAGCCGCCTCCAGGTCGAGCGGAATCATCTCTCGATTTCGGATCCGATCGGCCAGCTGGTGCCTGAGCTGCACCTTCCGATCCTCCGACGCTCGCATCTGGGCAAGCTTCTCCCGCGCGCCGAGGGTCACGAGCTCGCCGAAATCGATTCGCTCGCCGTTCAGCTCGGCGCGCAGCTCGTCGAGCGCCTCCTGCACCGGAGGCGTCTCTGTGATCGCGTGGCGGGGTCGTTTGGTGGGCATGCGCATTTAGTGTAACACCGGTGTTACACGAATCACCAGCAGCATTGCTACCCGCTCTTGCCGCCCCCGTAGACCTCCCGCTTGATCAGCGTCACGGAGCGAATCACCGAATCGAGGAACGGCTCGACCTCCTCGATCAGCCGCTTGTACTCCTTTTCGCCCGCCTTGGTGATCTCGTAGAAGCGCCGCGTGCGGCGGTCGGGGTGCTCCCACTTGCCCTCGATCATCCCGTTCGACTCGAGCTCGCGAAGCAACGGGTACATGGTGTTTGGATTGACCGAGACGACCCCCTGCGTGATTTCTTCAATGGCCTCGATCAGGTGGTTGCCGTAGGAGGGCTCCTTGCGGATCAGATGGAGGACGAGGAGCGGAAAGACGTCGCGGCGACGAATCTCGCCGCCGAAGACGTCTGATGGGCGGCCGCGAGGGCGGGTTGCGGGAGCTTCGCGCTGAGCCGATTCCGCTGCCTGAGCAGCCTCAGCTACGGCGTCGCTGAGCGGCCGGGATCCCTCGCTCGCCATGGCCGTCGAGTCTACGGCGCTTATTAGATGTAAGAGGTTCTACGGAACTCGGCCGCGAGGATCTCCTCGATCCGCTCATGGTCATGTCAGCGCCCCAAGGTTAGGTCGAGGCCAGCACGTCTAGCACCACGGTGCGATCGGGCGCAGCCAATGCCGACCGTGCGGCCGCCTCGAGCGCCTCTGCATCGAGCCCGTGGCGCTGGGCCGCGACGGTGAGCAGGTTGAGATGCTGGGCCGGCGAGAGAAGCTCGACGTTCGCGGGTCGGTCGTCGACAGTGGCGACAGTGCAGAAGTCGTCGTCGACCGCATCGGACCCGTTCCACCGCTCAGCCTGAATCAGGTCGATCGAGAGCACATCCGCCTCGCTGTCGTATTCGGCACGCATCAGCTCTTCCTCTCGTGGACGGTAACGACGAAGTCGGGCTTGTCAACAGCGACCACGACCCGGACGCGCCTCCCGCGAACGGCGCCCACGTATCTCATGCGACCCTCGGGATCTTGGGTGCGATGCTCGGGCTCCGCCTGGACGCGCTCGACATCCCGCTCACTCAGCCCGAGTCGTCGCATCTGGTTGCGAGCGTGTCGAGAAAACCTCATCCCTCGCCTAATCCGCGAGGGAGCGCTCCTCGCCCCTCGGTCGCCCCTCCGACGTCGCGGCGGCGGATCTCGCCCCCGAAGACGTCGGAGGGACGGCCGCGGCGCTTGCTCGGCGCCTCGCTTTGCGCAGATTCCGCTGCCTGAGCAGCCTCAGCAACGGCGTCGCTGAGCGGCCGGGATCCCTCGCTCGCCATGTGGCGAGTGTACGTCGACACTTAGTCGTAAGTCTCCGACACCTCCTAGGCGAAGCCTGAACATGCTGACGAACGTCCGGCCGCGGTCGAGTGATTTGGGGTACGGAAGCTGGACCCGCGTCCGCTAACTCAGGCCAAGCGATCGTCGATGGTTGAGTCGTACGCAGCGACCGCAGACAGATCCGAGAATCCATTGATTGCCCAGAGATCGACCGCACTGAAGGCAGCGGTGGTCTATGGACGACTTAGGGTTCGTCGCCTTCTCATCGGCTGACCAGCTACCTCGAGGCTCCTTCATCCGGTTGGAGTTTCTACATCCAGATTCAACGACTGGCACCGGAAATGTGCCAAGAGGGAGTCGACCACGCGCCAGTCTTGTGGCAGGTCAGCGGGTGCTCGTGGCTGGCTTCGCTGCTGTGGTCTCGGTTAGCCGACCGAGCGCATCGATCCAGTGGCGCAGCGCTTCTTCAGCCTTTCCTCGATCTCCAAGTTCGTCCTTTACGTGGGCAACGTACGTGTTGCGAAAGTCATAGACGGTTCCGAGCAGCTCGCCGAGATCCGTGTCGGCGAGGTCCGAAAATCGTTCTCGGACCGCGACAAAGATCCCGCCCGGGGCGCCCTCATCCTTTGCTGCGTACGCCAGGCAAAAGCACAGCATTCCGATCGGAGTGATCGGGCTGCGGTGCACGAGAAAGCGTCGTAGAAGCGAGGCCTGATTCTCAAGGAACTTCTGGTGCTTCTTCTTCTCAGCGGTGAGGTCCGGATTGAAAAAGGCAGACTGATCGTCCGCCGTCTCGGGAAGGGCGGGTTCGAGCCGTTGAAAAAGCAAGGCTTCGGCCGCGGTGTCCAGCGGACCGAGCAGAGGCTGAAAGACCGGTGAGAAGCTGACCTTCCGCTTCTTGGCCATGTAATCGAAAAGCAGCGCGGCCTCTTGGATGCCCTTACGGGCGCGAAGCGGCAACGCTCCAAGGTCGTCCTCCGAGATGAAGTCGTAGACGACTTGCGATGACTCCTCGCTCTCTGCCTGTCCTAGCGGAAGAGCAACCTGAGGCGAGGCGGCCTCGTCCAGCAGCTTCTTGAGCATTGGCCGGCAAGTACGGATCAGTTCGTCGACCGAGTCGCCGGTGAACTCCTTGAACGCCTGCTCCGGGACATAGAGGTACTCCCACTTGACCGTCCGCGTCGACGCGGCCTTGCACCACTCAGCCGCCGCCCTGGCCTTGCCGGCCACATCCGGATCTCGGCGACCCTTGGTCTCCGCTAACACGCAGCCGCCGTTCGAGCGCCGGATCAAAAAGTCGGCTGCATAGAGCGAGCGTCGACCCTCAGCCGTAAGCGCGTCGATACGGAGGCATTGCGGTCCCTGATTCGTGGCGAACGCCGCAACATCCTCGGCCCGATCAAGGAATCTAGTCATCGCCACTTCCAGCTGGCGGTTGCACGGCGCCAAGTTGAAGGGGGTTCGATCGGCCACTTGAGCCGGATGCGTTTCCGAATGAGTCGCCTGGAAGGGCTTCCAGGTTGTGACCGACTGGGGTGCCTCCTCGGTGAGTCGCTCTTGATGGCGCGTTACCTTGCTCCGAAGCAGCGGCACGAATGTCGCACGGATGTAGGTCCTGACGTCGCTATCGGCGAGGCGGCCCACCACCCGCTTGTCGTACAACTCGACCGTTTCCTCAAAAAGCAGCTCCTCGATGAACCGTTGTAGAAGCGGCGCGAGGCGCTCGTGCGTGCCCTTGATCTTGACCGCTCGTTCCAACTCCTCGCGGTAGAACGAGATCGCCCCGATCGGATCCGAGAGCAGCGGCAGCTTGATTTTCATCTGCTCTACGAGCTCGTCCGTGATCAGGTGCCGACCTTCGTAGTTGATCTTCTTCTCCTGCGGCTCCCCAAGGGGAAGCGGCCCCAGGTTCGAGAACGCTTTGCGCACGTCCTCAAAGTCGAGGTCAGAGAGGTCTGAGTCAATTCGGTATCCATGGGAGAGACGGGGCACCTCAAGATCGAGCGCCTTGAGGTCTTTGTTCTCGGCGTCGGGATAGATGGTCACCGTTGTACGCGGGACTTTGGTGACGTCGATCATCTCGATCGGAAGACCCTCGTCTGCAAGCTCCTCCTCGTAGAGCGTCACGAAGGACGCATGCTCAACCACGGTCACGGTCTCGGCGACCGACTCCTCGCCGGGTGGCGTCATCCGGCGCAAGCCGCGGCCCAGGGTCTGTTCGGGCAGGATCTTCGACTTGGCGGTCAGCGGACGCAATGGCACGATCGTCGTGACGTTGCGCACATCCCAACCCTCACGGAGCATCAGCACTGAGACGATGCAGAGATATGGGCTTTCGCTGCGGTCGAGTTCGCGCGAGAGCTTGCGCAAAGCCTGTAGGTCCTCGTCGCTGATCTGTTTTTCGGCTTCGACGAACTCGTAGTAGGCGGTGGCACCACGGCCGCGCTTGCGTAGCTTGCCCTTGAGGTTGATATGGAGGTTGACCGTTTTGCCGTTCAGGTCGCTGTAGAGCGGGTCGGTGTTCAACCGGTGGGCGATCTGATCGGCTGCGTCGGTGCTCTCGGTCATGACGAAGAGGAGAGGCTTCTTGCCGGTTCGCTGCCACTCCGCAAACGAGGCCTGCCAGCGTTTGTAACCGAGGGTCAGGTGGTTTTCGTACCTGTGAGCAGCGTCGTCATGAGGCCGCTCAACCAGCTTCTCTCCGTGTCCGATGATGGGCGTCTTGACGATCCCTCCATCGACGGCCTCACCGAGCGGGGTGTCAACGACGACATGCCGGAAGACCTGGCCCTTGTCGTCCTTCGGCGTCGCCGAGAAATCGAGCTGTGCCACGAGACCGCTACCTCGCTTCTCCGTCTCACGGTGGAGAAACCCGATTGCCTCGTTCCAGGCCGAGCCGGGGTCCCAGACGTGATGCGCTTCGTCGTTGAGGATCATCAACCGTTCGTGGGCAACGATCCGCTGACGCAGCTCCTCGGAGGGATCGAGGGCTTTCTTGGACACCTTGGGCCCCATCCAGTCGTACTCCTCGGCCTCCTTCGACTTGCGGCGCTTGGCAGCGTCGTAGAGCCGATGGATGTTTGTCAGATAGATCGTTCCGCCCGTCGATGCCGCGCTCGGCTCGTCCTGCAGCACAACCGAGACGTTCCATTCGGATCGCCATGCCGGTGGGATCACCGGATCGTTGTCGAAGATGTCGGGACCCCCGCCGACTGGCTTGAAATCCTCTTTGAGGCGCTCAAAGACGGTGATGCCCGGTGCAATCAGCACGAAATCCCGTGCCAACGTCGAGTCGGGCTCGCGCAGCGAGTGAAAGTAGCTCCAAACAATGGCAAGGCTCATCGTTTTGGTCTTGCCGGCGCCAGTCGCGATCTTGAATGCGTAGCGCGCCCACCGATCGTCATCGGGGCTGATTCCAAGCGCTGCTCGTTCGGCGTCGGTCCCCGTGAACTCGCCAGTTAGTCCCGAGAGCGTTCGCAGGCCTCGGACCTCGTAGAGGTAGATCAGTGTTTCGATCGCCTCGCGCTGGCAGAAATAGTAGGAAAAGGGCTGGGCTGTGCCCTCGGCTCCAGCAACTTCGTGGTCCTGGTGGAACCAATGGAACAGAAGCTCTCGACTTGTGTCCGAGGCACCCGCGTAGTTGGCCTCTCTCCAATCAGCTAGTTCTTGGCGCAGGTTCTGCGCGATGGCGATCGAGGTAGGTCGCCTGCCCTTGATGATCTCTGCGGGCGCCCCTGCCTTCTTGGCCTTCGCGCGGTGGCGATTTGGAACGTCTGCCGGTCCGAACAACGGCTCCAGTGCTGCAGCGACTGCTGCTGCGTCAGTCATATGAAACCTCGACCGTGACGGATGTATCGGAACCGAAGATGTCCACAACCTTCACGCACGCGGTATAGGTCCCAGGCTTCTCGTAGACGTGGCTCTGCTCAGAGGCCGTCTTGAGCGAACGGTCCTTGCGTAAGCGGTAGTCCTGCCAATCGTGATGAAAGGGCCCGCCGTTTTGAAAGTCGAAGTCAACGGCCCAGAAATCGATGAAGTCGAAGCCCGACTTCACCGCGCGATCTTTCAAAGACTCCAACTCCTTTGTGGGAACCTCCGACAGCGACGGGATGAACGAAGTGAGCTTGATGTCGGCGGTCCTCTTCCCGTCCTCGTCCTTGAAGATTGGCTCAGCGGTGAGCGTGGCCACCTCAAGAAAGGGTGGCGGCTCCTTGCGGTTCTTCTCCATGATTTCTCTGGGAATCTGGATCAGCTTGATTTCAATGCCGAGTTCCTTTTCGAGTCCGTTGCACTCCAGGCGCAGATCCATCTCGAACTCCCATGACAGGCAGTAGACCTGCTTCGCGCCCGCGTCCGCAGCTGCCTCTGCGACAGCCTTCGCCTCTTCGCGCGTAAAGATTGAGTCGATCGCGTCGACGTGGCAAAACCCAGCGCTCTTTCGGCCATGCAGTTGGGGCGACGGTGGGTTAGCCAGGATTTCGGCTTTGAAGAATTCCAGGACAACTCTCCGGTGCTCCTCGTCGGCTCCCTTCAGCCGCTCCTTCTGCCACCACTGGCGCTCGTACCGACCCAGATTCAGAACGTCGAACGCGCGATAGGGCTTTCCTGCCGCGTGCAGCTCCCTTTGGACTTCGATGAGCCGCTTGCGACTCGTATGGATCGAGAACCGCCCAAGATCCGCCATGATCCATCGCCGTCCTAGCTTTTCAGCGACGGCGCCTAGAGTGCCGGAACCGCAGAAGAAGTCTGCGACTAGGTCCCCCTCATTCGACGCGGCCTGAACGACCCGGCTCACAAGCGACTCGGGTTTTTGCGTCACATACCCAAGGAACTCTGTTTTGTCGGCTGGCTGCAACATGGACAGCCGCCAGACATCATCGACTGTGCGCTCGGTGGACTCTTGGTACATCACCTTTCCGGTCTTGGGGTCTTTAGCGTTGACCAACGACTTCTTAACCGGGTCCCAGACCCGCTTGATTTGCTGGACAGGCTTTTCGCGTGGCTCCTTCTGACGATTGAAGGTGTATTCGGATGATCGCGTGTACCAAAACACGACATCGTGGTTCGAGGCAAATCGCTTGATGTTGCCTTGGTACTTGTTGTAGTACCACCAAACGAGCTCGTTTCGGAAGTTGCTCCTGCTGAAGACCTCATCGAGCATCGCACGGAGGAAAGCGCTGACGTGCCAATCACAATGGAGAAAGATGCTCCCGCGATCCGACAGCAAGTCCCGCATCAAAACGAGCCGCTCGTACATCATGTGCAAGTAGGACCCGGTTCCTTTGCCCCAGGTGTCCTGGTAGGCGACCACCTCGAGCGCAGACTGGTCCTTCTCGATCGTTTCGGCCTCGTCTCCAATCAATATCCATTGAGAAATCGGAACCCACATCGAAGGGGGGGTCGATATAGATCAAGTCGATCCGGCCCTTGAAGTCGGACATCAAAGAGGCCAGGGCGAGCTTGTTGTCGCCCCAGATCAAGCGATTCCGAAAGTCGTCGAGGTGAGCTTTTCCACTGTCGAACAGATCGCCTTGGGCCTCTGCTCGCGCTCGTGGCTCATCGATCGTTTCGATCCGCTGCATGGGCATTGCCAGACCGGCCGAATCGACCACTCGCCGGTTGCCGAACTCGTCGTACTTGCCTTCCCAAACGAGCTCGGTCCGGAGCTGGGATAGAGGGTGCGGATTGTGAGGCCCGAAGTGGGGCTCGTCATTGGTAGCCATGGCGCGTTCTTAGCGTACGTCTGCGACGGAAGCGACGGCAGTCAGGCGATTCTGACCCGAGCCGATCTAACGCCGGCCCTACCAGACCCCAGAGAGGGCCGCCTCAAGTTGCTTGGTCCGCTCCTTGCGTCGGGCAAGATCCGAGGCAGCCCGCTGAACCGCTTCGGCGTACTTCGTGGCACGTTTCGAAATCGTCACGCCCGATGGCGGGTTAGTCGCCAAGGCTGCGGTCACCTGCTCACCAAAACGGCGCAACTTCTCGCCGGCGAGATCCCTCTTCTCGCTCGAGAGCGGAAGATCTTTGTGGTGGGCAGCGAACGTAGTGAACAGCGTGTAGAAGTCGGACGCGCGTCGCCACCGAGTCTCCTTTAGGTCGGGGAGGATCGAACCGAGCTCACCAAGGACCTCCTCAAAAACCTGTTCAACGAGGGCTCGGTCTTCGAACTCCTCTTCATAAGTCTGATACCACCGGTCGAGGCTAGCCTTTTTGTTCTGTGGACCATGCAAGACAGAGATTGCGAGCTCGCTGATGAACTCCACGTCGAGCATCCGACGGAAATCGTTCGCCGAAAAGACGCCCGAGCTAACCCAAAACTCGTCGTCGGCCAGCGACTCCATTGAGGAGATGAATTCACCCCAATAGGTTGCGTGGCGCAGCTCCTGGTTAGTCAACGACATGTTGTACTTGTTGATGCGCTTGAAGACTTCCCTCAGCTCTCCCTCGGCTATCGGTGGAACTACGCGAGTGACGAAGGCGTAACTCCAAATCTTCTTGCGATCAGCCTCCGACAGATCTTCATACGACATCTCCGCCCAGTCAGGCGACTCGTCGGCTTTGAGTTCGAAGTCGCTGTTGACGAACTCCATGCACGCTGTGATCCGTTGCTGCCCATCGATCACGTAGTGCTTCTCTTGGCCCTCGCTATCCGTAACGTCCTGCATATAGAGCTCTGGTATCGGGTAGCCCCGTAGAATCGTGTCGATCAGCGCGCTCTTTTGGGGATCCAGCCAAACGAGGTTGCGTTGGAAGATCGGCCGGAGCTCTAGCTGCCCCGCGTCAAGAGCCTGCTTGAGCCAAGCCACCGTGCGGTGCGTCGTGCCGGTGAAATCAGTCACGGAGTCCGTGTTGCTTTCGCCGTGGGTGGCACAGGATTCGCCAAGAGATAAGCACGCCCGGTCCGCACACCCTGTAGCTGGTAAGCGCGCAGTGCATCGAAGTCTTTGTAAATGCGCACATTGATATCGCGGCCCATCGTGGGGTCGATCCCCGCCATGTTGCTGAGGGCAATCACCCATTCCTTTGCGAATGGGAAAAGCTCCAAAATGCGATCCGTCGCGATTGCCCCCCAGTACACAAGTCGATTGACATGATCCTTCAGAGATGCACGCTGGGGCGGCTTCAGGCCCATCCGCGTTGCGGCTGGAAGCAAACGCAGATGTCGCCATGCCACATCGAAGTGATACGCAGACACCACAGCAACATCGATATCTGACTGGTCGTGGAAGGCGGCCAGATTCTTCATGGGATTCAGGCTGATACCCACTCCGGCACTCCCTGCGATGGTGACGGCCCTGGGATCAACGTCGATCTGGCCGCCCAACACTGCCTTCCATTCAACGTAGAGATCCAGATCACCGCCAAAGACGTGGGGTATTGCCTCGAAGATTCGCTTCGAGGCAAACGTTTCCGGCGGCAGATCGCGAAGATCGTCAAGGACCGCAGATGCCATCTTCTTGTGGGAGACCATAGCCGCCTCAGCGCGAACAACCTGCGCTCTAACCGGGATGGGCAGATTGACCAGTGCAGCCCTCCCCGAGCACGAAGCGCCCCCCGCAGCCTCGGTAGGCCCTTCGTCGGGCGGAGGCTGCTTTGTCTTCTCGACCGGCGGGAGATGACATCGGAAACGCGTGGTCGTTCAGAAGGTCCGCTTCCAAGAACACGATAGCCGGACCCGAACCAGCGGCCTCCTGTGTGCGATCTATGCAGCGCCTCCAGATGGATTGCGGGCAGACGGACGTGGGGAAGTGGTTACTCGTACGCCAACGCCTCAAGCACGTCCAGCCGCGCCGCCCGCCGCGCCGGGCCGATGGCCGCCAGCACGCCGGCGAGAGCCGCCAGCACCAGCAGGACGATCAGCTGTGCAACCGGGAAGGTCAGCCCGAAGCCCTGGTCCTTCAGCGGCTGTGAGATCAGGGCGGCGAAGATGCAGCCGAGGATCAGGCCGAGGACGGCGCCGATCAGGGCCGTGATCACCGACTCGTAGCGGATCAGCCTCCTCACCTGGCGGCGGGACATGCCGACCGCGCGCAGCATTCCAAGCTCGCGGGTGCGTTCGTGGATCGAAAGCGACAGCGTGTTGGCGATCCCGAAGAGGCTCACGATCACCGCCAGCGAAAGCAGCGCGTAGATCAGCCCCAACAACTTGTTGACCTGGTCCTCCTGGTTCTTCTTCAGCTGCTCCTGGTTCAGCACCGATGTGGTCGGGAACAGCTTCTCCATCACAGCCTTGAGCCGGTCCTGGATCTGGTTCGCGTTCGCGCCCGGCGCCAGCTTCAGCAGGTCGATCGAGTCATCCTTGTTGCCGAGTTCGCGCCCCATCGCCTGCTGGGTGACGATTCCGGCGCCCAGCAGGTCGGCGTTGTCCTTGACCGTGCCGACGATCTTGAAAAACGGGGTCTTGCCCGTCTGGCCCAGCATCTGAAGCGGGTCGCCGACGCTGAAGCCGTTGTTGTCGGCGAACGCCTGGTCGATGATCATCTGGTTGTTGCGCAGGCCGGTGAGCGTCTTGTTCGAGGTGCCGTCCTGCCAGTCGAGCGACAGCACCTTGGGCGCGGTGCTCGGATCCAGGGCCGAGACCTTCGGCTTGCCCCCGCTCCCGTTGATCTTCACCTCCGTGTAGCGCAGCGACGAGACCGTGTCGACCCCCGGCACCTTGCCGGCGGCCTTCGCCGCGGCCGCCGGGATCGGCGAGAAGCCATCCGAGTTCTGGATCACCAGCTGGCCCTGAAAGTTCTTGTCGATCGCCGAGGAGATCGAGCCCTTGATCCCGGCCGCGAAGATGGTCACGAAGGCGACCAGCGCGAGGCCGATCATCAGCGCCGCCGCGGTCGCCGCGGTGCGCGCAGGGTTGCGCTCTGCGTTCTCGCGCGCCAGCCTTCCGGCCAGGCCCCGCAGCCGCTCGATCGGCCACCCCGCGACCGCGGACAGCGGCTTTACCAGGCGCGGACTCCACAGCGAGACCCCGAACAGCACCGCGATCGCGCCGAGACCCATCGACTCGGCGCTCTTGCCGGCGTCCTTGCTGCTGCTCAACAGGCCGGCCAGCACCAACACCAGCCCCACCAAGCACAGCAACACCGCCAGCGCATTGAGGACGATCGAGCGCGTCCGCGTACGCGGCAGCTCGATGTCGCTGAGTGCCGCCATCGGGGGGACCCGCGTCGAGCGCAACGCGGGCATCAGCGACGAGACCAGCGTGACCAGGATCCCGATCAGCAGCGAAACAACGATGGTTCGGTTCTGGACCACCAGGGCCGTGCTCGGAAGGTCGGCGCCAATCGCCTTGAACAGCGCCTTGATCGCCTTCGCCATCCCGAAGCCGGCGAGCAGGCCCAGGGCTGCCCCGATCACGCCGATCAGAAGCGACTCGGCAAACACCGAGCCGAGGACCTGGCGCCGCGACGCCCCGAGCGTGCGCAGCAGCCCGAACTCACGGACCCGCTGGGCGATCGTGATCGAAAACGTGTTGAAGATCACGAAGGCACCGACGATCAGGGCGACGCCGGCAAAGACGAGCAGGATGATCGAGAGGAAGCTGAGGTTGTTCTTGATGTCGTTCGTGGCGCGATCCGCGTTCTGCTGCGCGGTCTCGACCCGGACGTTCGGGGGCACGGCCTTCTCGACTCGCGCCCGCAGCTCGGTCGGCGTGACGCCCTTCGCCGCGGCGACCGAGATCTGGTCGAACTTGCCGACCTTGTCGGTGACGAACTGGGCCTCGGGCAGGGTCAGCTGCGCGATCGCAGCCCCACCGAAGGCCGTGTTCCCGAGTTGGGTCAGCCCGACCACGCGGTAGGTCTTGGCCCGAGTCTGGCCCGCGACCCGAATCGAGTCGCCGATCGACACCCCGGCGTCCCCGGCGGAACCCTTGTCGAGCGATACCTGGTGCGCGTTGACGGGCGGGTGGCCGTCGATGTAGGTCAGCGACTCGAGGCCGTCAGGCAGATGCGAAGAGATGAACTTGGGCGAGAACTGGCTGCCGATCGCGTCGCCGTTCTGCTTGAACAAGCCCCCGGGAGTGAAGATCGTCCCCGACGCCAGGCGCACGCCGGGAACCTTGCGCACCGTGGGCAGAATCCGGTCCGAGAAGCTGTTCACCTCGCCGCTCTCCTGGGTCACCGGCTGGCGGGCGGTGACCACGACCGAGGTCCCCTTCAGCGAGTCGTGGAAGATGTCGGAGAAGGCCTGGTTGATCGTGTCCGTGAACATGTAGGTACCGGCGACCAGCGATACCCCGATCACCACGGCCAGCGTGGTCGTAAAGGCGCGCCGCTTGCGCGCCCAGAGGCTCTTGACGGCGAGGCTAGTCAAGCTGCTTCATCAGCTCGATCACCTCGTCGACCGTGCCGGGCTTGTCGTCGGAGACGATGCGACCGTCGCGCAGGGTCAGCAGGCGATCCGCGTAGGTCGCCGCCTCCGGGTCGTGGGTGACCATGACCACCGTCTGGTCGAACTCGTCGACGGCCTGGCGCAGCAGCTTCAGCACGTCCTCGGAGGCCTTCGAGTCGAGGTTGCCGGTCGGCTCGTCGGCGAACACGACCGCCGGCTTCGAAACCAGCGCCCGGGCGACGGCGACCCGCTGCTGCTGGCCACCGGAGAGCTCGGAGGGCCGGTGGGTGCGACGGTCCTCGAGGCCGACGGTCTTGATCAGCTGCTCGAGCCAGGCCTGGTCGGGCTTGCGGCCGGCGATCGAGAGCGGGAGGATCAGATTCTCCTCCGCGGTCAGCACCGGCAGCAGGTTGAAGAACTGGAAGACGAAGCCGAGCTTGTCGCGGCGCAGCTCGGTCAGCTCGGCGTCGTCGAGGGTGGTGATCTCGGTGCCGTCGACGAGGACGGTGCCCCCGGTCGGGCGGTCGAGTCCGGCGAGGATGTGCATCAGGGTCGACTTGCCGGAGCCCGACGGCCCCATGATCGCGGTGAAGCGGTGGCGCTGGAATTCGACGCTTACGTCGGTGAGCGCGTCAACCGCGGCGTCGCCCTCGCCGAAGCGGCGGCTGACCTCGCGGGCCTGGACGATGGTGCCGTCGGCGGCGGCCTGGGGTTGTGCGACCTCGGCTTGTTGTGGCGCTGGATCGGTCATCCGTGACTTCCCCCGTCGACTTCATGGACCGGCTCAACGTAGCGATTAGGGCGCGGCCATGTCGGCACATTTCTCGTGGCTTGGGTGATGTAAGGTGATGTAACTTCGAGTGGATGCGAACCGAGATGAGCCACCGACTTCAGATCACGCTTACCGACGACCAATACCGGCGACTGCAGCAGGAGAGCGCCCGTACGGGCGTCTCGCTGGCCGAGCTCACCCGGCAGGCGGTCAATAGCGCGTTTCCGCCTTTGCCTCCACTCGAGCAACGGATCAAATGGTTCAGGGAGGGGGCCGGCGCATGGGCCGATCGCGATGACGACAGCGACCCCTACGAGGAATGGCGCCGGCTGCGGCCGCCGCTTGGCCCGCTTCCCGAGTGACGCCGATCCTGCTCGACACCGACGTCCTGATCGACTACTTGCGCGACGCGCCCGCTGCCGTGCGTCTGCTGGATCCACGCATCGTCGCGGGGGAACCTGTCGCCGCCTCGGTCATCAGCAAGGCCGAGGTGCTTGCCGGGATGCGCACCTCCGAGGAGGAGCGAACGGTACGGACGCTGGGCTCATTGGCCCTCCTTGCGGTCAACGACGCGATCGCAACCCGAGCCGGTGCCCTCGCGCGTCACTATCGGTCAAGCCACCCCGGCATTGGCTTGGCCGATTACCTGATCGCCGCCACCGCTGTGCTGCTCGGCGCGGAGCTCTGGACGCAGAACCCGCGCCACTTCCCGATGTTCGAGGGGCTCGAGCCTCCCTACGAGCGCTGACGCGGCTAGTGGACGATCAGGTACACGCCGCCGGCGATCGCCGCGATCACGAGCAGCAACGGCAGGACCGAGAGCAGGATGCCGAGCAGTGCGACCAGGCCCGAGAACAGCGCGAGCAGGGCACCGACGAGGCCCGCGAACAGGCCCTTGGCGGCCTCGACGACCGCGCGAAGCGGGGAACGCGTCTGCGAGGCGGGCTCGCTCATGCGACCAATGCTAGAGAGCACACAGCCTGGGCTCCCGCAACGGCGCACCCTCTAGGCTCGTCGGCTGACAGGGAAGTCATGCGCGCCCTCGCAATCGTCCACCAGCCCGACGCCGGCCCCGGCGTGTTCGCCGACGCGTTTGCCGAGCGCGACGCCCAGCTCGACAGCTGGGAGATCGCCACCGGCGCCCAGCCGCCCGCCGATCCGCGCGACTACGACGCCGTGCTGACCTTCGGCGGCGCCATGGACGCGCACCATGAGGATGAGCATCCCTGGCTGCGCTTCGAGAAGGATCTGCTGGCCGAGCTGCTGGCGCACGAGATCCCGCTGATGGCTGTCTGCCTCGGCGCTCAGCTGCTTGCCGATGCGGTCTGGGCGACACCGCGACCAGCCAGAGAGCCGGAGATCGGCTGGCACGAGGTCGAAGTGACCGCGCAGGGCGCCGGGGACCCGCTGCTGGGCCCGCTCGCCCCCAGCTTCACCGCCTTTCAGTGGCACAGCTACGAGGCTCCGCTGCCCGCCGGCGCCACCGCGCTGGCCACCAGTCCGGTCTGCCTGCAGGCCTATCGGATCGGCGATGTCGCCTGGGGCATCCAGTTTCATGCCGAGGTCAGCGCCGCCGACGCCGAGCACTGGATCGACGACTGGGAGTCCGATCCCGCCGCAGTGGCGATCGGCCTCGATCCCGAGGCGCTGCGCGAGCAGACCCGGGCCGCGATCGAGGACTGGAACCAGATCGGGCGCGAGCTGTGCGGGCGATTCGTCGACGCGGCGGAGAAGCACGGGCGCTGAAAGAGTTCGGTCGGGAGGACCTTTTCCGAACTTTGAGTCGATAAAGTTCGGACAAATGCCAAGCAACCGAACTTTCGGAAGGATCGAGCGATGACCGATAGCGGACCGCGCGGCCGCTATGAGACGGCTACTTGGGCCCCCGATTTCGCACGAACCGGGGGGCGACGGAGCGCGGCGCGAACCTACCGCGCCTTCATTCCCGACCCGATCGCCGACCTCGATCCGGAATTGAGCTCGGCGACCTTCGCGCTCGCCGAACGGGCGGGCAGTTCAGTTCGGGCGCTTAACGCAAGCGAACCCAAGCTGACCCCGCTGGAGGGGTTGGCAAGGCAACTGCTTCGCTCCGAGGCCTTGGCTTCTTCCCGCATAGAAGGGCTCAGCCTCTCCCACCGAAGGCTGGCGCAGGCCGAGCTGGAAGGTGAGGAGGGCGACTTCAAGGCCCGCGAGGTGGTCGGGAACATGCGGGCGATGGAGGCGGCAATTCAGGTGGGGATCTCCAGTTCCGAGATCGCGGCGGGCGATATCTCCGAGATTCACCGCGCCCTGGCGATCGTCCCGCCACTGGATCGGATCGCAGGTCAGTTCCGGGAGGAGCAGGGGTGGATTGGCGGCGCCTCATCCCCCGAAGCCGACTATGTCCCCCCACCTGCCGAGCACGTCAAGCCTCTGGTTCGCGACCTGTGCGCGTTCGCAAACCGCGATGACATCTCCCCCGTCGTCCAGGCGGCGATCGCTCACGCCCAGTTCGAGACGATCCACCCCTTCGGCGACGGCAACGGACGGGTCGGCCGTTGTCTGATCCACGTCCTGTTCCTGCGCCGCAAGATTGCCACCCGCTACGTGCCCCCGATCAGCCTCGTGCTGGGCGCAAACAAGGACGCGTACATCGCTGGCCTGGAGAACTTCCGTGGCGACCAGGTGGACAGCTGGGTCGCCCAGTTTGCTCGCGCGGTCGAAATCGCTTCGGCGAGTGCCGAGGATTTCTCCGCTCAGGTCTCGGCCCTCCAACAGGAGTGGGCCGAGCGGGTCGGACCGATGCGCAGCGATGCCGTCGCATTGAAGATCATCGGGCAGCTTCCCTCCTTCCCGTTCATCTCCACGAAGATCGTGCAGGAGCGAACCGGGAGGTCGGATGTCGCTGCCCTCAGGGGCCTCACGCGACTCGAGGACGCGGGGATCCTGACCCGGCATCGCAACAAGCGAAAGGGCGATACCTGGGAGGCGAAAGAGCTCTTTACGCTGCTCAACAGATTCGAGGCCACAGTCAAGGCGCAATAGCCCACGACCCTGCGTAGGCGGCCCGGCGGGCGCTTCATCGACGCGGCAGCGGGCCGGGTGTAGAGTCGAGACATGCCCTGGGAGATGGAGCACAGCGCCGAGTCGAGCGCCAGTCCAGCAACCGTTTGGGACCGCTACGTCGACGTCGAGCACTGGTCGGAGTGGTCAAAGAAGGGGGTCGAACGCTCGTCGATCGACGGCGACTTCGAGGTCGGAACCAAAGGCAAGAGCAAAGCGCCGGGCCTTCCAGAGGGCAAATTCGAGCTGATCGTCGTGGAGCCCCAGCAGCGGTTCGCGTCGAAGGCAAAGCTCCCGGGCGGGACCCTGGTCGACGACATGACGGCGGTGCTGGCGGCGCTGTAGTGGATCGGGCCGAGGTGGCCGCCTCGTCTCGGTCGTAGGCTTACCGCATGTCCGCGGACCGACGCATCGCCGTCGTCACCGGCGCCAGCGGTGGGATCGGCGAGGCGACCGCGCGGGCGCTGGCGGCGGCGGGATTCGAGGTTGTCGCGGCGGCCCGCCGCTTGGAGCGCTGCGAGATGCTGGCGGAGGAGATCGGCGGGCGGGCGCTGCAGCTCGACGTCACAGACCCGGAATCCGTTGCGGCCCTCGCTGACGCCGTACCCGACGCCGCGGTGCTGATCAACAACGCGGGCGGCGCCCACGGCTTCGAGCCGGTGGCCGAGGCCGACGAGGAGAAGTGGCGGACGATGTACGAGTCCAACGTGATGGGGGTGATGCGGGTCACCAAGGCGCTGCTGCCGGCGCTGGAGCGAAGCAGCAATGGCTTCGTGGTCGTCGTCGGCTCGGTCGCCGGGGTCGAGGTCTACCCGGGCGGCGCCGGTTACACGGCGGCCAAGCACGCGGCAAACGCGCTGACGCGGACGCTGCGAATCGAGCTGCTCGGTAAGCCGATACGGGTCAGCGAGGTAGCCCCGGGGATGGTCGAGACCGAGTTCTCTGTGGTGCGATTCGGCGGCGACGAGGAGCGGGCGGCGCAGGTCTACGAGGGGCTGAAGCCGCTCAGCGCCGAGGAGGTCGCCGACGTGATCGCCTATGTGGTCACCCGCCCGCCGCACGTCGACATCGACTACGTCTCGATCAAGCCGACCGCCCAGGCGACGGCGACCCTCGCCCATCGCGAGGGCCAGGGCTGAGCTGCTTCTGCTGTCAGGGCTGGTAGTTGAGGACGAGCGGCCCGCAGACGCCGTCGTCGGTCACCAATGGGGCGCCGTTGATTCCCTTGGGCGTGATCGTGAGCTTCGAGTTGGTCACCTCGACGCCGTAGCTGAACTGATCGAGGCCCGAGCACTGCATCCCGAGCCCGGCCGGCGGCTGGGGCTCGAAGAACGCCGCGTCGACAGCACCCGCCGAAGCCGGGCTGCCGGTTGCCTGGTTGATCTCGAGCGCGAAGGTCGCCGTCGCCGCCGGCCCGACACTCACGTCGAGCAGACCGCTGTTCACCGGGCCGCCCGGCTCCAGCGTCTTGAAGCGGGCGTCGTTTACGAGCGTGGCGTGGACGTCGGTGGACAGCGAGACGACGTTCTTCACACCCTCAGGAAACTCTCAGCTTCAGTCACGATGATGGGTGTATGCCCGCCGGCCAGCCCCCGGGCGGGGCGAATCTTCGGCCCGGCGTTCTTCAGCTGTGAGTGAAGGTTCGAGAGGTACTGCGAATGCTCGAGGCAAGACGGCTGGACACTCGTGCGACAGAAAGGCAGCCATCGCCAGCTCAAGCATTCGTCGAAGCGAGGCACCGTCACAATCGCGGGGCACCTGGCGGACGAGATGCCGCGCGGTACGCTGAATAGCGTTCTCCGACAGGCGGGACTGAAGTGACCGAGTACGCAGTGATCATCGAGCGCGGCGACGACGGGTTCGGGGCTTACGTGCCCGATCTCCCGGGATGCGTCGCCACGGGCAGCACCCGTGAAGATGTCGAGCGCCTGATCCGCGAGGCGATCGTCGGGCACGTAGAGGAGCTGCGCAGGTCCGGCGAGGCGGTCCCAGAACCGCGCACAGTCGCCTCGGCGGTCGAGGTCTAGCCGCGCAGCACGCGCCGCCGCCGTAGCACCCGCTCGGCGATCGGCAGCAGCTCGCGCACGCTCTCGGCCGAGGCGTCGTCGAGCGGTCCGCGCAGCGCCACGTTGGCGGCGTTTCCGAGCTCGCCGCGCCGCTCGCCGAGGACCTCCATGTCCTCCTCGTGGCCGGGGTCCTGGAGCGCGCCGCGCAGCTCGACCAGCAAAGCCTCAACCCCGACTCGAAGTTGGATCGCCGCCTCGCGAAGACGGCCCGTGTCGAGGTCGAGGCGGGCGCGGACCAGCATCGTCTCGCAGACGTCGAGCTCCTCGCGCCCGCCGAGCACCGCGGCGATCCGCTCCTGGGGGCGCAGGACGGCCTCGCGGCGCGCGCGGCGACCACCGCGGACCGGGGCGCCGGGCTCCAGCTCGCGGGCTTCCATCCATTCCCCCTCGGTGACCTGCTCGCCGCTGCCGTAGCCGACCCGGATCGCCAGCGCCCGCTCGCTGCCCAGCTCGTGGACGTAGGGGTCGCCGCTGGCGGCTCGCAACACCGAGAGTGCCCGGTTGAGCAGTCGCAGGCCATCCTCGGCGGCATCGAGGAGCGCGTCATGGTCGCCGCTCAGCCGCTGCAGCCACTCGGCTGCCTCGGGGTCGTTTGCGAACGGGTCTGCCTTCACCGCGGTGATCCGGGTCAGCGGCAATTCGCCGGGCGGTCCGCTCTCCGCCTCGCGGGCCCGGCGGCGGCGCTTGGCCGGGCGCGGGGCGCCAATCGTCTGCACGACCAGAACCTCCTGGCGTTCCTCGTCGTCTCCGGACCCGGCCTTCTCATCGCCAGCCGTCCGCGCCAGATAGCGCCCGTCGCCGAGGCCGATCTGACCCGCGAACTCGAGCTGTGCGAAGGGGAAGAGCTGGGCGTCGGCGGCTATGGCCGCAGCCTATTTGCCCTTGTGGGCCGAGGACGCCTGCTTCTTGCCGGCCGGAGTCAAGGCCTGCGAGGGCGCGGTCGGAGCGGTCGGGTTCTGGATCTGGCCGAGGCGCTGGACCAGGCGACGCCACTGGCCCGGCTTGAGGAGCTGCGAGAACTGCGGGTTGGACGTGCTGCTGATCTCGGTCAGGAAGGACTGCATCTTGCGGCCCCAGGGGGTGACCATGCCCTCGTGGTAGATCGCGTGGCTCAACGGCACACCGTTCGCGTCGGCGAAGCCGATCTCGATCGAGCCGGGGATGAACTGCGCGATCGGCTGTCCGGCCAGGACCCTCTGGCCGGGACGCACCAGCGCCTGCACGCCCTCGTAGACGAATATGACCGCCCCCGCCCGCGGGCCGTCGAGCAAGCGATAGAGGACGCCGCCACCCTGCGGCCAGCCGGGAGCGCCGGTCTTCAGAATCACCGCGTCGCCGATCGCGTTGATCGGCCCGTTGCCGACGAAGTCGACCCCCATGTCGATCCGTCCCCAGATCAGGTTGGTGGCGTCCGCGAACGGATCCGCGTAATAGCCGGAGCCGTAGAGCTGGCTGAACCCGATGTGGATGCGGTCCCGGTAGTCCGGCTGGTTGAGGCTGACCGGCCCGGGCAGGTTCTGCCCCGAGATCACCTGGTTGGGTCGCATCGTGCCCTGCAGCTGCATCGTGGTCTTGATCAGCGCGTCGCTGAGCGTGCCAGGACCCTGGTGGCCTGCCACGGGAATCCCGTTGACCTGGGCGATGTCCATCCCAGCTCCGCTGCTGTTCGCGCTCGAGTTACCCGATGTGCGCTGCAGGCTCTGCCCACACTTCAGCGAGCTGATCGTCAGCCGGAAGCCCTTCGCGACCAGGAACTCCATCGTCGCCAGCACGCGGCGGTCGACCTGGCCGGTGCGAATGTCGTTGCGCCCACAGGGGTAGATCTGCAGACCAGGGTCGGCCAGCACCCGGCGCTGCAGCGCCACCTTGGACATCAGCAGCACATCGCTGACGCCAAGGTTCTGCCCAAACGGGTTCTTGCCAGCCGCCCGGTAGATCGCCGTCGACTCCTGCAGCTTCCAGCCGTCGAGGATCGGCTTCGGATCGATTTGCGGCGCTCCGTGGCCCACTGGGCGGATCGCGAAGTTGATGTGCGGGGCGGCGCCGTTTTGCGATCCCCCGATCCGGGCCAGCACGGTGCCGCCGGACACGTGTGAGCCCTTCTGCAGCGGGACCAGCTTGGCGTTGCGGCTGTTGAGGCCGAGAAGATCACTGAAGTAACCCTTGAAGGTTGAGTAACCGGGCACCTTCTGGCCGGCGATGCCGTCGAGCTGGCCGCCGAGCGAGGCGCCGCTGGACTTGATCTTGCCCCCGGCCTTGGAGTTTCCGCCACGGCTCGACGCGAGCTGGGAGAGCATCGTCTTCAGGGCATTGCCGACATCCCCGGGGTTCACGGCTGCGCCCCGTGCCGACGGGTTGGTGCCGATGTTGCCGGCGCCCTTGGTAGCCGGTCCGCGGGGCTTGCGGTCGTTGGGCGGGCCCGCGACTTTGAGATCGGCAGCGGACAGCTTCACCGGCTTGGCCACCGGATAGGTCCGCGCGATCGAGCCGAGCTGCGCGTAGGTGAAGCTGTTCCCGTAGGTGTCCTCCAGGACGATGAAATGGCCGAGCTTGCGGCTGGTGCCGATCGTCTTGATCACGCCGTCGTTGACGGCGACGACCGGGGCGCCCGGCCTGGAGAAGATGTTGATTCCACGCCGGGTCGGCGAAGACTGGATCACGTTGGCTGCGTTGCCGTACTGCTTGCGCCCCGTCTTTGAGTCGTGGATCGCCTGGCGGGCCGAGATGTCGTCGGCGTAACGGGCGTTGGCGGCGACCGGGAAGTGGGCGCCCTGGGTGAGCCCTGTCAGCGAGCCGAGCAGGGCCCCGGGGATGTTTCCGTAGGAGCGCGCGTAGAGCAGAACCTCGTCCACGTACCAGCTGGCGTGGTTATAGGAGAAGACCGCCGACCGCAGGTCCTGGTTTCCGCCGGCGGCGCGCAGATAACGGGCCGCAGCACAGATCGCGTCGACCGGGTTGTAGGGGTCCTTGCGCCCGTCTCCGTTGGCGTCGACCCCGTAGGCCTGCCAGGTCGAGGGGATGAACTGCATCCATCCCATCGCCCCGGCGCTGGAGACGTTGAGGTTGGTGCCGAACGCGGTCTCGATCTTGTTGATCCCGGCAAGAACCTCCCAGGGGATCTCGTATTCGGTGCCGCAGGCCTGATAGATCGGAAGCAGGAAGGGGGGGATCTCGAACTGGTCGATTACGAAGTTTGGGACACCGATCGGCGCCGGCCCGAAGGAGGCGATCGTCGTGGTCGGGTTGGCGACGGTGGGAGTGCCGTTCGCCTGGTAGGGAGGCGGCGTTTGGATCTTGTTCTGCTTCTGCTGGTTGGGGCCCTGATTCTTGGACTTGCCCGGGCCGACGCCGCCGGTCTGGCCGTTGCTGCCGCCGTTCTTTCCGTTGCCGCCGGTCGCGGTGATCGGGGTGACGGTGACCGAGGTGGTGCCGCTTGGAGGGGTCGTGGTGGTGCCGCTTGGAGGGGTCGTGGTGGTGCCGCTTGGAGGGGTCGTGGTGGTG
>JBBPIN010000003.1:101914-126177 GCA_038040285.1 Actinomycetota bacterium
CCGCTTGGAGGGGTCGTGGTGCCGGGAGTGGTGGTCGTGCCGCTGCCGTCGCCGCCCGGCCCGGTCCCAGCTGAGCCGTTCTCGGTCGTACCACCGGAGGCTGCGCAGTCGGGATCGGCGAGGTCGATTCTGCCGTCGCCGTCGTTGTCGACGCCGTCGGCGCAGACCGGGAGGCTGACCGGGAGGCTGGCGCTGACTTGGCCGTCGTTGGCCGAGACCGGCCCTTCGCCGTTCGCCAGACCGCCGCCGAGAACGGCAACGAGGACTGCAAGCGCGAGCGTAAATGCGAGCTTGTTCCTCATCGGCCGGCGTTCCCCGTCTCTCCGAACCTGCAAGCGTCGGGTGAATCGCGCACTTCCATGAATCGCGACTCCCGCCTTACAGGCACGCCAACGCTACCCATTCACCTATCCCTTTGCAACGGGGGACCGTACGCACGAAACCCTATCCCCAGTCAGCCGGCCAACCGATCTCCTTAACACCCCCGAAACACTTCGATCCCGCTAGGCTGCCGGGCGCGATGAGCGAGGAAGAATCCCGCCAGGAGGGCCTGCGATCGCGCGGCACAGACGCGATGGGCGAGCTCGCCAATGCGATGCTCGAGAACCCGCTCTTCAATCAGGCCCTGTCGACGGCGCTGGGGATGGGCGAGAAGGCCTCGCAGGCCCAGAAACGGGCGATGGACGCGGTCGGCCTGCCCTCGGCCGACGAGCTGGGGCGCCTGGAGCGGCGGCTCCGCTCGCTGTCTGACCGCCTCGAGTCGCTCGAGGACCAGCTCGACACCGTCGCCCGCGACGTCGGCGCCTTGCGGCGCCAGCTTGCCGCCGGCGAGGAGGTCTCCGCCGACCAGGGGAGCCTCAAGGTCTCTGAGTCGGACTAGCCCGGCTCTGGTCTCACCCTCAACCAGAGGTAGAAAGCGCGGCCAGCGCCAAGCGGCCCATCCGGGCCGAGGCCTCGTTGAGTGCCTCGTCCTCGATCGCCTCGCCATCAGCTTCGGTGATCGCGAGCAGCGAGGCCACGGCGACTCCGCATCGCGGTCCGGCGGCGAACAGCGCCGCCGCCGCCATCTCCAGCGCCTCGGCGCCGCGCCGCGCCCATTCCTGCGCCGGGCGCCCATCCAGCTCGCCGAACAGGTCGGTGCTCGCGACGCTCACGCTTCGTACTCCCTCGGCGCTCGCGACCGCCGTCAGCGCCGCGCCCAGCTCGGTGTCCGGCGCCAGCGTTGCCTCGCCCCCCAGCTCGCGGCTGACCCCGTCGGCGCCGATCGCCTCGCGAACCATCAGCACGTCGCCGAGCCGCAGATCGGGGGCGATCGCTCGGCAGGTGCCGACCTGCACCGCGCGGCGCACTCCCAGCGCGCTCAGATCGGCGAGCACCATGGCGCTGCTCGGCCCGCCGATCCCGATCGACTGAATCGTCAACTCGCGGCCCTCCTCGGTGCGACCCCCATAGCCCCACAGGCCGTGCGCGTGGTTGCTCATCTTCGGCTCGGTCAGCAGCTCCTGAGCGAGCTGTAGGGCGCGGGCGGGGTCGCCGGGCAGAAGCGCATCGGCGGCGATCGGGGCGGTTGGGCGCAGGGGTGTCAAGCGGAATAAGCTTTGCAGGGCGTGTCAGAGCAGCGGAAACAGGACGAAGCCCGGGGCATGCCGGACAGCCTGCGGACGGCGATCGAGCGAACCTTCGCCGCCACCGCCGAGGGGGCGGCAGAGACGCGCGAGCGAGCCGGCGAGGTGCTCGACGACGTGGCGCGACGAGGTCGCGAGGCCCGCGAAGCGGTTGCCGAGCGGGCCCAGGAGGCTCGCGAGTCGTCGGCCGGCGCGGCCGGGAAGGTGATCGAGGCGATCGAGGGCATGCGGCTGGCTAGCCACGACGAGGTCCGCGAGCTGTCCAAGCAGGTCGACGAGCTCTCCAAACGGGTCGAAAAGCTCGAAGCGAAAGCTAAGGTCGAGGGTTAAGGTGGCGCCCGGCCGGCGGGTCGTCATCACCGGGATCGCCAGCCACTGGGGGTCGGAGCTGGCACGGCGGCTGGAGGCCGACCCCACAATCGAGTTCATCGCCGGGATCGACACGGCCGAGCCGGCCGGCGACTTCGAGCGCACCGAGTTCATCGAGGCCGACATCCGCAACCCGGTCCTGGCCCGGATCCTGCCCGGTACCGAGGCCGACACGGTCGTTCACTGCGGGATCCTCTGGTACCCCGAGCCGGGCAAGTCAGCGCGCGCACTTCACGACATCAACGTGATCGGCACCCTGCAGCTGCTCGCCGCTTGCGAGAAGACCGCGACCCTGCGTTCCCTGGTGGTTCGCAGCTCGGCCGCGATCTATGGCTGTGAGGGTGCGGCCCCGTCCTTCTTCACCGAGGAGATGGCCCGCCGCTATCCGCTCAAGACCCGCTTTCAGCGCGACATCGGCGAGCTGGAGGGCTACTTCGAAAACTTCGCCCGCCGTCACAGCGACATCACCTGCTGCCTGCTCCGATACCAACCGGAGATCGGGCCCGGCCTCGACGCGCCGCTGGCCCGCTACCTCTCACTGCCGGTGGTCCCGACCCAGCTCGGCTTCGATCCCCGACTCCAGCTCCTGCACGCCGAGGACGCAACCGGGGCACTCGCCGCGGCGACGGGCAACCCTGTGCGTGGTCCGGTCAACGTGGCGCCGCGCGGAACCATCTCGCTGACCAAGATCCTCCGACTGGCCGGCCGCCCGACCCTGCCGATTCCGCACCCGTTGTTCGGGCCGATGTTCAGTCAGCTGGGCCGCCGGCTCGGCGCCGCCGACCTCTACAACGACGGCGTGATGTTGCTGCGCTACGGGCGCGGCGTCGACAACACGCGGCTGCGGGAGGAAGTCGGCTATGAGCCGCGCTTCGATGCCGAGGGGGCGGTGCGCGACTTCGTCTCCAAGAACGCTGCCAGCCGGCGCCTATTCCCCTCGCCGCTTCCCGGCGCGGTTGCGCAGCGGATCGTGAGGTCGCGATGAGCGCCACCTCTGAGACCCCGATGGCGGGCGAGCGGCCGGTCGAGGCGGTGGCGGGGACGGCGGAGTTCCTGCGCCGCGTGCGCTCGGGCCTCAACGACGGGCTGGACCCGATGAGTGCCGCCGAGCGCGCGGCGGTGGCGCTGCCGAAGACGCTGCGCGATTCGGTGCAGCGGATGGGACGGCGGATGGCCGGCCGCTACCACGAGGACGAATGGGGCTTTGACGAGGAGTTCGCCGAGGCGGTCTATCCGTTCTTCGAGTTCCTCTATGACTTCTGGTGGCGGGTGCAGGCCACCGGAGTTGAGAACGTTCCCTCGCATGGGCGGGCCCTGGTGGTCAGCAACCACTCCGGCTCGCTGTTCCCCTTCGATGCCACGATGCTGGTCGGGGCGATCATGAAGGAGCACCCGCTGCCGCGCTGGCCGCGCCCGATGGTTCTCAACTGGGCCTTCGAGCTGCCCTTCCTCAGCTCCTTCATGCGCAAGGTCGGTGGCATCCCGGCCAGCCCCTTCAACGCGATCCGGCTGCTCGAGCAGGACGAGATAGTGATGGTCTTCCCGGAGGGGGTGAAGGGGACCGGCAAGCAGTTCTCGGAGCGCTACCGGTTGAAGCGCTTCGGTCGCGGCGGCTTCGTCGAGGTGGCGCTGCGCACCGGCTCACCGATCGTGCCGGTGGCCGTGGTCGGCGCGGAGGAGATCTACCCGAAGATCGCCGACAGCCAGCTGCTAGCGAAGCTTCTCGGCGCGCCGTTCGTTCCGATCACGCCGACCTTGCCCTGGCTAGGTCCGCTCGGTCTGATCCCGCTGCCCTCGCGCTGGCGGATCGAGTTCTGCGAGCCGATCGACGTCAGCGAATACCCGCCCGAGGCGGCCGATGACCGGGCGCTCCTGTTTGAGATCTCGGAGCGGGTCCGCGACACGATCCAGGAACAGCTGTACGAGGCGCTGGTCAGGCGCGGCTCGGCGTTCCTCTAGCCACGCCGGGCACGCTGCTTACAAATAGGAGAGACGCCGCGCCGACATTTACGACAGCCGTCTAAAGGCAGGCGGCCGTCCCGTGCCTACCGTGGTCCGATAGGCAAACCGCGACCGCCGGGGCAGGCTCTGGCGGGCAAGGAGGAACGGTTATGAAATGGAGGTTCCTAGCGGCGATCCCGCTGGCGCTGCTGTTCTTGGCAATCGTCGCGCCAGGCGCATTCGCCGACTCGACTGACCTGAAGCTGTCCATAGCGGGCAAGCTCGATCCGTCGGTGGGAATCAACACGATCTGGGTGATCGTCGCCGGCGCGCTGGTGATGTTCATGCAGGCCGGGTTTGCATTCCTTGAGATCGGCTTCAGCCGCGCCAAGAACGCCGGAACCGTGGTCGCGAAGATCCTCACCAACTTCTCGATCGCGGCGATCGGCTGGTGGGCGGTTGGGTTCGCGTTCGCGTTCGGGGGCCCGCTCGGAAGCTTCATCGGGCACGACGGAGGGTTCTTCTTCACCCACCTCGGCGCCAACAGCGTCACCGCGGGCGGTCTGACGACCTTCCATCCCAGCTTCCCGGTGATGGCGCTGTCGGACGCGACGATCGAGTCGAAGTGGTTCTTCCAGTTCGTCTTCTGCGCCGTGTCGCTGGCGATCGTCTGGGGGACGACGCTGGAGAGGATCAAGTTCGGCGTCTACATCATCTACGCGATCGTCTTCTCGACGGTCATCTACCCGATCGGCGCCCACTGGGTGTTCGGAGGCGGGTTCCTTCAGAACGGGCATTGGCTCGGGACGTCGATCGCCGGCATGCAGGACTTCGCCGGATCGACCGCCGTCCACCTGATCGGCGCCAGCGGGGCATTGGCCGCGTTGCTGCTGCTCGGGCCCAGAAAGGGCAAGTACGGACCCGACGGCAAGCCGCGGGCGATCCCCGGCCACAGCATGCCGCTGTTCGGGCTCGGCGTGCTGATCCTCTGGCTCGGTTGGTTCGGGTTCAACCCGGGGTCGACGCTGAACGCGCTCGACGGGCGCTTCGCGGAGATCCTGTTCATCACCAACCTCTCCGGCGCAGCCGGGGTGTTGGCGGCGTTGGCGACCGCGTATCTGAAGACCAAGGCGATCGACATCGGCATGGCCGGCAACGGCGCGATCGCCGCGCTGGTGGCGATCACCGCCCCGTCGGGCTACGTCGAGGTCTGGGCTGCCCCGATCATTGGCGCCGTCGCCGGCGTGATCGTGGTGCTCGGCGTCTACGCGATCGACAAGTTGATCGACGACCCGGTGGGTGCGCTGTCGGCGCACGGCCTGGCCGGTATCTGGGGGACGATCTCGTGCGGCATCTTCACGGCGCCGAGATTGGCCCAGTACAACGCCTTCGGGGATCCCCAGGGCGGGCTTGTGTACTCGGGCCACTTCACCCAGCTGGCCGCCCAGACCATCGGGCTCACAATCGCGTTCCTGTTCGTCTTCTCGATGAGCTTCGGGACGTTCTGGATCATCAAGAAGACCTACGGCCTCCGTGTCAGCGAGGCCGAAGAGGACGCTGGCCTGGATATCTCCGAGCACGGGATGTACGGCTATCCCGAGCAATTCATCCCGCAGCCGGAGTATCCGGGTGGCCCCCCCGTTCACCCCGCGCCAAGCGGAGCCGCGGCGACGGCCACGACAATGGCAGCCCACGACCCAACCAGGGCATAAAGGAGAGGCACGATGAAGAAGATCGAGGCGTTCATCCGCCATGAGGCATTCGAGCCGATCCGAACCGAGTTGCTGGAGCGAGGGTTCCCCTCCCTCTCGATACTCGAGGCCAAGGGGTCGGGTCGCCAGAAGGGCATTGTCGAGCAGTACAGGGGTTCGACCCTGACTGTCAACGTGCGGCCGAAGTTGAAGGTCGAGATCGTCGTCGAGGACAAGGACAAGAGCCTCGTCGTCGAGACGATCCTCAAGCACGCCCGCACGGGGGAGGTCGGGGACGGCAAGATCTTCGTCCTGCCGGTCGAGGAGGCGATTCGCATCCGCACCGGCGAGAAGGGCGAGGAGGTTCTGGACCCGCACACGGAGACGGAGACGGAGATTCCGGCCTAACGGCTGCGGGCATACGATCGGAGTGGCGTGGGACGGGGCGGCCGAGCTCGAGAGGGTGAGGCCGCCCCGCTCCGACCTCCGATCAGGAAAGGAGACACATAGAGAGATGGCAACGATCAACGAGTCCAGGACCTTGCCCGGCGAGATCCTCGCCAAGGTGGAGGAGGACGGCATCGAGTTCATCCGCTTCTGGTTCACCGACATCAACGGCCAGCTGAAGAGCTTCGCCGTCGGCAAGGAGGAGCTGGAGGACGCGCTGGACGAGGGGATGGGCTTCGACGGCTCCTCGATCACCGGCTTCAACCGGATCGAAGAGTCCGACATGATCGCGATGCCCGACCCGGACACCTACGTCGTACTTCCGTGGCGTGACGACGGCGGCAATGGCAAGGGTAACGTCGCGCGGATGTTCTGCGACGTCCTGCGGCCCGGCGGAGAGCCGTATGAGGGCGACCCGCGGTACGTGATGCGCCGCGCACTGGCGCGGGCCAACGAGATGGGCTTTGACACCTTCAATCTCGGTCCAGAGCTGGAGTACTTCTACTTCGCCTCCGACCAGCTGGGCGAGGACGGGGTGCCGACGATCCTCGACAAGGGCGGCTACTTCGACCTCACGACGCTGGACGCGGGATCCGACCTGCGGCGGGACACCGTCAACGCCCTGAAGAAGGTCGGGATCCCGGTCGAGTACACCCATCACGAGGTCGGTCCCTCCCAGCACGAGATCGACATGCGATTCGCCGAAGGGCTGCGGATGTCCGACAACGCGATGACCTACCGGATCGTGGTCAAGGAGATCGCCGCGCTGCACGGCGTCTACGCGACCTTCATGCCGAAGCCTCTGTTCGGCGAGAACGGGTCCGGCATGCACACCCACCAGTCGCTGTTCAACGAGGGCAGGAACGCCTTCTATGAGGAGGGTGGCCACTACCACCTCTCCGACACGGGAAGGGCCTACATCGCGGGGCTGCTCAAGCACTCGCGCGAGATCTGCGCGCTGTTCGCGCCCAACGTGAACAGCTACAAGCGCCTGGTGCTCGGATACGAGGCGCCCGTGTACTGCGCCTGGTCGCAGCGCAACCGCTCCGCCCTGGTCCGGGTGCCGATGTACCAGCCCGGCAAGGAGAAGGCGACGCGCTGCGAGCTGCGCTGCCCGGATCCGTCCTGCAATCCCTACCTGACATTCGCGGCGATGCTGCACGCGGGGTTGGACGGGATCGAGCACGGCTACGACATCCCGGAGCCGATGGAGACCAACCTCTACGACCTCACCCCAGCGGAGCGCGAGGAGAGGGGCATCGAGCAGCTACCCGAGACGCTCGGCGAGGCGATCGAGGAGCTGGCCAACTCGGAGCTGGTCCGCAACGCCCTCGGCGATCACATCTTCGAGCGCTACGTGGACCTGAAGCGCGAGGAGTGGGAGGAGTACCGGGTCCAGGTCACTCAGTGGGAATTGGAGAAGTACCTCCCAGTGCTCTGAGCCAGGCGGCTCTGACGCTCTGAACGGCGGGCCGGTGGCGATTGTTCTGCCGGCCCGCCCGCGTCCGATCCCACGGTTCCTGGTTGCAAGCAGGCGAATTACACATAGACTGCGCCCCAGATGGCCGCAGGGGTGGCTACAGCGGAGCAATCGGCCGAGACCAGGGCTTTCGCCTCGGCCGACGAGATGCGCGACGTTCTCACCCACCTGCTCTCGGAGATCGACGCCGACTCCGACCTCGGCCGGCGGCTGCGCTCCGCCCACATCTCCTATCGCTACGTGTTTCCGGACCTCGACCTGGCCCTCAACATCTCCAGCTCCGACGAGCCCGGCCACTGCGTCCGCTGGTCGTTCGCCGATCAGGCCGAGTGGGACCCGGCGCTGACCTTGGAGATGAGCTCGGAGGTCGCCAACCGTTATCTGCAGGGCCGTGAGAACCTGGCGATCGCGATGGCCCGGGGAAGAATCCGCTGCTCCTGCGAGGCTAGCGCGGCGCTCAGCCTGCTGCCGATCAGCAGCCAGCTCAACGCCTGCTATCGCGAGGTGCTGGAGCGCCATTACCCGCACCTGCTGCTCCGTTAAGCGGGCTTGACATCGGCCGACCCGGTCGTATGCTCCGCCTTGTAACAAAGGCAGCAGGCCGACAGTGGGCCCGCCGCCGAGCCTCCCGGCGACTGAGGCGAGGTGGAAGAGCCCGCAAGGCGCCAATAGGCGCCGCCAGGCCGACGTAGCGGGCCGAATGCCCGCAGGCGACGGGGCCGCGTGACCCCGTCGCTTTTCGTTTGCGCCCCGGCGGCGTGGCTAAGGTCCAGCCGATGGCGTCCAACGACTACATCTCCCTGAGCGAAGCGTCGCGCCGCTCCGGCGTGTCGGCGAGCACCCTGAAGCGCTGGGCGGAGGAGAGGGTGCTCCCGGTGAAGCGGGGGCGCTGGACCGCGGTTGCGGCGGCGCAGGCGCGCGTCGTGTCGCGGATGCGCGAGCGCGGTCACTCGCTCGAGGAGCTGAAGGAAGCGGGGCGTGAGGGGAAGCTCGCCTTCGGCCTCGCCGAGGAGCTGTTCCCTACCCCAGAGGGCAGCGTGTCGATCGAGGAGGCGGCGGCCGAGACCGGGCTGGAGCCGGAGCTGATCGAGCGTCTCCAGATGCTGTTGGGGACTCCGACAGGGCGCGAGCGCACGCTCACCCCCGCCGACCTGGAGGCGATGCATCACTGTGCCCGCGTCCTCCAGGCCGGCCTGCCGCTGGTCGCCTTCCTTCAGCTCGTGCGCGTCTACGCGCAGTCGCTGCGCAAGGTCGCCGATGCCGAGGTGCGCCTCTTTCACCTCTACGTGCACGAGCCGCTGATTCGCGATGGCGTCCCCGAGCTGGAGATGGCCGAGGAGATGCAGGGGCTGGCGGCCGACCTGCTTCCGCTGGCGACGCCGTTGTTCGAGTACATGCACAGCCGTTACCTGGGCTTCTTCATCGAGCAGGACGTCGTCGGCCACATGGAGAGCGAGCTGGGCCGCGACACCAGCCTCGGCCGGGTCCTGGTGACCCTCTGCTTCATCGACCTCACGGGCTTTGTCCGCTACACCGAGGAGGAGGGGGAGGAGGAGGCGCTGGACGTGGTCGAGCGCTTCATCGAGACGGTCGAAGCGACCCTGCCGGCCGAGGCGACGATCGTGAAGACGATCGGAGACGAGGTGATGATCGTCTCGCGCGATCCCGCGTCGCTGACCGAGTGGGCGGTCGGCTTTCTCGCCCTGTTCCAGGAGCGCCCCCGGCCGCGGGTTGGGATCCATCACGGGTACGCCGTATATAGAGACGGCGACTACTTCGGCACCGAGGTCAACCTCGTGCACCGGATCGTCAACCGGGCGCTCGGCGGCGAGGTGCTGGTCACCGATCGCGTCGTCGAGTCGATCGGGAACAACCAGTACCTCGAGTTCGAGCCGATCGGCGGCGTCGAGCTAAAAGGTTTTCCCGAGCCGACGCCGCTGTTCGTGGTCAGGCCTTCGGCTTAAATCGTCATTTGTCATTTGTCATTCGGGCCTGAGCCCTAACCTCGAATGACGAGTGACTAGTGACGAATGACGAACTGACTAGCCTCCGGCATGTGACAAGCGACGCGATCGAGCACCTTGCCGCTGTGGTGCGTGCCAGCGAACTCCTGCCGCCCGGCTCCTCGGGCGTCGCGCTGCTTTCCGGCGGGCCCGACTCAGCGTGCCTGGCGGCGGGCCTGGTGATGGCCGTCGGAGCCAAGGCGATCACCGGGCTGCATGTGAACTACGGGCTGCGAAGTGATTCCGCGGAGGACCAGGCCCGCTGTGTGGAGCTTTGCGAGAAGCTCGGGATCCATCTCCTGATCGCGGTGTGCAAGCACTTCGATCGGGACTTCAGCAAGGCGACCGAGGGGAACCTGCAGGCGGAGGCGCGCGAGTACCGCTATGAGCAGGCCGAGGAACACCGTGCCGAGCTTGGTGGAGACTGGATCGCCACCGGCCACACCCTCACCGACCTCGCGGAGACGGTGATCTACAGGCTCGCCTCCTCCCCTGGGCGTCGGGCGATGCTCGGGCTGGCGCCACGGCGCGGCTACGTCGTCCGCCCGCTGCTGGCGATTGGTCGCGCCGAGACGCGCCGACTCGCGACCGAGGCGGGGCTGCCGTTCCATGACGACCCCTCCAACCTCGACCGCCGCTTCGCCAGGGTGCGGATCCGCGAGGAGGTTCTCCCGGTGCTGCGCGAGATCAATCCCGCCGCCGAGCAGAACGTTGCATCGACCTGGCAGGAGCTGGCGGAGGAGGCGGAGGCCCTGGAGGCGCTCGCGGCGGAGGCGCTGGAGGCAGCCGGCGCCGCCGGGGCGACGGCGGTGCAGGCCGAGCGGCTGGCGGAGCTTGCGCCGGCGATCCGGCGCTTGGTGCTGCGGGCGCTCGCCGAACGGGCAGCGGGGCGCGAGGTGGCGCTGGGGCCGTCGCGGGCGGATCAGATCTGGCGGCTTGCCAGCCAGCCCGAGGGAGGGGAGACCGAGCTGGGTGGCGGCCTGCGGGCGATTTGCGAGGCGGGGCTGGTCCGCTTCGCAACCGACGCCGAGGCGAAGCCGGAGCCGGCGCAGCTGGCCGTGCCCGGAAGCTGTCGCTTCGGGCGTTGGGAGGTCCGCGCCGAGCTGCAGCCCGCGCCGATCGAACCGATCGGTCCCGACGTCGCCACCCTCGACGCCGCGGCGCTCGGCGACCCGCTGGAGGTGCGCGCCTGGCGCGATGGCGATCGCATGCGCCCGCTCGGGCTGGGGGGGACGAAGTCGCTTCAGGACCTGTTCACCGACAGCCGCGTGCCCCGTTCGCTGCGCCACACGCTGCCGGTCGTCGCCTCTGGCGGGCGCATCGCCTGGGTCGCCGGCGTCGCCGTCTCGGAGGACTTCAAGCTCACGTCCGAAGCGAGCGAGGCCGCCGTGCTGACCGCCTCCCTCGTCGAATAGCCGAATGACGAATGACGAGTGACGAGTGACGAACTCCTCGCCACCCCCTATCTACACTGCCCCCCTCATGAGCGACGACCGCATCGGCGAGGTCCTCGTCTCCAGCGAGGACCTTGCGCGCCGGGTGCAGGAGCTCGGCGTCGAGATCAGCCGCGACTACGAGGGGCGCGACCTGGTGATGGTCGGGGTGCTGAAGGGAGCCGTAGTGTTCATCGCCGACCTGATGCGCCAGCTGACCGTGCCCTGTGAGCTGGACTTCATGGCCGTCACCAGCTACGGCTCTTCGACCGACTCCTCGGGCGTGGTGCGCATCCTCAAGGACCTCGACGCCCCGATCGAGGGGCGTGACGTGCTGATCGTCGAGGACATCATCGACTCCGGGCTCACCCTCCAGTACCTGATGCGCAACCTGAAGGTGCGCTCGCCGCGCTCGCTCGAGGTCTGCGCGCTGCTCACCAAGCCGGAGCGGCGTCGGGTCGACCTGCCGACCCGTTATGTGGGGTTCGAGATCCCGAACCGATTCGCGATTGGCTACGGCCTCGATCACTCCCAGAAGTACCGCAATCTGGACTACGTCGCAGTCCTAGAGAACGGCCCCGAAAACGGCAGGTGATGATGGCGCGGAGCGGTTAGCGACGCGTCATGCATGTGGTGGTATTCATGGCCAATTCGCTGCGGGGCAGGAGTATGGCCCTGGTACGCTGAAAACCCGGTCGAGTGGCCGGTTTCGCCATCCCTACGCGGTAAAGGGCAGATTTGAGACGTTTCTTCAAGAGCGCGGCATTTCCGATCCTTCTGGTCGTCATCCTGGCCTTCGTTGCCCAGCGCGTGATCGGGCAGGGCGGTGGCACGCCGCCGCCCAGCTACAACGAGTTCCTGACCCAGATCGAGCGTGGCGAGGTCAAGTCGGTCACGATCAACACGAAGGACAACACGCTCGACGTCACGCAGACCGACGAGAGCCACTACTCCACCGGCTATCCGGACAACACCGAGCAGAGCCTGGTCAACTCGCTGCAGCGCGCGCATGTCACCACCGACGTCAAGGGCACAGGGGGGTCGAGCCTACTCTCGGTGCTCACCTACATCCTGCCCTTCGTCCTCTTCTTCGGCTTCTGGATCTTCTTGATGAACCAGATGCAAGGTGGCGGCTCGCGGGTGATGAACTTCGGCAAGTCGCGGGCCAAGCGGATGTCGGTCGACGCGCCGAAGATCAGCTTCCGCGACGTCGCCGGGGTCGACGAGGCCGTTCAGGAGCTCCAGGAGATCAAGGAGTTCCTCGAGAACCCGAAGAAGTTCCAGGCGCTGGGGGCACGGATCCCGAAGGGGGTGCTGCTCTACGGGCCGCCCGGCACCGGCAAGACGCTGCTGGCTCGCGCCGTGGCCGGCGAGGCCGGAGTTCCCTTCTTCTCGATCTCGGGGTCGGACTTCGTGGAGATGTTCGTCGGCGTCGGCGCCAGCCGCGTGCGCGACCTCTTCGAGCAGGCAAAGCAGAACTCGCCCTGCATCATCTTCATGGACGAGATCGACGCCGTCGGGCGCCACCGTGGCGCCGGCATGGGCGGTGGCCACGACGAGCGCGAGCAGACGCTGAACCAGCTCCTGGTCGAGATGGACGGCTTCGAGATGAAGGACAACATCATCTTGATCGCCGCCACCAACCGGCCCGACATCCTCGACCCCGCGCTTCTGCGCCCGGGCCGCTTCGACCGCCAGGTCGTCGTCGACCGGCCCGACCGCAAGGGCCGCAAGCAGATCCTCGAGGTCCACACCCGCGGCAAGCCGCTGGCCAAGGGGATCGACCTCGACTCGTTGGCTGGTCAGACGCCGGGATTCACCGGCGCCGACCTCGCCAACCTGATCAACGAGGCGGCGCTGCTGACCGCCCGCTCCAGCAAGCGCGAGATCACGATGCACGAGCTGGAGGAGGGGATCATGCGGGTGATCGCGGGCCCGGAGAAGAAGACCCGCGTGATGTCCGAGAAGGAGCGCCTGATCACCGCCTACCACGAGCTTGGACACGCGATCGTCGGCCAGGTGCTGCCCAACTGCGACCCCGTCCACAAGATTTCGATCATGAGCCGCGGCCAGGCGCTCGGCTACACGATCTCGCTGCCCACGGAGGACAAGTTCCTGACCAGCCGCGCCGAGCTCACCGACACGATGTCGATGACGTTGGGCGGCCGCGCCGCGGAGGAGATCGTGTTCAGTGAGATCACCACCGGCGCCTCCAACGACATCGAGAAGGTGACCGAGACCGCCAAGCAGATGGTGATGCGCTTCGGGATGTCCGAGCGCCTCGGCCCGCGCGTGTTCGGCCACGACCGCTCGCTGCCCTTCCTCGGTCGCGAGTTCTCCTCCGAGCCCGACTACTCGGATGAGATCGCACGCGAGATCGACGACGAGATCCGCCGCGTCGTCGAGGACGCCCACCAGACCGCCAAGGACATCCTCAACGACAAGCGCGAGCACCTCGACCGCATCTCGAAGATCCTGTTGGCGCGCGAGACGATCAACGCCGAGCAGTTCGTCGCCCTCCTCGACGGCGTCGCTGAGGAAGACGTGTTCGTCGACGAAGAGGAAGAGCCGGCGAAGCCCGAGCCGGCGCCCGAGCCCGAGCCCCATCGCGAGGGCCCGCGGCCGGTCCCGCGTCCCCGCCCCGGCCTTGCCGGCGGCGGCGCCGCGGAGATGCGGGCCGACGACGTCTGAACTAGCCGGGCAACATCAATTGCGGCCGCTTCGCGGCCTGACATGCCTGTGCCGCGGCGCAACGCGCCGGCCAACGTTGTTAGTACCGCTCGCGGTGGTCCCGCGCCCGCTCGGCCATGAGCGCCAGGTCGGCGGCCTCGGTGAGCTCGGTGGCGGTCATCTGCGGCTGTAGCTGCGCGGCCGCGAAGTGGATCCAGACCGGCTCGTTGTCGGGGCGCTTGCAGGCGACCGTGACCTTGTTCTGCACCCGCTCGATCAGCACGTCGGCGTCCTCCTTGACGGTGCCGGGGAGCAGCAGCACGAACTCGTCTCCGCCCCAGCGGTAGACCTGGTCGGGGGCACGCAGCTCCGACTCCATGGCTTCGGCGACGCGGCGCAGGCACTGATCGCCCTCCAAGTGGCCGAACTCGTCGTTGATCCGCTTGAAGTGCTCGATGTCGCCCATCGCGAGGGTCAGCGGGGTGTCCATGCGGTCGGAGCGCGAGATCTCGCCGACGATCGCCTCCTCGAATCCGCGCCGATTGCAGATTCCGGTCAGCGGGTCCAAACGGGCCTCGTCGCGCGCCCGCGCCTCCTCCTGGCGCAGCGCCAGGCGCTGGGCGCGGATGCTGGTCATCATCAGTAGGACCAGGAAGGCCAGCGGGGTCCAGATCACGAATTCGGCAATCACCTTCGCAGCGGTGGTGCTGTCCCAGCCGCCGTAGAGCAGCGGCGCCCCGAGCAGCAGCCCCATATAGCCGATGAAGGCGGCGAGGCGCCGGGCCGGGTTCGTCGCCGCGACCAGCAGCAGCAGGTTGAGCAGCAGGCCGTCGTAGGGGGCGGTCTCGCCGCCGGCGAGCCACTGCATGACCGCAATGCCGAGGGCGCCCACATAGCAGGAGACGAGAACGCCCTGGAAGCCGAGCTGGAATCGCGACGACCGCAGAGCGGCGGCGAAGCCGTTCGCGCAGACGACGAGCGCGCTGCCGATGATCCATCCGGTGTGGCCGATCTGGCGGTCGATCGGGCTGAACGGCCACAGCGCCAGCGCGAGCACCGCGTTGACCATCCAGAACCAACCGCCGAGCCTGCGGGTCAGGTCGAGGTCGGCGCCCGCGTAGGGGTCTGCCTCCTTGGCGAAGAGGGATTTCAGGGAACGCAACATCGTCGTTTCTCTTTCGTCCGCAGGCAGGAGCCGCTTTAGTCTTCCGCTGGCTGTATAAGGCGTCGGTGCGCAAAGACCACGAATTTCGGGGCGTGAACGTGCGTATGCCACGCCTGATGGGGGTCATAAACGTGACCCCCGACTCGTTCTCGGACGGCGGCGAGTTCCTCGACCCGCGGCGGGCGATCGAGCGCGGGCGCGAGCTGGTGGCGGAGGGCGCCGACGTGCTCGACGTCGGCGGCGAGTCGACGCGGCCGGGCGCAGCGGCTGTCAGTGAGGAGGACGAGCTGGCGCGGGTCGGCCCGGTGATCGAGGGCCTGGCGGGCGCCGGAACGCCGATCTCGATCGACACCTTGAAGCTGGCGGTCGCCGAGGCCGCACTGGCGGCCGGCGCTTCGATCGTCAACGACGTCACCGCGTTGCGCGCCGAGCCGGGGATCGCGGCGCTCTGCGCCGACCGCGACGCCGAGCTGGTGCTGATGCACATGCAGGGCTCGCCGCGCACGATGCAGGAGGACCCCACCTACGATGACGTGGTCGACGACGTGAAGGAGTTTCTCGCCGAGCGGATGGAGTTCGCGCGCCGCGAGGGGGTAGCGGAGGAGCGGATCTGGCTCGACCCCGGGATCGGGTTCGGAAAGACGGTCGAGCACAACCTCGAGCTGCTGCACCGACTCCGCGAGCTGACCGAGCTGGGGCGACCGTTGGTCGTGGGAACGTCACGAAAGAGCTTCATCGGCAAGCTGACCGGCGCCAAGGTGGACCAGCGGCTCGGCGGGACGATCGCCAGCTGTGCGGTCGCGGTCGCAAACGGGGCGCAGATGCTGCGGGTCCACGACTTGCGCGAGGTGCGCGAGGGGATGCAGGTCGCGGGGGCGATTCTCGGAGCCGGTATCTAGGTCTGAGCCCCCAATCTCAGAGATACTCTCGCGCTATGGAAGCTCACGGGAACGGGCCCGAGACCAGCGTCGAGGTCGAGCTGCGCGGCCTCTCCATCTACACCCACCACGGGGTGACAGAGGCCGAGCGCGAGGTCGGCCAGCGGCTCGAGTTCGACGTCAGCTTCGACGTCCCCGACTGCGATGCGGTGCTCACCGATCGCCTCGAGGACACGGTCGACTACGCCGAGGCCTGCGACATAGTCGCCCTCGCCGCCACCGAGCGCAACTACAGGACCCTGGAGCGGCTCTGCAAGGTGATCGGCGAGCGCTTGATGGAGCGCTTCGGCTGTGAGCACGTTCGCGTGCGGGGCGCCAAGCCCGAGCCGCCGCTGCCGCTGGCGATGCAGGAGGTCGCGGTCGAGGTCACCCACGATCGCGAAGACGCCGAGGAGCCCGAGGAGGACGAGGGCCCCTGAGCGCCCGCCGCGTGACCCGGACTGGCTACCTCGGGCTGGGCTCCAACGTCGGCGATCGCGCCGAGCATCTGCTGGCGGCGGTGCGGCTGCTGCGAGAGGAGGGGGTGGAGGTCGATGCCGTCTCCTCGCTCTACGAGACAGAGCCGGCCGGGGAGATCCTCGACCAGCCGGACTTCCTCAACGCGGCGCTGCGGATCCGAACCGAGCTGGAGCCCGAGCAGCTGCTCGACATCTGCAAGGCGATCGAGCTGGAGCAGGGGCGGATCTTCGGCGGCCCGCGCCACGGTCCGCGATCGCTGGACATCGACCTGCTGCTGCTCGGCGACGTCGAGCTCGAGGGCGAGCGCCTCACCCTCCCGCACGCCGAGGTGACCAGCCGCCGCTTCGTGCTCGCGCCGCTGCTCGAGCTGGACCCCGAACTGGCGCTGCCGGACGGCACCCGCCTCGACGACGCGCTCGAAGCGCTCGCAGAGGGCCAGCGGGCGGAGCGGGTGGGAGCATTTCCGGGCTGATTATCGGCTGATGCGACAATGGTGGCGTGGTCACAGACAAGCGCCTCCCGTTCGATCCCGAAAGCCCCGGTGCTCAGAAGCTTCTGCGGTCGATGCACTCATACGCGCGCTCGGGCGAGCCGATGGATGTCGTTGTCACTTCGCCGCTGATGCGGATAGTCGGCGAGCGCGGCGAGCTTCACGGCAGTACCCACAAGCCGGGGGAACAGCTAACTCTCACCAAAGGCGAGGGCGAACCTCTCGTCGCCGCCGGTTTCGTCAAGCCTCGCTAGGCGGCGGGGGTCGCGGCCGCCTCGCGCAGCGGCTCCAGCCAGGTCGGCGGCAGGACCGGCGGCGCGTGACCGGGGTAGTCGGGGACGACGCGCATTGCGAGCTGCCCGGCCGGCCGACCTTCGATCGACGGGCGCAGATCGTCGAGCGTCATCGCCAGTCGAATGCTGGCCGCGATCTGGAAGTCGGCGGCATTGAGCTGCTCGCCGTTCAGGACGCCCGCCTCGCACCAGTCGTCGATCCGCATCAGCATCCCGGGAAGCGCCGCCAGATCGTGGCGGACGTTCTCGTCGCTCGCCTTGTTGTAGCTGACGGCGAAGGCGACGAGCGGGGCCGAGGTCTTCACCGCGAGGCTGAGCGGGATCCCCAGCCGCGCGCCCGCGCTGTAGTCCATCAGCACCGAGCGGTCGCGCTTGACGGAGTTCCAAAGGATGCGGCGGACCGGCGCCTGGAGATCGTCGTCGCCGAAGCGCTCGGCCTCCTCGACCGCCAGCCGCAATCCGGTGTCGGACGGGAACAGCGGCGGCTGCGGTTGAAGCTTGTCCAGCTCGCGGGCGATCACGCGCGAGCCCTGGACGCGGCGCCCGTCGATCTTCATCGCCGGCACCGTCGTTCCGGGGAACCGCATTGCTCGCAGGAGCCCCTTGTGAATTCCGGGCATCAGGTCGGTGCGCTGGAAGGGGATGCCCTTGTAGTCGAGCATCGACTTCGCCGCAATCGCGGGGTGCGAGGCGGGGATCACGTATAGGCGCACGTCCATTGCCCCATCCTTTGCTGCGTCCGCTACTTTCGCGCGCCGTCTGAGCGGTCCAAAAGACCCACCTCGATGTAGGCATCGAGCTGCTCGATCTCTTCGGGCGTGAACGGATCGTCGAGCCGAGGTTTTTCGTTCGATTCCGCCTGTGAAGTGTCTTGGGGGTCCCGTTCCATTCGTCTAACCAGCCTGTAGCGAGTATACGAGCGTCCCACCGATGACCAGGACAGCGATCGCCACTGCCGTGGCCGCCCCTTTCATGGCCTTCGCGGTTCGATGGGTTACCGCCTCGTTGTGCGTAATCGCTCGCTCCACAGAGGTTGCAATCGCCCAATGAGTTGAGTCCGGGAGGGCCGTTTCCCACCAACACTCTGAGGTGTGCGATGTCCGGATTGAGCCTGAGCTTTCGCGGGTAAAGCGCGTATGCGAGCGGGATCGTCGAGACGGTCAGGGTTCCGGCGCCGATCGACATCAGGAGGCTCCAGTTGTCGCGCGCGACGTCCGAGCTGAAGATCAGCGCGAGGACAACTCCAACGAAGCCCAGGATCGTTGCGGCCTTGGTGTCCTGAGCGTGCTGAGTCTCCATCACGGCTAGTTTCTGTTCCCTGGCGACCTCGGCGATTGCCTGAGCGCTCGGTCTGGGCGGAGCGGCGTGTCCAGATCTTGCTGCCACGAAGAAAACCTTCCGGGTTCGAAGATCACCTGTGCTGCATGGGATGTGCCAGAGGCATCGCTGCGGCGTGACCGATAATCGCCCCCCATGCTGCTCGCCATCGACGTAGGCAACACGCAGACCCATATTGGCGCCTTCGATGGGGCCGAGCTGGTCGAGCACTGGCGATTCGGGACCGACGCCGAGGCGACCGCGGACGAGTTGGCGATCCGGGTCGCCAGCGTGCTCGAGCTGCGGCGGCTGGAGCTGGAGGCGATCGACGGCTCGATCGTCTCCTCGGTCGTTCCCGAGCTGACCCCCGAGTACGCGCGGATGGCCAGCCGCTATCTGGAAGCGCGTTACATCAGCGTCGTCCCGGGGATTAAAACCGGGATCGCGATCCGCATGGACAACCCGCACGAGCTCGGCGCCGATCGCCTCGTCAACGCGGTCGCCGCCTACGACCGCTTCGGCGGCCCCTGCGCGGTGGTCGACTTCGGGACCGCGATCACCTTCGACGCGATCTCGGGTCAGGGCGAGTACCTCGGCGGGGTGATCGGGCCCGGCGTCCGGGTCTCGATGGAGGCGCTGACCGAGCGCGCCGCGAGGCTTCCCAAGGTGGAGCTCGCCGAGCCCGCCGGGGTGATCGGCAAGACCACCCAGGCGAGCATGCAGTCGGGGATGATCTACGGCTTCGCTGGCGCGATCGACTCGATCGCCCGCCGTCTGGTCGTCGAGCTGGGCGAGGAGACGCGCTTCATCGCGACCGGGGGCGGCGCCGAGGTGATCGTCCCCCACTGCGAGATGGTCGACGAGATCGACGACCTGCTGACGCTGACCGGCCTCCGTTTGGTTTGGGAGTTGAACCACGAATGACGAATGACGAATGACGGGTGACGAGCGACGAGTGACGAACGGTTCGACCCGCCCTGCGCTGACGGACCCTTTCTCCATCGGCGGCGTCCAGATCTCCAACCGCGTCCTGCTCGCGCCGCTGGCCGGGATCGGCAACTGGTTCGTACGCCTCCAGGCGCGCCGCCACGGGGCCGGGTTGGCGGTCTCCGAGATGGTCTCGAGCTTCGGCCTTCACTACCGAAACGAACGCACGATGCGCGAGCTGATGCGGATCCACCCCGACGAGCACCCGGTCTCGGTGCAGCTCTTCGGCCACGACCCCGACGTGATGCGCTCAGGGGCGGAGATCGCCGCCGAGGCCGGCGCCGACCTGATCGACATCAACATGGGCTGCCCGGTCCGCAAGGTGCTGAAGACCGGGGCCGGGGCGGCGCTGCTCCACGATCGCGAGCTGGCCCTCGGGCTCGCCCGCGGGGCGATCGAGGGCGGCGGGGTCCCGGTGACCGTGAAGCTGCGCTCGGGCCTCGAGCCCGGCGACCGCTCGGGCTTCGATCTCGCCGTGGCGCTGGTCGAGGAGGCCGGCGTCGCCGGCGTCGCCTTTCACCCCCGCCCCGCCGCGGTCGGCCACAAGGGCAAGCCGGACTACGCGCTAACGGCCGAGCTGGCGCAGCGCCTCGAGGCCCCGGTGATCGTCTCCGGTGGCCTTCAGACCGCGGAGGCGGCGCGACGCGCCTATCGCGAGTCGGGCGCCGACGCGGTGATGATCGCCCGCGGCTCGCTCGGCTGGCCGTGGATCTTCGAGGAGCTGACCGGTCAGCGCAGCGAGCCCCCGTCGCGCGACGAGGTGGTCGACGAGCTGCTCTGGGTGATCGACCAGGCCGAGGACCACATCGGCGCCGAGCGTGCAGAGCGCTACCTGCGCAAGTTCTACCCCTGGTACCTGGACCGCCTCGACGCTCCGAGCGAGGTGGCCGAGGAGCTTCAGCGCAGCGCCGACCTGGCCCGTGCCCGCGAGCTGGTCGCTCCGCTCGCCGAGCCCCGCCCGGCGGCGGTCTGATCGACCGCCGCCGGGCGTTTGGTGGCCGGCCGGGCGTTCAGCCGGCCTTGTAGCTGACCAGCTCCTCGATCTTGCTTCCGCCCGACACCCCGACCGTCGACACGGGGCCGACGTCGCGGGCGTAGAACTTGAACTCGAGGACCTTCGGCTCCAGCGGGTTGGTGTCCTTGGTCATCAGGGCGTGTTTGAAGTGGCCGAAGGGCGGCTCCACCTGCTCGTCGACGCTTACGACCTCGCCCCGGTCCTCGGCCTGGCCGGCGTAGTACTCCTGCCGGTACGTGAGGCCGGGCTTCGGGTCGGCGGGCACGGCGATCCCGGCCTGCGCTCCGTCGACGCCCGCCTCGAAGGAGCCCGCGGTCGTCTTCGGCTTGCCGTTTGCGTACTCGGTGGTTTGCTCGCCCAGGTACCAGATGTTTCCGGCCGCGTCCTGCGCGTAGTAGTCGGTGGTGACCTCGGTCGGCACGCCGTTCTCACTGACGAAGTCGCTGACGACCCGAGCGTCGATCCCGTTGGCCATCTTCTTGGTCCGGTTGGTGACCTTGACGACGACGTCCTCCACCGACAGGTCTTCCGGGTTGACTTCCCGGTATACCCAGCGGCTGCCCGGCTTCATTGGCCAGTACGGATTGTCGATTTGGGTCGTGAAGTCGGCCGGGTCGAGCTTCACCGGCTCGCTTCCCTGCGGCAGACCCGACGTGGCCGCGGTTGGCGCTGGGTCCGCGCTGGTGCTCTTACTCCCGCCCCCATTGCCGCAGGCCCCGAGGGCGAACGTCGCGGCGAGGATCCCGATCACAGCCGCAACCGGCTTTCTGATTCTGACGCTCATCTCTGTTCCCCTTTCCAGACGGCCGATCGGTTCGGCCCGTGGACATTTGCGGAGGGTCTACGGCCGCCGGATGAAAGCCGGATGAGAGCCGCATGACGGTGCCTGGATCGGCGCTTCTCCTTTCATCCCCATCTCATATGGCCTGCTCGGGCCGACACAGGCCACTGCTCAAACGCCGCCGGCTGAAGCGGGCTCGGCTGCAGGGCCCAGCCGTCTCCATCTATCTGGCCACCGCGTGCGCTGGTTAGGGCGCGGGCCAGCTTGAGGTTGGCCGCGATCGCGCGCTTCAGCGTGTAGCCGGTGTAGGGGAAATGGCGCTTGTAGGAGATGCCGTGGCGGTAGCGGAGCGGGATGCGATGGCGCCCCAGCCAGGTGCCGAGGATGCTGGCGGCGTTGCTCGGGTTGCAGTCGGAGTCCTGGCCGGCCCGCATCGAGACGCGGATCGTGTGCGCGAAGTCGCCGTGGCCGTAGAGCAGGCCGAGCAGGACGTAGGCGCCGTTCAGCTTCGCGTCGACGTTGAACTCCGAGTCGACCGCGGTGTGCTTGGCCGCGGTCGAATGCGCGTTCCAGCGCCGCTCGAGGCGCCGCCACGTTGCCTTCCAGTCGCGGGGGTACGCCCCGTGCCAGTGCAGCACGTCCTCGATCATCGCCCGGTAGCCGGTCCCCTCGGGCACGGCTTCGCGGCCGGCCTCGACGATCTCGCCGATGCTGGCGGCCTGGAACGCAGCCGCGTGCATCGCGGCGATCATCACTCCGCCGTAGACCCCGTCGCCGTAGTTCGTGACGTGGCCGACGCGCCAGGCGAGGTCAATCGCAGCGCCGGGTTGGCCAGGAGCCGCAAGACCGATCCAGTCCGACTCGATCTGGAAGTCGATGTCGTCGGCGTAGGGGTTGTTGACCGGGTTGCCCGAGAGCGGCGCCGGTATCCCGGCGCGCAGGTTGTCGCGGGCGCGGCCGTTGGCGAAGAAGAGATCGAAGTCGCTGGCGGCGAGCGCCTGACCCCACTCGGGCCAGCCGGCCCCCGGACCGGCCCGCAGGGTGGCGTCGAGGAAGGGGATCTCTACGTAGGTCTCGTCGGAGTCGCCGCGATAGGTGTAGCGGTTGGCGCGCGCGACGCTCCAGCGCGGCACGCGGTCGGCGGGGATGATCCGGCCCTTGAAGTGGAACTCGGTCGGTCGGCCCCAGGCGCCGCCGATCACCGCGCCGAGCCAGCCGCCGGCGATCTTGTCGCGGACCTGGCTGCCGCGAAGATTCGATGCGTCCGCGGCGGGCGCGAGGAAGAGGGCGATGCCGCAGACCAGGCTGACGATCAACGAAGAACGAGCACGCATCGCAACCAAGGCTAGACCCGCCCGCACCGGGTGCGGGTCCTCGACTGGGTCGCCTTCAGCCAGGGCCACCCCGGCTGGTTTCAGCCCGACGGGCTGCATCTGACCTTCCCCGGCGCCCATGGCTTCACGAAGCTGCTGCGCAAGGGCCTGCCCCTCGCCAAGGCGGGCAAGTTCCCGGCCCTGCGCTGGGCACGAAGCCGGTCATCGCCAGGCACGAATCGGCGCGATTGTGAGCGGGCTTTTCGCCCCGCTATAATGCCGCGCTCCCTGGCCCAGGGTGGCGACGAGAAGTCGCCGCATCTGGGTCGTTTTTGCCGTCCGGGGGCGGGCAAGGGGATCCCAGTCCACGAAGTAGAGGCACAGAGAGGTTGAGAGCCGTGAGTCGTCAGTCGGTTATCACGCAAGAGGGGCTCGAGAAGCTCAAGGAAGAGATCGAGTACCTGTCGACGATCAAGCGCCGCGAGGTCGCGGAGCGGATCAAGGAAGCACGCGAGTTCGGCGACATCGCCGAGAACGCGGAGTACGACGACGCCAAGAACGAGCAGGCGCTGCTCGAGCAGCGGATCGCCCAGCTCGAGGAGCGGTCGCGACGCTCCGAGGTGATCGACGGCAAGGACGTCGACACGACCGCGGTCGGGGTCGGCACCACCGTCCACGTCAAGGACCAGAAGTCGGGCGACTCGCAGAAGTTCCAGATCGTCGGATCGGCGGAGGCCGACCCGACCGAGCAGAAGCTCTCCAACGAGTCGCCGATCGGCAAGGCGCTGATGGGCCACAAGCGCAACGAGGTCGTCTCGGTCGACGTCCCCCGCGGGCCTAAGCGGAAACTCAAGATCACCAAAATAGAAGCGGCCTGAGCGAGGGCGCTGCGAACCGTCGCATCTCGGCCTTCTCGGCCTCGCGTGTCGCTCACGTAGGTTTTCACTACGCTCGCTTCCCCGCTCGGCCTGCGGCGACCGACCTGCTCGGTTCTCGCGCCCTCGCGGCTCCGCTGTGACCGATCAACCCGAACCTTCCGATCTTCTTCGCGAGCGGCGCGAGAAGCTCGAGCGCCTGCGCGAGGCGGGCCTGGAGCCGTTCCCGCACTCGTTCCCGGACCGCGAGGAGATCGCCGAGGTGCGGCGGGCCCACGAGGGCCTCGCCGCCGGCTCGGAGACCGAGTCGCGCCACCGGGTCGCGGGGCGGATCGTCGCCCGGCGCGGCCACGGCAAGGCCGCCTTCATCGACCTGCGCGACGCGACCGGCGAGATCCAGCTGCACGCCCGCGAGGACCTGCTCGGCGAGGAGCGCTTCGAGCAACTCGTCGGGCTCGACCTCGGAGACGTGCTCGGCGTCGAGGGGGTCGCGTTCGCCACCAAGCGCGGCGAGCTTTCGCTGCGCATCGAGGGCTGGGACCTGCTCGCCAAGAGCCTGCGCCCGCCGCCCGACAAGTACCACGGGCTCGAGGACACGGAGACCCGCTACCGGCGCCGCGAGCTGGACCTGATCGCCAACCAGGAGACGCGGGAGCTGTTCGCGGTCCGCGCGCAGACGATCGTCGAGGTGCGCCGCTGGCTCGACGAGCACGGCTTCGTCGAGGCCGAGACGCCGGTGCTCCAGCCGCTCTACGGTGGGGCGCTGGCCCGGCCCTTCGTCACCCACCACAACGCGCTCGACCGCGACTTCTACCTGCGGATCGCCACCGAGCTGTACCTGAAGCGGCTGATCGTCGGCGGCTTCGACAAGGTCTACGAGCTGGGCAAGGACTTCCGCAACGAGGGCATCTCGCCGAAGCACAACCCCGAGTTCACGATGCTCGAGTGGTACGAGGCCTACGCGGACTACA
>JBBPIN010000004.1:0-115884 GCA_038040285.1 Actinomycetota bacterium
TGTCCCCCACCTGCTCGAAGAGGCTCTTGGCGGGAAGGAAAGCCCTATCTACGGCGGTCCTGACCATTCGCTCCTCCCGACGAGGGCGAGCGTTTGCTTGCGCTCGATCCCGTCAAGGCAAGGATATGCCATAGGAATCCACTCCGCTACCGACAACCGACGGGGGAGCGCTCCACTCGCAGCCGAAGCCAGAAAGTACGAGAAATGTGGCTGGAATTGATGGGTTTGCGTGGTATGTTGCGCGCGCCTTGCGGGAGACCGGTCCACAATTCCGGCAGGCCCGCCGAACACGCTCTGGGGTAAGTCTCGCTTTCGGCGCGCTTGTGCTGGCCCTTGCCGCCTGCGGCAGCGGAGGGACACGGCAGAACGCCAACGAGCCGGCCGGCAAGTTCCCGGTCAAGATCGTCACCTCGAGCTTCCCGACCCGCCAGCGCCTCGCCGAGACGTCGCTGCTGCGGCTTGGGGTGCAAAACACAGGCGACAAGGCCGTGCCGGCCCTGGCGATCACGATCTCGGTCGACAAGAACGCCGTCCATCCCTTCTCGTTCCACGACCCGCAGCCGGGCCTCGCCGATCCCGACCGGCCGGTTTGGATATTGGAGAACGACTATCCGAAGCTGGCCGGCCAGAAGAGCTCGGCCGGCGCCGAGACCGCCAACGACAAGACCTTCGATTTCGGCAGCCTGAAGCCGGGCAAGACGCTGGAGGCGGTGTGGAAGGTGACGCCGGTACGGGGCGGTATCTACACGATCGACTATCAGGTCGACGCGGGATTGAACGGGAAGGCCAAGGCGGTGACCGCAGACGGAAGCCCGCCGACCGGCTCGTTCGCGGTCAAGATCTCCACCCAACCCCCGCAGACGCATATCAACGACAAGGGCGAGGTAGTGGAGGTGCCGTCGGGCGGCGCGGGCAATTCGGGCAATTCGGGCGGCCAGTCGGGTGGAGGCAACTCGGGCGGCGGGGGCAACTCCGGCGGCCAGGGCAAGTAGTTCGGCAGCCCGGGGTCCCTCCGATGCGCCGCTGCCTGTCGCCGTATTGATGGAGATGAGACCGCTCGCGCGCATCGCTTTGCTGTGGCCAATTGCTGCCGGGGCGGCGCTGCTGGTCGGCTGTGGCAGTGGCGAGGGGTCGACGACGGCGCGGGTGCCAGCCCCGCCACCGCACCATGGCAAGGCGCCGGCCAACCTTCCGACCGGCGACGGTAACGGCGGCGTCACGCTGACCAAGCTCGGCGACTTCTCCGAGCCCCTCTACGTAACGCAACCCCGCGGCGAAAGCGCCGACCTGTTCGTGGTCCAGAGAGGCGGGCAGATCCGGGTGATCCACAATGGCAAGGTGCTCCCGCAGCCGTTCCTGGACGTCGGCAACCTGATCACCACGGCCGGCCAAGAGCAGGGCCTGCTGTCGATGGCGTTCGCCCCCGACTATGCGAAGTCGGGACCCTTCTACGTCGACTACACCGACACCAATGGCGACACCCGGGTGGTCGAGTACCGCCGCTCGGCCGGCGATCCCCTGCGCGCCGACCCGGGCAGCGCCCGTGAGGTTCTGGGCGTGAACCAGCCGTTTGAGAACCACAACGGGGGGCTGGTGTTGTTCGGCCCCGACGGCCACCTCTACATCGGGCTTGGGGACGGAGGCTCCGCGGGCGATCCGCAGCGCAACGGCCAGAACCTCGGAACGCTGCTCGGAAAGATCCTGCGCATCGATTCGCACCCGCAAGGCGGCAAGCCGTACGGGATCCCGAAGGGCAACCCATTCGTGGGCCGCGCCGGCGCCCGTCCGGAGATCTTCGAATACGGGCTGCGGAACCCATGGCGCTTCTCCTTCGACCCCGCCAACGACGCCGAGCTGATCGGCGACGTCGGGCAGGACAACTTCGAGGAGGTCGACTACCTTCCCCGCGGGCGCCAGGCCGGCGCCAACCTCGGCTGGTCGGCCTTCGAGGCCGACAGCCGCTACAACCAGAACCAGAGCGCGCCGGGCGCGGTGCGACCGATCCTCGCCTACGGCACGCACAGCGACGGCAACTGTTCGGTCACCGGCGGCTACGTGGTACGCGACCCGGGCCTGCGCTCGCTCTACGGCCGCTACCTGTACGGGGACTTCTGCGCCGGCGAGCTACGCAGCTTCATCCCCTCGCTCCCCAAGGCCGAGGACGACAAGGCGCTGGGCCTGACCGTGCCGTCGCTGAGCTCGTTCGGCGAGGACTCCGCCGGCCACGTCTACGCGACCTCGCTCGAGGGCCCCGTCTACCGGCTCGATCCCGGCTAGGGGTGGCTGAGGCAGATTGCGCACGCTCCGGAATCACTTAGCTAGTCTGCACCGCTCCGTGTCGCCGGTGACGGTGTTGATCTCATGTGCCCGCCGAGGACCCGGTGGGCCCTTCCCGGATGAGCCGCCCGATTCGTACCTGCTTGCTGTTATGCGCCGGCCTCGCGGCACTGCTGGCGATTGCGCCCGCCGCCGGCGCGGTCAAGAAGCGCCAGATCGGCACCTTCGACCATCCGGTCTACGCGACCGGTGCCCCGGGCTTCCCGAAGCTGCTGTTCGTGGTCGAGCAGCCGGGATCGGTGCGGGTCGTGAAGGGACATCACAAGCTGCGCCGCCCGTTCCTCAACATCCGCGGGCTGGTCGGCTATGACGGCGCCGAGCGGGGGCTGCTCTCGATCGTCTTCCCGCCCGACTACAGGCAGTCGGGTCGCTTCTACGTCGACTACAACGACAAGCAGGGCGACATCAACGTCGTCGAGTACCAACGTCGCAGCGCCACCAGGGCGCGCGCCGGCTCGGCCCGGCTGGTGCTCAACATCAACCATCGCGCCAACGCAAACCACAACGGCGGGCAACTTCAGTTCCTCGGCAACCTGCTCTACATCTCCACCGGTGACGGCGGGAGCGGTGGCGACCCGCCCAACAACGCCCAGAACGTCGACAGCCTGTTGGGCAAGATCCTCCGCATCGACCCCCGGCCCAGCGGCGGCCAGCCCTACTCGATCCCGGCCGACAACCCGTTCGTCGGCAAACCTGGGCGCGACGAGATCTTCTCCTACGGGTTGCGCAACCCGTGGCGATTCTCCTTCGACACCGCGGGAGCCGGAGGACCGTTCATCACGATCGGCGACGCCGGGCAGGATCGCTTCGAGGAGGTCGACTACGAGCCGGTCAGCGCGGCCAGTGGAGCCAACTTCGGCTGGGACGCCTTCGAGGGCTTCGGCCCCTACACGGGGGACAACAGCGGCACCCCCGATCCCGGCGGCACGACGAATCCGATCTTCGTCTACGGCACACACGCCGACGGCAACTGCACGATCATCGGCGGCTACGTGGTCCGCGACAAGCGGCTGGGGGGCCTGCACGATCGCTATCTGTACTCGGACTTCTGCGCCGGAGAGCTACACAGCTTCGTGCCCACGCTGGGCGGGGCGAAAGGCGATCGGAAGGTAGGCGTGCACGTCGATAGCCCGAGCTCGTTCGGCGAGGACACCCGCGGCCAAATTTACGTCTGCTCGCTGGACGGCCCCGTTTTCCGCCTCATCCGCGGCCACTGAGCGGCCCCGCCCGCACGATCTGAGCCCGATCCGCCACCAAACCCTCCGCAGAGGCTAGAGTCTGGCTGACCAGCCAGGATCGAAGGAGGAGACAAGTGGAGAGCGGCACGGCGCAGCCGAAGGTGACCGGCGCGGGGAGCGGAAACGGCGTCCCCACCGACGAGAGCTTCGAGGTCCACAACCCGGCGACCGGCGAGGCGATTCGAAGTGTCCCGATCGACTCGGCGCAGCACGTGCGCGACGTCGTGGCGCGGGTGCGCGCAAACCAGGCGGAGTGGGAAGCGCTCGGCAACAAGGGGCGCCATCGCTGGCTGGGGCAGCTCCGCGACTGGCTGATCGACAACCACGACCGGGTCGCGGACACGATGCAGGCCGAAACCGGCAAAGTGCGCGCCGACGCTGCATCCGAGGGCGTCTACCTGACCGACCTGATCAATTTCTACGGGAGCAAGGCCGAGAAATTCATCGGTGACGACAAGGTCCGGCCCCATTCGCCGCTGCTGACCTCCAAGAAGCTTCGGATCCAGTATCGGCCCTTCCCCGTGGTGGGGATCATCAGCCCCTGGAACTTCCCCCTCATCCTGTCGCTCGGCGATGCGATCCCGGCGCTTCAGGCCGGCGCCGCGGTGGTGATCAAGCCCTCCGAGTTCACGCCCCTGGGCCTTATGGAAATCGTCGACGCCTGGAAGCGGGAGATCGGCGCCCCCGACGTGTTCGACTGCACCAACGGCGTCGCCGAGACGGCGACGGCGCTGATCGACGAGGCCGACTTCATCCAGTTCACCGGCTCCGACCGCACTGGCAAGAAGGTGATGGCACGGGCAGCGGAGACGCTGACCCCCGTGAGCCTGGAGCTGGGTGGCAACGACCCGATGATCGTTTTGCGCGATGCCAATGTCGCGCGCGCTGCCAACGCCGCCGCCTGGGGCGGATTCGCGAATTCGGGTCAGATCTGCATTTCGGCTGAGCGCGTCTACGTCGAGGAGCCGATCTACGACGAGTTCATGGCGAAGCTGACCGAGGAGGTCGAGGGCCTGCGACAGGGGGCCGACGGCGCCGACTACGGGAAGGACGTCGGCGCAATGACCTCGCCGAACCAAACCGCGATCGTCGCCAACCACGTCGACGACGCGATCTCCAGTGGCGCCCGGGCGCTGACCGGCGGCAAGCGCGTCGAAGGCCCCGGCGACTACTACGAGCCGACCGTGCTCGTCGACGTCGACCACTCGATGAAGGTGATGCGGGAGGAAACCTTCGGCCCGGTGATCGGGGTGATGAAGGTTCGCGACGACGACGAGGCGATCCGGCTCGCCAACGACACCCGGCATGGGCTGTCGGGGTCGGTGTTCGGGGCCAAGCGGCACGCCGAGCAGGTGGCGCGGCGGATCGAGTGCGGCAGTTGCAACGTCAACGACGTGATGGTCGGGTTCCTCGCCTCAGACGTCCCCTTCGGCGGTTGGAAGGACTCCGGGATCGGCTACCGCCACGGCGAGACCGGGATCAAGAAGTTCTGCCGAGCCGAGTCGCTGGTGATCACCCGCTTCGGCGGCAAGCGCGAGCTGCTCTGGTTCCCCTACACCGAGAAGCGCCGCAACCTGCTGGCGCGGCTGACTCGCATGTTCAACGCCCGCGACCTGCGGCGGCGGTTCGGCAAGGGCTCTTAGCCGGCCCCGGGCCGTGCAGCCGGCGGCGGATCTTCCGGCGCGACGCCCGCATCCACTTTTCATCGCCCTTTCATCCGGCGGGGGGAAAGTTGCGGACATCATGGTGGTTGCGAGACCCAGAATCGCCGTCGCTTCCGCGCTCGTTGCCGCTGTAACCGCAGTCGGAGTGGCGATCGGCACCCAGCATGGCGGCGGCGCGCCTTCCTCTCCCGGCAAGCTCGTGAAGGCTGAGCGGGGTGTGGTCGATACGACGGTGGGGGGCATCGGCCACATCACGACATTGACCGGAGCGGCACTGCTGTCGGTTCCATCGTCGTCTTCGGGCGCTGCCGGGGCCGGCGCTGCAAGCGCGGGAGGCGCGGCCTCCACGGGTTCCAGCGTTTCGGGTTCCAGCGTTTCGGCGGGAGCCGCCGGGGGGACTGGTTCCAGCGCCTCCGCCGCTTCGTCATCCGGTGGGGCCGCCACGCCGGCCCCCGCGGACGCGGTCTTTCCGACCGTGACCGGCCACGTGACGCGGCTGCTCGTACACGAGGGGGACCAGGTGTCGCCGGGTCAGCCGATTGCCAGGGTCTCTGACGACGGGACGATCGCCGGTGGCGTGCTGCAGGCGCGCAACGACCTCGGCACAGCCCGGCTCGAGCTGGCGCAGAAGAGGGTGCGGGATCCCCTGCTCGGCCCCCCACCGACTGCGGCGGAGGTGCAGGCAGGAGATCAGGCCGTGATCACGGCGAGGACCGCGCTGCGGGGCCTGCAGGGCCCGCCGCTTGCCGCGGATGTCGCCGCGGCCCGCTCCGAGCTGGCAAGAGCAGTCGCCGACCTGCATTCCTCGCGGGCAAGCCCTCTGGCGATGACAGCCGCCGAGATTGCGGTGGCGACGGCGCAGCAGAACCTGCAGACGCTCGCCGGGGCGCCGGATCCCGCCGAGTTGGCGGCGGCGCAGCTCGAGGTCGCGAAGGCGATCCTGGAGCAGCAGAGCCTGTCGCCCACGCCGACCGCGGCCGAAAGCACGGCGGCGCAGCTGGCTGTGACCGCGGCGCAGCAAAAGCTGGACCAGCTAATTCATCCACTGCCCTCACTGGTGAGCGCCGCGCAGGGCGAGCTCGCCAAGGCGAAGCTCGATCTGGCCGCGCTTCGCGCCACCCGTCAGGGCACCGGGCTCTCCGCGCTACGCGCGGCGGTGAGGGCTGCAAGTACCCGTCTTCACCAGCTCAGGCCGACCGCCGACGTGATCGCCACCGCTCAGTCGGACGTGCGCAAGGCTCAGGCCGATCTCGCGATTCTGCGCCAGCGGGGAGCCCCGGCCAGCGCCATCGATCTGGCGCTGGCCCGGCTGTTCGTCGTGGTGAGCAGGCAACGCCTGGGCCTCGCGCAGCACCTGGCCGGCGAGCTGACCGTGCGGGCAAGATCGACCGGTACCGTGACCAGCCTCCTCACCACGCCAGGTGCCGCCGTGGACCCGGCAACGCCGCTGATGCGGGTCCAGGATCTCGGCAACCTCGTCGTGGCGCTCGACCTCAGCGAGTTCGATGTCGGCCACGTTCGGGTCGGGGAGCTGACCCGGGTCAGCGTCGACGCGCTCGGCGGGCGCACCTACAAGGGGCGCGTGATCGACCTGGCGCCGACTGGGACCGATGTCGGGGGGGTCGTGAACTTCCCGGTCATCATCGCCCTGCAGTCCACGGGCGGCGGGAGCTCGAGCGTGCGTCCGGGCATGAGCGTGAGTGCCAGGATCGTGACCCAGATCCGGCGCGACGTCGTGCACATTCCCTCGGCCGCCGTCAGCGGCGCTGGCCAACCCGAGGTCACGGTCCGTGGGCCTTCGGGCGCGCTGACGACGCGCCCGGTCAGACTCGGACTGGAGGGCCCGCAGCTGGTAGAGGTGCGATCCGGACTGCAGCCCGGCGCACGCGTCCTGATCCCCGCCGGCAACCAGGGGTAGTGGCCGGAGCCGCGGTCGCGCATGGTCGACCAGGTCATCGAGACGGAGGATCTGCGAAAGCGCTTCGCATCGGGGGCCCTCAGCGTGGAGGCGCTCGCGGGCGTGGAGCTAACGGTTCAGCGGGGCGAGTTCCTCGCCGTGATGGGGCCCTCGGGGTCAGGCAAGTCGACGCTGCTGTCGATCCTCGGCTGCCTCGAACGCCCGACGGCGGGCAGCTACCGGCTCGCCGGCGAGGAGGTCGCCGGCTTTGACGAGCGCAAGGCGGCGCGCGTCCGCCGCGAGCGCATCGGCTTCATCTTTCAGGCGTTCAACCTCCTGCCTCGCTCCACCGCTCTTCAGAACGTCGAGTTGCCGCTGATCTACGGGGGTGTCGATCGCAAGGAGCGCCACGCGCGCGCCGGCGAAGCGCTCGCCTCCGTCGGACTGGAGGATCGTCGCGAGCACCTGCCGAGCCAGCTCTCCGGTGGCCAGCAGCAGCGGGTCGCGGTGGCCCGCGCGATCGTCACCCGTCCCGACGTCCTGCTCGCCGACGAGCCGACCGGCAACCTCGACTCCCGCAGCGAGGCCGAGGTGCTCGAGATCCTCGGCGACGTACATTCGGAGGGCGCGACGATCGTGATGGTCACCCACGCGCGCGAGGTAGCCGAGAGCGGCACCCGGATCGTGCACATGCTCGACGGCGTGATCGAGTTCGATGAGCAACTCGACACCGCCGACGTCGCGACGGCACCAGCGCCGTGAACCTGTTCGAGCATCTGCACCTTGCCCTGCAGGCGCTGCGGGCGAATTGGCTGCGTGGTCTGCTCACCGCGCTGGGGGTGATCATCGGCGTCGCCGCGCTCGTGGCCCTGACCGCGATCAGCGCCGGCGCCCGCAAGAGCGTCGCCGCCGACCTCGAGCGCCTCGGCCCGAACATCATCCTGCTCGACGGCGAGTTCGTGCCGCTGCCCTCGGGCGAGCAGAGTGTCACCGACCGAACGCTCACCCCCGGCGACCTCGCGGCGGTCGGCCAGATCCCCTCGGTGGTCGCCGTGGCTCCACGCCAGACGGTCGAGGGGATGACGATCTCCGCGGGACGCACCCAGACGAGCCCCTTCGTCACCGGGCTCACCCCCCTCTTCGAGCAGATCCACAACTACGCGGCGGCAGAGGGTCGGCTCCTGGGACCCGCGGACGATCGCTTCGGGCGCGAGGTGATCGTGCTCGGCCCCCGCCCCGCGAGTGCCCTCTTCCCTGGCGCCAGTGCGATCGGGCGCAGCGTCCGGGTTCTCAACCGCGAGTTCACGGTCGTTGGCGTATATGCCCACAAGGGCAGCCTCGGCCCGGACAGCCTCGACAACAGCGCGTTCATCCCGATGACCACTGCCAAGCGGGTGCTGTTCGGAGGCGACAACGTGCACGGCGCCGACGTCCAGGTCGCGAGTCCAGCGGACGTGCTCCCCACCATGGACAAGATCGACGAGCTGATGTTCACCCGACACCGCATCGGCCCCGGTCACCCGGAGGACTTCTCGACCGAGGATCAGGCGACGATCATCACCGCGGCCGAGGCTGCGACCTCGACCTTCCAGACCCTGACCCTGGCGCTGGGCGCGATCGCGCTGATCGTCGGGGGGATCGGAATCATGAACATCATGCTGGTGTCGGTCACCGAGCGCACGCGCGAGATCGGCATCCGAAAGGCGCTCGGCGCCGAGCCGGGCCGGATCCAGGCGCAGTTCCTCGTCGAGGCCCTGGCGCTCTGCACGGCCGGGGGCCTACTCGGCGTCCTCGTCGGGGTGGGGGCCTCCCGCATCGTCAGCCGGCTGGCCGGATGGCAGACCGTCGTCGTCCCGGGGACGCTGGTCGTCGCCTTCGGGGTTGCGCTTGCTGTCGGCCTGTTCTTCGGCTACTACCCCGCCCGCCGCGCGGCGCGCATGCCGCCCGCCGTGGCGATGCGCTACGACTGATTCAGCCCGCGGGAACGAGTTGCTCGCGCGCCTGGCGGGCGGCGTCGACCATGTTGCGCAAGGCCGCCTCGGTCTCCGGCCAGGCGCGGGTCTTCAGCCCGCAATCCGGGTTGACCCAGAGCTGTTCGGGCCGCAGCACGTTGGCCGCGGCCTCCAAGAGCTTGGCCATCTCCTCGGCGGGCGGCACCCGCGGTGAGTGGATGTCGTAGACGCCCGGCCCGATGTCCTGCTGGTAGCCGGTGCGCTCCCACTCGTGCAGCAGCCCCATCCGCGATCGGGCCGCCTCGATCAGCAGCACATCGGCGTCCATCGCCTGGATCTGCTCCATGATGTCGCCGAAGTCCGAGTAACACATGTGGGTCTGGATCTGGGTCGCGTCATCGACGCCCGAGGTGGTGATGCGGAAGCAGCGCACCGCCCACTCGAGGTACTCGTCCCAGCGGTCGCGGCGCAGCGGCAACCCCTCCCGGATCGCCGGCTCGTCGACCTGGATGACCCGCACGTCGGCCCCCTCGAGGTCGCCGACCTCGTCGCGGATCGCCAACGCCAGCTGCTCGCACGTCTCCTCCAGCGGCTGGTCGTCGCGCACGAACGACCACTGGAGCATCGTAACCGGGCCTGTCAGCATCCCCTTCACGGGCCGCTCGGTGAGCGACTGTGCGTAGGTGATCCACTCGAGGGTCATCGGGTGCGGCCGCGAGACGTCGCCGTAGAGGATCGGGGGACGCACGCAGCGCGAGCCATAGGACTGCACCCAGGCGTTCTGGGTGAAGGCGTAACCCTCCATCTGCTCGGCGAAGTACTGGACCATGTCATTGCGCTCCGGCTCGCCGTGCACGAGCACGTCGAGCCCGACCTCCTCCTGGAAACGGATCACCCGCTCGATCTCGGCCCGCATGCGGCGCTCGTACTCGGCGCTGTCGATTTTGCCCTCCCGCAGCTCGGCACGGGCGGTTCGGATCTCCGTCGTCTGTGGATAGGAGCCGATCGTCGTGGTCGGGAACTGGGGCAGCTCCAGCTCCGCGCGCTGCGCTTCGCGGCGCACCTCGAAGGGGCTTTCGCGGCGATCGGCGTCGGCCTCCAGCGCCGCGACCCGCTCGCGGACCGCCGGGTTGCGCGTGCGCTTCGACTCCTGGCGGCTCTCCAGCGCCTCGACGTTGTCGGCCAGCTCGGTCTCGATCGCGCCCGCGCCCTCCGCGAGGCCCTTGGCGAGCACAGAGACCTCGCCGACCTTCTGCTTCGCAAACGCCATCCAGGAGCGCAGCTCGTCGTCGAGGTCGGGTTCGGCGTCGATGTCGACCGGAGTGTGCAGCAGCGAGCAGGAGGTCGATACGACCACCTCGTCGGCGATCTCTTCGAAGTGGCGAAGCTCCTCGAGGCTGGCGTGCAGGTCGTTGATCCACACGTTGCGCCCATCGACGACGCCGGCGAACAGCGTCTTGCCGTCGAGCCGTCCGACGTCGCGGGCGATGCCGAGGTTCTCGCGCCCGAGCACGAAGTCGAGCCCGATGCCGTCGACCGGCGTCTCGCGCAGCACCGCGTAGGCGTCGCCGACGTGGTCGAAGTAGGTCTTGACCAGCAGCCGGGTGCGCTCGTGGACCTTGGAGAGCTCCTCGTACGCGAGTCGCAGCGCGTCGAGCTCGCGCTCGTCGCGGCTCATCACGAAGCAGGGCTCGTCGAGCTGCACCCACTCGGCGCCATGCTCGGCGAGTCGCTCGATCACCTCGCCGTAGACGCCGAGCAGCGGCTCGATCAGGCTGAGGCGATCGAAGTCCTCGTCGACGCCGTCGCCGGGCTTTGCCAGCAGCAGGAACGAGACCGGCCCGATCAGGACCGGCACGGTGGAGATGCCGAGCGCCTGCTGCGCCTCGGTGAACTCGTCAAAGGGCTTGCTGCTCGACAGCGAGAAACGCGTGTCGGGGCCGAGTTCGGGGACGATGTAGTGGTAGTTGGTGTCAAACCACTTGGTCATCTCCATCGCAGTGACGTCGACGCCCTCTGCCTGACGGCCGCGGGCCATCGCGAAGTAGGTGTCGAGGTCGACCTGGCCGCCGCCGTGGCCGTAGCGCTCGGGCACTGCGCCGACCAGCGCCACCGCGTCGAGCACCTGGTCGTAGAGGGAGAAGTCATTGGAGGGGATCAGGTCGATGCCCGCCTCCTGCATCAGCTTCCAGTTCGCGCGGCGGATCTCACTCGCGGTCCGGGCAAGCTGCTCGGCCGAGGTCTCGCCCCGCCAGTAGCCCTCGGTCGCGAACTTCAGCTCGCGATTCGGTCCGATGCGCGGAAAGCCCGCGATGTTGGAAAGAGTCATGCGATTCAGGCTATCTAAAGCGCTCTAGACCGAAGCCGACGCGCTGCCCGAATCACGGGCCGGCGGCTTCGAAGAGAGGCGCACGGGGGCGGCGGAGAGCGCCCGCAGACGGAGGTCGCCCCACGTCATCCCCTCGCGGACCAGGGCGGGCAGTCCGAGCGCGACGGCGGTGGCGATCTCAACCGCCTGAAGGATCACGCCGTAGGCGAGCGCGTTGGCCGAGCCGATCCCGAAGCCGGTGGTCAGGACGCTGATCACCGCGAGCTGGAAGATCCCGATGTTCGAGGGGGTGGCGGGAACGACGGCGGTCACGTTGACAGCGAACAGCACTGCGGCGGCGGCGCCGATCCCCGCCCGATGATCGAGTCCGAGCGCTGCCAGAAGCGCCCAGCAGGCGGCGAGCTGGATCGCCCAGGCGCCGAGCTGCGCCACGGCGGCGACCGTCCCAAGCCGCGGATCGCGAAAGACGCGCAGGCCGCGGCGCACCTGCACGACCGCCCCCCGTACCGACGCCGCCAGGCGCCCCATCCTGCCGCTGCGGTTGCTGCGCATCAGCATCGGCGCGATCAGCACGATCAGCAGCAACGCGAGCGGCACGAAGCTGAACGCGAACAGCCTCTGGGAGCCGGAATGGAAGAGATCTGTGGTCGAGACGATGATCACGCCGAGCCCCACCAACGCCACGATGTTGAGCACGGTCTGCGAGACCAGCGTGCCGACAAGCACCGGGAAGGTCTCGCGCATGCGTCCGGTGCGACGCGCGAGCACCATTGCGCGAGCGGGCTCGCCGAGGCGGGCGGGCAGGGTCGCCGACATCAGCACCCCGATCATCGTCGCCGAGGTGACGTCACGGCGGCGGATCGGGCGGTTGGGCAGCGCCGCGCGTGCGATCGCGTACCAGGAAGCGGCGCGCCAGAACAGTGAAAGCGCCATCAGCCCGCAGGCGATCATCACCCAACCGAAGTCGGAGCGAACGATGCTCTCGACCACGTTGGAGACTCCGATCTTGTTGGCGGCGAGCGCGGTCAGCACGATCCCCAGCGCGCCGGCCACGCCGAGGCCGATGCGGCGCGCGGCGCGGCGGCCGCGTCCCCCTTCGCGGGCGGGCTCGGGGTCCAGCGAGGGGAGCCTGCGCGCGGGTCGCGGCGGGCCGCCGTCGGCGCGCATCAGACCGACCCGCCGAGCGATCCGCTCGGTTCTCGTGGCGGGCATCGGAGCGTCGATCGCGCGTTCGTAGACGTGGCTGACCTGGTCGGTGACGCGGGGCCACGCAAAGCGCTGGGCGCTGTGGCGGGCGGCGTCGCCCATCTCGCGCAGTCGCTGCGGCTCGTGGTGAGCGCGCTGTAGCTCCTCGGCAAGGCGCTGCGCATCGGCGGGCGGCACGAGGACGCCGTCGACGCCGTCGGTGACCACGTCGTTGTAGCCAGCGATGTTGGAGGCGATCACCGGCGTGCCGGCCGCGAATGCCTCGGTGAGCACCATGCCGAAGCTCTCACCGGACAGTGAGGGGGCGCAGAGCACATCCGCCTCGTGCAGCGCCCACCAGAGCTCGTTGCCGGAGACGCGTCCGCGGGTCTCGATGTGCTCGGCAAGCTCCGGGTCGGCGAGGTAGCGGGTTATGTCCTCCGGTTCGGCGCCGATCACGGTCAAGCGGCAAGGGACGTGTTCGACCAGGCCGCCGAACGCGGTGAGTAGTACCGGCAGGCCCTTGCGCTCCTCCGGCCGTCCCACGAACAGCACGTGCAGCTCCTCGCTCGGCGGCTTTGGCCCGGCCGGTGCGGCGTCGACATCGACGCCGTTGGGCACGATCGCGTACTCACCGCCGAACCAGCGCCTGCCTGTCCAGGCGGCGGCCTCGGATACGGCGATGCGGGCGGAGAGCTTGTTGAAGGCGCGTCGCGCGCCGAACAGGGTCGCCAAGTGGTTGGGAAACGCCTTGGTCGAATAGGCATGGAAGGTGCCGACCACCGGCGTCCTGGTGCTGAGCATCGTGTCCCAGCCAACCAACGGGGCAATCGGCTCGTGCACGTGAACGACGTCGTAGCCGCCGCCGCGCAGCTCGCGTCGCAGCGTCGTCACCCCGTCGGGGAAGGCGGAGAGGTTCGAGACGGCGCCGTTCGCCCCGATCCCGACCGTGCGCCCGAGCGGGATCAGATAGTCGGGTCGCTCACGCTGCTCCGCCCAGGCGCCGTGAAGCCACCGGCTGAGCCGATCGGGAGGGTCCCAGGGGGCGAGCACCCGAACGTGATTGCCACGACCGATCAACTCCTCGGCAAGAGCCTCCACGTGCCGGTTGACTCCGCCCTGGTAGGTCCAGGAATAGGGCGAGACCAGAGCGATGCGCACGCAGGAATCGTAAAGGACGCCGGTGCCGCTTTCAGGCCGGGCGCGACGGGCGGTCACCCAGCCCGCCGCATTCGCGCCTGGGCGGCGGTAATCCTGCCTGCGCCCAGGCAAAACCCGCGATTAGCAGCAGATAAACGGTCCCGACCTCGAGCAGCAGGGCGCCGGAGTCGTTGGCCAGCGTGCCGACCAGGGTCGCGAAGGCGGCGGCGATGAAGCCTGCCCGAAGCGCGGGTGTGGGCGCGAACCAAGCGAGGACCAGGTCACGCCTGTAGAGCGCGACCGCGATCCCCACGACTGCCAGCCATACCAACGGGGAGTCGACCCCGCGGCTGAAGCTGTGGGCGGAGAGCCGCAGCCGGCGCTCGGCCACGTCGCCGAGGCTGTTGAGGCCGCCGGCATCGAGCACCGAGCGGGTCAGGTGCGCGTCGCCGCCCAACAACAGGTCGAGTACGGCGAGGACGGCGAGCCCGACAAGCGGCACGGCGACCACGAGCAGCACCGCGCGTCGCGGGGCTTCCAGCGCGGCGACCGCCATGGCGGCACCGGCCGGCAGGACGATCGCGGCTCCTACGTCGGCGCCGAATCGTCCAAAGGCAAAGATGAAGCCGGCGACGAATCCGACGAACAGAAAGACGGCCGCCGCGCGGCGGGGCGCGAGATCCGGGTGCAGGACCGTGATCGCCGCCCCGGTGCCAACCAGGATCAGCGGCACGAGCGTCGCCTCGAGCTCGTTGCCGATCCCATAGAAGCGCACGCCGAGACCGGGATCGGGCCCGATCAGCGACAGCGGCGTCAGCGGAGAGCCCGCGATTACGTCGATCGCGAAGGCCAACACTGCCACGACACAGGCGAGCGCCAGCGCCCGATAGCCGGGCAGCAGCACCAGCGTCGCGACGGCGAGCAGCGGCGCCCCGAGCAGCAGGATCAGTCGCTCCACCCCCTGGGAAGGCTCGGTTGCCGCACCGACCAAGAGCAGCAGCGGCAGATAGATGGCGCTCAAGGCCAGCATCCGGGCCGCGGGCCTCGCCAGCGCTCCGCGGCTGGCGATGGCGGCAAGCGCCGCGATTGCGACCCAGATCAGAGCGCTGACCCGGATCACCCCGCCGCGCCGGTGCACGATCGAGGCCAAGCGGTCCTCGAGCGAGACGACCGCGGCGACGTCCCGGTCCCCCTCGCTGCGAATCGGCTCGCCGTTCATCTGCGATGGGACCGGCACGCCGAGGCGCCGCAGGATCGTCGGCGCGAGGTCGGTGGAGAGCACGTAGCCGCGCATGCGGGTGCTGTCGGAGGTGAGGTTGCCGTCGAAGCCGTGCCCGGCGATCCCGATCGTCAGCTGGTGGTCGGGCTGCGGCGGCGGGCGTTCGAGTGCGATCAGCAGATCGTCCCCGCGCAGCGAGCGAACAAGCGGCCTCAGGTCGGCGGGCGTGACGTCGAGAACGCAGACCGGCGCCGGGCAGCGGTCGGTGACCGGGCCGACGTTGGAGCGCAGCAGCAGCCCCCGCCAGTCGGCGGCGAGCAGCGCCGGCAACCCGAGTGTCTCGTCGGCGATGGTCGGCAACCGATGCCGGCGCAGCGTCGAGGCGAGCAGACCGGACACGATGTCGGCCGGCGCGGAGTCAGCTCGATCGACGATCTGCTGCCAGTGCGGGGCCCGCGTTCCGAGCGGCTCTGTCCTCGGCAGTGCCCCGTCGTAGAGGGTCTCGGAAACCCTGTTTCCCTGCCCGATGTCGAGATAGGTCTGCGTGGCGGGAACGTCGCCTATCCCGGCGCTCAGCAGGCCTGGCGAGATCCGCGGCTCGCTGGCGAACGCGCCCGGCCCGGTCCCATTGGGGAGCAACGCGACCATCACCTGCGTCGCGCGGCCCCAATCGGCGTGGGCCGGCGAGGGGTCGGCGAGGGGGAACCAAAACAGCGCCACGGGGGCGATTGCCACCGCCCAGAGGCGCAGCCGGCGAAACCTATACTGGAACACCTTGGCCGATCGGACCTTCGCCAAGTTCACCTTCTTCAAGATCGATCCGGCCTGGCGCCGGGGGGATGACGAGCTGCGCGCCGACGACAAGCGCGAGTTCCTCGCCGCCTGCGAGGACTTCGCTATCGACCGCTCGCTGCGCGCCTACTCAACCATAGGAACCAGGGGCGACGCCGACCTGCTGTTGCTTTCGCAGAGCCCCGTGCTCGAGGACATCCACACATTTCACGTCGTGCTTGGCCAGAGCGGTCTGGCGCGGTGGGCGACCACGCCCTATTCGTACCTGTCGATGACCAAGCGCTCCCCCTACTCGGAGGAGCAGGCGAGGCCGGAGATCTGCACCTCGAAGCGCAAGTACCTGTTCCTCTATCCGATGGTCAAGAAGCGCGAGTGGTACTCGCTTCCGATCGAGGAGCGCCAGCGGATCATGCAGAGCCACATCGAGGTCGGCCGCCGATATCCCGAGATCTCGATCAACACCTCCTACTCGTTCGGGCTCGACGACCAGGAGTTCGTGGTCGCCTTCGAGGGCGACGACCCAGGGCAGTTCCTCGACCTGGTGCAGGAGCTGCGCCCGACCGAGTCGAGCGCCTTCACCGAGCGCGAGACGCCGATATTTACGTGCGTATCGATGTCAGTGGGCAAAGCTCTGGATGCGCTCGACGGGCAGGCTCTCGGCGCAGCGTCGTCCGAGTCATTCGTCATTAGTCATTAGTCATTCGGGGGCTAATCCTCGAAAGACGAATGACGAGTGACGAGTTTCCTTCCCTATCCTCCCGAAGCTCATGCCCAACGTCGGCACACCAGAACGCCCCCTGCGCGTCGCCGTAATTGGGTCCGGCCCGGCCGGCTTCTACGCCTGCGAGCACATCCTCAAGCACGAGGCGACGGCGGCGGAGGTCGACCTCTTCGATCGCCTTCCCACCCCCTATGGGCTGGTGCGGGGCGGGGTGGCGCCCGACCATCCGAAGATCAAGTCGGTGACCCGCGTCTATGACAAGACGGCGGCGCGGGACGGCTTCCGCTTCTTCGGCAACGTGAAGCTCGGCGAGGACATCTCGGCGGCAGACTTCGAGCGCCACTACCACGCGATCCTCTACACGTTCGGCGCCGAGACCGACCGCCACCTGGGCATCCCGGGTGAGGACCTGCTCGGCAGTCATGCCGCGACCGCCTTCGTCGGCTGGTACAACGCCCACCCCGACTACGTCGAGGAGACCTTCGACCTCTCCTGCGAGCGGGCGGTGGTGATCGGCAACGGCAACGTCGCCACCGACGTCGCCCGGATGCTGGCGCTGACCGAGTCCGAGCTGCGCGAGACCGACACCGCTGACCACGCGATCGAGGTCCTGGCCCAGAATCGGATCCGCGAGATCGTCGTCCTCGGCCGCCGCGGCCCCGCCCAGGCCGCCTTCACCAATCCCGAGCTGCGCGAGCTGGGCGAGATGAAGGAAGCCGACATCGTCGTCGACCCCGCCGAGGTCGAGCTCGACGAGCTGAGCCGCGCCTACCTCGAGTCCGACGCGGCCGACATCACGACCCGCAAGAACGTCGAGATCCTCACCGAGTTCGCCCAGCGTCCGCTGGAGGGCAAGCCGAAGAGGATCATCCTGCGCTTCCTGCGCTCACCGGTGGAGCTGCAGGGCGAGGGCAAGCTGGAGAAGGTGATCGTCGGCCGAAACGAGCTGGTCGAGAAGGACGGTGCGCTGCGACCCCAGGACACCGGCGAGCGCGAGGAGCTGGAGTGCGGGCTGCTGCTGCGCTCGGTCGGCTACACCGGCGTCGGGGTCGAAGGGGTGGCCTTCGACGAGAAGCGGGGCACGATCCTCAACCAAGGCGGGCGGGTCCTGGAGTCAGAAGGCGGCGGGCACCGCCTCGGTCACTACACGTCGGGCTGGATCAAGCGGGGGCCCAGCGGCGTGATCGGAACCAACAAGAAGTGCGCCCAGGAGACGGTCGACGCGCTGTTCGAGGACGTGGAGTCCGGAAGCCTTGGAGAGCCGGCCTCTCCGGAGCCGGCCGCGGTCGAGGAGCTGCTGCGCGAACGCGGCGTCGACTTCGTCAGCTTCCCGGGCTGGCAGGCGATCGACGCCGCGGAGACCGCACGGGGGGAGCCGCAGGGCCGCCCGCGAGTCAAGTTCGTGCGCGTCGAGGAGATGCTCGAGGCGGCGCGCGACGCAGTCGCGAGCTAATTGGTGTCTGCCGCGGCGTTGCGCCGCGGCACATGATTTGCGGCTGCTGCGCAGCCTGACATGCACGTGCCGGCGCCTACGGCACCGGCCATGAACGACTGTCAGGCGGCGAAGCCGCCGCAATTATGCTGAACCGATGGCCGATCTCGCCGAGGTCCAGTCGATGATCGAGCGGGCGCTGCCCGGCGCAGATGTCGAGGTGATCGACGAGACCGGGCAGGGCGACCACCTACGCGCCACCGTGACTGCGCCCCAGTTCGAGGGCCTCAGCCGCCTCGACCAGCACCGGCTCGTCAAGGCGGCGGTCAGGGAGCGCTTCGACGACGGTTCGATCCACGCCCTTTCGGTCAAGACCTCGGTCCCGTAACATCGGGGCATGGCCAATCCAGAGTTCAAGCAGCAGGTCGAGCAGCTGGTCGCGGGAAATCGCGTGCTGCTGTTCATGAAGGGCACGCCCGAGATGCCGCGCTGCGGGTTCTCGATGCGGGTAGTCGGCGTGCTCGACTCGCTGGGAGTCGAGTACGGGTCGATCGACGTACTGCAGGCATTGGAGCCGCTGCGCGAGGTGACCGGCGAGATCTCCGACTGGCGCACCTTCCCGCAGCTCTACGTCAACGGCGAGCTGCTGGGCGGCGCCGACATCGTCGAGGAGATGTACGAGTCCGGCGAGTTGGCCGAGCAGCTCGGGGTCGAGCAGCCGGCAGAGCCGGTTGCACAGCCGGAGCCCGGCCAGGCCCCGCCGCTTCAGATCGACCGCTAGCTCGCCTGGTCGCCCTGGAGATCGCGCGGCTCGCTAGCAACAAGCGGGCGGCTCTTCGGCAGAGGCGCTGGAAACCTTCTCATCGGCGTCCTGATGGGTCACGAAGACCTCCCAGGACTCGCCATCGGGCGCGGTGACCCAGATCTTGTCCTGCTTCGCGTAGCAGCAGGTCGTGTCCATCTCATCGAAGGTGGCGAGGCCGGCCTCGACCAGCCGCGCGCGGGCGCGAAGCACGTCGTCGGTCGAGGCGACCTGGATGCCGGCGTGGTTGAAGGCGCCGAGCCCGTCGGCGCGCTCGCCCTCGTTGAGGGTGAAGTTGAGTGCCGGGTCGGCCACCTCGAACTTCGCGTAGCCGGGGCGGACCTTGCTCGGCTCGACGCCGAACAGCGCCCGGTAGAAGGGGATCGCGCGCTCGACGTCGGAGACGGTGAGCGCGAGGTGCGGTCTCAGGACAGCCATCGGGAAAGCTCCTTTACGGCATCCGGATTGACGTAGTAGTAGGCCCATAGCCCCTGCCGCTCGGAGCCGACCAGTCCGGCCTCGCGAAGCACCTTCAGGTGATGAGAGACGGTCGGCTGTGAGAGGTCGAACAGCGGCACCAGCTCGCAGACGCAGACCTTTCCGGCGTGCTTTCTGAGCACGTCGACGAGCTGAAGGCGAACCGGGTCACCGAGCGCCTTGGCGACCGCCGCCATCCGCTCCGCCTCGCGGCGCTCGACGTCGGGGTAGACGACCGGCTCGCAGCATGGCTCACCGGCGGGGCGCTTCTGCTTCGGGGCAAGTTCCAAATCGACGGGCATCTATATACATATATCGATTGAAATCATATTTGTCAATGTTTAGTATCGCCGGGATGGACGGCTCCCTGCAACTCTGGCGACGCTGCGCGGCCGAGGGGTTCGCCGCCTTCGCCCTGGTCACTGCCGGTTGCGGAGCGATCGTCACCAACGCCCAGTACGGCGAGGCGTTGGGGACGGTGGGCATCGCGCTCGTCTTCGGGCTGGTGATCATGGTGATGGTCTATGCGACCGGGCATCTCTCCGGAGCGCACATCAACCCGGCGGTCACGCTGGCGTTCACGCTGACGCGCCACTTCTCCCCCCGCGAGGCCGCGGCGTACATCGCCGCTCAGCTGGCCGGCGCGACGGCGGCCGCCCTGCTTCTGCTCGCGGTCTGGACCGACAGGCCGGCCTCACTTGGTGCGACGCTGCCGAGCGTCGGCGCGGGTAGCGCCCTTGTCTACGAGGCGGTGCTTAGCGCCTTTCTGATGTTCGTGATCATGGCCGTCGCCACCGACACCCGCGCGGTCGGCGCCGCGGCGGCGATCGCCATCGGTGGGACGATCGGCCTCGACGCGCTGTTCGGCGGGCCGGTCACCGGCGCCTCGATGAACCCGGCCCGATCCTTCGGACCGGCGTTGGTCTCAGGAGAGTGGCGGGACTTCTGGGTCTACGTGGTGGGGCCCGTGGCGGGCGCGGCGATCGGTGCCCTGGCTTACCAGCTGATTCGCGGCCCGCAGTCGCGGGACCCTGCGCCGTTGTGAGCGCGCGCTAGACGCTGGCCTGCTCGGCCGCGTCCTCGCGAACCTGGAACGAAGAGCCGCAGCCACAGGCCGCGACCACATTCGGGTTGTTGACCGAGAAGCCGGCCCCCTGGAGGCCCTCTACGAAGTCGACTTCGGAGCCGAGCACGAACTGCATGCTCGTCTTGTCGACGATCACCGAGACTCCGCGATCCTCGAAGACGTGGTCGTCGTCCTTGACGCGGTCGAAGGCGAGGGCGTACTGAAATCCGGAGCAACCGCCGCCGCGCACGGCGACCCGCAGCGCCTGTTCCCCAGACTCCTGCTGGTCGGAGAGAAGCTCGCGGACCTTGCCGGCGGCCTTGTCGGTGAGCGTGATCGCTGCGGTCGGCGTTTCGGTCATCGCTTTATAAATGATAGCCGCCCGCGCACTCGGTACCGCATTGTCCCGGTCGGGCGGTCAGTCCTCGTACTTCCAGTCCAGGTACTGGCGTATTCGCTTTGAGTCGTGGATCACCTCGTCGCCGTCGACCAGCACTGGGACGCGATTCTGCTTCGTCAGCTCGACGATCTCGGGGCGGTCCTTGCGCGAATAGGGCACCCGCTCGGTGCGGTACTCGAGCCCGTGCTTGGCCAAGCGCCGGGCCACCGCTCCGCAGGGGCAGAGAAAATTGGTCGGGGTGCGACAGCGGTACAGGACCAGCCTGGAGGCGTCCTCGCTCAACCGAGCCCAACCCTTTGGCCGAGCTGAAGGACGCGACCGAATGCACGCAAGGCGATGTCGGTGCGCGGCGCTCGCCCCACCCGGTCGCCGAGCCGCTCGGCCTGCCAGCGCACCGCCTCCTCCAGGGTCTCCTCGTGTGGGCGGGCCTTGAATCCGAGCTCCTTCTTCGCCTTGGTGGAGCGATAGGTCCACCAATGCTCGGCCGAGCGCACCTCGTCCTCGGAGACCGGCACCGGAAGGCCGACCCTCCGTGCGACGGTCACCGCGGCCCCGGTGAGGTGCGGAGGAACTTTCACCGGGGGTGGCGGCACGCCGGAGATTCGCCCGATGTCGGCGAACAACCTGCCGAGCGTGAAATTGCGGCCCCCGAGGATGTAGCGCTCGCCCACCTTTCCCTTGCGCGCCGCGAGCAGATGCCCCTTGGCGACGTCGCGAACGTCGACGATGTTGAGCCCCCCGTCTACATAAAAGGGGATCTGGCGCAGCATCACCCGCTTGACGAGGGCGTTCGAGGTGCCGTTGGTGGGGTCATCGGGGCCGAGCACGAAGGTCGGGTTGACGACGACCACCGGCAGGCCCCGAGCCGCGGCCCGCATCGCCTCTACCTCGGCCTCGTGCTTCGAGTTGACGTAGGCGATCCCGAGGTGGCCGGCCGTGAACGGCTGCGTCTCGTCGGCGGCCCCACCGGGCCGAGCCGGCCCGATCGCCGCCGCCGAGGAGGTGTGGACGACCTGCTCGACCTCGGCCCGCGTCGCCTCCTCGACGACGTTCCGGGTACCGGTCACGTTGACGTCGAACACTCGCTCCCGGTCGCCGGCGCGCATCGAGGTCGACCCGGCGACGTGAAAGACGCGCTCGGCCCCCTTCATCGCCCGCCGCACGGCGCGCCGATCGGTGACGTCGCCGGTCGAACGCTCGAACTCCAGATCGGCGAGGTGGTCGAGGCTCGATCCGCGCCGCGCCAGCAATCGCAGCTCGTCACCGCGGCCGGCCAGCGCCCGCGCTACGTGGCCGCCGATGAAGCCCGAGGCGCCAGTGACCAGCGTCTTGGCCATTGCATCGCATCCTATTGCGGCGCCTTGGCCGTCCCGGCCGATTGCCGGCGACAATTGCGGCGCCTTCGGCGCCTGACAGTTGTTCTCGGGCCGGTGCCGCAGGCGCCGGCACATGCGTGTCAGGCTGCGCAGCAGCCGCAAGGTGACTGTTGCCGCGGCGCAACGCCGCGGCCCACAGACAATTAGCTGATAGAACCGCCCCATATGCCAGAGCGCCGCACCGAGGTCGTTTGCGACACGACGGCTTACCTACCCGATGACCTCGTCTCCGAGCGAGGAATCCATTGCATCAGCCTCTACGTCGGTCTGGAGGGAGATCTGCAACGCGAGTCGGAGATCTCCGACTACACGGAGTTCTACGAGCGCCTTCGAACCTCGACTTCGAAGGTGACGACATCGCAGCCGTCGGTCGGCGACTTCGCCGAGGTCTACGAGCCGCTGCTGGACGCCGGCAAGGACATCGTCTCACTGCATATCTCAGGCAAAATCTCCGGCACCTGCGAGGCGGCGGAGCAGGCCGCCCAGAGGCTCGCCGAGGAGGGAAAGGGCGGAGAGCGGGTTCGGATCTACGATTCGCGCTCCGGCGCCGCCGGCCTCGGCCTCTGCGCGCTGGCCGCAAGCGCGGCCGCTGACTCGGGTGCCGGCGGCGACGAGGTGCTCCGAAGAGCAATCGACACGCGCGAAGGGTTCAAGATGTGGTTTGCGCTTGACACGCTCGAATACCTGCGGCGCGGTGATCGGATCGGCAAGGCACGAGGGTGGCTCGGCTCGACGCTGAGGATCAAGCCGATTCTCACGTTCGAGGAGGAGATCACGCCGGTGGAGCGGGTGCGGACCCGCAGCAGGGCGCTGGAGCGGCTGCGCGCCTACGCCGGCCAGCGCCACGAGGCCGGCGCCGACGCTTGGGTGGTCCAGTACATCCAGGACCGCGAGACAGCCGAGGCCCTGAGCGACGAATGCCGCGAGATCTTCGGCAGAGAGCCTGTCTTCTTCTCCGAGGTGGGGCCGGTGATCGGCGCCCACATCGGCCCCGGGATGCTCGGGATCGGCAGCGTGCCGGAGTCGGCCCTGGCAACCTGAGCTACGCCTCAGCTCCCTCGACCAGAGGCGGCGCCTGCGCGGTCGCGCCGTGGCGGAAGCGCCACCAGTCGCGCACCACGCTCTGGATCGCGGCGGCCGCGGGAATCGCAATCAGCACCCCGAGCACGCCGAGCAGCGCGGCGCCGATCAGCACCGCGACGATCACCACCAGCGGATGGATCTGCACGGTGCGCCGGTAGACCACCGGTTGGATCAGGTTGTTCTCGATCTGCTGATAGCCGATCAGCACGATCACCCAGACAATCAGCGCGGTCGGGAAGTCGACGAAGGCGACGACGATCCCGATCAGGATCCCGCCCAGTGTCGCGCCAATCAGCGGGATCAGGTCGAAGAACCCGAACAGCACCGCCAGCGGCACCGCGAATGGGACGTCGAGGATCGTCAGGGTCACGTAGGTGACGGTGCCGGCCAGGATGCTGATCACGAAGTTGCCGAACACGTAGCCGCTGATCGCGTCTGAGATGTCCGACGCCACCGTGCGTATACGCGTCTCCCGCTCGTCGGGCATCTGGCGGTAGAAGAACTCGAGGATCTTCGACCCGTCCATCAATAAGAGGAAGGTGATCACGAGGATCGAGAACAGCTCCACGAAGCGGGCGAACACTCCCACGGTGACGTCGCGGAGCGTGCCGGCGGCGTCGCCGAGCTTGGTCGGCAGCTGATTTGCCTGCTGCTTCAGCTTCGGGACGATGTCGTACTTATCGTTGTACTTGCGGAAGGTCTCGTTCTTGTTGAGGTCGTCGATGTAGCCGGGAAGGTCGGCTGAAAGCTTGTTGACCCCGTTGACAATCGGCGTGACCAACACCAGGCCGACACCGAAGATCCCGGCGGCGATGCTGACGTAGACGAGCAAGATCGCGATCCACCGCGGGACCTTGCGGTCGTTGAGCCAGTTGACGGCCGGAGCGATCGCCAGTGCGAAGAAGACCGCAATCAACACCAGGCCGACCACCTCGCGAATCAGGTAGATGAGGTAGAGCCCGGCGAGAACCGCGCAGGCGACGAGCACGATCTTTGCGACCAGGCGCGAAGGGACGGCCGAGGCATCGCCCGACATCGCGGCGAGGGTATTCGCCGCCCCGGACGCGGCCCCGCTGGTCCGGGGCGGCGCGGCCCAGCCCTAACCGCGCTTGGCGCGCCAGGTGATGGTCGGACTGGCGCAGGTGCTGACCGGCTGGCCGCTGGCGTCCCCCAGCACGGCGGTCGCCTGGAAGGTCCCTTTTGCCTTGTTCCTGCCTACGAACCTGCCCCTCACCTTGTCGGTGACCGTCGCCGTGTACTGGGTGCCGATGAGGTTGCCCTTGTCGCTCGAGTAGCTGCCGTGCCCGCGGAACTTGCCGCGGCTGGTCACCGAGCCCTCGGCGTGGGTTCCCTGGGAGAGCGTCGTGAAGCCGCTGTCGCAGGGCGCGAGCCAGGTGATGTCGAAGCTGCGGATCCTGCGGCCGTGGTGGGTCATTCTGATTGTCACCGCTCCCAGGCTGCCGTCCGGATAGGTCTGCGAGGTGGCGCCGCTGAACTTTCCCGGCCTCGGGATCGTCGCCAGCGCCACGGCGCTGCACACGAGCAGGGTCACGAGCCCCCCGATCAGAGCTCGTCTTGCCCGGTGGCGCCTCTGCCTCGCCATCTCCAAGCCAACGTTACGACGAGCGGGACGAATCAGCGCCGGCGGCGCAGCGCGACGATGCCGCCGATCACAAAGCCCGCGATCGCCGCCCCGGCGATCAGCTCGCGGCGGTGCTCGCGGACCTGACGGCGCCAGTCGGTCAGCTCCCCGACTCGGGTGCGCAGCGTCTCCACCGACTGCCCCAGCTCCTCGCGCTGAGCCTCGATGTCGCGGCGAATCTCCTCCGAGGAGCGGTTCGGCATCCCGACCGTCGATGGGCGGCGCTGCTCCGGATAGCTCACGAGGCGCCCTTCTCGAGTCGCTCGCGGGTCAGCTTCGCCTGCTCGATCGCGAGGTCAGGGGTCGGTGGCGCACCCTTGAGCAGGGAGCGGTAGGCGATCAACCCGCCGATCGCCGCGATCAGCAGGAAGAGCCCCGCCTCGACGAAGAAGCCGAGCCAGAAGTTGTCGAAGACGAGGTCGTTGAGCAGCCAGGCCACGCCCTCGATGATCAGGATCAAAGCGAGGAAGAGGAACACTCCGGCGACCGCCCCGACCACCGAGCCGCGCACGAGCTGGCTGACCTTCTCGCTGATCTCGGTCTTGGCAAGCTCGATCTCCTCGCGAACCAGGGTCGAGGTTCGCTCCGAGACGTCGAAGACCAGCTCGCCGACGGACTTGTCGTCGCGATCGGGGGGAGTGTTGGCGTGAGGGTCGTTCAAGGGGAAGATCGGTCGGGTGGATCCTCGTCGAACACGCGCCGGTAGATCACCGCCGCGACCCGCGCCGCGAGGATGCTGGCCAGCGCACCGGTGCCGGCCAGAAGGCCGCTCCAGACAATGCGCCTAACGATCTCGTTATCCACTTAGCTGCACCTTCCCGCTCGGCGCGGAGTAAACCATCTCCCCGTCTGAATCGCGGTCGGGGTATGCCGCCCAGCGCTCGAAGAATCGCCGGTAGACGGAGTAGGTCCAGTTGCGGTCGATCGCGTCCAACGCGCCGTGGCCGCCGCCGGGCAGGGTCCAGACCCGGACCAGGTCGTTGTCCGCCGCCGCCTCGGCCAGCATCTTCGCGTGGCTGACCGGGATCACGTGGTCGTCTTCGGGGTGCAGGACCAGCACGGGCACCCGCGCCCCGGAGATGTGGTTGACGGCCGAGGAGCGCTCGTGGATCTCCTCCACGTCGAGGCCGTAGTAGGCGGCACTGACCTGGTCGAGCGCCTCGCTGAGCAGCGAGACGTCCGGCCAGCGCGAACCGCGCACCCGTGAGAGGAGCATCGCCCGAAAGCCGTAGTTGAGAGCGTAGGCGGGATGGTTGAGCGGAACCTCGCGGGAGAGCCGCTCGGTGGCGTGAGCGATGTCGGCCGGCGGCGAGACCGCGAGGATCCCGCCGTCGAGCGCCTCCTCGGCGCCCTCCGGGTGGGACGCGCCGAGCACCGAGGAGGCTCCAAGCGAGATGCCGAGCGCCCCGACGCTCGTCGCGCCGAGCCGCTTCAGCTCCCGAGCAACCGCGAGCAGGTCCTCGCCCTCCTTCCAGCCGCCGCTCGAGGGCGCCTCGTTCATCAGCCCGGTGAGGCCGAAGCTGCGCAGATCGACCGCCGCCACGTTGAAGCCCCAGTCGAAGAACGCGCGCACGGCGGGCTCGCGCACGTAGTCGAAGCGGCGCGTCGTAAAGAGGCCGTGGGCGACGATCAGCCCCGGGCGCGGAACGTCCTGGAGCGCCACCGAGGCGGCGATCCGCACGCCGTCGGCGACATCGAGGGTCAGCTCGTGGAACTGACGCGGATAGGAATAGCCGTAATTGGCGGCGTCATGGTTCTGCGTCAGTACGAAGGTGGAGATGTCGGCGAGCCCCTTGCGCGGCTCGGCCCAGGGGGTCGAATGCAGCCGGTTCGGGATCCCCTCCAGCTCGCCCATCAACGCCCCCATCGACCGCTCGCCCTGCGGTGGCACCGGTAGCTCGCGCGGGCGCTGCCCTCGGCGCTCGAGCAGCCGCCTCAGCGGACCACCGAGTCGCTGGGCGATCAGCCAGACCGGCAGCACGACGATGCCGATCAGGACGTTGAGCAGCTTGGCGGAGCCGTGCAGAACGCGGTCCTGGCGGCGCGTGGTTGCCAGCGACTCCCACATCTGTCTAGCGAGGCTCCAATCCGCCGCAGATCGTCTCCACCACCAGATCTGCGGCGCGATCGAAGTCCTGACTGCCGGAAGGGATGAGGTCGAAGATCCATCCCGAGAGCAGCTGCTCGATCGCTCCGTAGAACGACAGCGAGGCGAAGTTCGCGTCGATGTCGTCGCGGAACACGCCCTGGGCCTGACCCTCAGCGACGATCTCCGCGATCAGCTCGTAGGCGTTGCGGATCTCGGGCAGGTGGGTGCGGCCAAAGGAGTTGGCGGCCCGAGTCACCTCGACGATGATCACCTTCATCAGCTCGGGGTCGTGGCGGTAGGAGTCGACGATGAAGCCGGCGACCGCCGCCATCCGCTCGCGGGGTGGGGTGTCGCCGTCGGTTTCCTCGATCGTCGCCAGCAGCAGCGACCACCGCTCGCTGAACAGCTCGTTGAGCATCTGGTCCTTGGAGCGGAAGTAGTGATAGACGAGTCCGTAGGCGACGCCAGCCTCGTCGGCGATGTCCGAGACCCGGGTGGAGTGAAATCCCTGGCGGGCGAACACCCGCACCGCGGCGTCGAGGATCTGGCGCCGCTTGTCGACGGCCGGTGTGGCTTGAGCCATCAGCCGACCCCCACGTGCTCGGGCCATTGGTACGCGGCGGGGCGCCGGTTGGCCAGCGCCGGCAGCGTCTCGCGGATCCGCTCCTGCGCCTGAAGGTCGAGGTTCGCGGCGACGAAGCACTCCTCGTCCGGCGCCATCGCGAGCACCACGCCCCACGGGTCGACGATCGCCGAACGCCCGTAGGAGTTGTAGTGGGGTGGCGCCTCACCGAACTGGTCCGCGGCGACCATGAATGCCTGATTCTCGATCGCCCGGGCGCGCAGCAGCACCTCCCAGTGGTCGCGCCCGGTCGCCTGCGTGAAGGCGGAGGGCACGGTGATGATGCGGGCGCCGCGCACGGCGAGGATGCGGTACAGCTCCGGGAATCGCAGGTCGTAACAGACGGTGAGGCCCAGCTCGAGTTCGCCGAGCGGCGCGCTGACGATCTCCTCTCCGCCCTCTTCGTGCTCGGACTCGCGGTAGGTCACGCCGCCGACCTCGACGTCGAACATGTGGATCTTGCGGTAGGTGGCGACGTCGTCTCCATGGGGCCCGATCAGGACCGAGGTGTTGAAGAGGCGGTCGTGACCCTCGACTCGCTCGGCGATGCTGCCAGCCACCAGGTGGATGCCCAGCTCGCGGGCCCAGGCGCGGGCAGCGGAGAGGCTCGGCCCATCCAGTGGTTCCGCGCCCCCGACCAGGGCCTCGGAGCCGCCGAGCAGGTTCCACTTCTCGGGCAGGCAGACCAGCTCGGTGCCGTCTCGCGCCGCGGCGCGCACCAGACGCTCGGCAACCTCGAGGTTGCGTTGCTTGTCCTCTTGCGAGTTGAGCTGAACTGCCGCGGCCCGCATGCGATCCCTTCTCCAGCCTGGCTGACTGACCAGTCAATCGGGCCTCCCAGTATCCCACAGGCCTGCGGCCGGATCGAGGGGGGCCGGGTAACGAATCTTTATTGAAAAGGTGACTGGCCGAGCAGGCCGTAAACACTCTGACGGGAAAGACGGGCTTCCCGAGCGATCTGGCTGATCGGGACCCCCGCTGCTTGCGCTTCCTGGCAGTACCGCTTTAGATCGGCCCTCGCCTCCCGCCGAGACACATCTGCTCGGTCGCGGCGTCGTGCAGCTTTGCGGATGCTCTTGATGGCCTCTGCTTGAGTCATTGGTGTAAAGGTACTTGACAATGTCCGATGTGTCCAGTAGGTTGACACTATGCCTTCGGGAAATCGCCATGATCCAGCGCGAGCCGATCACGACGAGCTCGTGGTGAGGATCGTCGCCGTCCCGAAGCGTCCCACCGACGGCGCCCGGCTTGCCTCCGAGATCCTCGCGGTCGCCCGCTCCCGGCGTCCCGTCGCGCAGGCCGCCTGACTAGCGCCGAGGCGCCTCGCGCTGGCGCTCGAGCTCGGCCACCAGCACCTTCGTGTGCATCGCTGCGATCAGATCCTTGAGCGGCTCGGCGCCGGCCTCGATCAGCTTCATCGCGCGGTCGGGATCCATCTTTCCGGCCACGCGGTCCATCAGCACCTCGACCTCCTCGCGGACCAGCTCCTCCATCGCGCGCTTGTAGCGCAGCGTGTCGTAGACGGTGAACCCGATCGCCTCCTCGTAGCCGCCGGCGCGGAAGCGGCTGATCGCCTCGATGATCTTCACGTCGGAGGGCGTGTAGCCGCGGCTGTTAGGGCTCAGCACCTCGATCTCCTCGAGGCGGTCGAGAACCTCGGCGGGAACGTCGTAGCGCTCGCGCACCTCCGCGGCGCTGGTCCGGGTTCGCTCGCCCGCCAGGGCCCGCTCGAGGATGCGGTCCTCCAGCTCGACCAGCGTCCGGGCGCGGTCGGGGTCGTCGTCGAGCATCGAGCGGATCACGCGCAGGGGCATGAAGCGCTCCTCCTGAAGCTGCTTGATGAGTCGGATGCGGTCGACGAACTCGGGCGGGTAATAGGCCATGTTGCGGCTCGTCTTCACCGGCTCGGGCAACAGCCCCTCCCGGAGGTAGTGCTTGATCGTCGCCGCCGAGACACCGGAGGCCTCCGCCAGCTCGCCCATCCGCAGCAGCTCGCGCTGCCCGTCGCCAGCCGCCTTGGCGCTGCGGGTCGCCATCCTCTAGCTCCCCGCGCTCGCCGGCTCGCGCCTTGGAACGCCCAGCATCTCGCGCGCCTCGGCGACGGTCGCCGCCCGACGTCCCATGTCTTCGGCCATCTGCCGCGCCTTGGCGATCAGCTCGCTGTTCGACTTCGCCATCTCGCCGCTTGGCAGGTAGAAGTTGTCCTCGAGCCCGACCCGGACGTTGCCGCCCAGCGCCAGCGCCGCGCCGACCAGCTTCCACTGGTCGCGGGAGACGCCGATCACCTGCCACTGGTTCTGGCCCTCGGCGCCGCCGGGGATCTGCTCCGACATGAAGGCGACGTTGCGGGCGTTGGGCCGGATGCCGCCGGTCACCCCCATCACCAGCGAGACCTGGAGCGGCTCGGCGAGCAGCTCCATGTCGATCAGCGGATCGAGGTTGGCGATGTGCCCAGCGTCGAAGCACTCGTGCTCGGGCTTGATCCCGATCTCGCGCATGGCGGTGAGGAACTCGATGATCGTGTCGAAGCTGTTCTCGAACACCGCCTTGAAGACGAACTCCTTGCGCCGCCGCGAGTACTTCGCGTAGTTCATCGAGCTCATGTTCAGTGCCGCGACGTCGGGGCGCAGCTCGCGCAGGTATTCGATCCGCTTCTCGACCGGGACCCCGATCGCCCCGGTGGAGTAGTTGACGATCACGTCGTCGACGGCCCCCCGGATCCCCTCGGTGATGGCGCGGAAGTCCTCGACCTCGTAGGAAGGGACGCCCTCCGGGGTGCGGGCATGGATGTGGATCTGGGTCCCCCCCGCGTCGACGATCCGAGCGGCCTCGGCTGCGTACTCCTCCGGCGTGTAGGGGATCGCCGGGCACTGGTCGCGGTTGGCGACCGCGCCGCTGATCGAGCAGCTGAGGATTACGGGGTCGTCGAAGTGGCTCATGCAGAAGCTCCGCTTCTCGTCGCTAGTCGCTCGTCTCTAGTCGCTCGGGGGGCGGGATGGACACGCCGGTGGCTTGAATTCGCGTGTCGAGCTTCGAAGATCTGATCGCGTATAGGAGAGCGGTTCACCTCGCTGATGACCTTCGAGCAACCGTGATCTCGTGGCCGAGCCTCGATAGGTGGACCCTGGGAGTGCAGCTCATCCGCTCTGCTGATTCGGTTGGCGCCAACATTGCCGAGGCGTTCGGTCGCGACACCTCGGCAGACGAGCGACGGTTTCTTCTCTTCGCCCGGGGGTCGGCGTACGAGACACAACACTGGATTGAGCGTGCCTTTGCTCGTTCGTTGCTGACCGACGACTCCTTCCGCGCGAGAGCTGCCGCCGTGGGCAAGCTGGTGAATGGCCTTCATCGAGCGCATCGAAAACGCGCTCGAGCGACTAGCGACTAGCGACGAGCGGCGGGTCATACCGGTGACACCCCATGCTTTTTCCAGGGGCGCTCAATCCGTTTGTTTGCCGCCATCCGCAGCCCGTTGACGATCGTCGGGCGGGTCTCGCGGGGGTCGATGACGTCATCGACGAGGTCGTTGCGGGCGGCCAGATAGGGGTCGATCTGCTGCTTGACCGTCTCCAGCATCTGCTCGCGGGTCGCCTCCGGGTCGTCGGAGGCCTCGATCGCCGAGCGGCCGATGATGTTGACCGCTCCTTCCGGCCCCATGACCGAGATCTCGGCGGTCGGCCAGGCGACGATCAGGTCCGGCTCATACGCCTTGCCGCACATCACGTAGTAGCCGGCGCCGTAGGCCTTGCGGACGACGACGGTGATCTTTGGGACCGTCGCCCGTGAGACGGCGTAGAGCATCTTCGCCCCGTGGCGGATGATCCCCTCCTGCTCGACCTTCGAGCCGACCATGAATCCCGGCACGTCCTGGAGGAAGAGCAGCGGGATGTTGAAGGCGTCGCAGAGGTTGATGAAGCGGGCGGCCTTGTCGGCGGAGTCGTTTTCGAGGATGCCGGCCAGCTGCTTGGGCTGGTTGGCGACGATCCCGCAGGGCATGCCGCCGAAACGGGCCAAGCAGGTGATCAGCGTCTTGGCGAACTTCGGCTTGATGTCGAAGAGCTCGCCGTCGTCGACGATCTCGCGGATCACCTCGTACATGTCGTAGGGCTGGCGCGAGGACTCGGGGACGATGTCGAGCAGCTTCTCCGACATGCGGTCGTCCGGATCGGCGGTCTCGCGGATCGGCGGCTTCTCTTCGCAGTTGGAGGGGAAGTAGGAGAGGTAGGTCTTGACCGCCTCGATGCACTCGGGGTCGTCGGCCACCTCGAGGTCGCCGACGCCGGACTTGCGGCAGTGCACCTTCGCGCCGCCCAACTCCTCCATCGAGATGTCCTCGCCCGTGACGGCCTTGGTCAGGTGCGGCCCGGCGAGTGCCATCGCGCCCTGGCCGACGACCATCGGCACGAAATCCGAGAGCCCGGGGATGTAGGCGGTTCCCGCCGCGCAGGGGCCGAGCATCGCGGCGACCAGTGGCACCACGCCGGACATCACCACCTCCTCGCGGAACAGGTGGCCCGAGCCGGCGAACATCGAGCCGGCCGCCTCCTGGATGCGAGCGCCGGCCGAGTCGAGCAACCAGATCAGCGGCATCCGCTTCTGCAGCGCCATCTCGCGCAGGCGCCCGACCTTGAACTCGCCGGTCATCCCCATCGATCCGGCCATCACGGTGAAGTCGTAGGCGGCGATCGCGCAGCGGCGACCGTCGACGTCGCCCCAACCGGTGATCACACCGTCCGCCGGCGCCTCCTTGCCCTCCATCGCGCGCTGCGAGGAGTGCGGCCCAGCCTGGATGCCGATCTCGACGAAGGTGCCCGGGTCGACGAGCAGGTCGATGCGCTCGCGGGCGGTGAGCTTGCCGCGCTCGTGCTGGACGGCGATCTTCTCCTCGCCGCCGCCCAACTTCGCCTTCTCGCGGCGTGAATGGAGGTCATCCACCAAATCCTTCATCCCAGTCTCGCCGCCGTGCTCGGTGGTCGGCGGGGCCTCGGGGGTCTCGCCGCTATGTTGGGCGGAGGCTCCGTCCTGCGACTTCGGCTTGCGCGCCTTGTCGGCTGGCTTCTTGGTCGTGTCGGCCTTCTTGGTCGCCATCAGCGCCCCTTCCAGTTCGGCTCGCGCTTCTCGAAGAACGCCTGCACGCCCTCCTGGATGTCTTCGGTCGTAAAGGTCAGCGACAGTTGGCTGCGCAGGAACTCCAGCGCCTCGTCGAGCGCCATGTCCTGCTGGCGGTACATCGCGTCGTGCCCGAGCCGCATCAGCACCGGGCTCTTGGAGGCCAGCTTGGTCGCCCAGTCGCGTACCGCCTCGTCGAACTCGTCGGCCGGTACAACTTTGTTGGCGAGCCCGAACTGCACCGCGTCGGCGGCGCTCATCCGCTCGCCCAGCAGCATCATCTCGTTGACCTTCTTGCGCGGGACGTTGCGATAGATGATCGCCATGATCATGTAGGGGAAGGCGCCGACGTTGATCTCGGGGGTGCTGAAGGTGGAGCCCTCGCGGGCGATCAGCAGGTCGCAGGAGAGCGCCAGCCCCATTCCGCCGGCCAGCACGTGCCCGTTGAGCGCACATAGCGACGGCTTGGCGAGCCGCGGCATCAGCCGGAAGAACTCCAGGAACAGGTCGGAGGCGAAGTGCTTTTCGACCAGCGGCGCGTCGGCGCCGAAGCCGCCCAGGTCGGCGCCGGCGCAGAACACCTTCTCGCCGGATCCGGTCAGCACCACGGCGCGCACCTCATCGGAGTCGCGCGCGGTCTTCAGCGCATCGACCAGCTCGGTCAGCATCTGGCCCGACAGCATGTTGCGCTTCTCGGGGTCGTTCAGGGTCACCGTGGCGACTCCGTCGGAGACCTCGTAAAGGACCTTCTCTCGCTCCGCGCTCACGGCGGCCACGATACCACCAACTGAGAAGTAGGAAGTGCTACTGTCCACTCTGCCCGGGACACACCATTTGCGGCGGCTTCGCCGCCTGACATGCATGTGCGGCGACGCAACGTCGCCGCAAACAACACCAGGAGGAGATCAGCAGTGGCTACAGCGACCACCAACGGCGCCTCGACCGTCATCAAGCCCGACCACGCGGCGGGCCGCAAGCACTTCATATTCAACGACGAGCACGAGGCCCTGCGGGAGTCGTTGCAGTCCTGGGTCCAGAAGGAGCTCTACCCCCACCGCAACGAGTGGGAGGAGACCACGTGGCCCAATGACGTGATGCGACGGGCCGGAGAGCTGGGCTACCTCGGGCTCTGCTTCCCGGAGGAGTACGGCGGCCAGGGCGGCGACTACTACTACTCGCTGATCCGCGCCGAGTGCATGGCCTACTCGGGGTCGGGCGGAACCAACATGGGCTTCGCGGTGCAGACCGACATGGTCCTGCCCCCCGTCCACCTGCTCGGCAGCGAGGAGCAGAAGCAACGCTTCCTGGTCCCGGGGATCAAGGGCGAACGGATCGGCGCTCTGGGCATCACCGAGCCCGGCGCCGGGTCCGACGTCGCCGGGATCCGCACGAAGGCGATCCGCGACGGCGACGAGTACGTGATCAGCGGCTCGAAGATGTTCATCACCAACGGCGCCCGCGCCGACTTCTGCGTGCTGGTCTGCAAGACCGACCCCGATGCCCGCCACGAGGGGGTGACGCTGTTCGTGGTCGACCTGCGCGACGAGGACGGCAAGGAGGTCCCTGGCTTCTCGGTCTCGCGCACCCTGGAGAAGATGGGGATGCACGCCTCCGACACCGCCGAGCTGACCTTCGAGGAGATGCGGGTCCCGGCCGAGGCGGTGCTGGGCGAAGTCGGCAAGGGCTTCTACCACATCAGCTGGGAGCTCCAGGGGGAGCGGCTGGTCGCCGCCGCCGGCTGCCACGCGGGAGCCGAGCGGATGTTCAGCAACACCCTCCAGTACGCCCAGGAGCGCGAGGCCTTCGGCCGACCAATCGGCAAGTTCCAGGTGATTCGCCACAAGTTCGCCGAGATGGCGACCAAGATCGAGTCCGCCAAGCAGTTCACATACGCGACCGCCTGGCGCTTCGCCAACGGTGAGTACCCGGTGCGCGAGATCACGATGGCCAAGCTGCACGCCTCGCGGATCTGCTGCGAGGTCGCCGACGAGTGCGTGCAGATCCTCGGCGGCTACGGCTACATGAAGGAGTACGAGATCGAGCGCGCCTACCGCGACGTTCGCCTCAACCGGATCGGCGCCGGCACCGACGAGATCATGCTGGATGTCATCGGCCGCTCGTACGGACTCTGAGCCACCTCGACCACATCCGCTCCTACTACGAGGCGCTCAACACGGGCGACGTCGAGCTGATCGCCTCGCACTTCACCGACGACGCCGTCCACTACTACACCCGCCTCGGTCCCCATGAGGGCGCGAGGGCGATCGGCGAGAACGCGCGCTGGGGCGTCGAGCAGGTCGACGGCCAGTGGTTCATGGAAAGCGGCCTCGAGCAGGCGACGAGGCCTGCATCGAGTGGACGATGACCTGGCGCGACCCGAAGTCGGGCGAAAAGCGGACCAACCGCGGCGCCGAGTTCTTCCGCCTCCGTGACGGCAAGATCTGCGAGATACGCGCCTACCACCACGGCGATGCGAAGAACCCGACGGGCAACCTGCTCGGCTTCGACCACAAGGGCCGCGGCTACACGACGATCGACGACTGGAAGGCGCCGGGCGCGTGAGCACGGTCATCAAGGACAGCGGCAATCGCGCGATCCTGCCGCCTTTCAGCGAGGAGCACGAGGAGCTGCGCGAGACGGTGCGCCGCTTCGTGCAGAACGAGATCGCCCCCCACGTCGATGAATGGGAGGAGGCGCGCGAGTTCCCGCGCGAGCTGTTCAACCGCTGCGGCGAGCTCGGCTTCCTCGGCCTCAAGTTCCCCGAGGCCTACGGCGGCCAGGGCGGCACCTACCTGCACGACGCCGTATGGACCGAGGAGCTGTCGCACTCCGGCGGCTCGGGCGGGGTCGCCGCCGGGCTCAATGCTCACACCTCGATCGCGATGCCGCCGATCTTCAACTTCGGCACGGAAGAGCAGCGCCAGCGCTGGATCGTGCCGGGGATCAAGGGAGAGAAGATCGGCGCCCTGGGGATCACCGAGCCGGGCGCCGGCTCCGACGTGGCGAGCATCCGCACCACGGCGCGGCGCGAGGACGGCTACTACGTCGTCAACGGCGCCAAGACCTTCATCACCAACGGCGCCCGAGCCGATTTTCTAGTTTGCGCCTGCAAGACGACTCAAGACGGCGGCCACCACGGGATCTCGTTCCTGGTCCTGGAGCGGGAGATGCCGGGCTACGAGGTGGCGCGAAAGCTGGAGAAGATGGGCTGGCACGCCTCAGACACCGGTGAGCTCTCGTTCACAGACGTCGAGGTCCCGGCCGAGAACCTGCTTGGCGAGGAGAACGGCGGCTTCCATCTGATCATGGCCAACTTCGCCTGGGAGCGGCTCGACATGGCAATCGGCGCCGTCGGTGGGATGCAGAAGGTGTTCGAGCGCACCCTGGAGTACGCGCTGGAGCGCGAGGCGTTCGGCCGCCCGATCGGCAAGTTCCAGGCGATCCGCCACAAGTTCGCCGAGATGGCGACCCAGATCGAGGCCTCACGCGCCCTCACCTACAACGCGCTGCGCCTCTTCCACGAGGGCCAGGACTGCATCCGCGAGGTGACGATGGCGAAGCTGATGACGCAGCGTGGCCTGCTCGAGATCGCCGACGAGTGCCTGCAGATCCACGGCGGCTACGGCTACATGCGCGAGTACGGGATCGAACGCGCCGTCCGCGACGCCCGCCTCGGCCCGATCGGCGGCGGCACCGACGAGATCATGAAAGAGATCCTCGGCAAGCAGCTGGGGCTGTGAGGATTTCCAGTGAGGATGAGACCTGACAAGTTGCAAGACGCGACACGGGGCCGGTCTGCTGATCGGAGCGGCTAGTCACCGCCTCTGAAGGCGGCAGTCGTGGAACTGCGCCGTAAGCGCCACCGAGCGAGACAGAGGCCTAGGTCAATGGCCAGCCGCCAATAAACTCCTCCCACCAAGAGGCAGCGCGGCGAGAGCAGCGGCCGGTCAGCCACATTTCTTTATTTCCGACTGTCGCGCGACTGTCGCGCCTCCTTCCATGTGCGGGGTCTTTTCAGGCCGCCTCAGTTATAAGACCGACACAAGGAGGCGTGCTCGCTTCGCGCCTCTCTGTTTCGTCAGGATGGGGCGCGTCGTGATGCTATGATGCCGTTATGCCGAAGGTGCGCACCACGCTGACAATCGATGATGCGGTGCTGCGCGCGGTCAAGCACAGCGCCGCGCGCAGCGGCAAGCGCGACAGCGAAGTGATCGAGCAGGCGCTTCGCCGCGAGCTCGGCCTCGACCTGCTCGAGCGGCTGTGGTCGCGCAGCGAGCTCTCCGAGAAGGAGACCACCGAGCTAGCCGTCGAGGCGCAGCACAAGACCAGACGCAAGCGCCGCTGAGTCGGTGCGCGCGGTTCTCGACCCGAACGTCATCATCTCCGCTCTCCTCTCGCCAACGGGCGCCCCAGCGGGGGTGTTGCGGGCGTGGCTCGAGGGCGAGTTCGAGCTTCTGGCCTCGCCTCTTCTCCTTGCCGAGTTGGAGCGAGCGCTTACCTATCCAAAGCCCCGCGAGCGGATCCCGCAGAGCGAGGCGACGGAGCTTCTGGAATGGCTCGGGCGAGAGGCGACGGTAGTGCCCGACCCGGGACGAGCGCCGTCCGTTCGCTCGGCCGATCCCGGTGACAACTACCTGCTGGCGCTGGCCGAGGACGCCCGCGCAGCGCTCGTCTCGGGCGACCGGCATCTGCTCACGCTCGGCGATCAGCTACCGATCTTCTCCCCGCGGCGGTTACTGGACGCGCTGGGACGCGACTCAAACTGAGCCGGACGCCGGCCATCACGGCCCTCCAGCGGACACAAAACGGACACATCAGATGGGCCTCCGTCGATCACAGCTGATCATCGCCTCCTGTCTCGAACAGCCTCATTTGCAGCGGATTCGTGTCCCTGCGTGATCCAACGTGATCCCCCGTACCCTGCTCGAACGACATGAAGGAGATCTTGAGCAAGCAGATGGGGCCGTATGGATGCGCGCGCTCCGTCACTGGCATGCTTCTCGCACCGAGACGAACGAGAACACTCCGTGGCCCAGCCGCTCACGCTTTATGTCTGCCATATAGATGAAGGCGGCCCAAAGCCGCATGCGTGCCGACGCGCCCATGAGGCGCTCCGCGCAGCCGGCCACTCCTACGAGAAGGTGATCTTCGACCGGGGGCATCTCTTCGGCCTGTTCACGAAAGGCCGGCGCCCGAAGCTGAAGGAGCTGAGCGGCCAAGAGAAGCTCCCGGTGCTGCAGCTGCCCGACGGCACAACAATCGCCGGCAGCTCAAACATCATCGCCTGGGTGAAGACGAACGCTCCCGGCTGATTTGTTTTGACCTGCTCTCCCTAGCCCGGTTGACACCAAGCTGATGTAGATCGCTCGGACGCCGAGGGGGGAGCTGATTCTCGCGGTCCACCCCGGTTAGCATGCTGGAGCGATGGCGGAGCCTGGCGGGATCACCCGCCGTACCGCGCTGAAGTCCGCCGCCGGGGCAAGCATCGCCCTCGCCGCTGCTTTGAGCCCCGGCTTGCCCGCCTGGGCGCGTCCGATTCTGCGCGCCGCGCGCATCAAGGGTCCCGGCGACCTACCCGACCCGCGCCTGCCCGAAGGCACGGAGACGATGCCGCAGATCGATCACATCGTGGTCGTGATGATGGAGAACCATTCCTTCGACAACATCCTCGGCGTGCTGCCCGAACAGGCCCGCCGGGGCCGGCCGCTCGACGGATTGCCGGTCAGCCACGGGCAGCAGGTCGCCTTCAACCTCGACGCCCAGGGCAACAAGGTGTATTCCGCGCACGCGGAGACGCCTTGCCAGGAGGACGGGGTTCCCAGCCAGGCCTGGAACGCCAGCCACCTGTCCTACGACGGCGGCCGCAACGACGGCTTCGTCCGCGCCAGCGGCCCGGTCGCGATGCGCTACTACGACGACTCCGACCTGCCCTTTACCTACTCGCTCGCGGAGCACTTCCCGGTCGGCGAGCGCTACTTCTGCTCCTGCCTCGCACAGACCTATCGAACTTCCGCTACCTGCTGACCGGCACCTCGAGCGGGGTGATCCGCACCGACGCCTCGACCTTCTCGACGCCGGCGGCCAACGGCACGATCTTCGACCGCTTCGACCAATTCGGGGTCGACTGGAAGGTCTATTACGACAGCCTCCCGGCGCCGCTCGTAATCCCCGGCGTACTGCCTCCCTCGCACGGCCAGCACCCACCGCTGCCCTCTACTGGCGTGATCGCGCGCCGCCGCCGCCGCGGCGGTCTGCCGCGAACCTGAGCGTGTTGCGCGGTCATCGGTGCCAGTCCTGCTCGTGCCAGCCAGCGACCCGCCGCCGACAGTGGCTGAACAGCTCGGGACCGGACGAACGAGTCGGCCAGCCGGAAGTTCAGCGAGCTTCTGCGATGCGTTGCCGAATCAGTAACCAGATGCGGCGAACAGAAGGTCCGCGAGCTTCTGGTAGCCGGCGTCGCTCGCGTGGATGTCGTGCAGCGGCGTGCACATCAAGGTCAGCTGGCAAATCGTCGGGATCTCGTTGACCAGCGGGTTGAAGACCGGTAGCGGGTCGGCGAACCGAGCGCGGTACCGCGCGGCCGTCTGCGCCAGCGCAGCGTTGAACTGCGCTGCGATGACGTCGGTTCCTGGGATCGTGACGATCAACGGGTTGTAGATCCCGAGGACGATGATCTCCGTATACCGGGCCGCGCGGCGGAGCTTGGCGAGGATCGTCGACAGGTTTGCCTGCACATGTGCGAGCGATTGTCCGCGCAGCAGGTCGTTTGCGCCGATGTCGATGGTCACCGGGCTGACCTGGCCCCGGTGCGCGCGCAGCACGGCCAGCGCGGCGTCGATCTGCGAGCCGGTGTAGTTGCTGTGCAGGGCGAACGGCGGGTGGTACCGGCACGGCCTCAGGCCGAGCAGCGAGTCCGTCGTCTCACCCGGGCAGCCAAGGTTGACGGTCTGGATTCTCGGGTCGATCGTGGTCAGGTCCTTCGCGAAGTCGTCGACGTAGCCCGTGTTGTAGACGGCGGGGTCCTCCGTTGGGAGGTTCTGGAGGAACTTGGCCTGTTGGTAGCCGAAGGCGAGCGAGTCGCCTAGCGCTAGATAGACCGACTTCGGCGGGTTGTACTTCGGTCCAGGGGCTGCCTGGGCGACCGGCACCGCGACCAGCGCGACGACGATGACTGCGAGAAGACACGCGATGCGCGCCCTCGACCGCACGATTGAGGACCTAGAGCTCCTTCGCAGCGTGGTTCCGCAAGCCGTCCACCAACTGCTCCCTGCTCCGTTTCCCTGGCTCGCGAAATGCATTGACAAGTGAAGAACTCTATTCGAAGTCTCAGAACGCGCCAAGCCGACGCGCAGAGCCCTCCGTGCCCGTGTTTGGGGTCGTCGTGGCGGACCGCGCTAGCCCTGACCCTTGCCGTTGCCACCCCCGTTGCCGTTGCCGCCGGCGTCCGGGTTGCCGTTGCCGCCGGCGTCCGGGTTGCCGTTGCCATTGCCATTGCCGCCGTTGCCATTGCCATTGCCTGGGGCGGCACTGCTCGGACTCTGATCGGGAGTCTGAATGGTGTGCGACGACTTGCCGGGCTTGGCCGGCTTTGGCTGCTTGACCTTCGAAGTGCCCTGTCCGGTTCCCGCGCCGTTTCCATGCCCCGCCGAGCCATTCTCGCCACCCTGTGTCTGCTCGGCCGTCTGATGCCCTTGGCCGGGTGCTTGCCCATGGCCCTTGCCCTGGCCCTTGCCGTGCCCCTCACCCTGCCCGTGGTCGGGGACGCCGGGCTGCCCCTCGCCTCCGGGCGAGCCGGTTCCGCCGGCGGGTACGTCGCCGTTGTCGGGATTGGCCACCATCGCTGATGGGAAGCCGAGCCCGTACGCCAGCAACGTAAGACGCGACGGGCTGCCCGTTGCGCCGGCGGCCCCAGCCAGGCCGGGCACCCCCGCCGGTCGGCCGGTCGGGGCTGGGGCAGAGGCCGCCGACTGCGCAAGCCCGCCGCTGCCTGTCGCCGAAGACGTCCGGGGCCCCGCGACGGCGGCCGGCGCGGCGTGCGGGGGCTTTGCGTCCGGGATCAGGCCGCTGCGAGCCAACGCCGAGGCGCTGGCGCCAACGCCCACGATCAGCAGCAGCGCGAACAGCCGACTGGCCCGGCCCGACTGAAGCCGCAGGCGGTCCGCTGCGATGCGTAGCCCGCCGGCGAGCGCTTCGAGCGCTTCCACCACGGCCGGGTCGAAATGGGTGCCGGCGCAGGCATGGATCTCGGCCAGTGCCTCTGCCGTGGAGGACCCCGGCCGGTAGGAGCGGTCGGAGCGAATCACGGCGAAGGCGTCGGCACAGGAGATGATCCGGCTGCCGAGCGGAATCTCCTCTCCGGACAGCCCGTCGGGGTACCCGAATCCGTCCCAGCGCTCGTGCGAATGACGAACGAGGCGCGCGGCGCCCCTGAGCTCGGGGACTGAGACCAGGATCTGTTCACCGACGATCGTGTGGCGACGGATCGCCACCCACTCGATCGGGTCCAAGGGCGTCTGCTTGCCCAGGAGCCCCGCCGGGATCGCCAGCTTGCCGATGTCGTGCAGACGCGCCGCTACCAGGACGTCCTCGAGCCGCTGCCCGGAGAGACCGAGCCAGCGCGCCATCGCCCCCGCGACGATGTGGACGTCATCGGAGTGGGCCGCGATCTCAGGCCTGCTCGCTGTGAGCATCCCGGTGGCGATGCCGATCGCGACGCGGCGAGCCGCCTGGCGGGCATCCTCGCCAGCCGTCCTGCGCCCCTCGGTTGCGGCGTCGGCAATTACATCGCCGACGCGGGCGATCACCGCTTCTTCGCCTAGCTCACCGGGCGGATGGGCCATTGCTCAGCATTGCACCGAACTGCAGGTTAACCGGCATCGGGCGGCACCCAACGGGGGCGGGGCCATCGGGGCCATTTGCTACCCGGAATTCGCGGGACAAACGTCAGTTTGCAGGCTAGAGTACGCAGGGACAGGAGGTCAGACCCAGAGCTCCGCTCCTGGGGCAGGCATTGGTGCGGGGTTCTTCAGAAAGGAGCGTATAACCGGGAACGTGGCCAGTCCAGGGAGGTTCGACACGCTCAAAACAACCAACGGCGATCCCCCCGAAGAGGTGGAGGGGGTCGAGAGCGGGCGGGTCAGCGGTCCGGAGGGGGTCGTGAGGAGGGCCTCTCTACCGGCTGTGGATCGGGCTCGACCGACGCAGCATGTCGAAGTCGACGGGAAGTTCTTCGCGGCAGGCGGGGAGCGGTTCGAGTTCCGCGGCGTTACCTACGGCACTTTCGCTCCACGCACCGACGGGGCGCATTTCCCCGAACGCGCACAGGTCGAGCAAGACCTGGCCGCGATGCGCGAGGCCGGGTTCAGCGTTGTGCGCACGTACACGCTGCCGACCGAGGACGTCCTGGACGTGGCCTCGGATAGAGGCCTGCGCGTCCTGGCGGGCGTCTTCTATCCCGATTGGCGCTACCTGCTCGGCGGCTCGCGCCGCGAGAACAGGCGGGTGGCACGCGAGGCGCGCAAGGAGGTCCGCGAAGCGGCGCGGCGGCTGGCCGGCAACGAGCAGATCCTCGGACTCTCGCTGGGCAACGAGGTTCCGGCCGACGTGCTGCGCTGGCATGGCATCGACACCGTGGCCGACACCCTGCGCGAGCTCGTCGAGATCGTGCGGGAGGAGGACTGCGACCGACTCGTCACCTACGCCAACTACCCCACGGCCGAGTACCTGCCTCTCGAGAGCCTCGACTTCCTGATGTTCAATGTCTTCCTCGAGCGCCGGGAGAACTTCCGCCGCTACCTCACGCGGCTGCACCACCTGGCGGGGGACCGGCCGCTGGTGCTCGGGGAGCTGGGCATCGCCGCCGGCGCAGGCCCGGATGGTGAGCGCCACCAGGCGGAGGTTCTCGACTGGCAGCTGGAGACGGCGATCGAGCGAGGCGTGGCCGGCACCTGCGTGTTCTCGTGGACGGACGATTGGTGGGTGGGTGGCGCGCCGGTGACCGGCTGGGGCTTCGGGCTGACGCGCACCGACCGCTCGCCTCGCCCCGCGCTCGAGTCGACGAGCCGCTGGAACCGGAGAACGGTCCGCAGCCTCAACTTCAATTGGCCCTCGATCAGCGTTGTCATCTGCGCGCACAACGCCGCCGCGACCCTGGACGAGTGCCTTCGACACACCTGCGCGCTCGACTATCCAAGGCTCGAGGTCCTCGTCGTCGACGATGGCTCCAGCGACGCGACCGCCGACGTCGTGAAGCGATACCCACGGGTACGTCTGGTGCAGATCGACCATGGCGGGCTGGCGGTGGCTCGCAACGAAGGCTTCGAGGCGGCCACCGGTGACCTCGTCGCCTACCTCGACAGCGACGCCTATCCGACACCCGAGTGGCCCTACTACCTCGCGCTCGGGTTCGACGCGCCCGACGTCGGCGGCGCCGGCGGACCGAACCTCCCGCCACACGACGACCCGCCGGATGCCCACGTCGTCGCGCGGTCGCCGGGAGGACCCGTCCACGTGCTGGTCTCCGACGATCGGGCCGAGCACATTCCCGGCTGCAACATGGCCTTCTGGAAGCTCGTGCTGTCCGAGATCGGCGGCTTCGATCCGGCCTACACGACAGCCGGAGACGACGTCGACATGTGCTGGAAGGCCCTGGACCGCGACTGGAAGATCGGCTTTCATCCGGCGGCGCTCGTCTGGCATCACCGTCGCCAGGGATTGCGCGAGTACCTGCGCCAGCAGCGCGACTACGGTCGCAGCGAGGCTCTGGTCGAGGCCCGGCATCCAGAGCGCTTCACGCCGGCCGGAACGGCACGCTGGCGGGGACGCATCTACAACTCGCTGACTCCGTCGTTCACGTGGCAGCGGATCTACCGCGGGGTGTACGGCACCGCGGCCTACCAGTCCGTGTACCAGGCGGGCGGTGATTTCCTCGACCTTCTCCACCAGGTAGGGGTACCCGGCGCCGTCGTCCTCTTGCTCACCGCGCCGCTCGCGCTCATCTCGCCGTGGCTGGTCATTCCCGCCGCGCTGGCCGTCGCAGGCCTGTTCGTGCTCGCCGCCGTCGACATGGCGCGAGCCCAGCCGCCGCGCCGCAGCGAGACGGGCAGATTTCGCTTCCGCACCAAGGTCGCGGTCTACCACCTGCTGCAACCGCTGGTGCGCTACTGGGCCCGCAGCCGCCACCGCAACATCGCCCACAGGAACCTCGACTCCCACCAGGAACTGCCCGCAGCGATCCGACGCGTGCGCGGCGGCGTCGTGGTGGTCCCCGAGGATCGGCCCCGCTCGGAGCTGGCGGCGGCCCTAGTCGATGCGCTGCGCCGCCGTGGCATCCGGACGATGCACCCGAGCGGCTGGGAGGACTACGACGCGCGTCTGCTGCTCTCCGGTTTCGTGTACGGCGAGCTGCAGACGAGCAGCCATCCGGAGGGCTTCGTACAGGTCCGCATCCGCATCCGCATGCGGCCGCGGCCGCTTGCCGCGGCGGTGATAGCGGGGGCTGCGGCGGTGGTCTTCAGTCCGGTTCTGGCGCTGCTCTTCCTGGCACCCGCTGCGAGCATCGCCCGTGGCGCCGTGCGGGCGCGCCGGCTCCCCGCCCGAATCCTGCCTGCGGAGACAGAGTGACGAACGTCGCATCAGGCGAGCAGGCTGGCGTAGACAGCGCAAGTCTCTCTGCAGCCGAGCAGGCGGTAACCGAGGACCTCCTCGGGCGGCGGTCGAGGAAGGGCGCCCTGAGGCGCGGCTTCAAGATTCTGCCACGCGTCCTTCCCTACCTGCGGCCGTACCGGAAGCTCGCAATCCCCTCGGTAATCCTCACGATCCTGCTCGCCGTGGCCGCGCTTGCAGAGCCGTGGCCTTTGGCGTTCGTGGTCGACAGCGTCATCGGCCACAAGCGGCCGCCTGGATGGGTGAGCGGGATCTTCGGCTCAGGCGTCGGGGCCCTGATCGCGCTCGCGGTTGTGGCGACGCTCTTCCTGACGCTGCTGTCGGGCCTCATGACGGTCTGGAACGAGTACCTCACGACGAGCATCGACCAGCGGATGGTCCTGGATTTCCGCAGCGACATGTTCAAACACGCGCAGAGGCTCTCGCTGGCATACCACGACCGCGAGAGCAAGGGCATCCTGATGTACCGGATCAACAGCCAGGCATCGGGGATGGGCCAGCTCGTGACCGACCTGCCGGCCGTGGCACAGGACGTGCTTACCGTCTTCGGCATGGCCTACATAGCGACCAGGATCAACCCCCTCCTCGCCCTCCTCGCGTTGGGAACCACGCCGTTCGTCGTCTACTCGACCACCTACTACACCAAGCGCATCGAGCCGCGCCTCTACCGCGTGCGTGGGCTGGGGGCATTCACCCTCGCAATCGTCTACGAGTCGATGAGCATGTTGCGCGTCGTACTCGCGTTCGGGACGCAGCGAAAAGAGTTCAAGCGCTTTCGTGAGGTGGGAGAGGATTTTGTCGACCAGACCGTCGGCCTGGCGGTGCGCCAGACCGTCTTCAAGCTAGCCGTCCAGACGATCGCCGCGGCCGGCACTGCCGCGGTCCTCGGGGTGGGCGCCTACCAGGCCGTGAACGGGAAGATCACCGCCGGCGAGCTGCTCGTGATTCTCTTCTACATCAATCAGATCTACACCCCGCTCGAGAATCTGACCAACACGATCACCAACTTCCAGCAGGAGTTCATCAACCTGCTAATGGCGTTCGAGCTGTTGGACACGGAGCCCGACATCACCGAGAAGCCGGGCGCGCTGCCCCTCGAGAGAGCTCGGGGGGAGATCGAGCTCGACGGTGTGGAGTTCCACTACGAGGGACGGCCCGAGGTGCTTAAGGATGTCTCGCTCCGGATCCCGCCTGGGCGTGCCGTGGCGGTCGTCGGCCCCACCGGCGCGGGCAAGTCGACGCTCGCGAGCCTGCTGCCGCGCTTCTATGACCCCGCCGAGGGCAGCGTGCGGCTCGACGGCCACGACGTGCGCGACCTGAAGCTCGCCGACCTGCGCAGTAAGTTCAGCATCGTGCTCCAGGAGCCGCTCCTCTTCTCGGGCACCCTCGCCACCAACATCAAGTACGGAAAAGACGATGCCACCCCGGAGGAGGTCATCGAGGCGGCCAAGGCGGCGAACGCCCACGAGTTCATCTCGGCGCTGCCCGATGGCTACAACACGCTGCTCGGGGAGGGAGGGTCCACGATTTCCGGCGGCGAGCGCCAGCGGATTGCCGTCGCTCGAGCCTTCCTCCGCGATGCCCCGGTGCTGATCCTCGACGAACCCACCTCGGCGATCGACTCCCGCACCGAGTCGGTGATTCTGGATGCCCTCGACCGTCTGATGGAGGGGCGGACGACGATCATCATCGCCCACCGGCTCTCGACGCTCCGAAGCGTTGACGAGATCCTCGTGATGGACCACGGAGAGATCGTCCAGCGAGGCCCCCACGAGGAGCTGGTCGGCCAGCCCGGCCTCTACAGGCAGCTGTGGGAGGCACAAACGCGGGCAGGGGACGGCCGCCCATCACTCCCGCCGCCGGCGATCGACGAAGAGCCACGGCAGGCGACAGTCGACGAAGAGCCACAGCAGGCGGCGGTCGACGAAGAGCGACGCCAGCCGGCGGTCGACGAAGAGCCACGGCAGCCGGCGCGCGCCGCCGTTGCGCGACTGGACGCGCCCAAGGTGGAAGCGGACGAGCACGAAGTCGCCCCGGCTGCACCGCCGCCGAGTCCGGAAGGGGAGGCCAAGCCTTCCGCGGGGCGGCGGCCCGTGCCGGGCCCCAGCACGGTGCTGCCGCGGCCCAAGATCGTGCTGCTCGGAATGCTAACCAAGATCCCCGTGGGCGGGGTCGCCTGGCTGGTCGGGCACTACGCAGTCGGATTCGAGCGGCTCGGCTACGAGGTCTACTACGTAGAGGCGCATGCTCGGACACCGTCGATGTTCATGACCCACGAGGAGGACGACGGCGCCGGCAAGGCAGCGGCTTACATCGCGAGGACGGCCGAGCGATTCGGGCTCGAGGACCGCTGGGCATTCCAGGCGCTGCACGAGAACGGCCGCTGCTACGGGATGAGTTCTGCCCAGCTCGACCGCCTCTACCGCGACGCAGCGCTGATCGTGAACATGCACGGGGGCACCCTGCCGTTGCCCGAGCACGCCGCGACCGACCGGCTCGTCTTCCTCGGCACCGACCCCGTCGAGGTCGAGCTGGAGGTTCAGCGTGGCGACAAGCGCGCGCTCGAGTTTCTTGACCAGCACGTCGCCTACTTCACCTGGGGGCTCAACTACGGCAACCCCGACTGCGAGCTGCCGTGGGCGCGTCCCTACTCGTTCGTCCCCTCCCCGCCACCCGTGGTTCTCGATTTCTGGCACAACGCGGTCGATCCTTCTGGTCCCTTCACCACGGTCGGCAATTGGCGCCAGCAGTACCGAGACGTCCATTACGGGGACCGGGTCTATCGCTGGAGCAAGCACCAGCAGTTCATGAAGATCCTCGACCTGCCGATGCGGACGCAGGCGCAGTTCGAGCTGGCGCTCTCCAGCTACGACGGCCGCGACCGCCTGCTCCTGGCCGAGCACGGCTGGCGGGTCCGCCCAGCGCTCGATTTCTCACGGGGTCTCGACACATACCGCGACTACATCATTGGATCGGCGGGAGAGGTCTCGGCGGCCAAGGAGCAGAACGTTCACTTCCGCACGGGCTGGTTCAGCGAGCGCAGCGCCACCTACCTGGCGGCCGGGAGGCCGGTGATCGTCCAGGACACCGGATTCGGAGCGGCCATTCCGACTGGCGAGGGACTGTTCGCCTTCGCAAACCTCGACGAAGCCGTGGAGGCCGTGACGGCGGTGCAGGCGGATCCGGCCCGCCATCGCCGCGCTGCGAGCGATCTAGCGCGGGAGTACCTGAGCCATGAGGTCGTGCTCGGCGACATGCTCGACCACGTGGGGCTGAGGCCGAGAGCTGGCCGGAGGCCGTCGCGCAAGAGCCCGGCCCCCGTCCAGCTTCCTGAAGAGCTCGCGCTCGACGGGGACCCGGGCAACGCGGCGGAGCCTGGCGAGGAGACGAGGCAGTACATCCTCGGCCGCCCCGTCCCGGCGGCCCCGGCCCCCTCGGCACCTCCGGTGGTCACCGTGGTGGTTCCGGTCCTCGGCGACTTGGCGCGTGCCCGCCTCGCCATCGAGGCAGTCCTGGCCAACACCCGGGAGCCGGCCTTCGAGGTTGTCGCCGTCGACAACGGCTCGTCGGAGCCAACACGGGACTACCTCGACGTCCTCGCCGCCCGCAACCGCCACGTGCGGGTGATCCGCAACAAGCGCGACATCGGCTTCGCGGCCGCCTGCAACCGGGGCATCGCCACGGGCAAGGGCGAGATCTTCGCCCTGCTGGGCGACGGTGTGATCGTGACGCCGGACTGGCTCTCCGACTTCGCCGCGCATCTCGAGGACCCGGCGATCGGCCTGGTCGGGGCGGTCGCAAATCTCTCCGGCGATGGTGCGCAGCCCACAACCTCCTATGAGACCTACGGCGAGATGGTCCAATTCGCACAGCGCCGGCGCCAGGAGCTCGACGCCGAGGTCGCGCGCGACGTCGATGTCCTCGACATGTCCTGGGTGGTACTGCGCCGCGACGTGCTCGAGGTGGCCGGTCTGCTCGACGAGGATCTCGAGATCGGTGCGCTGGCGAGCGATTACGCGCGGCGCGTGCGCGACGCCGGGCGCCGGGTCGTTTGCGCACTTGACGTCTTCGGGCATCGCTTCGCCGCCTCGCCCGAAGGCCTCCAGGAGGAGGCCGCTCCCGTCGAGGCTTCCGAGCCCGACGAGGCCGAGTTTCGCCCGGAGGAGGAAGGAAGGACCGCGTGAGTGCCGTCCGCTCCGCCTCGGCGCCGCGGAGTATGAGCAGGGCGCTGTTCCCCGACGACCTCGTGCTGACGCCAGTCTCACGGCGACCGATCCGACTTGAGGAGGAGACGCTGCGCAGGATCCTCGATCGGCCGGTGCCGGCCTTCCGCTCCGCTTCCACCGAGCTGCAGGCCAGCGTGGTCGTCGTAACCCGCGACAATCTTCCCTTCCTCCGTCTCTGCTTGGAGAGCGTTCTCGCCGCCAGCGGGAAGGGATGCCAGCTGATCGCCGTCGACAACGACTCCAGCGACGGGACGCCGGATTACCTGGCCAGGTTGGCGGAGCGAAACGCGAACGTGCGGCTAGTCGAAAACGCATCGAATCAGGCGTTTGCGACAGCTTGCAACCAGGGCGCAGCGCTGGCGGAGGCCGAGACGCTCGTGCTGCTCAACGACGACACCGCGGTCAGCCACGGCTGGCTGGAACGGCTCCTGGCCCACCTCGACCGCCCCCGGGTCGGCATGGTGGGCCCGACGACGAATCGGACCGGCAACGAGGCCCAGGTCGACGCCGACTACCGGACTTGGGCGGAGTTCGCTCGCTTTGCCGACCAGCGCGCGGCTGCCCACGCCGGGGAGGCGTTCGAGATCCCGACCCTGACGATGTTCTGTGTCGCGATCCGCAGGGCGCTCTACGAGCGAGTCGGGCCCCTCGACGAGCGCTTCTCCACGGGGCTGCTCGAGGACGACGACTATTCGCGGCGGGTCCGCGAGGCGGGTTACCGCCTGCTCTGCGCGGATGACGCCTTCGTGCACCACTTCGGCGAGGCCTCCTTCGGCAAGCTGGTGGCAAGCGGCGAGTACGGCCGCGTGCTGGAGGCAAACCGGGCCCGATTCGAGGAGAAGTGGCAGGAACCCTGGCGGCCGTATGAGCGCCGCCAAAGCGATCGCTACCGGGAGATGACGGAGCGGATCCGCCAGGCGGTGGTCGAGACGGTTCCCGCGGGCGCGACCGTGCTTTTCGTCAGCCGGGGCGACGAAGAGCTTCTGCGCATCGAAGGTCGTCGGGCGTGGCACTTTCCGCGCAGCGCGGACGGCGACTATGCAGGCCACCATCCCGCCGACAGCGAGGAGGCGATCGCGGCGCTTGAGGCACAGCGCGCCGCGGGCGCCGGGTACATCGTCTTTCCGAGTACTGGAACCTGGTGGCTGGAGCATTACGAGGGCCTTCGAAAGCATCTCGAAGGCAGCTACAACCTGCGATTCTCTGATCCAGAGACCTGCGTGATCTTCGACCTCAAGGGAACCGCCAGGTGAGCGAGCAGACGATCTTCTGCATCCTCGGCATGCACCGCAGCGGGACCTCGCTGGTCGCGCACGTGCTGCACGCACTGGGCCTCGACCTCGGTCCCGAGGAGCACCTGATGCGACCGGGCCCGGCCAACCCCGCGGGTCACTGGGAGAACGAGCCGATCAACGAGATAAACGACGAGATCCTCTCGCACCTCGGGGGGACCTGGTCGCAGCCGCCCGAGCTGCCGGCGGGCTGGGAGCGCAGCGGAGATCTCGACCAGCTCCGGCGCCAGGCGCGGGAGGTGGTCGAGGCCGACTTCGGCGACTCCGATCGCTGGGGCTTCAAGGACCCGCGCAACTGCCTGACCCTGCCTTTCTGGCAGCGCCTGCTGCCGCCGATGCGCTACGTGTTCTGCCTTCGCAACCCGGTCGACGTCGCTTTCTCCCTCAACGCCCGCGAGGAGGAGCCGCTGCCGTTCGAGGAGGGGGTGGAGCTGTGGCTGACCTACATGCGTGCGGGGCTCGCCGCCACGGCGGCGCACCCCCTTCAGATCGTCTTCTACGAGGACCTGATGATCGACCCCGAGCCAGCGGTCCGCGAGCTTGCCGGCTTCGTCGGCATCGATCGCTCCGACGAGGGCGAGGCATTCATCCGCGCGGCGATCCGCCTCGCGGTGAGCGAGGGCCTGTGGCACCACCGCACGGCCGCCCCCAATGTGGTCGACGAGCCGCGGCTCCCCTTCCACGTGAAATCGCTCTATCTGGCTCTGCGCCTCTTCGCTCCCGGCGCGGAGAGCGTCGGGATCGAGGCGGTCGACCTGCTCGGCGCCTACGCAGTCGCCTCCGAACGCGAGAGAGCCGATCTCGAGCGGCGGCTCGCCGCACGCCGGGCCGACCTTGACCGGGTTTCGAAGGATCGCGCCCGGGAGGATCGGCTTCGCAAGAGGCTTGAGCTCGAGCTCGAGGTCACCCGCGGCGAGTTGCACGACCAGGAGCAGCGGCTTCGCGAGGAGTTCGAGACCCAGCTCGAGGCCACCCGCGAGGAGCTGCGGCGGGTGGAAGCGGCGGCTTCGGAGGCGCCTGCGGCCGCCGACGAGGAGCCCGAGAAGACTGGCGCCGCTCGCGCCTACGACCAGCTCGTCGACGAGGTCCGGGTGCGGGCACGGGAGCTCATCCCGAAGGGGTCCACCGTCCTCGTCGCATCCAAGGGCGACGACGAGCTGCTGGAGCTCGACGGGCGCCGCGCCATGCACTTCCCGGTCGCCGTAGACGGCGGCTACCTCGGCTGGCACCCGGTCGGAGACACGGCCGTTATCGCCCAGCTCGAAGCCCTGCGCGCAAGCGGCGCCGACCACCTGCTGCTGCCGGCAACCACGATGTGGTGGCTGGACCACTACAACGGGCTGCGCCGCCACATGGAGGATCGCTACGAGGAGCTGCACCGAGACGAGCGCTGCGTCATCTACGGACTTCGCACCGAAGGTCGCAGGGATCCCAGCGGCCCAATTGCGGCGCTCAAGCGCGCGGTCTCCTCCCTGCGCTTACGCTCCGGCCGCGATCCCTCGGTGCTTGACTGGCACACCAGGATCGGGGTCGCCGACCAGGTCCCGGAGATGCCGGTCTTCGTCCCACCCGACGAGACGGAGGCGCTTCCATACCTCGACCGAAGCGTCGACATAGTCGTCGTCGCCTCGGCTGACGCGGCTCGGCTCGCCGAGGCCCGCCGCGTCGCCGCGAGCGCCGTGATCCGGATCGATCCGAGCTTCCCCGAGGCGGCTGAGCTCGAGTGGCTTTCGGGCGCGCCGAGCGGATGGGGGGAAGACGTCGGGGTGAGCCTAATCGCCGACGCCGGGCGATCGCAATGGGACGTCACCCTCGGCGCCCTCGCCGAGAGCCTGGACGATGGCTTCGCGGGAGAGCTCAGCGTGATTGCCGATGCCGCGACCCTCGAGGCAGCCAGCGAGCGGTCCGCCGCCGCCGGTGTCCAGGTGAGGCAGATCGAGGCCGCCGCCGGAGCGAGTCTCGCGCAGCGCGCCCGGCTGGCGACCGAGGCGAGCGCCAACAAGTTCCAGGTCTTCGTCACGGCCCCTGGGCTGGCGCTCCCCGACTGGCTGCCCTCGATCCTCACCCTCTTTGCCCGCAACCAAGATGCGGGAGTGGTCGGGACACGGATCCTCTCTCCCTTCGGTGATCTGGAGGAGGCGGGAGGCGTCCTGGCCGCCGACGGGTCGCGGCGGCGCCGAGGCGAGGGCGACCAGAATCCCGACCGGCCCGAGTACTGCTTCGTCCAGCGCGTTGACTTTTGCTCGGCGCCGATGCTCGCCACGACCCGCGAGGTCTTCGAGCGGCTTGGGGGCTTCGGCGACGGGGGCGTCGCGCCCGGCGACGCCCTGGTCGACTTCTCGCTGCGCGCCGGAAAGGCCGGCGCCTCCGTCTATTACCAGCCCAAGGCGCGGGTGGTGAGGATCGGGGAAGCGGACCGATGAGCCCGGGACGCGCCCTGGTCATCTCGCCGCGCCTGCCCGAGTTCGACCGCGAAAGCGGGCTGCTGCGGGTCTCGCACCTGATCGACATGCTCCTGCGTCGGGGCTGGAAGGTGACGTTCGGCTGCCTTCGCACGCCGACCGACCCGGAGCGCTACGCCTACGAGCTCGAGCAGCGGGGCGTCGAGACGCACGCCCCGCTGAAGAGCATCGACTCGATCAGCGACGTGAGCGAGTTCAGGCTCGCGATCCTCGCCTTCTGGCACGTCGCCGAGAAGTTCATCCCCGAGCTGCGGGAGGCAGCGCCATCGGCGCGCCTCGTTGTCGACTCGATCGACCTTCATTTCGTCCGCGAGATGCGCGACCAGCTTCGCTTCGAGCCGGGATCGCCGCCGGGGCAGCTCGACGCGGACCAGGCGGAGACCCTGATGAAGGAGATCAACACCTACGCAGCCGCCGATGCGGTGCTCACGGTCTCCGAGAAGGAGGCGGCGCTGATCAACGACCTCACCGCGCAGCCCCGCCTCGCGATGAGCCTCCCCGACGCCGAGGAGCTTCCACGCTCGCCGGTGCCGCTGCGCGACAGGCGGGGGATCCTCTTCCTCGGCAACTTCCTGCATGCGCCCAACTGCGACGCCGCGGAATACCTCTGCCAGGAGATCATTCCCCGCCTCGATCGGTCGTTGCTGGAGGAGCACCCGCTCTCGATCGTCGGCACGGCGGCGGAGGAGCACGTCCGAAATCTCGCCGGAGGGCTCGCCCCCGTGAAGACGGTCGGCTGGGTGCCATCGGTCCTGCCCTACCTAAACGCGGCGCGGGTCTCCGTGGTCCCGCTCCGCTACGGCGCGGGGACCAAGCGCAAGATCGTCCAGGCGCTGATGGTGGGCACGCCGACCGTCACCACCCCGGTCGGCGCCGAGGGGCTGGGCGTCCAGGATGGGCGCCAGGTCCTGATCGCCGACGATTCATACGCCTTCGCCAGGGCGATCGAGCGCCTGTTGCGTCGGCCGCTCACATGGTGGGGGCTCGCGCGCCGCGGTCGCAGGCACATGCTCGGGCTGCACGGACGCGCAGTCATCGAGGCCCGCTTCGATCTGATGCTCGAGGACGTTCTGGCGCGACCCGTCCGGCCGGCAGCCTCCGAAGAGGCGGTCGAGGACCGCGGAGATGGCGTGGCGCGATCGCCCGAGTACGCTGAGCTCGTCGCCCAGGTTCGCGAGGCCGTCGAGTCCGACGTGCCGGCGGGCGCCAAGGTGCTCGTCGCGACCCGCGGCGACGACGGGTTCCTCGCCTTCGAGGGACGGACGGGCTGGCACTTCCCGCGCAACTCCGACGGACGCTACGCCGGCCATTACCCCGCCGACAGCGAGGCGGCGATCGCCCACCTCGAGGAGCTGCGGGAGAAGGGCGCCACGCACCTGGCGCTGCCCGAGACCGCGTTCTGGTGGATGAACCACTACGAGGAGCTCAACGGCCACCTCGAGGCCTCCTACCCGCGGATCCGAAGCGACGAGCAGGTGATTATTTGGGAGCTCAGCGGCGAACGACCCTCTGTCCCGGCCGAGCCGGAATCGCAGCAAGCGGGCGAGGCCGCCGGCCGCAGCGACGGCGCAGCCCCTGATGAGCGCGGCGAGGAACCGAGGCCGGAGGCGATCCCAGTCGAGGTCACGCCCGAGCTGATCCAGAGGTTGCAGCCGGCGGCGCTCCCGGCGGCCTCGCGCCACCGCGTGGCTGCCAGGGGCCGGCGGGCGCTGGTTCTCGGCGTCTATTTGACCGGCAAGCCGAACACGGCCGAGCACGTCGCGGCGACGCTTGCCGAAGCCCGCGCCGTCGAGGTCAGCCAGCGCTGGGTCGCCCTTGGTGAGGCGCCGGCGGACGGAGACCTGGGTGCCGTGACGACCCTCGCGGTGAGCGAGGCAACGCCCAAGTACGCGCTGCTCAACCGCCTTCTCGCGGACGAGGACCTCGAGAGCTACGACTTCGTCATCACCACTGACGACGACATCGTCCTGCCCGAGGGGTTTCTCGACCTCTTCCTCGGAATCCAAACGTCGGCCGGCTACTCGCTTGCCCAGCCCGCCCGCACCCACAACTCCTTCGTCGACCATCCGATCGTCCTCCAGCAGCGCGGCGTCCTTGCCCGTCAGACGCTGTTCGTGGAGATCGGTCCCATGGTGAGCTTCGGCCGCGACATCTACGAGCTCGTCTTCCCCTTCGACGAGTCGAATCCGATGGGGTGGGGGTTCGAGAACGTCTGGGCCCGCCTCCTTTACGAACGCGGGAAGCAGGAGGGGATCGTCGACGCCGTCCCCGTCGACCACAGCATCCGGCCCCCGGTCGCGCACTACACGTGGTCGGATGCGAACGCCGCGCGAGACCGCTACCTCGCGCGGCATCCCCACTTCCCCTACGAGGACTGCTTCCGCGTCTTCGATGTCGTCGCGGTCGACCGATGACGCCGCACCGCTACCTCTTCGTCCACATGCAGAAGACCGCGGGCATGGCGCTGCGCCACAGGCTGATCAATCACTTCGGCGAGGCGGCGGTCTATCCGATCAGGGGCGTGGACGGCAGGGACCCGGTGAAGCTCGTGCTCTCGACCGACTACCTGCGCGAGCGACTGGCGGCGCGCGGCGATGAAGTCCAGGTCATAACCGGCCACTTCCCGCTCTGCACGACGGAGCTGATCGGCGGCCGCGTCACCACCCTGACGCTGCTGCGCGAACCGGTCGAGCGCACGCTCTCCTACCTGCGCCACCATCGCGAGAACGAGGAAGCCGACCGGCACAAGTCGCTGGAGCAAATCTACGACGACCCCTTCCGCTTCCACGGCTTCGCCCACAACCACATGACTAAGATGCTCTCCCTGACGCCCGCAGAGATGACCGACGGGATGCTGACCCGGGTGGAGTTCACTCGCGACCGCCTCGAGCGCGCCAAGGAGGCGCTCGCCGGCATCGACGCCTTCGGACTTCAGGAGCGCTTCGAGGGCTTCTGCGAGCAGCTAAGCGCCCGCTTCGCCTGGCGCCTGGGCGAGCCGCAGATCGTCAACACGTCCGTGCCGGTCGATGTCCCCGGGAGCTTCCGCGCCCAGATCGCCGGGGACAACGCCTTCGACATCGAGCTGTACGAGTTCGCCGAGGAGCTGCTCGCCACCCGCGACATTGCGGAGGTGGCCGGATGATCGAGTCCAGCTCCGACCGCCCGCTGATCAGCGTCGTCATTCCCACATACCAGCGCGCGCCGTTGCTCGAGCGCTCGCTGGAGAGCCTCACCGAGCAGACGCTGCCGCGCTCCCAGTTCGAGGTCGTCGTCATTGACGACGGCTCGAGCGACTGGACCGAGACCATCTGTAACCGCATAGCCGAGGAGATCCAGCTCCGCCGCCTGCGGATCGTGAACTCCGGCATCTCGGCGGCCAAGAACCTCGGGCTGTTCGTCTCACGGGCGCCGCTGGTGCTGTTCTTCGACGACGACGACACAGCCGACCCGGGGTTGCTCGAAGCACACGTCGAGGCCCACCGGGCCCATCCGGAGGAGAACGTGGCGGTGCTCGGTTACACGACCTGGGCCCACGAGCTCGAGGTGACCCCGCTGATGGAGTACGTGACCGAGATCGGGCAGCTCCTGTTCGCCTACCACACGGTCGAAGACGGCGATATGCGTGACCACACCTACTTCTGGGGCGGCCGCTCGTCGGCCAAGCGCTCCTTCCTCGCCCAGCACGGGTCGTTTCACCAGGACTTCCCCGCGATCATCGAGGACATCGAGCTCGGATTCCGCCTCGCCAAGCACGGCTTGAAGGTCTTCCACACCCGCTCCGCGCGCAGCTACATGCTGCGCGCCCCAGCGTTCGACGAGTTCGCGCGACGCTGCGTGAAGCGGGGGCGCGGCCTTTGGCTGTTCAACGCGCGCCACGGCGAAGATCCGGAGGTAAGGCGCTACTGCCGCGTCGAGGAGGCGATCGCGAAGTGGCCGAATCTCGCCCCGGCGCTGGACGCGAAGATGGCGCTGGTGCGCGAACTCGAGGGGCGTCACTCCGACGCGGGCGAGCTGGAGGAGAGCGAGCTGGCCGAGCTACGCGAGCTCTATGGGTGGATCTTCGAGGCGCTTCAGGCGAAGGGGATCGCCGAGGCGGCAGCGGAGGCAAAGGAGGCTCGCGAGCCCAGCCGGGCAGAGCCTGCGCGCCTGCCGGAGATCTGCCCTGAACCGGTATTCATCATCGGGGCGCCGAGGTCAGGCTCGAGCATCCTCGCGTGGTCGCTGGCCCAGCACAGCGAGCTGTGGACCCACACCAAGTCTGACGTCTTCTTCTACATGCTCGAATACCCGAACCTGGAGCGTGCCTTCGAGACCTCCCTGGAGCGGCCGGACAGCGGCTGGCTCGGCAACCACGGCATCACCGTCGATCAGTTTCTCGCCCACATCGGCATGGGCCTGAACGCGCTTGTCACCTCCGCCGCGGGAGGACGGCGGTGGGTCGATCAGACCCCTGCCAACACCTACGTCGTCGAGCGTCTCGGGCGCTTGTTTCCGCAGGCCCGCTTCATCCATCTGCTCAGGGACGGGCGGCGGGTCGTGCACTCGATGATCAACTTCCAGCGCGTCCTCGGGGATGCCGAGAACGTCGAGAAGTGGAGAAGCTCGGGTCGCCTGCCGAGCTGGGCGGCCGACTTTCGCGAGGCCTGTCAGACCTGGGCCGGCTTGACGCACCTTGCGAGCGAGTTCTGCTGCGAGAATCCCGAGCGTACGTTCACGGTCACCAACGAGCGCCTGATCACCGATTCCGATGGCGCCATGCACGACCTGCTCGAGTTCCTCAGCCTGCGCCAGGAGCCGGGGCCGGCGGAGCTCCTGCGCACGCAGCGGATCAACTCGAGCTTCGTGGGAACGGGAAGGGCCGAGCTTGCGCCGCCTGCGCTCAGCGAGCCCTGGCTGGAGTGGCTTCCCGAGCAGAGGCATCTCTTCATGGAGGAGGCAGGAGAGCTGATGGTGAGCTGCGGTTTCGCGACCGAGGCCGAGCTCGTGGCCTGGGCGGACGCCTCCGGCGGCGTGACCGCGAGCGGCGGCGGGCAGGCGAACGGCGACGGTCGGACGCCCAGCGAAATCCCACTCGATGAGCTGGGGAGCCGTGCGGACGTCCCTCGCCCGGGTGACTGATCCCTCTCCGGGCCAGGTCAAATGTCCGCGGACTGGCGCCGCTCGCGGCGCGCCGTTGCGGTGAGAAGGCGAGACGAGCGGCCACTGGTCGCGCTCGCCGCCCTGCTTTGGATCGCCGCTGTGGTCGCGGCTCTGCTGGTGCAGATTGGCGAGGACCACGGCCTGCTGGGAAACGCGTTCTTTCCGGGAGTGCCGCGCCTGCCGGAGACGGCATGCCCGGGCCAGGCGATCGGCGTGGACTCGACGCTCGCCTTCGAGAGCGACGACCGCGGCCGCGCGGAGACGGTCACCGCGATACGCAAGTTCCTGAGGCCGCAGGTGGTCAGGGACGCGCTTCTGTGGCACCAGGTCGAGCCGGTGCAGGGCCAGTTCAACTGGAGCGTTTCCGACAGCATCGTGGCGGACCTGCGGGAGGCGGGGATTGAGCCGCTGCTCGTGGTCCTTGGCTCGCCGCCGTGGGCGAACGGCGTGCCCCTGTCGACGCCCCAGCACTATCTCTACGTTCCCCCGCGCGGCCCGGCGCTGGACGCGTGGCTGGCGCACTACTCGGACTTCCTCGCCGCCGCGGTCGAGCGCTACAAGGGCTTCGTCAGGCGCTGGGAAATCTGGAACGAGTCCAACATGGAGGCCTTTTGGCATCCGCGGCCGGACCCGGCCGCGTACCGCCAGATGTATGAGACCCTGCGCCGGACGATCCTCATGGTGGACCCGAATGCCGAGGTCTCCGTCGGCGGGCTCGGAGGGCTGACCTCCGCCTCGCCCCCCAGCATCCCGGGTCGGTCCTTCCTCCGCCGCCTCGCCCGCACGGACCAGCCGCTCGGGACCGTCGCGATACATCCATACGCCACCAGCGATCACGCCCCGGGCGTCCATGTGCCCGGCGAGAACAACTTCGACGACGTCGCGGCGATACGCCGCCTGCTCGCCGCTGAAGGGGAGAAGGCGCGGATCTGGGTGACCGAGTGGGGATGGTCGAGCGCCACGGTCGGCAGACGTCGCCAGGCGCACTACCTCAACCAGTCGCTGGAGATGCTTCGACGCCACTATCCGTTCGTCCGCCTGGCGACCTACTTCGTCGACCGGAACCTGCCCCCCCAGTACTTCCAGGGCCTGCTCACGCAGGACCTGAAGCCGAAGCCCGCGGCACGCGTCTTCCGGAGGTATGCTGATCTTGCCGCTTCGCGCTGCGCCGCGGGGGGCGATTCACGACAGCGCCCGCCATCCCGGCGGGCCAACCGTGGCTGAAGGTCACCAGCGAAGTTTGCTGCATCTTGGGAAGATGATTTGCCATGGATGAGCCTCAGGGGAGCGCATCCGCTCCAGGCACGCCCACGGCATCGTCCGCCGGTGACCAGCCCGGCCAGGATTCCTCCGTCGGGAGCGGTGGCGATGCCCGCGCACTGCTCGCCGACTTGCCGCGACTGCACCGCTGGGGGGGCAGCGAGCAGGTTGGCGGCCTTAATCAGGTGCTTGGCGAACGCATGATCACGGAAGTCTCGCGTTACGAGTCTCCGCGCGTGATCGAGACCGGCGCGGGCGCGACGACGCTTTTGTTCTGCTGCTTGGGCCCCACGGCGGTCACGAGCATCGCGCCGGACGCCGAGCTTCACGAGCGCATCCTCGCGGAGGCGGCGGCTCGCGAGATCTCCGTCGATCCCCTGCGTTATGTCTGCGAGCGCTCGGAGGTCGCGCTACCGCAACTGGCGGACGAAGGCGATCAATTCGACGTCGGGCTGATCGACGGGGGCCACAACTGGCCCTCCGTGTTCGTCGACTTCTGTTACATCAACATGATGATGCCCGCGGGCGGGACGCTGTTCGTAGACGACGTTCACCTGTACTCGGTCTCGCAGCTCTACCTCCTCCTCCGCCAGCAAGAGGAGTTCGAATACGTCACCCTGGACGACAAGCTGGCGACCTTCCGCAAGCTCGTCTGGAGTCCGTTCCTTCCCGAATGGACCGAGGAGCCGTACATCGCGCAGAACAGCACGGTTCCACCAGAGAGCCTCCCGGGCTGACGTCGCGAGCCTACGCGTCGGGTTTCTTCAGCAGCGACCAGCTATGGCGGCTCGGCGGCTGGACAGGAGGGGTCAGCAGCAGTAATTCGAGCCCGGCCCCATCAATCGCATCCCGCAGGTCGTCTTCTTGGATGACGAAGTTCCAGCCGCTGCCTCCCATCGGGCCTGTCGTTTCGCCGGAGAAGAAGGTGGCCAAGACGCGTCCGCCGGGAGCAAGGACCCTGGCCGTCTCACTGAGGTAGCGACTCGTGGCCGGGAAATCGATGTGGGTGAAGACGGAGGCGACCAGAGCACCCGTGAAAGCCCCGTCATCGTAGGGGAAGACGAATTCGGCCGCCGAGACGGTACCGACGTTGCTGTCGAGCTCCTCATAGCCGGATTGGACGTCAACCAGTTGGAACCGGAATCGATCGTCGAGGGCACTGATATGCGCCTGCGCCCACTCGATCATCCCCGAGTGGCGATCGAAACCCTCATAGGCGGCGATCGGTGAGTCGAGAAGATGGCGGGCAATTCGGCCGCAGCCGCATCCTATGTCGAGGAGTCGCGACCCCGGCTCGAGCATTCCCAGGTTCCTGAGCCCCTCCGCGAGTTTTCGACCCGCATTCTCGAAGTTTTCGCGGAGATTGGCCTGCTCCCCGCAGACGAGCCTCATGTACTCGGTGGGTGGAAGGCTCACCTCCACCTCCGCGCCCTCGACTCTAGCCATCACCGCTCACCACCTCCGGCATGTGGCCGTAAACCTGGCGCCAGTCGAAGATCGGCTCCGGGTCGAGGTCGCTGACACCGTCATCGAGGTGCAGGACTGACGCGGGGATCTGAAGCGACTCGAGCCGCCGGCCCATGTTCTCGTAGTGAAAGTTCATGATCCCGCGGCGGATCCCTGCCCGGTCGCGCTCGACGCGGGCGCGCATCTGGGAGGGTGAGCGCATCGGGTAATGGCGAAGGTTGAAGAGGCGCGGTGAGGGGGTCCCTTCGAGGGGATTGTGATTGAAATGGCGAATGTTGGTAAGGCGGGCCCGCCAAGCGCGGATCCGCGGCGGGCAGTCCGGCCATAGTGAGTAGCGACGAACACGGCGGGTCGTCTCGGGGATGGCGGGGTCGTCCTCGTCCGTGCACCAGAAGTTGAAGTTTCTAAACTCGATCCAGTCGACGCCCGATTCGTCGGCTTCGAGCAGGTGCTGGTAGTAGGGACGATCACGGGAGGGCCCTTCGAGGAACTCGTCCTGGTCGGGCCAGGAGATCCAGTCGTATTCGGCCACGTAGCTCTCGATCAGGTGCCGGGACATCGCCGGATAGAGCTCGTAGAAGTCGAACTCGCGCGGCACCTGCTGGACCTCACGCAGGTGCGGACGGAGCCGCTCCAGGACCTCAGGTGTCTCGTCCGTCGAGCCGTGGTCCCAGGCGATCAGGTCGTGATTCTGCTCGAGGAGGTAGGTGATCGACTCCGCGAGCAGGTCGCCGTCGTTGTAACAGAGCAGGACGCCCAGGCACCGCAGGCGGCTCATTGTTTCGGCGGCTCGCTCTCGTCGCTTTCCCCGCCGCGATCGGTTGCAGGCTCGCTCTCGTCACCGCCCTCCGCTCGATCGGCGCGAGCGAACACGAAAGCCTTATCGATGAACCCGTCCGTCTCCGGATGTTGGTCGAGGCGCAACTCCCACACACAGGCGAAGCCAAGATCGTCCATCTTGGCCCGCAGGTCGGCATCAGTGATGCCCCACTGCCAAGCCTGGGCGCTATCTCGGTACGGACGCTGCTGTGCGGGGTCCCACTCGTCCAAGTGGTCCAACAGGTCAACGTTGCCGAGCCAGGGAGGCACAGCCTCGAGGAACTTCTCGCGTCCGAGGTCGAGTAGGCGGACCGTCGCATCGCCACGCTCCCATTGCGGATTCGCGATCACGAAAGAAGAGGTACTGGGCGCGTAGAGCTCGAGCACGTCGTCCCAGTCCGGGTCGACAAGATGGAGCAGCACATCGAGAAGCAGGACGGCGTCGACCTGGCCGATTGCCGCGATCGTCTCAGGATCCGAGACGCTCCCTTCCACCACGTCCATGCCGGGGCGCTCGGCAGCCAGCTCGATTGCGCTCAGAAGGTAGGCGCTGGGCAATGTGGGGCCTGCATTGATCAGCCGGCCGCGTTCGACCCCGGGCTGCGCGATTGCATAGAAGGCGTACTGCCCGCAGGCCTGCCCGACCTCCAGGCTCGCGAAGGACTCGATCCCCAAATCTTCGAATGCGCAATCGATGGCCGCACGACCGAGGCCAGGCACTGAATCCGTCCAAGGGCTATCAGAGGTCGCCGCGGTCGGGTTTGCGTCCCGCTTCATCTTCGCCAGCTCCTTCGCAAAGGTCGTGAGCTTGCGCCTCGTGTCCTCAAGCTCGGCCTCCGTGCGGGCAAGTTGGCGCCTGATCGCCTGGTTCTCTAGCTGGTTCGAAACCGAGATGCCCCTCGCGCAGGCCGCCTGCGCCTCCGCACGAAGCGCCCGCTGCTCGGGGTCGGCGCCCGTGTCCGGAAGCTGACCTTTCCACTTCTCCACCAACCTGATGTAGGAAAGCGTCCATGCCTCGGGATCGTTGATCAGCTCCAGCGAGTGGTAGTGGATCACGCGGAAGTCGGCGGTCACCACCTTCTTGCCGGCGGTTCGCGCCTGCATGCAGATGTCGAAGTCGTAGCCATGCAGGTTGCCCAGTGACTCGTCGAAGCGGAGCTCACGGACCGCCCATGGCGAGAGCACCATGACCACGCCGTCGATCGAGTCCACCTCACCGGGATGGGCGTAGGAGGGGAGCTTCTCCGGGTCCCAGCCGGCTGCGTCGGTGTCGCCGCCCCCGAACTCCTCGTAACGGTGGGTCACGCTCGCCCAGGTCACGGCGCCCTGCCACCAGGCGATGCTTCTCACACCGACGGCTCCGACGCAGCCGATGATCGCGACGTCTGGGTCACGGAGCACGTCCCTCACCTTCGCCGCGAAGTCGAGATCGTCGATCTCGGCGTCCTGATGGACGAGGACGAGCGCTTCGAGGTCCTCGTGCTCGGCTGCCATATCGAGCAGCAGGTTGTAGTTGCGAAACAGCGAGCCGGCACTCTGGTGTGCGAGCACGACCGAGTCCGGCCCGGCGGTGCGACGGATGCCCTCCGCCGCGCAGCGGTCGTAGAGCTCGGGATCGGTGACCGCCGTGCCGAAGACGATCACTTCGGCTCCTCGTACGATTTCCCTCCGGCAGCCCCCAGGTGTTGGCGCAGCTCGCTCAGCTCGCGCTCCAACTCGAGCTCGCGCTCCGTGGGAATGCGGGTGCGCGGCGCGTGCCCTGTCCGCGGCGAGCGAGCCGCCGACACGCGACGAGACGTCCCCGCGGGGTTCGCTGCCCTGGACTCCGACTCCTTCTCTCGGCGCCAACGCGCTCCGTTCCAGTCGATCTTCTCGATTGGCTCTGCGATCTCGTGCTCGCGACGGAAGTCGTCGACGGCCGCTTGGCACTCCTTGATGAGCCCGTAGTCGTCGACGATCAGATAGCCGCCCGCGGAGAGGCCGGGGTACAGCGACTCGAGGCCCACCCAGGTCGCCTCGTACGTGTCGCCGTCGAGTCGGATGACCGACCAGCGTTGGTCGCGCAGTCCGGGGAGCGTCTCGTCGAAAAAGCCCTCCACGAGCTCCACCCCCCGCTCGAGCCCGAAGCGGGCGAAGTAACCCCACACCTCCCCGACCGGCACGGCGAGGAACTCGACCTGGCTCAGGTCCAGCTCGCGGTCCTCAGGGAACCCGGCGGCATCGGGCGCCGGCAGGCCCTGGAAGGAGTCGGCCACCCATACGGTGCGCTCGTCGGCCCCCAGCGAATCGAGGGTCGCGCGGGCGAGGATGGATGCTCCACCGCGCCACGCGCCGGCCTCGATCACGTCGCCCTCGACCCCGTCCGCGACGATCGACTCGATGCATAGCTGGAGATCGTCGAGACGCTTCAGACCGACCATCGTCAACCCGCTGAACGGCCAATCAGACCCCCTCGCCCGCAGGGCGAGCTCCTTCTCGTCGAGCTCGCGGCACTTCACCTGGCTGTCGGGCCGGCGTGTGTCGCCGGTCCTGCTCACCGACAGCGTGCGAGCGCCGGCGAGGTCGCAGAGGCAGAGCTTCAGCAGCTCGAGGTAGGCGCCCCGCATCGCCTCCGCGCCGGGTCGCGGCTGAATGGCGCGAATCTCGCGATCGGTCCCCTCCTTCAGATGCTGGGCACGCAGCGCTTCCTCGGTGGGTCGGTGCTTTGGTGCGCTGCTCATCGGTAACGGATCCTGCCGCCCAGCCATCAGTCCTGGTGCTCGTATGAGGGGACGATAGCGAGCAGCTCTAATCACGTACCGTTCGCCCGTGACCACCGTACCGCGGAACGTGAGCGTGGTCGACGGGCCCGGACTCGAGGTCACCCTGGACCGCCGATTGCCTAGAGCCATCCAGGTTGGCCGGGCGACGGTGGTGTTCTGCGCCGGCACCTGCTTCCACCGCAAGCGGCGCGTGGCGGAACTGGCGATCACCATGAACGGTGCGCGCCACCGGCCGATCGCGCAGCGAATGCCGCGGCTCGACCGGTTTCGTGAGCTGCATCCGGCGCTTTCGCCCGAGCGGGCCGCCTCGGTCAAGCGTGATCCGGAATCGCCGCAGGACCCGGAGCTTCGTTCCTACCGGAGCGGCTTCTGGGCCACGTTCCCAATCGAGCCCCAGGAGCGGCGGGGGGAGTTGGAGCTGGCGGTGGAGGCGCGGCTCGCCGACGGCACGACCGAACGCGCCCCGCTCGGCACGATCGCTGTCGTCGAGCGGCCCGAGCCACCGTCCTACGAGGGCCTGCAGGGGGCGGTTGAGCAGCCCTTGATCGCGATCTGCATGGCCACCTTCAACCCGGACCTCGAGCTTTTCCGTACCCAGGTGGAGTCGATCCGCGCTCAGACCGACCGGAACTGGGTCTGCCTGATCAGCGATGACTGCTCGGAGCCCGAGCGGTTCGAGGCGATCGCCGACACCATCGACGGGGACGAGCGGTTCGTGCTCTCGCGCCCGGAGGAGCATCTGAGCTTCTACCGGAACTTCGAGCGGGCCCTAAGGATGGTTCCCGCTCAGGCCGAGTTCGTGGCCCTCAGCGATCACGACGATCGCTGGTACCCGGACAAGCTCGAGGCCCTGAGGCAAGCAATCGGATCCGCCGAGTTGGCCTACAGTGATCTGAGGCGGGTCGACGCCGAGGGGCGCGTGCGCGCGGAGACACTTTGGCGAGACAGGCGCAATAACCACACTAACCTTGCGTCGCTTCTGATCTCGAACACGATCGTCGGCGCGGCATGTCTGTTTCGACGGCGCGTGATCGAACATGCCCTGCCCTTTCCGGACGGGCCCGGATGGGATTTCCACGATCACTGGCTCGCCCTCGTTGCGATGGCGCTCGGCGACGTCGCCTACGTCGGTCGCCCGCTCTACGACTACGTTCAGCATCCGGGGGGCGTCCTCGGGCAGGTGGCGTCCCAGCCCGAGGAGTCCCCAGGTGACAACCTCTCCGGATTGCCAGCCCGGATCGGGCGATGGCGTGGCTTCCTCGGGCGATGGCGCCCTGCGTACTTCACTCTGTATTTGCAGCGCGAGTTTCAGGCGCGGTCCCTCCTTGTCCGCTGCGGAGCCCAGCTCACTCGACGCAAGCGCCGAGCGTTGCAGCTCCTCATCGCCGCGTCTCGCTCGCCGCTGGGCTTCGCTTGGCTCGCCGCCCGGCCCGCGCGGGCGCTCTTCGGACGCAATGAGACGCTCTCGGTCGAGGGGGTCCTGATCAGGGGGATCCTCTGGCGCTACCTCATCGTCCTTCGCGCCTGGGGGCGGGAGCGACCGGGGAGATCCGAGGACGACGCCAGCCTGCCTTTCTTCGAGCCGCAGAGGCTGGGGCGAAGACAGCGACGCTGGCTGGCACAGCAGTGATGGGATCGACACTCGAAGATAGGTCGCGGAGAGTCGAACCACGCGTGATCTGGCTGTTCGGGTCGCCGCGAAGCGGCAGCACATGGCTGCTTCGGATGGCGGAGCAGCATCCCTCGATCGTCGGCATGAACGAACCCACGATCGGCTATCACCTCAGCCCCTTCCTCTCAAACGAGCCCGGCTATCACGCGGAGGATCTCGATCTCGGCACCTTCACGCTGCGTCGTGCGGTGGAGGGCGATCCGGAGCGGTTCTTCGCCGCCAAGTACGCGGACGTCTGGCTGCCTGGCTTGCGGAGGCTGCTGAACGACCGCCTGCTGGCTCACTTGGAGCGCGAGGTTGGCGGGACAGCCGCCAGCGACGCCCTTCTGCTGGTGAAGGAGCCGAATGGATCCCAGTCGGCGGACGTGATCATGCGCGCCCAGCCCAACGCGCGGCTCCTGTTCCTGCTTCGGGACGGCCGAGATGTAGTCGACTCCGAGCTTGCCTCCTTCGCCGTCGGGGGATGGCAGGAACGGAGCTTTGCCCACATGCGCGGGATCGGCGAGGCGGAGCGATTCGCGTTCGTCACCCGCTCCGCCTATCAGTGGCTGTGGCGCACCGAGGTCGTCGAGACTGCGTTCGCCGAGCATCGGGGCCCGAAGCACATGCTTCGCTACGAGGACCTACTGCGCGAGCCCGAGCGGCGGCTGCACGAGCTCTTCGAGTGGCTCGGCTTGCCGCGCCAACAGACCGAGGTGGCGGGTGTGGTCGAGCAGTTCGCCTTCGAGCGGCTTCCCCACCGTGGTCCGGATCAGCAGAATCGCTTCGCGAGACCGGGCGCTTGGCGGGACAACCTGCGTCCGGACGAGCGCGCCGCGGTGGAAGCCATTCTCGGCGCCAAGCTAGGCGAGCTCGGCTACGACTAGCTCGCCTACGAACAGCTCGCCGTGCCCGGCGTCAGCCAGTCCTTGACGGCGCTCTCCGCGTTGGAAATCTGCTCCGGCATCTCCTGCCGGTGCGCAAGGTAGTAGTCGAACCCCAGATTCTGGTAGGTAGCCACGACTTCCGACAGCTCCTGCTCCAGGAGGCGGCTGGCGCTGTCGAGCCCGCGTACTAGGCAAAGCCCAGTCGGAGCCGTCGGGACGATCGCCATCTCCAGCTCCGGCCGTAATCTCCGGATCGCGAGCGTCGCCTTCCACACGTCGCCGCAATAGAAGTCCGTTGTCCGCTCCCGGCTCGCCGTGACCTCGTCGAATGGCACGCAGTCGTGGAGGAGAATCACCGTGTGGCCAGCGGAGTTCCGCTCCAAGTTGATGAAGTCTCGCAGCACCTGCTCGAACAAATGGAGGCCATCGATGAACGACAGCCCCACCACTCCACCGAGCAGATCGTTCAAGTCGTAGCGCGCGAAGAACTCGTCGCTCGTCAGCTCGTAGAGCTTCAGGTCCGGCAGCCTTCGCTCGAGCTCTTGTTCGACGTCTTGCTCTATGCTCGGCTCCGGATCCACGGCGATGCACGGCGTATCGCGGACAACTTGCAGGAGCGAAATGCCTTTGTGGACGCCGATCTCGACGTAATTCGCCGGTCGCAGGATCCGATGGATCCACCTGAGCACCTTGTAATAGCCGGGGCCCGGAAGACGCCGTGAGGATTCATCCAGGTGCTTGGAGCGCAGTGCCGCATCGCGTGCTTCCATCTGATCTCACTCTAGTCGTGACAGCCCAGGCAGTGAAATGCGTATCCTCCGTACGTCGCGCCCAGCAACGGTATGGTGAGGACCGAGCTTGGAGGGACCGCGACGCGGATTGGGAGGGGCGCCCGTATGAGGATCCCCGACATGCGGTTCGGTCTCGTCGTCGTGTTCGGGGCGCTCCTAGTCGGATGTGGTGGAGGCGGCTCGACCACCAACACGATGTCGACTGGGACGGCGGGTGGCGGCTCGAAAGCCACCACGACGCAGACGGCGGGGGGGCGAGGGCAAACGCGCGTACAGCAAGGTCCAAGTCAACAGGGGGGCGGTGGCGCTGCCGGCGCCGGTGCCGAAGCTGCGCCCCCGAAGGCCCAATACATCAGAGAGGCGGATGCCGTCTGCTCTGGGTTCGATGATGAGCTGAAGTCCCTTAGGGGAGCGTTCAGAGGTCTGGGGACACAGGTCAGCCGCGACGAAGACCGTCACGCCGCGGCTCTGTTGCGGAGGCTCGCAGCTACGCTTGCAGAAGAGGCGGCAAAGCTCCGGCGCCTGCCACCTCCATCGGGGGACGCGGCGACCATCAGTCGCTGGCTCTCGACTGCCGAGGGGGATACTTCGCTCCTTCGCGATGTGGCGGACGCCTACGAATCCGGCAATCGTCAGCGAGTTGGCAAGTTGGGAGGCGAGTTCTTCGCGCGCAGTAGCAAGGCTTCGGAAATCGCACGGCGCTACGGACTCAAACAATGCCGCTCGAATGCACTCTAGGGAGACGCCGAAACAGCACTGCGGGCGTGCGAGACCCACGATCTAGTAGAACTACTCGGAGTGGGGCCCCAGGAAGGCTGAGCAGGTAGGACAAGCGGTGGAGAGTCGAGAATCAGCGGGTGGGCACCGATCATCGGGAACTGGGAGCACACCGGGGGAGTCGCCGCAAGGTGGTGCGGGCGATCCAGGCAGTGATCTGAAACACATTCCGGAAGGGGATCGCGCCGCAAGGGTCACTCGCCGCTACCTCAACCTGCTCCGCGACGCGCTGCTCGATGAGCACTACCCGGAGAACGAAGTCCGTATCGCCCATCTTCTCGAATGCGTGAGCAATGGAGAGGACGTCGACCCCAACAAGCTGGCCAACCCAGCTCGCCACATGGTCAAAGCGCTGCGCGAGCTCAAACAGGAACGGCAAGCAGGAGCGCTTCCCGCCAATGCACAGGGCGCCGGAGGCGGATCGGATGTGCTCGCGTATGCGGGGCTCGGCCGCGTACGTCTCGATCACCTCGAGTCTTGCCTGGAGGTGATCCGCGACGAGGCGGTCGAGGGCGACCTCGTTGAAGTCGGCACCGGACGAGGCGGCGCCGCGATCTTCATGCGCGGGTTCCTCGAGGCTTACGAGCTGTCGGGTCCCCGGGTGTGGGTCGCCGATCGCTTCGACGGCCGTGCATCTGACGGTCTTGGGGCCAGCTCGAGGTTCCCACCCGACTTCAACATGGTGAGGGACGGCTTCGCCCGGTTCGGCCTACTCGACGATCGCGTCCTCTTCCTGCAAGGCGCGCCGTCGCGCACACTCGCTGAGGCTTCGATCGACGAGGTTGCGCTTCTTCGGGTGGATTTGCATGATCCGGAGGAGGTCCGGGCCGTTCTCGATGCGCTGTACGACCGGGTCGCGCCAGGGGGGTTCGTGCTCGTCGACGATTACGGAGCCGCGGACTGCAGAGCGGCGGTCGAGGGGTTCCGCTCCGAGCGCGGAGTATGCGAGCCGCTCAAGCGAATCGATTGGAGCGGCACCGCCTGGCGAAAGACAAGTCAGGATGAGCGGCGGAGGACGCGTATCTCGTTGCGCGGCGCCCGCCGCGCCGCGCCCGAGACGCCTTCTCCGACCAAAGAACTGGCCGTGGTCGTCGTGGTCTTTGACATGCGCCGCGAGGCCGCCAGGACGCTCCATTCGCTCTCGCGCAGCTACCAGCGGGGCGTCGATGACCTCGACTACGAGGTGATCGTCGTCGAGAACGGATCCGCGGCCGAACAGCGGCTGGGAGAGGAGTTCGTCCGTAGCTTCGGCGAGGAGTTCCGCTACATCGAGCTCGGGGACGACGCAGCGCCTTCTCCCGTGCACGCGATCAATCGTGGAATTGCCGCATCTAACGCTTCGACCCTGGCACTGATGATCGACGGCGCCCACCTGCTCACGCCCGGCGTGCTGCACTTCGCCACGTTGGGCTTGTCCACCTACGCCCCCGCCATCGTCACGGTCAAGCACTGGTACGTGGGGCCCGGTCAGCAGCCCCAGGCTGTGTCCGCCGGCTACGAAAAGGAGTTCGAGGACCGCCTCTTCGTAGAGATAGGGTGGCCCACCGACGGATACCGGCTGTTCGAGATCAGCCACTCGATCGGCGACCGCGATTGGTTCGACGGTGATTGGGAGAGCAACTGCATTTTCGTCCCCCGTGCTCTGCTCGAACAGGTAGGCGGCATGGACGAGAGCTTCTCGAAGCCGGGAGGCGGCTTCGTAAACCTCGACTTCTTCGAGCGGATGGTCGGCTCGCCTGGCGTCACCCTCGTCAGCATCCTCGGCGAAGCCTCGTTTCACCAGGTTCATGGCGGAACGACAACCAACCTCCCCGAGCCGGACGAATTGATCAGATCCTACGACGACCAGTACGAGGAGCTGCGAGGACACCGGTTTCAGGTTCCGCCGCAGCGGGCCCATTACATCGGAAGCCTGCCGCCGGGGGCCCGCCGCACCAAGCCGCGGCGCATGAGCCGCTTCCAGCATTTCAAGCAGGCTCACATCGGCGCAAGCGACCAGCGACCGCTCCGGCCGGTCCCCGTGCCGCAGGATCTGAAGACCGAATTCATCGATGCGCTCTGGCGCAGCGGGGAGTGGCATCGGACGACCTGGCTCGGCAGGCACACGCACAGGCCGCCCACCGATCTATCGGCCTACCAGGAGCTGATCTTCCGCCTGAGGCCGGACTGGATCGTTGAGACCCGTACGGGGGCGGGCGGCCGGGCCCTGTTCTGCGCTTCGATCTGCGACCTGATCGAGTACGGGCAGGTGCTATCCATCGACAGCTTCCCGTTCGCCAACCCGCCGGACCACCCGCGAGTCACCTTCCTAGGGGTCGATCCCGCCGCGGAGCGCACGGCCGCCGAGGCACGTGAGATCGTCGGGGAGCGGCCGAGGTGTCTCGTCATCCTCGGCGCTGGGTCTGACTCCGACGTTCTCGGGGCGTTTCGCAACTTCGCCCCGCTCGTGCCCGTGGGCTCCTACGTCGTGGTCGAGGACACGATCCTGCAGGGGAACCCGGTGTGGTCGGACTTCGGACCCGGTCCCGCCGCCGCGGTTCAGGAGATCGTCGGCAAGGGCGAGTTCGTGTCGGATCCCTCGCTGGAGCGCTGCGCGCTCACCTTCAATGTTCGCGGGTTCCTGAAACGCGTACGCAGAAGCGATGCCCTTCAGGATTGATGCCGATCCCTACGAGAACGATCCCGCGCGGTGGGGTCATTCATTGGCGAACGTCGCGGAGATCCTTCTCGGATGCCTTGACGCGATCGAAGCGAAAGCGGTCGCTGAAATCGGAGCCTACGCGGGCGACTTGACTCGGCTCCTGCTCGATTGGGCCGCGGGGGCGGGTGCGCGTGTGGTCGCAGTTGACCCGACCCCGCACCGCCGACTCATCGAGCTCAGCGAGCGGCATCCGGAGCTCGAGCTGATCCGTGAGACAAGCCATCGGGCGCTGCGACACCTGCCCCTCCCGGACGCGGTGATCATCGACGGCGACCACAACTACTACACCGTGAGCGAGGAGCTACGCCAGATCGACGAGAAGGCGCCCGGGCCGGAGATCCCCCTGCTCCTGTTCCATGACGTCGGTTGGCCCCACGGACGCCGAGATGCGTATTGGGATCTCGAGCGGATCCCAGAGAAGGAACGCCAGCCGGCGCTGAAGCGCCTTCATATCTTCCCCGGCGAACCCGGGGTGGTCGACGACGGGATGCCGATGTACAGCTCGGCAAAGCGCGAGGGCGGCCCTCGCAACGGCGTCCTGACGGCGATCGAGGATTTTCTCGATCGGCGCGGCGATCTTCGGCTTGCCACCCTGCCCCCATTCTTCGGCCTCGGGGTTGTCTGGCACCGAGATGCCCCTTGGGGGCAGGCCGTCGCCGAGCTCGTCGGGCAGTGGGACCATGACCCGGTGCTGGAGCGGTTGGAGGCGAACCGCGTATATCACCTCGCCACCGCGCACGCCCGCTCGGCAAAGCTGCTGCGGGCGACCGAGGCACTGAAGGCAGAGGAGGAGGAGAACGCGAGGCTCAAGCGCCTGCTGGAGGAGCGTGAGCTGGTGGAGAACTCAGGACAGGATTCGAGACCAGCAGCAGCCGGCCCGAGCGACCGCGCTACTGACTCCGCCACGATCCGTTGGTTCCACGACCTCTGGGTTCGTCGGCGTCCCGTTTTCGAGAACGCTTTCCTGGGGATTGCCGCTTGGCAGAATCCTCTTGACGCGTGGATCACCCAGGAGATCGTCTCCGAGGTCCGTCCGGACCTCATCATCGAGACTGGGACGCACAGGGGAGGGAGCGCCGTGCTTTGGGCGTTCCTGCTCGAAATGGCGAACCCAGCGGGGCGAGTGGTCACTATCGATGTGAAGGACGCCCGCGATCCTCGCGTCCACGAGCTCGATGTCGTAAAGCGCAGAGTCGAGTTTCTTCATGGAAGCTCGACCGATGCGAAGGTTGTGCGCGAAGTGGCGAGACGCGCTGCCGGGAGGAAAGTAGTCGCGATTCTCGACTCCGATCACAGTACAGAGCATGTGCTCGGGGAACTCCGCGCCTACGCGCCGCTGATCAGCGTCGGCAGCTACATCATCGTGCAGGAAGTGCGAGCCGGACCGGACATCGCCATTCAGCGATTCCTCGAGGAGGACGACCGCTTCGAGCCGGACCGCGCGCGTGAGCGCTTCATGATCACGAACTGCGCCGGCGGTTTCCTGAAGCGCGTGCGCTGACTAAGTAAAGGCTTCACCGGGTGCGGGCGAGGAGAGTTGTCGCGGATCGCGGCGGTCGCGGCAAAAAGCATATGCACGAACTCATTCCGTCACCGCCTGCGCTGGCATACCCACCACCGTTGTATGCGGCGGCACGTCGTTGAGAACTACCGCATTGACCCCGACCCGTGCGTTGGCGCCGACCTCTATGTCCCCCAAGACCTTCGCCCCCGTCCCAATCTCGGCACCCGGACCGATTCTCGGTCCGATGGGCCCGCCCCTTATCGGTCCCACCGTCACCCATGGGTGAATGGTCACGAGCGGTTGTATCTCGACCAGGCCGTAAATCACGACCTGTCCATTCGGAAAGAACACGCCAGGGTGCACCACGACCGTGTCGGCGATCGAGACCTGGGCCGACATCATCGCGAGGCGGTGTGCGATCCAGGGAAGCACCGGGATGCCGAGTGCCCGCAAGCGCGCCTTCAGCCGGTAGGCGGCTAGGGCAAGGAACGCATCGGTCTGGAGCATCAGCCGCAGAGCCTGCAAGAACCCGTCGAGCCGAGAACGAAACTCGTGGCGCTCCCCCCTATAGGCCGCGGCAAGACGTGCGTCTGCAAGCAGCGCCTCCAGGAACGCTGGGTGCCGCGAGTGAAGGTCGCGCAGAAACGCCTTCCTCTCTTCCGTGGTGCTCCTCACAGGCATGGAGTCGTTCGCTTGGACCAAGAAGGGATTGTCGTAGCGGGACTGGGACGGCGGCGTGAAGAGCTCGATCCCCTGCCGGGGGGGCTGATGTTACAGCGGGCTGCCGCCCAGCAGATCCCGGTCTGACGCTCGTTCCCGCCAGAGCTCCTCTCCGCTTCGCGAGGGATCTCAGCGCGGCCACCAGGCGGTCCTTAGAATCGCTCCCCATGTGGGAAGGCAGGACGCTTTCCGTCGTCTTGATGACCTATGCCGAGCGAGACTCGATCCGCAGGGTCATCGAGGGGTTCTTCGACACCAGGGCCGTCGACGAGGTCGTGGTCGTCAACAACAACGCTCAGCCCGGGACCTCGGAGCAGGTGGCACTCACCGACGCGCGGGAGGTGTTCGAGCCCATGCAGGGCTATGGGCACGCGATCCGGAGGGGGCTGCGCGAAGCTCGCGGCGACCTCGTGCTGCTGGCTGAGCCGGACGGGACCTTCGTGCCCAGGGACGTCTTCAAGATGCTCAGCTTCAGCGGAGAGTGCGAGGCGGTGCTGGGCACGCGCACCACTCGCGAGCTGGTCTGGTCCGGGGCCAACATGGGCTGGTTCCTGCGCTGGGGGAACTGGGCGGTGGCGAAGATGGTCGAGGTGATGTTCAACACCAGCCATATAAGCGACATGGGCTGCAGCCTTCGGCTCTTCAACCGCCGCCTCGCCGATTACGTGGCCGAAAACCTGAAGGTGGGTGGCAGCCACGCGGGCGCCGAGATCCTGATGCTCGCGATTGTTTCCGGCGCGCGCTTCGTCGAGATCCCGGTCAACTACCTGCCGCGTATCGGCCGCTCGTCGGTGACCGGAAGCCCGCTGAAGGCACTCGTGGTCGGGCTGAAGATGATCGCCCTCGTGATCGGCTACAGATTCAAGACTCCGCGCCGCCTGCCGCGTCCGGATGCCCTGGAGGTCGAGGCTACGCAGGTGACCGGGCTCGGGAGATGAGCCACTTCGACGACGTCGCGGACCGCTACGACGAGACGTTGCCGGCCCACGTCGTCGAGCACTACCTCGCGAAGCGCATGCGCTTCGTGCTCACGATCTGCCCGCCGCCCGCCCGCGTCCTCGACGTCGGATGCGGAACCGGCACGTTAGCCGCGCGCCTGGCCGGCAGCGGATACGAAGTGACCGGCCTCGATCCCTCAGCGGGGATGCTGAGTCACCTGCGCGCGCGGGCACCCCAGGTCGAGGCAATCCAGGGCTCGGCCACGGAGATGCCGTTCGGCGACGGCGAGTTCGACCTCAGCCTGTCCGTGGCCACCATGCACCACATCGCGGACCCGGCCGCAGTGAGAAGAGCGCTGACCGAGATGGTCCGCGTCGTCCGCCCGGGAGGCAGGGTGATCGTCTGGGACCACAACCCGCGCAATCCCTACTGGCCGCTGCTGATGAGGCGCGTGCCGCAGGATCGCGGCGACGAGAGGCTCATTCCAGCCGAGGAGCTGGTGGCGGGACTCGAGGCGGGCCAGGCCGAGCCGCTGTCGGTGACACAGCTTGGCATGGTCCCCGACTTCGTCCCCCCTCGCCTGATGCGCGCCGCCAGCGCCGGTGAACGCGCCGCCGAGCGGACACCGGGTCTGAGGAGGATCTGCGCGCACAACGTGGTCGTCGCGCAGAAGCGCGGCTAGGTATCGATGTGCCGGGTGTCGTCGCTCAGCGGGCGGCGCCGCGATCCGTGATCTCGATCAGCGCCAGTGGCGACACGCCGGCGAAGGTCTGCAGATTGCTCTCCACCCGGAAGCGCGGCGGCAATTCCTCGAGGAGGAACCCGGAGCCCGAGAACACGAGGCCCGGACCACCGATCGCCTCCACATAGCGCCTCAGGGCCGCGGTGCGCTGGGCCGGCAGATCCTGCTGGCGCAAGTAGGACGCGGCCTGGGCGGGGACCGCCGGATTGGCGATGTAGGTCTCCAGAAACAGGGAGTGGCCGCGGGCCAGCCGGTACGCCTGCTGGATCTGGGTCTGCAGCGGCGGCCGTGGGGTCCCGAACGACGGACCCTCCGTATTCGAGAGCCCTAGCCTGACCTCAGGATGGGTCTGCGGCAGATAGGCGTCGATCCCTGTCGGCGTGACGGGGGTCAGGTGATAGGGGCCGATGACAGATGCTCCGTCGACCACCACGTCGCCCGGCTTCCACCTTTGCTCGATCGTTTTCGCGACCGCCTCGTACTGTGGGCGTGAGACGTCCGGGCCGCAGGCCTTTACGGCCCCGATCGCGTAGCCGCCCACTACCAGTGCCGCGCAGGCGAGGCTCAACGGCAGGCCGGCGGCCGCGACGATGCCCCCGATCGCGACCGCAAGCCCCGGCCAGGATGCATTCAAGCTGCGGGCGCCGAGCAGATTCGTGCCAAGGGCGCTGAGGATCGCCTCGCCGACCGGAGTCGAGAGGGCCAGGATCGCGACGAGCGCGGCTCCGGCCGGGATACGGCGCAATGAGGCGGCGAACGACACCCTCGAGGCTCGCAGGATGCGCCCCAGACGCAGGCAGCCGGCTACCAACGCGACCAGCACGCCGCCGGCGATCAACATCCAGGCGGCCTTTCCCGGCACCTTCGAGAGCTGGACATAGGGGTAGCCGACCGACCACTGCTCGAGCGCGAACCTAACGGGCCGGAACTCGAACGGTTGAAGGGCCGAGAGGAGCTTCGTGGTCGGGGAGTTGTTGTCGGCGATGAACCCTGGGATCCAGGGGGCGAAGCCGATCAGCACTCCGATGTTCGCGAGAACGCAGGCCCGTAAGGCCTGGCGCTGCTTCCACAGCACCCAGAGCGCCTGTCCCGCGAGGGGGAACACGGAGGTGTAATGCGAGTACAGCGCCCCACACGAGCAGAGCGCATAGACGACCCACCAGCGCGTACTCCCCGTGCGGATCGCGGCGAGAAGCGCCAGCGTGGAGCCGGCTACCAACGCCATCATCAGCGCATAAGCCCGCGCCTCGTCTGAGTAATAGATCATGAAAGGGCTCAGGGCCATCACGGCGGCCGCGAGAAGCCCGGCGAACCTGCCGACAGTGCGTACGCCGATCAGGTAGACCAGCGGGATGGTCGCGGTGCCTGCGATAAGCGACGGCAAACGCACCCACTCCGGTGAGCCGCCGAGCTTCAGGGTCAGCCAGCCGAGGATGAAGGAGAGCGGCGGCGTGATCTCGTCGTTGGAGTGCACGATGCTGAGGACGTGCCCAAGGCTGCGGTCGTGGACGATCCAGTACGTGGACAGCTCGTCCCCGAACAGGCTTTGATCGAAGTTCGCCACGCGGATAGCCAGCCCGAGCAGAGTTACGGTCCCGACGGAGGCTGCGAGCACCGCCCCTGTCTCGAGTGTCCACCGTCGTGGCTTCACGTGAGCGCCGGCCGGCTGGATCTCCGAGGCTGCTCCTACGCCGGTCAGCGTGGCCCCTCCGAGAGCGCAATTGATGGAATCAGTCCCCGCAGGGGCGCCAGTCTAGCCAACCCACCTGCAAGCCCCCAGCGTTTCTCCTCACCCCGCTTCCGCCACCGGCAACCTAGACTCCCGCTCCCTGGGACCCGACCAGGGATCGAGCCGGACACAGATGACCAGGACCCCAGGCGAAACTCGCACTCGGCGTCGTTTCGGCGCGATTTTCCCGCGGCTGGGGCGCCCGCCGGCGAGTGGGAGCCCGAGCGCTCCCCTTGGCCCGACTGTGGCGCTTGTGGTCACTCTCGGCCTCGCGTGCTTCGCGGTCGTCCTTGCCGTGACCCTGCTGCTCGTGGCGCCGAAGCCGGTGTATGGCTTGGCCCCGTTGACACAGAGGCAGGACGCCGAATCCACGCTCTATCTGCTCGCGTTCGGGCTGATCCTGCCGCTCGCCCTCATCGTCGTTCCGCGACTTGCCGACGGCATCGCGGCGGGCCCGAATGGGGGCGGGCTGGCTCTGGTCGCCGCAGTCCTCATCGGCTCGTTGATGCTGTCGCTGCTCGTCGCTCGAGCGCTCCCTGGGGCGAACGCTGCCGAAGCGCTCGGTATGTTCGCCCTGTGGTGGCTCGGAGCTGTGGCCTTGCTGGCGCGTGCGGGCAGCACGCGGCCATGGGCCACGCTCTCGAGGGCCGCGCCCCTGACCTCCTCCGCGTGGGCGTTGGCCGCTGGACTCGTCCTCACGGCATTGCTTGCGTTCACTTCCCTGGACTCGATCAGCCTCCTTCCGCTGGGCATCGGGATCGGTGCGATTCTGATCGTGTTGACCACGCATGCGCGGTCTGTTGCCCTTGGCCTGCCAAAGGTGCCGAAGCGCTGGGGCCTCGCCATCGACGCCGCGATCATCCTTCTGCTCGCCCTCGTTATCCCCGATCTCGTCATTTTCAAGCCGGCGGGTGTGGGCGGTGTCGGCCTGGAGGCGGCGTACAAGGCAGCGATCATCCAGTTCCACCAGGATTTCCTCCTGGGACCGGCGAACCAGGTCCTAGCTGGGGACGCCGTACTCGTTAATACCGCGTCCCAGTACGGCATCGGTCCGATCTACTTCCTTGCCGCCTGGTTTCAACTGGTGCCGATCGGCTACGGGACGCTCGGCTTTCTCGACGGGATCCTGTACGTGCTCGAGTTCGCCAGCGGTTACTGCGTCCTGCGGATCGCGGGCGCGTCGCGTGTCTTGGCGTCCGGAGCGCTTGCGCTGGCGGTTGTAGCGCTCCTCTACAACCACCTGTACCCGGTCGGTGGTCTGCTTCAGCACGGACCGTTGCGATTCGGGCTCCCGATGGTGGTGATCCTGGCTGCCACGGTGGCCGCGCGTTGGCCGCGGCATGAGCGCGCCGCGACCATCGCCCAGCTCTTGGCCGTCGGGCTGTCCGCGATCTGGGCACTCGAGGCCTTCGCGTACACCCTTGCGACGTTCGCCGCGCTCGCCTGTCTCGATGCGTACATTCGGGCCCAGCCGAGACGGCTGCGATGGCTGGCCCGCCGGCTGGCCACCGCCCTAGCCATCTGCGCCGCAGCTCAGCTCGCCTTCACCGGTGCGACGCTCGCCCTTGCCGGCCACTTGCCCGACTGGGGGCAGTACTTTGCCTATCTGAATGAGCTCCTGTTCGGGAAGCTCGCGGACATCACCTACGACTTCGCACCATGGTCGCCTGGGCTTCCGGTTGGTGTCGCGTACGCTGCCTCGATCGTCGCGATTGTGCTCGTTGCCTTGCGGAGCCGCGATCTCATCGCGCGCGAACGGCCGGCACTCGTGGCGCTCACGGGCACGACGGCGTACGGGGCCGTCCTTTTCACCTACTTCGTCAACCGTTCCTCGACCGACATCCTGCCGTACGTCTCCTTCCCAGCTGTCCTGATCGGAACGCTCTGGCTGGCCTTGTTGTTGCGTGGATCATTGACGCAAGCACGCCAAGTGCGGCTCGGAGGACTCGCATTCGGGCTCTCCGTCGCCATATTGACGCTGGCGGTGGCTTGGTCGGCGATAGGGGCGAGGTTTCCGGATACCCCGCTCGCACGCGCCGCTGCTGGGTACGAGTCGCTGTCCTCGGCCTTCCACCGCCTCTGGCATCCACCTCCGATCGACCCACGCGCACCCGCGGGCGAGCGGTTAGTCGATCGCTACCTGCCGCGCGAGCGTCGCATCCTGATGCTGCTCCCGTCGGACCTCGGAACGGAGATCCTGATACGAAGCGGCCGCGCCAACGAATTGCCCTTCGGCGATCCGTTTGAGGACTCCTTTGCGACGTTTCCGACCGTCGCTGACATCACCGAGGCCGTGGACGCGATTCAGCCCGGAGATCGGCTGTTGTTGCAGCAAGGTGGCCTCCACGTACTAGCTGAGCTCAGGCAGCCATCTCGCGATCCCCTCGAGCATCCGTTGTCGCTTCCACCATCGGACTCACTCACTTCGCAGCAGCAATCGGTCCTCCTGCGCATCGGTGAGCGATTCAACCTCCGCGTTATCGCGCGTGACATGGAGGGTCTTGTGGTCGCCAGTCTCGAGCCAAGGCGATGACGAAGGCGGCTGGACCCAAAACGGGGAGACCCGCCGAGGAATGACAACCTCCAATCCACGCTTTCCTCTATTCGACTCCTTGCGCGCAATCGCGGCGCTCATGGTGTTCGCCGTCCACCTCCCGTGGGTCTACCGCCTAGCCGCGGACAACCCGGTGCTGCCCTATTTCCAGCAGTTGAACGTCGGCGTGGCGGTCTTCTTCCTGATCTCCGGATTCCTGCTCTATCGGCCGTTCGCCCGCACCCGGTACGCAGGCGACCGCTTACAGGCAACGCTCCCATATGCCGAGCGGCGGGCATTGCGCCTCTTCCCGGCGTACTGGGTGGCGCTCGCAGGCGCGGTCGTGCTTGTCGGTAAGTCCGGAGAGGCCGTGACGGCGACCCCTGTCCTCAGCGTTCACGGGGCACTGGCCTACTTCCCGCTCATGCAGGTCTATGACTCCAACACGCTTCTCGGCGGCATCAGCGCTGCCTGGACGCTGTCCGTGGAGTTGAGCTTCTACGTGATGCTGCCTCTCTGGGCGATGCTGCTGCGCCGAGTGCCCTGTAACTCACCGCGAGAGTTCCTGCGCTCCGAGCTGGTTGCTCTCGGCGCGCTCTTCGTCGTGGGGGTGGCGTGGACGAGCGTTGCAGCGGCACAGAAGGCGCCGGGCGCGGCGGCTTTCGTTGACGTGACCCTGATTCAACCGTGGCTGTACGTGCTGCCCGGGTACCTCGATCAGTTTGCGCTAGGCATGGCCCTGGCGGTGCTGAGTGTCGTCGTCGTCGATCGGACGGAAGCGCCCAAGCCGGTGCGGGTCGTGGATCGAGCCTCGTGGCTCCCCTGGCTCGTGGCTGCACTGGTCTTCCTGGTTCTGGGCAACGTGATCGACTGGTTGCCGGGCCGAACCGCCCAGATCATCGCCATCCACGAGCTGCAGGGCATCTTCGCCTTGGCGCTGCTCCTGCCGGCAGTATTCGGCGACGCTGATCGGGGCTTGGTTCGCAGGTTGCTCGCGAACCGGGTGTTGCTCTGGATCGGCCTCGTTTCGTACGGGGTCTATCTCTGGCACGTCGCGATCATGTCGAAGCTGGCGGACCTGGGTGCTCTGGGAGGACCTGACACCGTGGGGTTCAGCGCGTTGGCGCTCGCCCTGACATTGCTGGTCGCGGCCGCCAGCTTCTACGGAATCGAGCGCCACGCGCTGCGCCTCGGCCGGCGCCTTTCTCACCGGCGCCGCTCCCAGGACGCCGACATGCGGATGCGCGACCTGCCCCAGCACGAGCGTCCGGAGCCGGGCGGGCCGTGACGGTCTCGACGGTTCCCGGCCGGCCCGGCCCGGCCCGGTCAGGGCCTGAACTTCGCCGACGGGATGATGCGCCAGCGATGAAGCAGCAGGCGAACGCCGGCCCATAGCGTCTTCAGCCCGTAGACGACGCCACTTCGGAACTTCACGGATGAGGCGTCCTCGAAATAGCGGCAGCGAGCCGGAACCTCCTTGATCCGGAAGCCGAAATACGCAGCCTGCATCAAGAGCTCCGAGTCGAACGCGAAGTCCAGCGAGTTGCGGAGGAAGGGGACCGTCAGCAGCAGCTCGCGGGAGTACGCACGATAGCCGGTATGGGCCTCCGAGAGGTCGGTGCGCATGACGACGTTCTCGATGCTTGTCAGAACGCGGTTCACGACATATTTCCAGCGAGGCATGCCGGCGGCCAGGGCCGCCCCCGGTATGAGCAGCCTCGACCCCAGTACGAGGTCCGCCTCATCGTCGAGGATCGGCTCGACCATGCTAGGAATCAGCTCGGCCTCGTACTGACCATCGGGGTGAAGCATTACGACGACATCCGCCCCCGCTTGAAGCGCCTCCAGATAGCAAGTCTTCTGGTTGCCCCCGTAGCCCACTTGGTGCGGGTGCCAGATCAGCCGCAGTGGGAGCTTGCGGGCGAGATCCACCGTCTCGTCGGTCGAGGAGTCGTCGACGAGTATCACCTCGTCGACTTCATCCTTGGGAATCGCCGCGAAAGTCTGCTCCAGCGTGCGCGCGGCTTGCCGGGCTGGCATGACGACGATGACCTTGGCTGCCGCGTTCTCAGGCACGGCGAGCCTCGACGCAAACGGTGCCGGATCGACCCAAGAAGATCTCGACTGCCGCGCACACTGCGGCGAGCGGCAGGAGCACGACCCCCGCCACCAGCGCGGCGACCCGTTGAGCGGGAGACATCACACTGCCCCGGGCCTCAGCTCGTCGCAGCGCCTGATACAGGCCAAGTTGGCCGGGAAGCGTGCCGACCAGGCCATCGAGCCATCCGATCACGATTTGCCCGCCGCGAACATGCGAAACGCGCTCGACCACGAATCCGCATTCAGCGAGGCGGGAGCACAGGGCGGACTCGGACAGGTGGACGAGGTGGAGCGGTGGGTCCAGATGAAGCCAGCGATCGCCAAACGCCCGCGCCTGAAGGCTGGCGGAGTTCGGGACGGCGATCACGATCACCCCACCAGATCGAAGGATGCGGGCGGCGTGCCGGACCGCCTCACCCGGGTTGGGAAGGTGCTCAAGCGAGTGCCAAAAGACGACCGCAGCCCATTCCCCATCGATCCGCTCAATCGGGTCCAGGCGCAGATCGGGACGCCGGGGACCGCGCTCGATGCCGGTTGCGGCCCGTCCGCGGCGGGTCAGCGCATCGATCAGCACGCCCTCGCCGGCCCCAACATCGAGCACCGGGCCAGGAGGAGCGATTTGATCGAGCCTTCCCGCTAGAGCCGCACGCGTGTGACGGAGGAGGGGATCGCCGATGAACGCGAAGCGACGACCCGAGGGGGGCCGGTACCACGAGCCGTACGCCCGGTCCAGCTCCTGCTCGGAAGGCCAGGGGTCGGTGGTGGCGGCCCCGCAATCCGGGCATATGGTGCGGCCCCGCAGCTTCGTCGCCCCGCCATCGAACGCGGCACCACACCAGACGCAGGCAGGCGCGGCAATGTAGCTGCGAGCTTGGCCGCGGTCCGGCGCGAGCGGCCGGCGGCATACCGCCACAAGGTCGAGGCACAAGTCGAGTGGACCGTTTCTGAGCTCGAAATCATCGACCCCGATCGCCTCTGCACGAGGATCCTCGGGCGAGCGAAAGGCACGTAGCAGGGCGTCGTAAAGGCGCTGGCGAATCCGTCGCGGCACAAGACGGCGCAGTCGCAAAGGATCAAGCCGCAACAGCCTGCTGAGGGTCCGGCGCTCTTCGCGGAAGAGCTCGAGGTATCGCTCCGAGCCGGAGAGGCCCACCACCTCGACCTCGGCGAACCACAGCTCGCATAGCCGTCGCAAGTCCTGATCGTCGAACTCGACGTAGTGGTAGGGATCGATGATCTCGTCCGGCCGTCCGAGCGTCAAGCGGTTGGGGGTTATGAAGACGGCGACGCCTTCCGGCTCGAGCACCCGGGCGGCCTCGGCGAGCGTCCGGTTGGGATCGGGAACGTGTTCGAGCGACTGAACCGCAACGATTGAGGAGAACGACGCATCCGGAAATGGCAGGTCCCGCATATCCGCGACGACCGTGGGGCGATCCTGGCCCGCGAGTACCTGCGGATCCAAGTCGACCCCGACCGTCTCCCGGGGGTCGAGCAGGTGGTAGCTGTGGCCGACTCCGCAGCCGAGGTCGACAACCCTGCCGGGGCCGAGGAACGGCTCGCAGAGGGCGTACCCGGCAACGTGCCGCTGCCACGTCGGATTGAAACCGCCCGCCGGCGAGACGACACGTTCACCGGTGATCTTCACAGGCGGAGGTACTTTAGAACCGAACGGGCGAGCTGGAGCATGCGGTACCCAAGACTGCCGTGCCCCACGGCCGTTCCCTGACGTCCTGTCGATGCGCCCGCGCGGCGAATGATCGCCGGGTCTAGAACAGGCCCCTCCACGAGGCCGGTACGGGCTGAACCATGATCTGCAAGTCGTCCATGGAGTTGTCTCCGTAGAACCAGCGGGTGAACTCGGGCTCATCGACGATCAGGTTGTGCCAACTCCAGTTTTCCGAGAGGTCCCGCTCGTTCCAGCGGCGGCTGCGCCGGTAGCGATGGCGCGCGAGGCAGATCTCGTCGGCCATGCGGTGGAGGTGAATCAGGTGCATCTGGACAATAGCGCCAAGTCCACGGGCGTGGCCTTGCCTTTGATTATGCCGAAAGCCGCTGGGTCGGCCTTGAGAGGCACGATCTGGAAGCCACTGCTACTAAACGTTTGCCGATACCCGGCAATGTCGAGGTTAGGAGCTTTGAAAACGCCGATCACTGCACTATCCGGCGTCACGGCGTAGACAGCTTTTCCAAAGCCGGCTGGTTTTGGCCCCTGCACCTGAGCCCCGCCCGCCTTGAGGCAGGCGGCAACAGCTGAGGGGACCACCCCATTCGGTCCGATGACCTTGCTCGTCGACTGCGTCGTGGACGGCGTTGACTTTGTCCGATAGAGATAGACAGAAGGGGAGCTGGAGGCCGGGCTCATTCCCACAGGCGTATATGCGCCGCCGATGAATTGCTCAGTTTGCTGGGGGGGAGCACCCCCGCCCAGCACCAGCCAGATGCGCTTGGGAGGAGAGCCAGACGGGGCTACGGTGGGATCGCTTCGGCCGGCAAGAGCCTCGTAGTACGCGAACCCCGGGCGTAACCACCAGGGGTAGTAGACGACGGCATCGCCGGGCTGTTCGTGTGCCAGGAAGTAGCGCGTCGCCGCCCGGTAGTCGTTCACAGGGGGTTGCCTGTACCAATCAGAGATCCCCACTCCCGAGCAGATGATGAGCAGCCCCAGGGTGATGATCCCCGTGGCTCGGCCGGGCAACCTCGCGAGACCGGCAGCCGCAAGCAGTAGGAGCGCCGGCAAGACGACGATCAGATAGTAGGAATTGAACAGCCGTGGATCGTGCTTCGAAATGGCGAAGACGAGCAGCACCGGCACCAGGAACCACGCAGCCACGAAGCCCGCGGGCCATAGGCGGCGATCAGCGACGGCACGAGCCAGGCCGTAGCAGGCGAGGATAACCAGCGCGATCAAGAGGATTCCGCCGCCCGCCAGCGCGGAGGAAAGGCTGATGAGGCTGGTGCTGTATCTAGTTCCCGCTGGCTGCCCGCCAACGGTTAGGAGCTCGGGAGCGCACAGGATCGCGATGGCGCCTCCGGCCACCAGCCAATCCCGCGTGAACGCACCGCGCCTCTTGACGGCGAGCAAGGTCAGGAACTGCACGAGGAGGACGAACGCAGCAAAGTAGTGGGCGTAGAAGGCGAGGCTGCTGGCCAGCACGAAGCCGACGCGCCTCGCACGCGAGGGCTGCTCCATCTCGCGTACGAAGAAGTACGACGACAGTAGGACGAGAAGCACCACCAACGCATAGGTCCGCGCGGTCTGCTCGTAATGCACGAAGAACGGGCTGAGGGCAAGCAGCAGCCCTGCAACCAGTCCCGCCCCACGGCTGAACAAGCGCGTCCCCAGCAGCACCATGACCGGCACCGACAAGCCCCCGAGAAGCACCGTCAGGCTCCGGAGTGCGGTCTCGCTGTACCCGAAGAGGTGCGCCCAGAAATTGAGGAGCACGAAGTAGAGCCCCCCGTTACCGCCAGCGTTCAGGGAATTGCCACCGCTGACGAGCTTCCCAAGGCCGCTCAGGCCGAGTCTCGCGAAATCGGCGCTATACGCCTCATCCAGCCACAGGCTCTTTGTCCCCAGGCGATAGGACGCCACTCCAAAGGCGAGGATGGTCAACGCGACGATCGCGGGATCGATGCGGCTGATGCCAGCCGCGAATACACGTTTCACTCGCAAGCCTCGATCGTTTTATTTGACGGTGGCGCTACTCAACGTGATGCGCACGAGTGGCGCGATTAGCGTCAGGTGCATCTGGACAACAGCGCCAAGTCCACGTGCGTGGGGTTGCTCTTATGAAAGATGAACGCCGCTGGGTCGGCCTTGAGGGGAGCGGTCTGGAAGCCACTCCCTTTAAACGTTTTCCGATAGTCGGCAATGCTAACGCCGGGACCGCCCTTGAAAACGCCTATCACAGCACCGTCCGGGGTGCTGGCGTAGATAGCTGTTCCCTGGCCGGCTGGTTTCGGCCCCGGCACCTGAGCCCCGCCCGCCTTGAGGCAAGCGGCAACGGCTGTCACGTTCACCCCATTCGGTCCGATGACTTTGCTCGAAGTGCTGCTGCTCTTGCTGCTGCTGCCGCAGGCAGCGATCCCAAGAGCTGCGACAACGACAGCCATCACCGTCAGCAAATGCTTGGCCTTCATTTACTCTCCTTCTCGAGCTTGCGAGGTGGTAGAGCCTAGCTCAGCCGATCTTTGCCTGTTCGCAGAATCCGGTCAGCACCCGCTCAGCGTCGAAATACTCCTCCGCTATCGCCCGGGCCGCCGCACAATGCTCGTCGTAATTGCTGGCAATCTCGCCGGCACCGGCGACAGCTTCCTCCAGCGTGCGGAACGCCAGAAGACCTTCCCCAACTGGCAGGATGTGGCTGAAGCCGGTGTCTTGGACGAGGACCGGCTTGCCGGATGCGAGGTACCGCACACTGCGGTCGCTGAACCAGCCGCAGGCGGTGTCGACGTACATCCCTTGCGCCGGCGAGAACTCCGCCCCCGATCCCTGGATGTAGGCGCGCAGAGCATCAGGGTCCGCCGCGACCTCTCGCGGATCGGCGACCTCCCAGCCGTTGCGTCGCAGCGCCTCCAGGTCGCGGTCGTCGCCGGGGTCGATGTCGAGGGCGACCTCGAAGCGATATGGCAAGCGGCGCGGCAGTTCGATGAACCGGCGGAACTCGTGAACCTTGAGGCCGTACGTCCGGCCCCCGTGCTCAACCGGACCGAACGGACCCCTCCAGGTCGCGATCGTGGTGAAGCGGTTGCCCGCCCCCGGGTCGACCAGAGGCCAATCCTCGAGCACGACCGGCTGGCGCACCGGCCGCCATTCGATGCCACCTGTGGGGATCGGGCAATCGTCCTTGCCGATCCGCTCGCCAATCGTGAAGTAGGCATCGTGGCCCGCGACGTTTGCCCCTGCTAACCCCTCGAGATGCCAGAACTGGGTGAAGCCGGGGTCGATGTCGACCATCACTCTCCGCCGAAAGCGCCCGAACAAGGGCTCTTCGGTGAGGTGGCCGCTGATGTTGACTAGCGAGGCCTCGGGCGCTACTTCAAGCAGCTCATCGGCGGAGGCCCCGGCGAGCGATTGGCCCGCCGAGAGAAGCACCGAGCGCCCGGAAAGACCGAAGCGCTCGGTGACGGAGCGAAACCAACGCGGCGCCCGCTCGTCGTACCGCATCGACTCGGCGAGCTGCTCGACGAACCAGACGTCAAAGCCGAGCCGCTGCAGGCCGCGGACCCAGCTCAGCTTCACCCAGGCCTCACCGGCCTGGTCCGGCTTGTTGGCCAGCGCGCCGGCAACTACGACAGTCGCCGATGCCATCAGATTCCCAGTCGCTCCAGGAGCCTTGGCAGCACACGGTCGGCCGCCAGGTGCTCGGCGGCGATCTCGCGCGCTGCGCGACTATGGCGCCCGTAATCGCCTCGGATCTCCTCGACGCCGGCGACGGCCTCCTCCGGCGTCGAGAACGTGAGCAGGCCCTCGCCGAGCGGAAGCAACCCCTCCAGCCCGGTGTCCTGGGCGAGCACCGGCCGCGCGCTTGCCAGGTAGCAGGCGCTGCGGTCGCTGAACCAACCGTTGCGGGTGTCGACGTAGAGGTTCTTGGCGACCATCAGCTCCGCTGCGGAGCGCTGCACGAAGTCGCGGTACCGCCAGGGGTCGCCCGCAGCCACACGGGGGTCGACCAGCGTCCAGCCGTTCGCCTCGAGCTGCCTGAGGTCGTCGACCTCGGCCTCGTCGATGTCGAGCGCCACCTCGAACGCCGCCGAGGTCAGCGCGGGCAGCGCGAAGAAGCGACGAAACTCGTGAACCCGCAGCCCATAGGTGCGTCCCTCATACTCCAGCGGCCCGAAGGCGCCGCGCCAGCTCGCCACGCTGGTGAAGGCGCTGCGGGAATCGGCCTGCGGTGGCCACTCGGCGAGCTCCACCGGCGGCTTCGTCGTCACCCAGTCGATTCCGCAGGTCGGCACCCGGCAGTCGGCAGCGCCAATCCGCTCGCCGATCGTCACGTAGCGATCGTGGCCCTGGAACGTCTGGTGCAGCCCCAGCTGCTGCCAGATCTGGCCGAAGCCGGGATCGATGTCGAGGAAGGCAGTGAGCGGCGCCGCGGCGAGGATCTCCTCATCGTTGAGGAAGCCCATCACGTTGAGAAGCAGCGCTGAGCGCCGGGCGACGTCGACGACCTCGGCGCGGGTGCAACCGACGACCTCGTGCCCGCCGTCATAGAGCAGCGACCATCGGTCCCCGAGCCTGAACCGCTCCATCACGTCCGCCAGATACGTCAGGTTCACCGAGGAGCGAAGCCCGGCCGGCTCCCCGTCGGCGTCGACGCACATCTCCGGTTCGAGGCGGTCGACGAACAGCACGTCCCAACCGAGGCGCCGAAAGCCGAGCAGGTATTGCAGGAAGACCCAGGTGTGGCCCCCGATGTACGGTCGCTGGGCCAGTGAACCGGCGACGATTATGGTCTCGCGCATGGCCCGGTCCGTGAAGTGGGCGTTATGAGTGGTCCGACCGCCATCGTCAGCGGGATGATCGCAGCGACGCCTTGGCAGGGAGGCGCAGCGTGGGCCGTGCTTCAGTACCTGCTAGGGCTGCGCCGTCTCGGCTACAGCGTGTACTTCATGGAGCCGGTGGATCGTCCCGAGGCACTCCTATCGGACGCATCCCGGTACTGCGAGCAGGTGATGGAACGCTTCGGCTTCGAGGACCGGTGGGCGCTGATCCCTCCGCACGGCACCGACCCGATCGGAATGCGGCGGGAGCAGATCCGTTCCGTCGCCCGCGAGGCGGAGCTGCTGTTGAACGTGGCCGGGATGCTTTTGGATCCCGACGTCCTGGAACGCGTCCAGGTGCGCGCCTACCTCGACCTCGATCCAGTCTTCACGCAGCTCTGGCATGCGACTGAAGGCGTCGACATGCGCCTCGACGGCCACACCCACTTCGTGACCATCGCCGACGCGATCGGCCGGCCCGGCGGCACGATCCCGAGCTGTGGCCGCGACTGGGTGCCCACGCTGCCGCCAGTGGTGCTCGAGGAATGGCCGATCGCGACCCGCCTCGAGCACCGCGCCAGCACGACGGTCGGCCATTGGCGAAGCTACGGCTCGATCCATCATCAGGGAGTCCAATACGGCCAGAAGGTCCACTCGCTGCGGCCGCTGATCGACCTGCCCAGTCGAACGTCGGCACGCTTTGCGCTGGCCCTCGCGATCCATCCCGACGAGACCAGGGACCTCACCGCTCTGAGGGAGAACGGCTGGACGCTCCTTGACCCGGCGGCTGTCGCGGGGACCCCGGACGACTACCGGCGCTTCGTCCAGGGCTCGTGGGCCGAGTTCGGGCTCACCAAGTCCGGCTACGTCGTGGCAAGCTCGGGGTGGTTCAGCGATCGCAGCGCCTGCTATCTGGCGTCCGGACGCCCGGTGATCGCACAGGACACCGGATTCGGCCGCCGGCTTCCAACCGGTGCCGGCCTCCTCGCCTTCTCCACCGCCGAGGAGGCAGCCGCCGCCGTTGAAGAGCTGCAACGCGACTACGACCGCCATTCCGCCGCCGCCCGAGAGGTGGCCACCGAGCACCTCGATTCCGACCGCGTGCTCGGCACCCTCGTCGAACGTCTATGCCGGTGACCGAGGCCATCTCCGATCGCGAACTGATCGACGCCTTGGGGGGCCGCCTCGACGGCCACGAGATCATCGGCGTGCGGCGCCGGCCTTACCGCTACGCGACGAGCGCCCCGCTCGAGGAGGTGATCGTGTTGGCCGGGGGGGAGGAGGTGGGCCCGCTGATCCTCAAGGACCTCTCGCGAGAGCGCCTGCTCGGCAACGCGCGCGCGGCGAAGCCCGAGTTCCTGCACGAGCCGCTTCGCGAGCTGGAGACCTACCGGCGCATTCTCGGCCCGGCGGGAATAGGCCCCCGCTGCCTCGCCGCAGCGTCAGAGCCGGAGCGCTCCCGCTATTGGCTCCTGCTCGAGAAGGTCCCCGGCGTCGAGCTTTGGCAGGTCGGGGAGATGCCGGTCTGGCGCGAGGTCGCCAGGTGGCTGGGAGGATTCCATGGTTGCTTCGCGGGCCGGCTCGACGAGATGCGCGCGGCGAACCCGTACCTGATCGACTGCTCCGAGGCCTGGTTTCGCTTTTGGTGCGAGCGCGCCCTCGCGGCCCTCTCTGCCTCGCCTGACGAGCGTGCACCTGCGCTCGCCGCGGCCCTTGGGCGCTTCGAGGAGGTGGTGAGCATCCTCGCCTCGTTGCCGCGGGCTTTCGTGCACGGCGAGCTGTATCCCTCGAACGTGCTGGTGGTACCGGAGTGCGAGCCGGTCGCCGTCTATCCGGTGGACTGGGAAATGGCCGGCATCGGCCCCGCGCTGGTAGACCTCGCGGCGCTGGCCGGAGGTTACGGTGCCGCCGAGCGCGAGCCGCTCACCGACGCGTACATAGAAGGGCTGGCCGCGCGCGGCGGCTCGATTCCCGCAGCGCTTGCCGTGGGGCTCGCGGCCTGCCGTCTCCACCTAGCGATCCAATGGCTAGGGTGGTCGGCGGACTGGCGGCCGCCGCCGGAGCATGCCCACGACTGGCTGGGCGAGGCGCTGGCGCTCACCGGGGAGCTGGGGCTGGCGTGAGTCGCAGGCAGCATGAGCGGGTGTCGTGAGCGAGCGAATCCTGATCGTGAACGCGGATGACTTCGGGCGCTCGCCCGGCGTCAACCGAGGCGTGATCCGATGCCATGAGGAGGGCATCGTCACGAGTGCTTCGCTCATGGTGAGATGGCCGCACGCGGAGGAGGCGGCAGCTTACGCTCGGCGTAGCTCGCTCGGCGTGGGGCTGCACCTTGACCTTGGCGATTGGGCGTACCGCGACGGAAGATGGCGGGCGTACTACGAGGTGCTCCAGGAAGAGAGCGCCGAGGCGGTCGCGCTCGAGCTCACGAGCCAGCTCGAGGGCTTCGAACGCATGGTCGGGCGCCCCCCCGACCATCTCGACTCCCACCAGCACGTGCATCGCGACGAACCGGTGAGGGCGGAGCTGCTCGCGCTCGGAGAGCGGCTCGGAGTACCAGTGCGCGAGGCGAGTCCGGGCATCACCTACAGCGGAGTCTTCTACGGCCAGGACGCCAAGGGCATCCCGGTGCCCGAGGCGATCACGGTAGAGGCGCTCGTCGCGGCGATCGAAAGCCTGCCTCCGGGGATCACCGAGCTCGCATGCCACCCGGCTGCCACCTCCGACCACGATTCCACATACGGCGAAGAGAGGATCAAGGAGGCAGAGGTGCTCTGCGATCCACGAGTGTGCGCTGCGATCGATCGGTGCGGCATCGTGCTGGAGTCGTTCGCGGGAGCACGAACCGGCGGGTGATATCGAGCCGGTGCTAGCCCGGATTCCGCGCGAACGCCCAGACCTGCACCGCCAGATCTGGATCGTTGTGAAGCGGGTGCCAGCGACGGTAGGCCGACCAGCGCCGAAAGTTTCCGATTACACACCGTCGATTCCCCCAGGTCTCCACGGTGTCGACCACGAGGCCGGCGCTATCCAGCAGCGTGCGAAGCCCGCGCGGAGTGAAGCGCCAGTAGTCGCGCAGGTCAACGAGGGAGCTCGCGGACCGCCTCGGGTACCGGTCCGACGCCGCCTTCAGTCGCGCCTTCAAGCGGATCATCGGGGTCCCGCCCGGCGCGGTCAGGCGGAACGGAGGCGAGCGAACCCTGAAGCTGATCGGCGCTGTCGCCAGCTGCGCCGGTCAGGGCTGGAAGTTCAAGACGAATGGCCCGCAAGCGCCATCGTCCGTGACCAAGGGGTTCCCGTCGATCCCCTTCGGCGTGATCGTGAGCTTCGAGCTGGTCACGTTCACCTCGCCGTAGCTGAACTGATCGAGGCCCGAGCACTGCATTCCGAGCCCGGCCGGCGGCTGCGGCTCGAAGACCGCGGCGTCGAGGGCGGCGGCGGACGCGGGGCTACCGGTCCGGTCGTTGATCTCGCGGGCGAAGGTCGCTGTAGCCGCCGGCCCGACGCTCACGTCGAGGATGCCGCTGTTTACCGGGCCGCCGGGTTCGAGGGTCTTGAAGCGTGCGTCATTTACGAGCGTGGCGTGGACGTCGGTGGAGAGGAAGACGACGTTCTTTACGCCCTGGAGCCCGCTCAGGACGCGCTGGCGGTCCGCCGCATAGCCCTCCCAGCGGTCGTACGGAAGCGCGTAGAACTGCTGGATCGGCACTTCGTTGACCACCACCTTGAAGCGAGCGTGGGAGTGGGTTACGTCGTGCAGGAAGCGCTTCAGCTGCTTGTCCCCGAGAAACGTCCGGTTGGGGTCGTTGATCGCGGCGAGGCAGGCCTGGGAGACTGGTTGCGACAGCGACGGGACGAGGATCGCGAACAGGTTCCGGGTGCTCTGCGGCGCGGTCGGCGCGAGATCAGGCGCCTGCGTCACCGGGTTGTTGCAGACACCGTTCGCCGACGCCTTGGCGGAGCGGAACGACCGCTCGTCGAGGAAGAAGAGCTCCAGATTGTCGCCCCACTGCCGGGTCCGGTACAGCCCGTCCTTGCTGCTGAAGTCGACCGGCGCGAAGTCGGTGAACGCCTTCACGCCGTTCTGGTAGAGCTCCTGGCCGTTGATCGTGCCGCTCGAGAAGACGTTCTCGAAACGCGAGAAGTCGTTGATGAACTCATGGTCGTCCCAGTGGGAGTAGAAGCCCGCCGCGCCGCGCAGGTTGGCCAGCTTCGCCTGGCCCAGGTTCAGTCTGTACTTGGCCCACTTTTGCTCGACCGTTAGGGCGACCGGGTTCAGCTTCCCGGGCACCTCGCTGTCGGAGTAGATCGTGTCGCCGAGGGCGACGTTGAAGTCGTTGTTCTCGTCCTGCATGCGCTTGAAGACATCGAAGTTGTTCCAGAACGGCTGCGTCTGACCCACCGCCGGCTCGGCGTCGTAATCCCCCGTCCAGGCGAAGCGGATGGTTGCGTTGTCGTTTTGCTTTGGCGCGGTGACGAAGGTGCCGACGTCGCTGGCAGCCGCTCCGCGCGTGAAGCGGTACCAGTAGCGGGTGCTCGACTGAAGCCCCTCGACCCTGCGCTGCACGGTGAGGTCGTTATCCGCGCTCGCTTGGACATTGAAGCTGCGGACGACCCGCGCGAAGCCATTGTCCGTTGCGACCTCGAGCGTCGTGGTACCGGTTTGATCGGCCCGTGCCCAGAGCACCGCGGAGTTCGGCGTCACCTCCCCGGCCGCGGCCCCAACGCTGAAGCTGGCGGCGCTGGCGGCGGGAACGGCCAGCAGCGCGACGGCGGCGCTGGCCAGGAGGGCTCGGATGGGAAGATGCATGGCGGTCCTGCTCACGTGAATTGCGGTCCTTTGCTCGGTCCACGCTACAGCCCCTTGCGACCCGGGGCAAGGTTGAAATTCGGTATCAGAAGCTCCCGTCGGCGCTCAGCCGCGATAATTTCCGGATTCGCCGCGCGATCTCTCTGCTCACGCTCTCGCTGCTCGCCTTCGCTGGCTGTACGGGCGATGACTCATCCCCGCGTGAGGCGGGTTCGGCTGGCCAGCCCACCCGCGCCTCCGCCCCCCTGCGGTACTCGACCCAAGGGATCTCCCGGGCCTTCGTCGTGGTGCTCGAGAATCATGAGTACTCCCAGGTGATCGGCAACGATCAGGCGCCGTATCTGCAGGAGCTTGCCGGGCAAGGCGCACTGCTGAGCCGTTATTACGCTGGCACGCACCCATCGCTGCCCAACTACCTGGCGATCCTCGGCGGCTCGACTTTCGGAATCACGTACGACTGCACGGGCTGCTCGGCGCGCGATCCAAACCTGGCCTTGCAGCTGAGCAAGGCCGGGCTTTCCTGGCGCGCCTACATGGAGGGGATGCCGAAACCCTGCTTCCAGGGCGGCTGGGCCTACCCCTATGCCAAGAAGCACAACCCCTTCATGTACTTCCCATCGATCCGCGAGACCAGACGGTGTCAGTGGGTGGTCCCCGCCTCGAAGCTGCAAACAGCGCTGCGGGCGGGGCGGCTGCCGCGCTTTGGCTGGCTGACCCCGGATCTGTGCAACGACGCCCACGACTGCGGCCTGCACACTGCCGACCGCTATCTGGCCACCCTCGTCCCACAGATCCTGCCCGCCCTGGGCCCGCACGGCTTTTTGGTCCTTACCTTTGACGAAGGCATCAGCTCGCAGCGCGGCGGCGGGCGGATCGCCACGATCCTGCTCGGCCCCGATGTGCGCCACGGCGTCAAGATCGACGCCTCCTACACCCATTACTCGCTGCTGCGCACGCTCGAGGACGCTTTCGGCCTGGCGCACCTCCGCGCTGCCCGTCAGGCCCCACCGCTGCGAGCAGCTTTCTTGCGCTATCCGGTCCTGCGCTAACCGGAGCACTCATCGATCTCTGGCCCGAACAGCCGCATTTTGCAGCGGATTCTTGGCCTCGCGTGATCCCGCGTGTCCTCCGGTTTCGCGTTCGGATCTCATGAAGGAGATCCTCGGCAAGCAGCTGGGGCTCTAGCGCGTCGTCACGATGCGATCGTCAAACGGCGCCGAGAGCCACTCGGCGACACGGCTGGCGGCGACGAAGCTGGCCCACGCGATCGCCGCGACGATTTGCTGGTCGTCAGCCCCCTGGGCGCGATAGTCGTCGATCACCTCACCGTCGATCTGGTAGGGCGCGAGGGCGGCGAGCAAGGCCACGCGGGCGCCCGGCCGCGCTTCGCGGTCAAGCTCGGTGACCGCCTCGTCGACCCATGAGTGGGTCGGCGGCGGGAACTCGCCCTCCCAGGCGACCACGCGCTCCTCGACGAGGGTGCGGGTCGGGCGATCGAGGGCCTGAGCGCCTTCCTCGCCGACGACGGACGCAAACCCGGTGAAGGCGGCGGCGATTGCTGGCGCAGGCGCCGCCCAAGCGAAGTTTCGCGGCAGTGGCGCGGGCCGGGTCGGCGCAGCGGACTCCGAAATCGTCGGTCGGTTGACGGCGCGGGCAAACCACCGACCGGCGACCCGGCTCGTGGCGCGCCCAAATCTGCCGCCGAAAGGCAGGGGGCTCGGACCCAGCAGCGCGCTGACAGTGCGATTTATGTAGTGGAAGCTGACCGCGGTGCCGATGAACTCCGGCGCCGCTGCGGCATCGAAGGGCGGAGAGGCAAGCTCCGGCGCGCCCGGGGATCGGCTGGCATCGGCCCACGCGACCAGGGCCGCCGCCTCTGGATCTCTGGGCTCGCGCCCCCGGCGCATCGCGCCCGCGACGTCGTGTCGGTTTGCGGCGTGCAACATCGCCGTGTGCGCATCGACGCACCAGGGGCAGCGATTGGTCTCTGAGACCGCGGTGGCGACGGCCTCCTTGAGGTACCGGCTGGCCTCTCCGGCGATCAGCGACTCGCGAAAGACGCGCCAAACGGCCGCGAGAAGGTCGGGCGCAGGCGAATGCAGGGTGAACGGCTCGACGACCGCCCCGAAGTCGTGCCGGATCTCGGCATAGACCTCCGCCACCAACCCATCCGCCTTGCGCGGGGGTATAACCGCCACCCTGACGCTCATGGCGCTAGCGAGAACGTGGGTTGCCGGTCGTCTTGATCCATCGGCTCCACCCTAGCCTCGCTAGGGACTGAGCGGCTCGGATCAACCCGGTTCAGCCGCCGGCGGGCTGAGTCGCTCGCTCAGCCCAGCTCAGGGAGCTAGTCGGAAGGGCGGGTACTTGTCGGTGACCAAAATCCAGGCGTACCCGTAGACGCGGTTGTCCCAGCGGAGCAGGCCTTCCGCGAAGTCGAAGACAGGGCGCGGGTAGCGGCCGGTGAAGAGGATCGCGAACCAAGCAAAAATCAGGGCGAAGAAGAGCCCGATGTGGAGGAAGACCAGCACGATGTAGTGCGGGATCGCCAGCAGCCACTTGACCAGCGGCATGCCGCGGTCGAGATCCACCTTCGCGTCCGGGTAGGGGAAGTCGAGGTGGACGGACTGCTGCTCGTCGGTCGACGGATATCGGTCGTCCATCAGCGCGAGGTAGACCCCGATCCGGTTGGTGAAGCGCAGCAATTGAAGGTTCCAGTCGAACCACCAGCGCGGGTACTTCTGGCGGAAGACGATCAAGAACAGGGGCGGCAGGAAGAGCAGGCCGCCGCCGATCCCGTTGATCTGCGCGACCCAGGCGCCGTTGCTCGTGTCGCCGAAATCGAACCCACCTATGCCCGTGATTGCGGCGGAGACGATCAATATCGGGATCGCTGCGAAGACCCGGAAGGCGGTGCTGACCCGGTTCAGCTTCCGATCCGGGTAGTCGACCGAGAAGGTAACCGGATAGTCCGACACCGCACCGGGGGACGGGACAGCTGGTTCCGGGCGCTCTGTGCCCTCCATGGTGGCCGCTTTCGTCGGCCGGTCATCTGTTCCTCCCCCGGAATCCTGTGCGACCTCCCGATCGCGCCTACCTATAGCGTTCCCGCCGTCTTAGAAGACCCTGGAAGGAGAACGCACACAGATGGGACTACTTGACGGCAAGAGCGCGATCGTCACCGGCTCGGCTCGCGGCATCGGCCGCGCCACCGCGGAGCTGTTCGCGAGCGAGGGGGCGAAGGTGCTGATCAACGACCTCGACGGCGACGTGGCCGAGCAGACGGCGGGCGAGATCGACGGCGAGACCGCCGTCCACGCCGGTGACCTCACCGAGGAGGGCGCCGCGGACAAGCTGGTCGAAGCGGGCGTCGACGCCTTCGGATCCGTAGACATCGTCGTCAACAACGCCGGCTACACCTGGGACGGCGTGATCCACCGGATGGACGACAAGCAGTTCCAGGCGATGCTCGACATCCACACGATCGTCCCCTTCCGGGTCACACGCGCTCTCGCGCCCCATTGGCGCGAGGCCGCGAAGGCGGAGGCGGCCGAGGGCAAGGAGGTGTTCCGCAAGCTGGTGAACATCACCTCGATCTCCGGAACGATGGGCAACGCCGGGCAGGCCAACTACTCGGCGGCCAAGGCCGGGGTCGTGGGGCTGACCAAGACCGTCGCCAAGGAGTGGGGACAGTTCAAGATCAACGTCAACGCGATCGCCTTCGGTTTCGTCGAGACGCGCCTCACCGCCTCCAAGGAGGCGGGCGAGAAGATGACCGCGCCGGGCGGCGAGGAGGTCGAGCTCGGCATCCCCGAGCAGATGCGCGCGATGGCCTCGGCGATCATCCCGATCGGCCGACCCGCGCAGCCCGAGGAGGCGGCGGGGCCGGTGTTGTTCCTTGCCTCCGAGATGGCCAACTACGTGCACGGCCAGGTGCTCAACGTGACCGGCGGGCAATTCGGCGGGATGTACATCTGACGAGGAGGTCGGATTGGCTGTGAAGCTCCACCGCTGCTCGACTATGTGGCTGAAGGTCGGCGCTCATCCCTGCTGGAAGGTGCAGAAGGCGCTCGATGACGCGGGGGTCGAATACGAGGTCGTCAAACACCCGGTGCGGCGCGGCAAGCGCGATGAGTTCGAGAAGCTCAGCGGGCAAAAGGTGTTGCCGGCGATCGAGCTCGAGGACGGCACCGTGATCCGCGAGCAGTCAAAGGACCTCGCCGCCCGCATCGAGGAGGGGCGGCTTCGCGCCTGAGCCGCGTGGCGCGCGCCTCACTCGCCTGCGGCGCGATCGCGGCCGTCGGGGCGTTCGGCGGTTGCGGGGGCTCGTCGTCCAACCAGAAGCATCAGGGCCAGGCGCCGAGCAAGGGGCCGGTCTTGGTGGCCGCGCTCGGCGACTCGATCACGGCGGGCAATCCCGGCTATGACCCCAGCCCCAAGGCCCGCGCGGCGCTCGGGTTCGGACACGACCCTCGCAGCCAGTACGAGTACTGGGCGCACCGCGATGAACCGGGCCTGCGGTTTCGCAACTGCGGCGTCTTCGGCCAGCCCACCTCGCAGATAGCGACCCGCCTTCGCAGCTGTGCGCGCGGCGCCGACGTGCTGATCGTGCAGGGCGGGATCAACGACATCGCCCAGTCGCTTCAGGGCCCGGCCCCGTTGCGCCGCCTCGCGGTCACCGGCGCGGCCACCAACCTCGGCCGGATGGCGCAGCAGGGAAAGCAGCTCGGCCTGCGGGTGGCGCTGGCCAACGTGCTGCCCTGGAATCGGGGCTACCCGGTCGCCGCGCCGCTGATCGACCGGCTCAACCGCCTGATCGGTACGACGGCGGAGCTGGAGCGGGTGCCGGTGCTGCCCTTCAACCAGACGCTCGCCGATCCCCGCAAGCCGAACCTGATGCAGCGCCGCCTCACCGCCGACGGCGATCACCCCTCGATCGCCGGCTACCGGCGCCTCGGCGGCGTAATCGCCTCCCGGCTCGGCGACAGCCGCTAGTCCTTCGGCCTGCGTTCCTCCGCCAGCGGCTCGCCGGCCTCGTCGCTGGCGCCGCCCGGCGGCCAGGCGCCGAACCAGTTGTCGCGGGCCCCGTCGATCGTGAGTACGCAGCCGGAGAGGAAGTCACCCGCCGGCGAGGCGAGATAGGCGACAAGCCACGCCATCTCCTCCGGCGTACCGAGCCGCTGTAGCGGCACCGTGCGGTGGACGTTTTCGACCACCGGCTGGGGGTACTTCGTCCGCAGCGTCTCGGTGTCGAACTGGCCGGCTGCGACCGCGCACAGCTTGACGTTGAAGCGCGCCCACTCGATCGACAGCGTCCTCATCATATTCTCGACCGCGGCCCGGGCGGCGCCGGAATGCACCATCCCCGGCATCCCCTGGTGGGGCGAGAGGGTGACGCTGATCACCTTGCCCTCGCGCTGCGGGATGAAGGCCTTGGTTGCGGCCGCGTGGGTCATCAGCCAGGTGCCCTGGACGTTGAGCTCTATCACGGTGCGAAATCCCTTCGGCGTGATCGCCTCGGCGGGGCTGAGGAACTGACCGCCGGCGTTGTTGACGAGCACGTCTAGCCGTCCGTGACGCTCGATCGCCCCATCGACGAGGCGCTCGACCGCCTCCTCTTCGCGGATGTCGGCGGCCTCGTGCTCGAAGGAGCCGTCGAGTCCCGCCGCGGCAGCCCCTGTCTCCTCCAGCGGCTCGGCTCGCCGCCCGCAGCCGATCACCGTCGCCCCGAGCGCCGCCAGCTCCAGCGCCGTCGCCCTCCCGAGCCCGCTGCCGGCGCCGGAGACGAGGCAAACGCGGCCGGCCAGCAGACCGGGCGCGAAAACGCGCGAAGGATCGCTCTCAGGCATCGGCGGGCCAGCTTATCCGCCACCGCGCCGGCGCTAGGCTGAGCCGGTTCAAATGAAGATCCACGCGGAGCCGAAACCGCTTCACGAGCCGCTTGCAGGCGGCAAACAGGGCGCCACGGTGGTGGTCGAGCCGCTGATCGCCGGTCGGTTCAGCTGGCCCAAGGACTTCATGGAATCGCCGGGCGGGAGGTTCCTGACTCTGCGCCTGCTGCGCGGCTTGTTCTCCAGCGCAAACCGCTGGACGGTGCCCTGCCCTGCGTTTTTGATCCACCATCCCAGCGCCGGGACGATCCTCGTCGACACCGGACTTCACCCCTCGGTGACCAGCGATCCGCGCCAGAACCTCGGCCGGGCTGCCGTTCGCTTCGCGCCGCCCGAGCTGGACCAAGGCGAGGACGTGCCGGCCCAGCTGCGCAAGCGCAACATCGACACCTCGAAGGTCGACGTTGTCGTCATGACCCACCTGCACGTCGACCACGCCTCGGCGATCTCCGAGTTCCCCGACTCGACCTTTGTCGTCAGCGAGGCCGAGTGGGTCGCGGCGACCACGGCGCGCCAGCCTGCGCTCCAGGGCTACCGGCCGGCCCACTACGACTTCGTCTTCGACTACCGGACCGTGGACTTTGCTCGCGGCAACGTTTCGTCATATGCGAGCTTCGCGCGAACCTTCGACCTGTTCGGCGACGGCTCGATCCGCCTCGCCTACACCCCCGGCCACAGCGCCGGTCACATGTCGGTGGTGGCGCGGCTGGGCGCCCGCGACTTCGTGATCGGCGGCGACGCCGTCTACACCTACCGCCAGCTGGAGGGCGGACCACCCCCTCCCCGCCCCTTCGACCGGCACAACTGGCGCCGCTCGCTACGGGAGCTGAAGCTGTTCCGCAGCCAGTTCCCCCATGCGATCATCACCCCGGGCCACGACCCCCCCTTCTACGAGCAGCTCGAAGAGCGCTACACGTAGCGCACACAATTTGGGGCGGCTTCGCCGCCTGACATGCATGTGCCGGCGCGCAACGCGCCGGCCAGCATCCCTAGCGCTCGGCCCGGGAAGCCTTGCCCGGCTCGGGAGCCGGCAGGCCCTTGCGCAGGGAGCGGATCACGCTGCGGCGGCCCTGCTCCTCGAGCGTCACGTACATCGCCCGCACCCGGTCGAAGATCTCGTTGGCGACCTCCTGCTGGCGCTCGCGGGTCGGCTTTGCCTCCGCCGGGAACCTGAGTGGCTCGCCGAATTGGACCGTCACCTTCGGGAAGCGCAGGCGCTTCCAGCCCCGCACGCCGGCCGAGCCGTGGATCGCCATCGGGACCACCGGCACTCCGGACTCCAGGGCCAGCCGCCCGATCCCCGTCCGCGGCTCTCCGAGACCGCCGCTGCGTGAGCGCCCGCCCTCGGCGTAGATCAGCATGCACTCGTCCTGCCCGAGGATCGCGTGGGCCGTCTTGAACGCCTCCCCGTCGCGGTGGCCGCGGCGGATCGGGAAGGCGCCGCCGTGGGAGAGGATGAAGGTCAGAAACGGCGGCTTGAACATCTGCGACTTGGCCATGAAGCGGACCTTGCGCCGCAGGAACACGGCGGCGAAGAAGTGATCCCACTGGCTGAAGTGGTTGGGCGCCAGGATCACCGGCCCGGTCTGCGGCACGTGCTCTGAGCCGATCGCGCGGCTGCGGTAGATGAACAGAGTCGGCGGGGTGAGGATGATGCGGCAGACGTCATAGACCCAGTCGGGGCCGCGTCTGCGGGCGCGCTCGTGAAAGCCCCTGAAGTAGCTGGCTGGACGAGGGTCCTTGTAGACCTGTGGCTTGATCTCTGCCATTGCGCGGCGGAGTTTCCGGCAACCCGGTCCGCTGAAGGCTCCTACCCTCCGCCTCGACGCTGGTTACGCTGCCGCGGATGCTCAGGGTCACCGAGCGCAATCGCCCATGGTGGACCCTGGCTGGCTCTGCGTCGGGCTTTTCGTGCTGATGCTCGACTCGACCGTCGTCGTGCTGGCCCTGCCCTCGATCCAGCGGGACCTCGATGCACCAAACACGGCGCTCGCCTGGGTGCAAAACGGGTACCTGCTCGCGATCTGCGTGACGGTGGTGACGACGGGCCGGCTCGTCGACATGTTCGGGCGCAAGCGCATCTTCCTCTGGTCGCTTGCTGTGTTCGCGCTGGGTTCGGCGATTGCGGCGCTGTCGCAGACCGAGGGCGTCCTTGTCGCCGGGAGGATCGTGCCGCCGGATTCGCACTCGTCGGCTGCTACTGGTCGGTGATGTTCTTCCAGCCCCAGTACCTGCAGAACGTGCTTCACGACTCGCCGGTCGAGTCGGGGCTTCTGATCCTGCCGATCACCGCGCCGATGCTTGTGATCTCACCGCTCGCGGGCCGGTTGATCGCGCGCTTCGGCGCCCGGGCGTTGATGACGGTCGCGCCGGGGTACTGGCGATGATCCGGCTGATGGCCGGCGCTCTCGACCTGGCGACGACCGGGGCGGTTTTCGCGGCGCTGCAGCGCACAAGCTCGCCGACCTGCTCAGCCAGCGGGCCCCGAGCGTGAGCCGGGTGCGCGACGAGCTCGACGGGCTGCTGGCCGGGTCGAACGCGGCGCGGAGGACGCTGCACCAGGAGCCCCACGGCGTGTTCGAGCGAGTCGAAGCGGTCTTTCGCGAGACCTTCTCCTACGCGCTCGCGAACGCCACGTGGATCCTGGTCGGCCTCGCCATCATGGGCTCCGTACTGGCCTGGGCTTTCGTGCAATCTGCCCCCACCGCCGCTGCCGCATCGGGGACCGGCGAGGCGGAGCACCACCAGCACCACCGGCGCTTTCACTTCTAGGAGCTAGGCCTGGGCCGAGGCCCAGCCCTTGGCGCGCTCGACCGCCCGCCGCCAATCGCCGAGCAGGCCCTCGCGTTCGTCGTCGCCCATCTGCGGCTCATAGCGCGCCGCCTGGCGCCACATCTCCACCACCTGCTGCTGGCTCCAGAGCCCGGTAGCGATCCCGGCCAGATAGGCGGCGCCGAGCGCCGTCGTCTCGGCGATCTCGGGCACGATCACCGGCGCCCCCAGCAGGTCGGCTTGGAACTGCATCAGCCACGCGTTGGCCACCGCTCCCCCGTCGGCCTTCAGCAGCTCGAGACGCTTGCCGGAGGCGGCCTCCTGGGCGCGAACCGCGTCGACCGTCTGGTAGGCGATCGCCTCCAGCGCGGCGCGCGCCAGGTGCGCCCTGCCCGTGCCGCGTGTCAGGCCGACGATCGTCCCGCGCGCGTACGGGTCCCAGTACGGAGACCCGAGCCCGGTCAGCGCCGGCACGAAGTAGACGCCGTCGTTGCCCTCTAACGACGCGGCCAGCGCCTCGCTCTCGGCCGCCTCGTCGATGATCCCCAGCCCGTCGCGCAGCCATTGCACCGCGGCGCCGGTGACGAACACCGCCGCCTCCAGCGCGTAGGCAGTCCGGTCGCCCAATCCCCAGGCGACCGTGGTCAGCAGCCCCTCGCCGGGCTCGGGCGCCTCGCTCCCGGTGTTGAGCAGCACGAAGCTCCCGGTCCCGTAGGTGTTCTTTGCCATCCCCGGCTCATGGCAGGCCTGGCCGAAGAGGGCGGCCTGCTGGTCGCCGGCGATCCCCGCAACCGGCACCTCGCCACCGAACTCCGACGTGGTGCCGTAGACCTCCGACGAGGGCACCGCCTCGGGCAGCCGCGCCGGGTCGACGCCGAGCAGTCCGCAGAGCTCGTCGTCCCAGGCGAGGCGGCGGATGTCGAACAGCATCGTCCGCGATGCGTTGGAGTGGTCGGTCGCGTGGCGGCCGGTCAGCTTGAATAACAGCCAGGAGTCGATCGTGCCGAAGACCGCCCGCTCGGCGCCCTCGACGTTGCGCAGCATCCACTCGATCTTGGTGCCCGAGAAGTAGGGGTCGATGACCAGCCCGGTGCGCTCGCGCACCAGCGCCTCGTGCCCGGCCGCCTTCAGCTCGTCGCAGCGCTCGGCGGTGCGGCGGTCCTGCCAGACCAGCGCCCGGTGGATCGGCTCGCCCGTGTCCGGGTCCCAGGCGACCACCGTCTCGCGCTGGTTGGTGATCCCGATCCCCTTCAGGTCGGCGCCCTGGATGCCGGCGTCGACGATCGCGTGGGTCGCGACCTGCCGGGTCACGTCCCAGATCTCGGTGGCGTCGTGCTCAACCCATCCGGGGCGCGGGAAGTGCTGCTTGAATTCGCTGTAGCCGCGACCGGCGATCTGGCCTTCCTCATCGAATATGAGGCAGGTAGTGCCGGTCGTTCCCTGGTCGATTGCGAGGATCAAGGCTGGGGCCAGCCTATCCGCGGGATCGTCGCCTGCTGAGGTAGGCGCGCACGAAGTCGCGCAGCTGCGCGGCGCGGTGCGCGAAACCCTGGGGCGAGCGCCGGGTGGCGCGGTGCTCGAGGTCGAGCTCGTACTCGCGCAGCCGGTAACCGGCCCGCACCGCGTCGACCGTGATCCCGATTTCCATCCCGAAGCCGGCGGCGAAGGGCAGGGTCTCGCGCAACAGCCCGGTGCGCATCGCCCGCTGGCCCGAGATCGGCGCCGCCGGCTCGGCCCCGCAGAGTCGTCGGATCGCCCAGCGGGCAAAGCCCAGCGCGACGCCGAAGCCACCCCCGAGCCGCTGCGCGAAGCTCGCAACCGCGAGGTCGCACTCCCCCGCCTCCACCGCCTCCACCAGTCGCACCAGTGCGGCGGCGGAGTCGCCGAGGTCGGCGTCGCAGAGCAGCACGACATCCGGCTCGGGGCCATCGCCGAGCATCGCCTCGGCGGCCGCGGTCACGTTTGCGCCCTTGCCGTGCGGGCGGCGGCGGCTCACGACTCTGGCACCGGCCGCCATCGCCGTCTCGGCGGTTCCGTCGCCGGAGGCGTCGTCGGCGAGCCACAGCTCGACGCCGGGCAGTGCCCCGGCGAGCGCCCGCAACGTCGCCCCGACCGAGTCGGCCTCGTTGCGGGCGGCGACGATCGCGACCCGCGGGCGACGCCCGCTCTTCGGCTCTGCTCCCACGCGGCGGGTATTGTGGCGCGCCGTGGCCAACATCGAGGCCCAAATCACCGGCAACGTGTGGAAGATCGAGGTCGCGGTCGGCGACCAGATCTCCGAGGGCGACACGGTGGCGATCCTCGAATCGATGAAGATGGAGATCCCGGTCGAGTCCGAGGACGACGGCACCGTCAAGGAGATCCGCTGCGAGGAGGGCCAGTCGGTCAGCGAGGGCGACGTCCTGGTCGTCCTGGAGTAGATGGCCGAGGAACTTGCCGCAGGAAAGCTCCTGCTCGACGAGCCCGCCGAGGCGGTGGCGCGGCTTCGCATCAACAACCCGGCGAAGCGCAACGCCCTCGATCACGACATCCTCGACGCGCTTGCCGAGGTCCTGCCGCGGCTGGACCGCGGAATCGACGTCCGCTGCGTCGTGATCACCGGCTCGGAAGGGCACTTCTCGGCCGGCTATGACATCGGCTCGATCTCCGAGCAAAGCCTCGAGCGGGACGCGAGGGCGCTTGTCGCCCATCCCTTCAACGCCGCGATCGAGGCGCTTGCCGATCATCCCTGGCCGACCGTCGCCGCGATCAGCGGCGATTGCCTCGGCGGCGGGCTGGAGATGGCGATCACCTGCGATCTGCGTATCTGCGCCGGGGAAGCGAGGCTGGGGATGCCGCCGGCCAAGCTGGGGCTGATCTATGGACACACGGGGCTGCGCCGCTTCCTCGATGCCGTTGGCCTCGCACGCACCAAGGAGATGTTCCTCACCGCCAGCAACATCGGCGCCCGGCGGGCCAGGGAGATCGGGCTGGTGCAGGACGTGGTCGGCGAGGACGAGCTGGAGCGAGCATCGGTCAAGCTGGCCGAGAGGATCGCCGCCAACGCACCGCTTGCGCTGAAGGGCAACAAGCGGGCGATCGAGACCCTGAACGCCCATCCGGTGCTGAGGCCGCAGGAGGAGTACGAGCTGATCGAGCTGCGCGAGTCCTCGCTCTCTTCGGAGGACTTCCGCGAGGCGATCACCGCCTTCGCAGAGAAGCGAAAGCCGAAATGGCGCGGACGCTGACCGACGCCCGGGTCGAGCTGGCCGCCGCCGACCCGGTGATGGCGGAGCTGATCGAGCGCCTCGGCGAGCGCAGCGCCGCGAAGCGCCGCCGCGGGGAGCCGAAGCCCGACGCGTACGGGGCGCTGCTGCGCACCGTGGTCGGCCAGCAGCTCTCCTCGAAGGCGGCGCGGACGATCTACGGCCGCATCCTCGACCTGTTCGGCGGCAAGACTCCGACCCCGGAGCAGATCCTCTCCGCGTCGGAATCCGATCTGCGCGGTGCGGGACTGTCGGGCCGCAAGGTCGAGTACATCCGCGACCTCGCCGCCCATGTGCAGAACGGCGAGCTGGAGCTGGACCGTTTGGAGGAGCTGAGCGACGAGGAGGTGATCGAGGAGATCGTCGCCGTGCGCGGCTTCGGGCAATGGAGCGCCGAGATGTTCCTGATCTTCCACCTCGAACGCCCCGATGTGGTCTCCGGCGGAGACCTCGGGATCCGCAAGGCCGTGCAGCTCGCCTATGGGCTCGACGAGATGCCCACCCCGGCCAGGGTGATCGAGATCGGCGAGCGCTGGCGACCGCACCGCAGCCTCGCCTCTATCTATCTCTGGGAGTCGCTTGCCGGCGACGTCACCGTGGGGGGCGTCTAGAACCGAAGGCCGGCGCGAAGGTCCAGCACCCGCTGGGCCGAGCGTTCGAACTCCGCCCTCGGGAGCACGCGGGCTCTCAACGCGCCCCGCAGCCCGGCGCCCGCCTGCGCCGCGGCCCGGAAGCTGGGGAAGAGCAGCAGGTCGGTTCCGGCGGCGGCTGCGGCCCTGCCCACCTTCGCCGACCCACCGAAGGCATGCACGGCGGTGGACTGAAGGTCGTCTGTGACCGAGACGCCCTCGAAGCCGAGGCGGCCGCGCAGCTCGCCGGTGACGATCGTGCGCGCGAACGCGGCGGGGCGCTCCGAAAAGGCCGGATAGATCGCCGAGCTCATCATCACCAGCTTGCCGCCGGCGGCGATGAAGTCGCCGAACGGCGCTTCGTCGACATCGCGCAGCGTCTCCTTGGGCAGACCGATCCGCTCGACACCGAGGTCGGTGTTGACCTCCGCGGCGCCGAGCCCCGGGAAGTGCTTGCCGGTCGCGGCCACTCCGCCGGCCTGTAGGGCGCCGGCGAATGGGACCGCGGTCTCGGAGACTTTGGAGGCGGTGGCGCCAAAGCTGCGGCTCTCCTCGCCGATCGCCCCGCCGGCGCGCCCGACGTCGAGAACCGGCGCCAGATCGACGTTGACTCCGGCGCCGGTCAGGTTGCGCGCCGTCAGCCGTCCCTGTTGGCTGTTGTAGGAGGCTCCGCGGCGCCCCATCTCGCGAGCCGAGGCCTGCGGTGCGCCGGGCAGGCGCTTCACCTGGCCGCCCTCCTGGTCGACCATCACCAGCAGCGGATCGCGCAACCCCGGCGGGCGGCGGATCGACTGCAAGGCGCGAATCAAGTGGCGGGCCTCGGCGCCGCTGCTGAAGTTGTTCGAGAACAGCACCACGCCGGCGAGCCCGCCATGGCGGATCATGCGGCGCAGTTCGGGGGGCGGCTTGCGGGCCGCGAAGCCGGCGACCAATCGCTCCCCTGCCAGCTGGCCGATGCTCAGATCGCCGGCGTCGGGCCCGGTCGTGCCCGACTCGCCGCCGTCGTCGAGCGTCGCGTGCACCCCGATCGCCGCCGCCAGGGCGCCGAGCACAACCGCGGCCGCGGCCCGCCGCCTGCGAATCCTCCTACTGCTCACCCGGCCGCCGAGTCTATGGCTGGGCGGCACCCAGTCTTTGGATGGGGTGCGTCAAATGGCTACTATTTCGTGCGTTTGGTGGCTATTATTTACCGCGTGAAAAGGCTACGTTTATTTGCGTCAGATGGCTAATAACGTCTCCTACAAGCAGCGAATCGTGGATCCGCTTGTCGAAGACCTTCTCTCCCAGCTGCCGGCGTTGATGGTGGTTGGCCCTCGGGCTACGGGAAAAACGACAACGAGCGGCCGCCGAGCCGCAACGGTAATCAGGCTCGATAGAGAAGCCGAAGCCGCCGCATTCGTCGCGGACCCAGACACGGCCCTCCGAGGCCTAACTGAGCCGGTGCTCCTCGACGAATGGCAAGTCGTACCGCGCGTGTTCGGAGCAGTGAGACGAGCTGTCGAAGCCGATCCTCGCGCAGGCCGCTTCTTCCTAACAGGCTCCGTCCGCGCCGAGCTGGAAAACGAGGTCTGGCCCGGCACTGGCCGGCTCGTGCGCTTGGCGATGTATCCAATGACGGTCCGCGAGCAACTTGGCCGAGTCGACGGTCCAACGTTCTTCGACAAGGTCGCGGACGGGAAAACACTGACCGTCCCCGCAGACGTTCCGGACCTACGTGGCTATGTGGACCTCGCCCTGCGCAGCGGCTTTCCCGACCCTGCTCTCCGCCTCACGGGTCGGGCACGCCAGGCCTGGCTTGAGAGCTATATCGATGATCTCCTCACCCACGACGTCGAACAACTTGAGGAGACATCCACGAAGCGTCGCGACACGCAGCGCCTGCGTCGCTACTTCGAGGCCTATGCGCTGAACTCCGCCGGCGTCGCTGACCACAAGACGATCTACGAGGCCGCCCAGGTAAACAAGGGTACGGCCGGTACCTACGAACAATTGCTCATCAGTCTGCTCATCGCTGAGCAGGTCCCTGCCTGGACATCGAACCGCCTCAAACGACTCATTCGCCAGCCAAAGCGGTATCTGATCGACCCGGCCCTGATTGCCACCGCGCTGCGTGCCGACGAAGAGGGGGTAATCCGCGACGGTGACCTACTCGGACGCGTTCTCGACACGTTCGTGGCCGCGCAGCTACGTCCCGAGCTCGCCCTCTCGGCGACGCGGCCGCGCCTCCATCACCTCCGCACTGCCCAGGGCCGCCACGAGATTGATTTGGTCGCCGAACTCGCCGGGCAGCGTCTGATCGGCATTGAGATCAAGGCCGATGCCGCCCCGACCGCGCGCGACGACGCGAAACATCTGATCTGGCTGCGCGATGAGCTCGGCGACCGCTTTGTGGGCGGTGTCGTTTTCCACACGGGCCCGCGCCTATATGAACTCGACGCACAGATCATCGCCGCCCCGATCTCGGTTCTGTGGGGATAGCGAGAGTCAGCGGCAGGCGCGCACGTGCTGGTCGATCGTCATCTCGCGGCCATCGAGCAGGTCCACGAGCAGCCTCACCGTCGAGTGCCTCTTGCGCTTCAGCTTGCCGTAGGGCAGCTTGCGCAGGAAGGGGCGCCTGCGGTCGGTCGCGAAATGCCTGCCGTTGACGAAGAACTCGGCCTGCGCGACGTTGGAGCGGTCGGTTCCCTTGACTCGCGCCTTCACCGGCCGTCGCGCGCAGCCGTGCGGGCCCTTGCGCTTGCGCAGCTTCACCCTCAGGCCGGGCAGAGCCCGGCAGGCGTCTCCCGAGCAGCTGCGCACATTGGCCAGCCGCGCGGCCAGCGCCGAGCGCACCGCCGCGTAGGCGGGACTCGAGGCGACGTTCTGGAGCTCGTAGGGATCGGCCTGGAGGTCGTAGAGCTCCGTGAAGCCGTTGTTCTGGCCGCCGGTGTACTCGATGTAGATGTAGCGCGCGGTCCGCACACCCTCGTATCCGCCGCCCTCGATCGACAGCTCGCGTCCCAGCTCGCGGCCCGGCTTTGCGGCCATGCCCTGCAGCGGCATTCCGTCCACGCGCAGTCCCGCCTGAGCGCCGGTCGCCTGCAGGATCGTCGGCGCGAGGTCGGCGTTGATCGACAGGTCGCGAACGGTCCTGCCTCCGCTGAACCCTGGTCCGCGGATCAGCAAGGGCACCCGGATCGACTCCTCGTAGGGCACGACCTTGCCCGACTTGACCCGGTGCTCCCCGTGCATGAACCCGTTGTCGGAGGTGAAGACCACCAGCGTGTTGTCGAGCTCGCCGCTGGCGCTGAGAGTGTCGATCAGCTGCTTCACCCCGGCATCCTCGGCGAGCAGCGAGGAGAGCCGACAGCGATAGAAGCGCGTGATGTCGGCGATGTCTGCCGCGTCGAGGTTGCGACTGCTGATGTTGGGCGGCTTGTCGGAGACATCGGCCTCGTTGAAGGAGGGCGGCTGCGGCAGCGGGGTCGAGTCGTTGGCGTGCAGATCGCGCGGCGCCGGCTTGGCGGTGCCCTCGCAGTGATTGCCGCCCGGTGGGTTGGGCCCACCCCCGTGCGGCGCCAGGTAGGTGAGCCAGAGGAAGAACGGCTGGTTGGAGGGCGCGCGGCGATTGATGAAGTCGACCGCCTTGGCCGTATAGACGTCGGTGGAGTAGAGGCTTGGGTCGGGGGGGTTGTCGGGGTTGTCGTTCAGCGACCCGTAGGTATTCAGCACCCCACTCTCGTTGAGCTGGTAGCCGTAGTAGTCGTAGGTCACCGTGGAGCCGTGGAACTCGCTCCAGCCCGGGGGGATCAGGGGGCCGCCGGGGTCGGCCTTGTGCGCCTCGTATCCGTTCAGGTACTTGCCGATCAGGCCCGTGTAGTAGCCGGCGCCCTGCAACCACAGCGGCAGGGTGTTGTTCGAGTTCAGCTTGTCGAACCCACCGTTGGGGGGCTGGTTGTCGCGCACGCCGGTGTTGTGCGAGTACTGACCGGTGAGGAAGGTGGCTCGCGAGGGGCAGCAGAGCGAGTAGTTGACGAAGTTGTTGGCGAAGGTCGTGCCCTGGCCGCCGATCAGCTGCTGCGTGTTGGGCATCACAGGCATCGAAGCCTGCGTCTGGTCGTCAGTCTCGATCACAAGCACGTTTGGCCGCGGTGGCTGCTGCTGCGGCGACCGCGCGACCGCGGAGGCGGCGTGGTGGCCGCCGAGCTCCAGTGCAAGGACCAACGCGACGCCCGCCGCGGCGGCGGTCGCAATCGCCAGCTTGACTTTCATCTGTCCTCCCGAAATAAACGCCAAATCCCCACTCCTCAACCCCGCCAACACACGCTAGTGGCCGGGGTTGCGTTGACGCGCCGGTCAGTTGGCGTGGGCGGCAGCGGGCGTTTGGCAGGCGTCGCCGCGCCGTCCGGGGGCGCTCGTAGCCTTGCGCCGACTCTCCCCCACCCTCCATGCCAGCTCTGATCACCTTCGACGAGGCGCTGCGGCTCGGTGAGCAAACTGACCGCGACGAGATCATGGCGCTCGTCGAGCGGGCATGGGAGGTCCGGCGCGAGAACTTCGGCGACTCGACCGACATGTGCTCGCTGGTCAACGCCAAGTCCGGCGGCTGCGCCGAAGACTGCGGGTTCTGCGCCCAGTCGCGCTACGCGGAAGCCGACACGCCGATGCACGCGATGATGGAGCCGGAGCAGATGCTCGAGCACGCACGGGCGGCGGAGGCAGCGGGCGCGCATCGCTTCTGCATGGTCACCCAGGGCCAGGGACTCTCGAAGCGCGACTTCGAGAAGGTGGTTGCGGGAGCGAAGCTGGTCTCCGAGCAGACCAACCTGAAGCGCTGCGCCTCGATCGGGCACATGTCGGTCGATCGCGCCAAGAAGCTGCGCGAGGCCGGGATTCAGCGTGTCCACCACAACGTCGAGTCCTCGCGCTCGCATTACCCGGAGGTCTCGACGACGGTCCGCTACGAGGGTCGCCTGCGGACGATTCAGGCGGTCAAGGAGGCGGGGTTGGAAACCTGCGTGGGCGGCATCCTCAACCTCGGCGAGACCCCCCACCAACGGGTCGAGATGGCGTTCGAGCTGTCGGAGATCAACCCAACTTCGGTGCCGATCAACCTGCTCAACCCGCGGTCGGGGACGAAGTTCGGCGAGCGCCCGCTGATGGACCCCTGGGAGGTCGTCAAGTGGGTGGCGATCTTCCGGCTGATCATCCCCGGCGCCCTGTTCCGGCTCTGCGGGGGGCGGGTCGAGAACCTCGGCGAGCTTCAGCCGCTTGCCGTGAAGGCCGGCCTCAACGGAGTGATGATGGGCAACTTCCTCACCACGCTGGGGGCGGAGCCGGAGGAGGACCGCGGCATGTTTGAGGAGCTGGGCCTGAACACCAAGCGCCAGCCCGACAATGGAGCCAACCCGCGACCCGACAACCGCTCGGGCTGGCTCGACGGCGAGTCCCCGGATACGCCGATCGACGAGCTGATCGACAGTCAGGCCGACGCCAACTTCTGGGACCCCTCGACCCAGCTGCGGGTGATCAAGACCAAGCGCAAGCCGCCCCCCTACCCAAGCGAGGCGGCCGAGCAGCCCGCGGGGTGGGGCGACTAGTGAGCGATCTGGCCGACCGGCTGGATGAGCTGCGCGAGCGCGGCCTGCACCGGCGGTTGAGGATGATCAGCGGCCCGCAGGGGCCCAGGGTGCTGCTCGACGGGCGCCCGGTGCTGCTGCTCTGCTCGAACAACTACCTCGGGCTCGCCGACCATCCCCGCGTCCGCGAGGCGGCGGCCGAGGCGGCGTTGCGGTGGGGCGTCGGCGCCGGCGCCTCGCGCCTGATCTCCGGCAACATGAAGCTGCACCGCCGCCTCGAGGAGCGTCTCGCCGCCTTCAAGGACCACGAGGCCGCGCTGCTGTTCGGCTCCGGTTACCTCGCCAATATCGGGGCGATCGCCGCGCTGGCGCGCAATGGCGAGGTCGTCTTCTCCGACCAGCTCAACCACGCGAGCATCATCGACGGCTGTCGCCTCTCGCGCGCCGAGACCTTCGCCTACCGCCACGCCGACCTCGATCACCTCGAGTGGGGGCTGCGAAAGGCTGAAGGGCGCGGATCGTTGATCGTCACCGACGGGGTCTTCTCGATGGACGGCGACGTGGCGCCGATCGAGGGATTGGTGCGCCTCGCCCACCGCTACGACTGCCGGCTGATGGTCGACGAGGCGCACGCCACCGGGGCGATCGGGCCGGGCGGCCGGGGGTCGGTCGCCGCGGCGGGGCTCTCTGACCAAGTCGACGTCGTGGTCGGCACGCTCGGAAAGGCGCTCGGCAGCTACGGCGCCTACGTTTGCGGCAGTCGCGTGCTGGTCGACTACCTGATCAACGTCGCGCGGCCGTTCATCTTCTCCACCGCGCCGCCGCCGCCGACCGTGGCCGCTGCCGACGCGGCGTTGGAGGTGCTCACATCCAATCCCCATCGCGTCGAGCGGCTGCAGGCGAACGCAAAGATGATGCGCGAGGCGCTGCTCGCCGAGGGCCTCCCGCTTGCGCCCTCGGAGACCCAGATCGTCCCGGTGATGATCGGGGACCCGGAGGTAACGGTGCAGCTCTCCGAGCTGGCGCTGGAGCGGGGCGTGTTCGCGCAGGGGATCCGGCCTCCCACTGTGCCCGAGGGAACGTCACGCCTGCGCCTCGCGACGATGGCGACCCACCGCAGCTCCGAGTTGGTTCGGGCGGCAAAGGTGCTCGGCGACGCCGCCCGCGAGATCGGTCTATTGACGGGGCCGGCACCGGATGCGCTGGAGGAGTGGGACGAGGACCAGTGGGTCGAGCCAGAGCGCCGCGAGACCGCCCCGTGGCTCGAAGAAGCAGCCTAGAGGCGGGGCGCCGACCGCCTTGCGCGGCTTCTTCGTAACCGGCACCGGCACCGAGGTCGGAAAGACGGTGGTCGCGGCGGTAATCGCACGATCGCTCGCCGCCGACGGCCAGAACGTCGCGGTCTTCAAGCCAGCGGTGACCGGCCTGTCCGAGCCGGGCGAGGCAGACCACGAGCTGCTGCGGCGGGCCTCTGGCAGCGCGCAGTCGGATGATGGGATCGCTCCCTACCGCTACGACCCATCGGCCTCGCCGCACCTGGCCGCGGAGATGGCCGGGGAACGGATCGAGCCACCGCGGCTGCTTAGGGCTGCCCGGCGAGTGGAGGCGGACGCCGACGTCCTGGTCTGCGAGGGGGTTGGCGGTCTGATGGTCCCCCTCGCGACCGGCTACCTGGTGCGCGACCTGGCGCGTGAGCTTGCGCTGCCGCTGGTCGTCGCCGCCCCGCCTGGCCTGGGGACGATCAACCACACGCTGCTGACCCTGGAGGCGGCGCGCGCCGCCGGCCTCGTCGTAGCCAGCGTCGTACTCACGCCCTGGCCCGAGCAACCCGACCAAGTCCAGCACTCCAACCGCGAGACCCTGGAGGCGTTGGGCGGGACGCCGGTTGCCGTCCTCCCGCAGCTCGACCTCGCGAGCCCCGAGACCTGGCCGCCGTCCCCGGTCGCGATCGATCGCTAGCCGTCGGCCTGGATGGCCGCGACCTCGGCCGCGGGAGTTCCGGCGGCCGCCGCGGGCTCGGCCTGCGGAGCGGGGTGCGCCTTGCGCGACCGGATCAGCGTGAAACCGATGATCACGCCGAGGACCGCGACTGCCGTGGACAAGCGCATCGCGTGGCTGAGGGCGTAGATGAATATGTCGTGCGTTAGCTGAGTTGCCTGCGTGTGGTTGAGGTGCACCGCGCCCGCCGGCTGGCCGCTGACGATCCCGTGCGCGATATCGGAGCGCTGCGCTGCGCTGAATGAGCTATTCGACAACAGGTCGTCGACGCGGGAGCGGGCATCGGCCTGGAACAGGGCGCCGATCGCCGCCACCCCGAAGGTGCCGCCGATCATCCGGAACATCGACAGCACGCCGGAGGCGATGCCGGCCTTGGCGACCGGCACGGCGTTCATCGCGGCGGTCGACATCGGCGACATCGTCAGCGCCACCCCGGTCCCCATCAGCATGAAGGCGGGCAGCAGGTCCGTATAGGTGGTACCGGCGGTGATCTGGGTGAACATGTAGAGCGACAACGCGGTCAGGCTCAGGCCGACGGTGATCGGCCAGCGCGGGCCGATGCGATCGGACAGCCGGCCGGAGATCGGCGCCACGGCCATGATCACCAGCGTGGTGGGCAGGAAGCGGACGCCAGCTTCGAGCGGGGAGTAGCCGAGGATGTTCTGCATGTACATGGCGAGGAAGAAGAACATCCCCAGCATCGCGAAGGTGACGATGAAGGCAACCGAGACGGCGCCGATGAAGTTGCGGTTGGCGAAGAGGCTGAACTCGACCATCGGGGCTCTGACGCGAAGCTCGACGGCGACGAAGGCAACGAGCAGGACGACCGAGCCGGCGATCAGCGAGACGACCTGCGGCGAGCCCCAGCCCCAGCTGTTGCCCTCGACCAGCGCCAGGACCAGCGCCGTGAGGCCGGCGGTGAGAACCACGACGCCGGCGTAGTCCACCTCGTGCCCGACGGTTTCATCGCGCGACTCGCGGACCGCGAACAGCGCCGCCAGGACCGTGCCCACCCCAAACCGGCAGGTTGATGAAGAAGATCGCTCGCCAGGAGACGTGCTCGGTGAGAAAGCCGCCAAGCACCGGGCCGATCGCAAGCGCCAGGGCCGAGACGCCGGCCCAGGTCCCGATCGCCTTGCCGCGCTCTTCGGCGGGGAAGGCATCGGTGATGATCGACAGGGTGCCGGGCATCATCAGTGCCCCGCCGACGCCCTGGGCGACTCGGCTGATGACCAGGGAGAGGGTGTCGGGGGCGAAGCCGGCGGTGGCGGAGGAGAGTGTGAAGATGACGACGCCGGCGATGAACATGCGCCGGCGGCCGAAGATGTCGCCGAGGCGCCCCCCCGTTGCCAGCAGGACGGCGAAGGAAAGCGTGTAGCCGTTGATCGTCCATTCCAGCCCCGAGATCGAGGCGCCGAGATCGCGCTGGATCGAGGGCAGCGCGACGTTCACGACCGTGTTGTCGAGCATGATCATGAACAGCGCGAAGCACATCGCGCCGAGCGTCCACCACTTGCGGTTGGCGTCGGTTATCAGCCGGGTGCGATGACGGGACATCAAGAGGTGGCCTTTTTCAGATCGGAATAGGTCGCTGCGATCTCGTCGCGCTCGAGCAGCGAGGCGAGCGCCGCGTCGAGCTTGCGGCGCTGTGCGGCGGTGAGGGTGGAGACGAAAGTTTCGAGACTGGCGAGACGCAGGGAGACCAGCTTCGCGCCCAGGCGTTCGCCCTTGGCGGTGATCGCGACGCGGCGGACGCGGCGGTCCTGTTCGTCCTCAACGCGGGTAACGAGCCGCTTGCGGACCAGGCCGTCGACGGCACGGCTCATCGCCGGCAGCGAGAGGCCGAGCCGCTCGGCGATCTCGGTGATCTGGCGGGGCTCGGCGTTCTCGCCGGGCCCGGCCAGCGTCAGCAGCGCCTTGCATTGGGTGATCGTCAGCCCGCTCTCCTCGATTGCCTGCAGCTGTTCGCCCTGGTCGTGGAGGAAGACGTGGGTGAGCATCGCCGCGAGCTGTGCCGCGGTGGCACGGATCTCCGGCGTCGTCTCCGCAAGTGCTTCCTCTGTCTTCGCTCCCGCCACAGGTTCCATCACCACAATAGTTGCACAAACGCAACCGTTGCGCGACGGCAATAGTTGCGTGTGTGATGCAAGTCACACTGCACCGCCGGCACTCGGGACGGCTGGTCGAACGCGAGCTGGACCTTTGACCTCAGTCCGAGTTTGCCGCCGCTCGGACATCTAGCTTTGGCGACGGCGATGTCAGCCACCCCGCTACTCGACCACGACCACCTTTGGCATCCCTTCACCCAGCAGCGCGACTGGTGCGAGGAGGAGCCGCTGGTCATCGAGCGGGCCGACGGCACTGACCTGATCGACGCCGACGGGCGCCGCTACATCGACGGCGTCTCCTCGTTGTGGTGCAACGTCCACGGCCATCGCCACCCCCTCATCGACCGCGCGCTCCGTGACCAGCTGGCCAAGGTCGCCCATTCGACGATGCTCGGGCTCACGCACCCGGGCGCGGCCGAGCTGGCCGCGCGCCTGGCCGATCTCGCCCCCGGTGAGCTGAGCAGGGTCTTCTACTCCGACTCCGGCTCGACCGCGGTCGAGGTGGCGCTGAAGATGGCCTTCCAGTACTGGCGCCAGCGCGGCGGCCAGCACGTTCGCCGCACCTCGTTCGTGCGCCTGCGCGACGCCTACCACGGCGACACGATCGGCTCCGTCTCGGTCAGTGGGATCGATCTCTTCCACGCCGCCTACCGGCCGCTGCTGTTCGGCTCCCACGCGGCCGAGCCCGGCGATGCGGCCGACATGGCGCGGATCCTCGCCGCCCACCAGGAGGAGATCGCCGCGGTGATCGTCGAGCCCCTGGTCCAGGGCGCTGCGGGGATGCTCGTCCACCCGCCCGGCTATCTGCGAGCGGTGCGCGAGCTGTGCGACCGCCACGGGGTGCTGATGATCTGCGACGAGGTGGCGACCGGCTTCGGGCGCACCGGGACGATGTTCGCCTGCGAGCAGGAGCGCGTAGCGCCCGACTTCCTCTGTCTCGCCAAGGGCCTGACCGGCGGCTATCTGCCGCTCGCCGCGACGCTGACAACGGAGCGGATCTACGAGGGTTTTCTCGGCGCCCACGAGCAATTCCGCACCTTCTTTCACGGCCACACCTACACCGGTAACCCGCTCGCCTGCGCGGCAGCGCTCGCCAATCTGCACGCCTTCGAGCGCGAGAAGACTTTGCTGCGACTGCAACCGAAGATCCGGCTGCTGCACGACCTGCTCGAGGAGGTGGCCGAGATGGACGAGGTCGCCGAGGTACGTGGGCGGGGCCTGATGGTCGGGATCGACGTCGGCGACCACGATCCGGCGCTGCGGGTCGGCCACCGGGTCGCCCGGGAAGCTCGCCGACGCGGCGCGATCATCCGGCCGCTGGGCGACGTGATCGTGCTGATGCCTCCCCTGGCGATCTCCAAGGGCGAGCTGCATCGGCTGGTCGAGATCACCGCCGCCTCGATCGAGGCGGCGGTGGCGAGTGCCCGCGGCGACCAAGAAGCCGAGGCGGTAACGGCCGAGATAGACGCCGTCGCGGCCCCGCTGCGCGAAGCCGCCTAGCTCTCAGGCGCATCCCATCGCTATCGAAGGGCCCATAGGCGTCGATACTCGCTGTGATGAAACGCCCGTTCGCACGTAGTGAGGACGTGGAGCAAACTCTTGTCGCACCGGCCCGCGAAACGCCCGCCGAGGCGGACCTCGCGTTCGAGCGGC